>JAIKZH010000041.1 GCA_024682395.1 Bacteroidaceae bacterium
TCCAATAGAAAAACTGTCTGAAGTAATCAATAATAATAATTTTATTAATGAGCAAGTTTCAAAAATTTAAAGGCCAAAAAGTCTTTTTATTTGCGGAATAACAACTATGATTCTAAATAATACATGAAATGGCAAATGTTATATTAGTTAAAGGAAATATTATTGGCATGGCGGGGTGTCATGTTGCACGTAATTTTGTGTGTCTCGTTCCCGATTCTTATCAAAATTCTGCAATGAGTATTATTGAAGGTGATTTAACACTTAATGAGCATTCCCACATTCTCCCATATTGCATATATGCAGCTACAGGAGGTGTCTCAACATTAGGAGACAACATCTTGCAAATTACACCTCAACCGTCAAATGTGTTCTCATTATTCAAACAAGAAATCAATAAAATTCAAGATCTCTTACAAGTCCCAATACCTCAACATTTAAAGAATGACCTTAATCGATTACTATATATCAACGTAGTAGGGGCCTTGGAATTTTTTATAACAGAATTATTAGGAAGCTTCGTTATGGGAGACAAGGATTACTTCGATGCATTTATTGAAAAATCTCAAGTTAGGATTCCACTGAGTAAACTCATAGAATCAGCTTCTGATATACCACAGACTATACACAAGGCAATTCATGAATTTAACGCTCATGATCTACGTAAAATGAACAATCTTTACAAGGCTGTCTTAAACATTTCCTTTCCAGATTATGGAGAACTATCTTCAAAAATAAAGACGAGGCATGACTTGGTTCATCGAAATGGTTATGAAGTCAAAGAGAGGACCATTAAATTTATAGAAATCACACCTAGCATGATTATGGAATTGATAAATATATGTAACGCCTTTACAGAGCAATTGATGAATAATCTGCAAAATCTCACTGAAAAATGGAATAGAGATACTGAAATAGGAGTCACAAATTGAAAGATGGTCAATAATAATTTGGCAATAAGAGGGATTGGCTTTAGATTGAAATAACATAAGTACATGAGTTGTAAATTAAGGATACATTCTTTTGTGATTCAAGAGAAATAACTATCTTTGCAAGCAAAGCGAACAAGTTCAAGCAGTAAACGAAATATGGCTGAAAGATGTTGGATGTATGAGATCTGATGGCTGATGTGAAATATAATTTGTAACTTTCTTTGCAAGCAAAGCGAACAAGTTCAAGCGGTAAACGAAATATGAACAACGAGATACAATTCATTTTGTACCAGTTGCCAGATGAGGAAGGCATAGTACAGGTGGTGATAAAAGACGAAACGATATGGGCTACGCAGAAAGCGATGGCTCAGTTGTTTGGTGTTGGAGTGCCTGCTATTAGTAAGCATCTGGCACATATCTTTAACGAGGGAGAGCTTGATAAAGATGTGGTTGTTTCCAAAATGGAAATAGCCACTCAGCACGGTGCAATAGAAGGGAAGACTCAAATGAGTGAAACAGCATTTTATTCTCTTGACGCCATTATCGCCGTAGGTTATCGGGTATCATCGGCCCGTGCAACGAAGTTCCGCATTTGGGCAACAAAGATACTGAATGAGTATATTCGTAAGGGCTTCGTTCTGGATGACGAAAGGCTAAAACAGGGTAAGGCTGTGTTTGGAAAAGATTACTTCCGGGAATTGCTGGAAAGAGTAAGAAGCATCCGAGCCAGTGAACGCCGTATCTGGCAACAGATAACAGACATCTATGCGGAATGTTCTTACGACTATGATCGTAACTCGCCAACGACTCGCGAGTTTTACCAGATGATTCAAAACCGCTTCCACTATGCCATTACAGGACAGACTGCTCCTGAGATTATCTTCACTCGCGCAGATCATACAAAGGAGCACATGGGATTGCAGACCTGGAAGAACGCACCAGACGGTAGGGTGCTGCTGAGTGATACTAAGATTGCCAAGAATTATCTCCCTGAAAAGGAAATACGGCAATTGGAAAGAGCCGTTACAGGCTATTTTGATTATATAGAAGACCTGATTGAAAGGGAGAATGCATTTAATATGGAGCAGTTTGCGGCCTCTGTTAATGAGTTCCTGGCTTTCAGGCGATATGCGTTACTTCCCGATAAAGGCAAGATTAGCAGAGAAGAAGCAGACCAGAAGGCAGAAGAAGAATACAAACTGTTTAATCCAACGCAACGTATTGACTCAGATTTCGACAAGGAAATACGTGGATTGTTTAATAAAACGTGAGTTCGACGAAACATCATGGGCTACGCATCTGAGGAATTATCTAAAAGTGCCTTCACGCCTTCATTGCCTCATAAACAACTGAAAAACAATGGGATACGGATGAAACCGCGGTTTCATACCGCCTTCATACTATTATTTGGGAAAAAGATAATCAACGTGAGCGAAAAAGATTATGTATTGATGACCGTTTAATCATGTATTCACGCTCAATCTATGATTAATCGATGAGCAATCTATTATATATTCGGGAGTAATTGATTATTTTTTTTACGGTGGTGATATTGTTTCGGACCTTGATA
>JAIKZH010000081.1 GCA_024682395.1 Bacteroidaceae bacterium
AGTAATAAGTATATTATTATTATAAGGTAAAATATATGTATATTAGGAATAAAGGATAGAATAAGAATAGTATTGTTTTTTGAATCACTATGTTCTTATATTATACAATTAATTATTATTATTAACAACACAAACGTAACACTATGAAGAAAATTGAAGCAATCATCCGTAAAACTAAATTCGAGGATGTGAAAGAAGCATTGTTACAGTCAGATATCGACTGGTTTGAGTATCATAATGTGCATGGTATAGGCCAAAGTCGCGAAGAACGTATATATCGTGGTGTACAGTACAGTACAGATGTTATAGAACGTGTTGCAGTCAATATTGTATGTCGTGACCAATTGGTTGATCCGACGGTAGAAGTAATATTACGTGTGGCTCATACAGGAAATGTAGGTGATGGTCGAATCTTTGTGAGCGACGTTATCGATACATGGAGTATTCGTACAGGTGAAAATGGAGATACTGTCCTTAAGGATAGAAAATAAAGAACTAAACAAATTCCTTGAGTGGATTATAATTATTAACAACACAACACAAACACAAAATTTTAAGGATTATGGAAGAAATTGGATTATCACTTGATACGGTATGGATGCTGTTAGCGGCCATATTAGTATTTTGGATGCAACCAGGATTTGCATTGTGTGAGGCAGGTTTTACAAGAAGTAAGAATACTGCAAATATTTTAATGAAGAACTTTGTTGATTATATGTTTGGTTCTTTGTTATTCTTTTTTATTGGATTTGGCTTCATGTTTGGTAGTGAAGGCGCAGGATTCATTGGTGCTCCAAACTGGGGAGATTTATCTTTTTATGACGGAGGGCTTCCTGTAGAAGGTTTCCTTATATTCCAAACAGTGTTCTGTGCAACAGCTGCTACTATCGTAAGTGGTGCAATGGCTGAACGTACTAAGTTCTCTATGTATTTGCTTTATAGTGCAGTTATTTCATTAATCATTTATCCTGTTGAAGGTCACTGGACATGGGGCGGAGGCTGGTTGTGCAACGATGCTGCTGATGGCTTTATGATGCAAACTTTTGGTACTGTATTCCATGATTTCGCTGGTTCAGCAATCGTACATAGTGTCGGAGGTGTTCTTGCTCTTATTGGAGCTTTGGCTCTCGGTCCACGTTTAGGTAAATACGGAAAAGATGGTAAAAGTAGAGCAATCCCTGGTCACAACCTTACAATGGCTGCATTAGGAGTATTTATCCTTTGGATGGGATGGTTCGGTTTCAACCCAGGTAGTCAGTTGGCTGCAAGTGGTGAAGTAAACCGTGTTGCAATCTCACATGTATTCCTTACAACAAACCTTGCAGCAGTAGCAGGTGGTGTGGCAACAATGTTTGTTACATGGTTCAAATACGGTAAACCATCACTTTCATTGACATTGAATGGTATATTGGCAGGATTGGTAGGTATTACAGCTGGTTGCGATGCTGTATCTCCAGCAGGTGCTGTTATTATCGGTTTGGTTTGCGGTGTCGTATTAGTTTACTCTATTGAGTTTATCGATCATAAATTACATATTGACGACCCTGTAGGTGCTTCATCTGTACATGGTGTTTGCGGTATCCTCGGAACACTTATGACAGGTTTGTTATCAACAAGCGACGGACTCTTCTACGGTCACGGATGGGGATTCTTAGGAGCACAAACATTCGGAATCCTTGCTATCGACATTTGGGCAGCAGTTTGTGGATTCGTATTGTTCTATGCAATAAAGAAGATACATGGCTTACGTGTAGAGAGTCGTGTTGAGGAAGAGGGTCTTGATGTATACGAACATGGTGAGAATTGTTATAACTAATTGTTTAACACTTAAAAAAGATTAAGGTATGATGAGATTAAGAAGATTATCATTTGTTATGATGTCATTATTGATGTTAGGCATAACAAATGCAAAAGCTCAAGATGAGAAGTTAGAAACAGAGGTATGTGCCGATGTAGTAAGTCAATATATATGGCGTGGCCAAGAACTTGGAGATGTCTCATTGCAGCCTACACTTGGTGTTAGCTATAAAGGATTATCTCTTACAGCATGGGGAAGTGTCGGTTTGAAATCTTCAGATGAACTAAAAGAATTGGACTTGACATTAAGTTATACAACAGGTGGATTTAACATTGGTATTACCGACTACTGGTGTAACTCATATGCAGATCCTGAGAATCGTTATTTCAAATATGGTTCCCATTCATCAAACCATGTTTTCGAAGCAAATGTAGGTTATGACTTTAAATGGGCTTCATTACAGTGGTATACCAACTTTGCCGGCAATGACGGATATAACAAAAATGGTAAACGTGCATATAGTTCATATTTTGATGTTAACGTACCATTTAAGTTGTGTACCTGCGATTGGTCAGCAACACTTGGCGTAGTGCCTTATGCTACAGATTTCTATGCTGCGAGTGGTTTCTCAGTGACAAACGTAGCTTTGCAGGCATCTAAGGACATAAAGATTACTGATTCGTTTACAATCCCAATCTTTGCAAGTATTGCCGCCAACCCACGAACTCAGAAAGCATATTTAATTTTCGGATTACAATTGCATCCATAATATCATTTCATTTTCCTCTCTTCTGTTATTATGGCAGAGGAGAGGAGTTCTGTAACAAACATTCATACATTTCAATAAATAAATGGAAACAAAATATATTTTTATAACTGGAGGTGTGACATCATCTCTTGGAAAGGGAATAATCTCGGCTTCATTAGGAAAACTATTGCAAGCTCGAGGTTACGAGGTGACTATACAGAAGTTTGATCCCTATATAAATATTGATCCAGGAACATTAAATCCGTATGAACATGGAGAATGTTATGTGACAGCCGATGGAATGGAGACTGATTTGGATTTGGGACATTATGAACGATTCACAGGTATAGAAACGACTCGTGATAATAGTGTGACAACTGGTCGTATATATCTAAGTGTTATTGAAAAAGAACGTCGTGGCGATTATTTGGGTAAAACCATACAAGTCGTTCCTCATATTACAGACGAGATTAAGCGAAGAATTTTGCTTAATGCTACAAAAAAACGTTTGGATTTTGTCATAACAGAGATTGGAGGTACAATCGGAGATATAGAAAGTCAGCCATTCTTGGAAGCCATTCGTCAATTACGTTGGGAACTTGGTCCAACACGCTCATTGAATATACATTTAACATATGTGCCTTATTTAGCAGCGGCTGGCGAATTAAAGACAAAACCTACACAGACAAGTGTAAAGCAGTTGCAAGGCTTGGGTATTCAACCTGAAGTATTGGTGCTTAGAACTGAACATGAATTGAATGATGACATCAGAGCAAAAGTTGCTCATTTCTGTAATGTTGATATGCCTGCTGTCATACAAAGTCAAGATCTACCAAGTATTTATGAAGTTCCAGTCAATATGCAACGTCAGGGACTGGATACTATTTGTTTGAAGAAGATGGGAATAGAACCAGGTGTTATGCCAGAATTAGGTCCTTGGCATAATTTCTTGGAACATAGAAAGAATGCTACATCTATATTAAATATAGGACTTGTAGGAAAATACGACCTACAAGATGCATATAAAAGTATTATTGAGAGTCTTGCTCATGCAGGAACCTACAATGATCGTAAAATAAAGACTCACTTCATTAACAGTGAGTATATAACTAAAGATAATATCGAAGAGTTATTAAATGGTATGTCGGGCATTGTTATTTGCCCTGGTTTTGGTACTCGTGGAATCGAAGGTAAGATTATTGCTGCGGAATACACCAGAACACATAACATACCAACATTCGGAATATGTCTGGGTATGCAGATGATGGTAATAGAATTTGCCCGTAACGTACTCGGCTTTTCTAATGCCAATAGTAGTGAGATGGATATAAATACTCCATATAATGTGATAGACATGATGGAGGAACAAAAAAATATAAACCAAAAAGGAGGTACAATGCGCTTAGGCAGTTATGATTGCAATATTGTTGAAGGCAGTCGTACATGGGAAGCCTATGGTAAGGTACAACATATAAAGGAGAGACATCGTCATCGTTATGAGTTTAATAACAAGTTTGTCGAGGCTTACGAACAAAACGGAATGAAATGTGTGGGAGTCAATCCCGATTCCAATTTGATAGAGATTGTCGAAATTCCGTCGTTGAAATGGTATATCGGAACACAGTTCCATCCAGAATATTCTTCAACGGTACTACATCCTCATCCTCTTTTTATGAGTTTTATAAAAGTATGCATAGGACAATAAAAAAGATTGATATAATAAGATAATGGAACAGCTGAAACATGAGTGTGGCGTTGCTATGATACGTCTTTTAAAACCTCTGGATTATTATAAAAAGAAATACGGAACATCACGATACGGATTGAATAAACTGTATCTTATGATGGAAAAACAGCATAACCGAGGACAGGAAGGGGCTGGAATAGCATGTGTGAACATGGATGCTCCGGTTGGTTCTGAGTATATGTTCCGTGAACGTGCAGAGGGTAAAGATGCTATAACTGAGATATTCAGTAGAATTACTCCTGAATGGGAGGAATCTTCAATATATATGGGACATTTACGTTACTCTACAACTGGTAAGAACGGATTGAGTTACGTACATCCTTTTTTAAGACGAAACAACTGGCGAGCAAAAAACTTATGTCTTTGTGGAAACTTTAATATGACAAATATTGATGAGATATTCGCAAAGATGATACGTCAGGGTCAGTCCCCTCGTATGTATGGTGATTCTTATATCACTCTTGAACTGATGGGACACAGATTAGATCGCGAAGTTGAGCGAAACTTTGAGGAAGCTAAACGTTTAGGATTACAAGACTTGGATATTACACATTATATTGAGCAACATGTGGAAATGGGTAATGTGTTGCGTACTACAATGTCCGATTATGATGGTGGATATGTAATGTGTGGTCTTACTGGAAGTGGCGAGATGTTTGCAGTTCGCGATCCATGGTCGATACGTCCTGCTTTCTATTATCAGGATGATGAAGTAATTGCATTGGCAAGTGAACGTCCTGTATTGCAAACAACATTCGATTTACCTGTAGAGGCTATACGTGAATTGCCTGCAGGTGAGGCCCTTATTGTTAGGAATAACGGAGAAAGCAAACTCGAAACCATTCTCCCTAAGAAAGCTGATGCTAAATGTAGTTTTGAACGTATTTACTTCAGCCGAGGTTCCGATTGTGATATTTATCGTGAACGAAAACAATTGGGCGAACAACTCACAACAAATATTTTGAATGCCCTTGATGGAGATACCAACCATACAGTATTCTCATTTATCCCAAATACAGCTGAAGTTGCTTTCTATGGAATGGTTGAGGGATTAAGACGTAAGGGATTGAACGTAAGAAGCGAGAAGGTGGCTTGGAAAGATATCAAACTGCGTACATTCATCACCGAGGCAGGCTCACGCAACGACCTTGCTTCACATGTATATGATGTGACATATGGTGTCTTGAAACCCTACGAGGATAATCTGGTCATTATTGATGACAGTATTGTACGTGGAACAACATTGCACGAAAGTATATTTAAGATTCTCGACCGCTTGCATCCTCGTAAGATTGTTATGGTCAGTAGTTCACCTCAGGTGCGCTATCCTGATTTCTATGGAATCGACATGCCTCGTCTGGAGGATTTCTGTGCATTCCGTGCAGCCATTGCATTGTTGGAGGAAAAAAATATGCAACATGTCATAGAGGAGATATATGAAGCATGTAAGAAAGAACTACTTCTTCCTAAGGATCAAATGCGAAATTGTGTGTGCGGAATATATGCACCATTTACAGTCGAGGAAATCAATAGGAAGATGGCTGAGATGCTACGTCCTGAAGGAATGAAAGCTCCAATAGAATTCATCTTCCAAACCATTGATGGACTTCACAAGGCTTGTCCTAACCATCGAGGCGATTGGTATTTCACTGGAGATTATCCAACTCCTGGAGGCAACAAACTTGTTAATCAGGCTTTTGTTGATTTTATGGATTTAAAAAAGAATAAATAAGTATTATAACTAATAAATATAAATGTTATTATGTGTGGAATTGCATCTATTTTCAATATTAAGCAGCAGACACCTGCTTTGCGACAGAAAGCATTACGCATGAGTCAGAAATTGCGCCATCGTGGACCAGACTGGAGTGGTATCTATGTCGGTGGTAGTGCTATACTTGCCCACGAGCGTTTGAGTATTGTCGATCCTGAAAGTGGTGGTCAACCATTGTTTACATCAGACAGAAAACAAGTCTTGGCTGTTAACGGCGAGATTTATAATCATAAAGAAATCCGCCAGAAATATGCTGGTAAATATAATTTTCTGACAGGTAGTGACTGTGAGGTTATTTTAGCTTTATACAAGGATCTTATTGCAAATGATAATGAAAAGAAGATCACTTCTGCTCAAGTATGCAATATGTTAGAGCAACTGAGTGGTATTTTTGCATTTGCTTTATATGACGAAGAACGCGATGAGTTCTTAATCGCTCGCGACCCAATAGGTATTATACCTCTTTATATTGGCTACGACAACGACGGAACTGTATATATAGCTTCTGAACTCAAGGCGCTTGAGGGTCAATGTGAGCGTTATGAACCATTCTTGCCAGGATATTACTATTGGAGTCGTGAACCTGGAATGAAGAGATGGTACACAAGAGAGTGGATGAATTATGATGCAGCTTCATATAAGAAAGATGATACTTTCTCACAAGCAAGTGGTAGAATAAAAGAAGCTTTGACAACTGCAGTTAAGCATCAGCTTATGTCTGACGTCCCATATGGTGTGCTTCTTTCTGGAGGATTAGATTCTTCAATCATATCAGCCATCGCAGAGAAGTTTAGCGAACACCGTATCGAGAATGATAGCAAGACCAAAGCTTATTGGCCTCGTCTTCATTCATTCGCAGTAGGACTGAAAGATGCACCAGATTTGAAGAAAGCTCGACTTGTAGCTGAACATATCGGTACTGTGCATCATGAAATAAACTATACTATTCAGGAAGGACTTGATGCTATACGTGATGTCATCTATTTTATTGAGACTTATGATGTCACAACAGTACGTGCATCTACACCAATGTATTTATTAGCACGTGTTATCAAGTCTATGGGTATAAAGATGGTTCTCTCTGGTGAAGGAGCAGATGAAATCTTCGGAGGTTATCTCTATTTCCATAAGGCACCATCTGCACAAGCTTTCCATGAAGAGACTGTTCGCAAATTGTCAAAACTCTATTTATACGACTGCTTGCGTGCAAATAAGAGTCTTAGTGCATGGGGTGTTGAAGGACGTGTTCCTTTCCTCGATAAAGAATTCTTGGATGTGGCAATGAGCATGAATCCTGAGTTCAAGATGTGTGGACAGGATAAAGAAGCAGGTGCTGATAAGTTTATTATAGAGAAGAAAGTAGTTCGTGAGGCATTTTCTGATTTGTTGCCGGAAGAAATTGTTTGGAGACAAAAAGAACAGTTCTCTGATGGCGTAGGTTATTCATGGATTGATACACTTAAACGTATAACTGAAGAGGCCGTTACAGACGAACAAATGGCTAAAGCTGCTGAACGTTTCCCAATAAATACTCCAAAAAATAAGGAAGAATACTATTATCGTAGTATCTTTGCAGAACATTTCCCTTCTGACAGTGCTGCTCGTAGTGTTCCAAGTGAAGCAAGTGTAGCATGTTCAACAGCGATTGCGTTAGAATGGGATGAAGCATTCAAGAATCTAAATGATCCAAGTGGGCGTGCAGTTAAGGGTGTACATGAACAAGCATACTAAAAAAATAGATAAAGATAATAGATGGTAAAAATGGAAGCAATATTAGAATTAAGTGATGGTAGCAGATTTATAGGTAAATCTTTTGGATATGAGGCTCCTGTGTTTGGTGAGGTCGTCTTTAATACAGCGATGACTGGTTATCCTGAGAGTTTGACAGACCCAAGTTATGCAGGACAGATTTTAACATTCACATATCCGCTTATTGGTAATTATGGAGTGCCTGATACTGCATCGGGAGATGACAAATTACCTTTATTCATGGAGAGCGACCGTATTCATGCTAAAGCTATCGTCGTTTCTGATTATAGTGAGAATTATAGTCATTGGAACGCAAAAGAATCATTGTCTGAATGGTTGAAACGTGAACATGTGCCTGGTATCACAGGTATTGACACTCGACGATTAACAATGTTGTTGCGCGAACATGGTGTAATGACTGGTAGAATAATAATTACTCCTTCTCAGCAGTCAATCCAGTTTGCAGCTGATAGTGCTAATAAAGAGGCCGACTCTTCTTTGAAAGAATTTGTATATGATTCTGTAAACTGGGTAGAGATTGTTAGTTGTAAGGAAGTAATAACTTATAAGCCAAAAGACGCAAAATATCGTGTAGTTCTTGTGGATTGTGGTGTCAAAGCTAATATAATCCGCTGTCTATACCGACGTGGTGTTGAGGTTGTTCGAGTGCCATGGAATTATGACTTCAATGATATGGAATTCGATGGCTTGTTCCTTGCAAATGGTCCTGGCGACCCAGAACTTTGTAGTGTAACAGTCGATAATATACGTAAGTTCTTGAATCGTAAGGATGTAAAACCATGTATGGGTATCTGTTTGGGTAACCAATTATTGGCAAAGGCTGCTGGTGCAAAGACATATAAACTGAAATATGGTCATCGTAGTCACAATCAGCCTGTTAGACGTTTGGGTACAAACCAATGTTTTATAACATCTCAGAATCACGGATATGCCGTTGACGATAAAACATTGCCATCTGACTGGGAAGCATTGTTTGTTAATATGAACGATGGCTCAAACGAAGGAATCCATCATAAAACTAATCCATGGATGTCGGCTCAGTTCCACCCTGAGGCATGTTCTGGTCCTGTAGATACAGAATTCCTTTTCGACGACTTAATCTCAATGTTGGAAGATGCTGCAGCTAATAAATTAGTTGGAGACAATCAGATAAAACCAATTAAAGAACAAACTGTAGAAAAGCCAAAGAAGGTGTTGCTCTTGGGTTCTGGTGCCTTGAAAATCGGTGAAGCCGGTGAGTTTGATTATAGTGGATCACAGGCTTTGAAGGCTTTGAAGGAAGAAGGTGTTGAGACTATACTTGTAAACCCTAATGTTGCAACAGTGCAGACATCAAAAGATGTGGCTGACCGTGTATATTTCCAACCAGTACAACCTGCATTCGTTGAACGCATCATAGAAAAAGAACGTCCAGATGGTATCTTATTGTCTTTCGGTGGACAGACTGCTTTGAACTGTGGTGTTGAACTATATAAGAGCGGTGTGTTGGAGAAATATGGTGTAAAAGTACTTGGAACTCCAGTTCAGGCCATTATCGACACTGAGGATCGCGACTTGTTTGTTAAGCGATTAGACGAGATTGGTGTTAAGACCATTAAGAGCGAGGCATGTAGCACTGTAGAAGAAGTTCGTCGTGCAGCAGAACATCTTGGTTTCCCTGTAATCCTTAGAGCAGCTTATGCTCTTGGAGGCTTGGGCTCAGGATTCTGTGATAACGAGGAAGAATTGCAACGTCAGGCTGAAGAAGCATTCTCATTCTCTCCACAGGTACTTGTTGAGAAGAGTCTTAAGGGTTGGAAAGAAATAGAATATGAGGTAGTTCGCGACCGCTTTGATAACTGTATCACTGTATGTAACATGGAGAACTTCGACCCTCTTGGAATCCATACAGGTGAAAGTATCGTTGTGGCTCCATCTCAGACTTTGACTAACTCCGAATATCATAAGTTGCGTGCTCTTGCAATAAAGATAATCCGTCATATCGGTATCGTAGGCGAGTGTAACGTTCAGTATGCACTTGATCCTCAGTCTGAGGACTATAGAGTGATTGAGGTAAATGCTCGTCTTTCACGTTCTTCAGCATTGGCATCTAAGGCAACTGGTTATCCACTTGCATTTGTTGCAGCAAAATTAGGACTTGGATACGGATTGTTTGATCTTAAGAACTCTGTAACTAAGACAACAAGTGCCTTCTTTGAACCAGCTCTTGACTATGTGGTTTGTAAGATTCCACGTTGGGACTTAACTAAGTTCCAAGGAGTTAAACGTCAATTAGGCTCATCAATGAAGAGTGTTGGTGAGGTAATGGCAATTGGACGTACATTTGAAGAGGCAATACAGAAGGGATTGCGTATGATTGGTCAGGGAATGCATGGATTTGTGGATAATCATGAAATAAAGATTGCAGATATAGAGAAAGCTCTTCATGAACCAACCGATATGCGTATCTTCGTTGTGGCTAAGGCTTTGCAGAGAGGATATACTATCGAACAGATTCATAATTTGACAAAGATTGACCTATGGTTCCTTCAAAAACTGAAGCATATCATGGATATTGATATGCATCTTAAACAATTTTCATATTTATCAGAGTTGTCCGAGTCACTCGAATATACCGAGTTTATGGAATTCTTGGAAACTCCAGAATTCATAGAATTGTTGTATGATGCAAAAGTTTATGGTTTCTCTGATTTCCAAATTGCACGTGCATTAGGATTAGGTCCTGGAATGAACATGGAGAAAGCAGGTCTGCTTGTGCGTCAGTGGCGTAAGGAATTGGAAATAATGCCAGTTGTCAACCAAATTGATACATTGGCAGCAGAATATCCAGCACAGACCAATTATCTTTATTTGACATACCATTAATTATTGCGCATGTTATTATCAACTGATGCAACTTGATTACTATCATAAGTTAGCTATAAACAGTTTATCGTAGCATAAACCTAATAAAAACGTATTTTTTGCAGAATTAATAAATATTTTGGGTAAGTTTTTAAACAATTTTTTTTATTTTTGCAGAATTAATACAGAATTATAAATTCATAACTAATATTTATGTGTGGAATTGTAGGTTACATTGGAAAAACTCATGCTTATCCGATTCTAATCAAAGGACTTAAAAGATTGGAATATCGTGGTTATGATAGTGCGGGAGTTGCAATGATAAATGATAATGGCAATCTTAATGTGTATAAGGCTAAAGGAAAGGTTGCTGATCTTGAAGCCTTTTGCGAAGATAAAGACACTACAGGATGTGTAGGTATCGCTCATACACGATGGGCTACGCACGGTGAACCTAACAGTGCGAATGCCCATCCTCATTATTCTGCTTCAGGAAGATTGGCACTAATCCACAATGGTATAATAGAAAACTATCTTACTGTTAAGGAAAATCTCGTAAACAGAGGTATTGCATTTAAGAGTGTTACCGACTCGGAAGTGTTGGTACAACTCATTGAATATATAATGCAGAGCAATAATCTAGAACTTCTTGAGGCTGTCCAAGTGGCATTGCATCAGGTCATTGGAGCTTATGCTATCGCAATATTAGACCGCCAACATCCTGATACGATAATCTGTGCACGTCAAAGTTCCCCTTTAGTGGTTGGCTTAGGTGATGATGGGGCTTATTATATAGCCTCTGACGCCAGTCCAATCGCTGAATATACAGATAAAGTTGTATATCTAAATGATGGGGATATCGCAGTGTTAAAATTAGGTCAGAAGTTGCATGTTGTTAATATGGACAACGAGACTCAACATCCAAATGTAAAGCAGATTGATGTGACTCTCGGTCAACTTGAAAAAGGTGGTTATCCTTATTTCATGTTGAAAGAAATATTCGAACAGCCTGCTTGTTTGCGTGACTGTATGCGTGGACGTATCAGTGTTGAAGGTTACCATATAACTCTTTCTGCAGTTATTGATTATCGCGATAAATTAATAAATGCACGACGTATAATAATTGTAGCATGTGGAACAAGTTGGCATGCAGGACTTATCGGTAAACAATTATTCGAAAGTCTGTGTCGCACTCCAGTTGAAGTAGAATATGCTTCTGAGTTCCGTTACAGAGATCCTGTGATATATCCTGATGATGTGGTTGTTGCCATTTCCCAAAGTGGTGAGACTGCCGATACATTAGCTGCAATTGAATTGGCACGTAAGGCAGGAGCTTTCGTCTTTGGTATTTGTAATGCGATAGGTGCAAGCATCCCACGTTTAACTCAAACAGGTGTATATATACACGTAGGTCCTGAAATCGGTGTCGCTTCAACAAAAGCATTCACAGGTCAGGTTATAGTGCTTTCTATGCTTGCTCTTTGTATTGCAAACGAACGTCATACCATCAGCGAAGATAAGTATAAGGAGATGGTCGCAGAATTAGTGCGAATACCAGAAAAGATGGAATTGGCATTGAAGACCAATGAACAGATAGAACGTCTTGCTCCAATATTTACATATGCAAAGAATTGTTTGTATTTAGGACGTGGATATAATTATCCTGTTGCACTTGAAGGAGCACTCAAACTAAAAGAAATCTCATATATTCATGCTGAAGGATATCCTGCAGCCGAGATGAAACATGGTCCAATCGCACTTATCGATTCTGAAATGCCAGTGTTTGTTATCGCTACACGCGACAAACTCTATGAGAAGGTCATAAGTAATATCCAAGAGGTTCGTGCACGTGGAGGTCGTGTTACAGCCATTGTTACTGAGGGTGATGAACAAATACGTAAGTTTGCAGACCACGTAATAGAATTACCTGATACAATTGAGTGTTTCCAACCGCTCGTTGCATCTATTCCGCTGCAACTTTTGGCATATCATATTGCGGTATGTAAGGGTAAAGATGTCGATCGTCCGCGTAACCTCGCAAAGAGTGTGACTGTAGAATAACCAATACTCATTTGTGAGTATATAGATTAGTAAATAGTTATCCGATTATAAGTGGATAATAACCTATAAAAAGGGGTATGTCGTAATTGGCATACCCCTTTCATGTTTCTTATGATAATCCGGGCGTTCTTGATGAAAAGTCGCTAACGAGGATTATACTATAAATCAATATCTTTTAGATCCACAAGTTTATTAACTATACAATAGATAGTAATACCTGCAGGAGAGTGTATATTTAGTTTTTTTGCGATGTTTCTGCGGTGTGTAGTGATTGTGTGTACGCTTAGGAATAGTTTTTCTGCGATTTCCTTATTTGACATACCTTTTGCAACACAGATAGCAATATCTTTTTCTCTGTCTGAGAGATTTACATCTGGTGATGTTGGCTTTTCGTCGTATTTGTCACCATATTTTAATGCTCTTACAGCTGGTACGAAAAAATTGTCTTCAACCATACAGTGTATTGTAAGGTCTTCTTCAACACTGCATAAGTCATTCAAAACATCTTTTATCTTCTCAGAGTTTTTTGAATTGGTAGAATAATGTTCAAAAAGATTCTTTAGTTCATGAAATTTATTCTCAATATCCTTATGGTGCCTACTGACAAGATTGTTTATTTGAGAATTATAAGGACGTTTTCCCTCTAAAAGATCATTTACATATCTAAATACATTCTCTTCCTCATATTTCATGTGATGTTCAACTTCCTTGACATACTTCTCGAAATATCTGAAAATAAGATATATAATATCGTTTTCTTCAGAATAATCAATAGTGGCTGCAAGTTTTTGTCGTAGAATAGGAAACTGGTAGTCAAGAAAATAATTGTGAGTTCGTTTTAGATAATTAAGTAACATCCTCACATTAAGAGCTTTTACATCTGTTTCTTTATTAGAATTCACTTCCATATTAAAAAGATTTTATACAAAATTACATCGAAAAGGCTTAAGTTCCAAGAAATTAAAAAAATAAATATACATATTTATATCAATTTACTCACTTTTGAGTATTTTGCCGAGATTATATTAAAATACCCTAAAAAATTAACATCATCTTAAATAAATGTTGTACCTTTGCCCAAGAAAATTTTGATTAAGATATTAAAATATAGGGTTTTATAAGGTTATCTCGGCTATTGTATTTTTAGGTATAGTTAATGATTTCTATTATTTCAGGTAGTCGGGGTTTATTCACAAAACAAAGGTAGATTATTTTGTTAAGAATTGTATTATTGGTAGTTGTAGCCCTAATATCCTCAAGTGTTAAAGCAGAGGAAAATTTTGAAAAGACAAGATTGCAGATTGGCGGATACGCCTCTTTTGCAATGTCAAGAAGTAGTAAAGGGCATGGAGCATATTATGTTCCGAAGGTTAGTTTAAATCTTGACTACACCTTAAATAAAGGTTGGAAGTTAGGAACGGTTTTGGTCTTTGATCAAGGTAATACCGAGAGTTTTAAATTGATAGATGTCAAGGATAAGGACGGCATTGATTCAGGAGAAGGTAGTTTGGACTTTGAAGAAGCATGGATAGAAAAAGAATTTAATGAGAATCTGTCCATTAGAGCGGGAAAACTTGTTTTACCGGTAGGTGCGGTAAATATAGCTGATAATCATACTCAATTCTCTTTATTTGATGCAGAAGAAGAACAGTCTATCATGCCTGCTGCATGGAAGGTGTTTGGTGTAAGTCTTGAAGGTGGATTTCGTGATTGGGAATACCAACTGATGATGACACAGAGCCTTAATCCTACATTGTTTAATGGTCCAACATGGATAAGGGAGGGTATCTCAAATTCGTTGGGTAAAGCCGATAATTATGGCGGCGCGTTAAGAGTTGATTACAATGGAATCTCAGGTATGCGTTTAGGTGTAAGTGGTTATATTGACAAGAATGTGTCATTAGGTTCTTTTGATATGGAATATGATGATAACAACTGGATTGTAAGAGGAAATATCGACTATGGACATTTGCACAACTCTTTGGGTATTTCAAGAACAATTGAAACTGAGGTAGGAAAGAATGCTTTGGCTTATGCTGTTGAAGCGGGTTATGATATTTTCTCTCAGTTTCAGAAATTAAAAGGCCAACAGAAGATGTATCTTTATGCACACTATGGTTATTATAACACGATGGAGAGTGTAAGTAAAGGCATTGAGGTGGATCCATTATCAAAAAAGAATATTTTTAGTTGTGGAATAAACTATCGTCCTATTTCTGCTGTTACAGTTAGGGCTGAATATCTGAATCGTCATTGTGATGGTAATAATCAGCATGTAACGACTTTGGGATTGAGTTATTCATTCTAATTTTTGTGTATTCGCAATAGATAAATATAAAGCATGAAACTATCAGAATTAAAAACAGGTGAAAGTGGTGTAATCGTAAAGGTTTATGGTCATGGTGGGTTCAGAAAACGTATTGTTGAGATGGGATTCATCAAAGGAACATTAGTTGAGGTTGTTCTTAATGCTCCACTCCACGACCCTGTAAAATATAAATTAATGGATTATGAGGTCAGTCTGCGTCGTGCGGAGGCTGAACTCGTAGAGGTTGTAAGTAAGGAAGAAGCAGAACAATGGCAACGTAATCAGCATTCTCTTCCATCTATTCCAACTGAGGATTGTGTTTTTATGCGCCATGTTGCGGAAGAGAAAGACAAAGAAATCAATGTGGTGTTTGTAGGTAATCCAAATAGCGGAAAAACCTCTATCTTTAATATTGCTGGCAATACACACGAACGTGTTGGTAATTATTCTGGTGTTACAGTCGAGGCTAAGAATGGTGAACTTCAGTTTGGAGATTATCACATTAATATCATTGACTTGCCTGGTACTTACTCATTATCTGCATATACTCCAGAGGAACTATATGTGAGAAAATACATCATAGAACAAACTCCAGATATTATAATCAATGTTGTCGATGCAAGTAATCTTGAGCGTAACTTGTATCTGACTACACAATTGATTGACATGGATGTTCCGTTGGTCATGGCTTTGAATATGTATGATGAACTGACAAAGAGTGGCAACAAACTGGATATCAATCAACTCGGAGTATTATTAGGAGCCCCTATTGTTCCGACTATTGGTAGAACTGGTAAAGGAGTGAAGGAACTGTTCCAGACTGTTATTGATATTTATGAAGGTAAGCAACAAGTTTTTCGTCATATTCATGTGAATCATGGAAAGATTCTCGAGGAGATGATCGAAAAAATAGAAATACCAATTCGTGAGAATCCTGAACCTCATCAGAATTATTCAGGACGTTTCCTCGCTATCAAATTACTTGAGAACGATAGTCAGGTAGAGGGTATAATCAGAAAACTTCCAAATTCAGAACAAATATTCAAGACTGCCAATGAGTGTAAGGATGTTATATTTAATGAATTAGGCGATACAAGTGAGAATGCAATAACAGATGCAAAGTATGGTTTTGTTCAAGGTGCATTAAGAGAATGCTTTGAGAAGAAAGCCGTTTACAAACGTTTGATAACAAAACGAATAGATGCAATTGTAACTCATCATATATGGGGATTCCCTATTTTCTTCCTCTTGATGTATATTATGTTCTATTGTACATTTACTCTAGGACAATATCCTATGGACTGGATTGATGCATTTATGGGATGGTTAGGAGAAACCGTATCTGCAAATATGAGTGACGGAATGTTGAAAGACATGATTGTTGACGGAATAATAGCTGGTATTGGAGGCGTTATTGTGTTCCTTCCTAATATATTGATACTCTATGCTTTTATCTCATGGATGGAAGATTCTGGATATATGGCAAGAGCTGCATTTATAATGGATAAGATTATGCACAAGATGGGGCTTCATGGAAAATCATTTATTCCTATGATAATGGGATTTGGATGTAATATTCCTGCAATTATGGCAACCCGAACTATTGAAGACCGAAAGTCACGACTGATTACAATGTTGATTGTTCCATTAATGTCATGTTCGGCTCGTCTTCCTGTTTATATAATTATAATAGGAGCATTCTTCCCTAAGAACCAGTCTTTGATTCTATTCAGTCTGTATATTATTGGCATTATCATGAGTGTCTTGATGGCACATCTCTTCAGCCGCACAGTGGTGAAAGGGGATTCAAGTCCTTTTGTCATGGAATTGCCTCCATATAGATTCCCTTTGGCTAAATCTGTATGCCGTCACACGTTTGAGAAAGGAAAGCAATATCTTAAGAAGATGGGTACTACAATACTTGTTGCCAGTGTTATAATCTGGGCTTTAAGTTATTTCCCAATCAACAATCACTTGAGTGATGAGGATCGTATGGAACAAAGTTATATCGGTAAGATAGGTAAGACAATAGAACCGGTTATACGACCTTGTGGATTCCAATGGAAAGAAGGTGTGGCCATTATCACAGGTGTTGGAGCAAAGGAAATCGTTGCCTCAACAATGGGTGTACTTTATAATCCTAATTCAAGCGATGCAGAGGAAGTTGAAGAAGAGGACGAGGAGGCTGAAAGCGCACGCTTGTCGCAAGTAATAGCTAACAGCGGAATGACGCCGCTAATTGCATTCTCTTTCCTTGTTTTTGTTCTTTTGTATATGCCATGTATTCCTGCATGTATTGCAATAAAGAACGAATCAGGTAAATGGAAATGGGCATTGTTCACTATATGCTATACAACTGCTCTTGCGTGGATTTGTTCTACATTGATATTCCAGATAGGAAGTCTTATTATGAAATAGACAATGGAAGAGATTATTGTATATACAATATTAGGTTTAGCAATAACTTATGTCGTTTTTAGGCTTTATCGTAGGATAAGGCCTAAAAAACGTTCATGTGATAGTAAATGTGAGAATTGTCCGCTGGTGAATAAATGTGAATGTGAGAAATAGGGTTAATTATAACCTAAATAGAGCATTATATATTGATTCACCTTATTTCTTTATTTTATTCCATTCAGAATGTTGTGATGCATTCAGATTTGAGAGAATAGTATATACCTTAGTTTTTTCGTCGGCTTCACCATGACCTTTATATATATTAACTATCTCATCACGTTTAAAGTCTGTGAATATTTGTGGAAGCATTGACAATGACTTGTTTGCATGTGCTGCATTCAAGAGTTCTATAGATTCTGTTATTGTCTTTCGTGCGGCTTCAGTATCCTCTGACATCATATCAAGTCCAAGACGATGATATTTATACATAAAATCGCGCAAAGGCTCCATAGAGTTCTCCATATAGTCGTTTATTATAGCATTGCGGTTTCGATCGTTGCCAAATGCTTTCCAGCCACCATCGCCTAAACTTTGTGCGTTATCCACTATATTTATTGCTTTTTGTAGAAACTCAGTTCCTCCCAAAGGCGAAAAAGTATCCATATCAAGTCCGATAAACAGATATGCGTAGAATGCAAGCATTGCTGTGAGATTGTCATTCATTGATGTCTCGTTGAATTCTAATGGATCATATTCCTTGTAATTGAAGTTAAATGACTCATCTCTCATTGAGAATACAGTTGTGGAGTATGTAGAGTTGTAAACAGGTCGTATTAGTTGGAATAAAAGATCACCTACAAATCTGTTTTCGGCTTCACTGTATTGTTTTACAGTGATATTCATATTACATTCAATCTTTTCGTTCTGTGAATAATTCGTATTTGTCCATGCACGATTATTCATAAATTCGTTAATAGCATTCTCCAATGTTTCAAACACACTTGTATTTGTTCCCTGAACTTGTGTGTGAGAGATCTTGACCTTGCAATTAAGTTCTTGTGCATTGAGCTTGATTGTCGGACATATGATTACCATAAGCATTACAAGTGATTTTATCTTGATAATGCTATTCATTAGAATACTATCTTTCAGAATCTTCATTTTTCTTATTTCTAATAATTGATTGCGATGCAAATATAAAGATTATTTTTTGAACAAAAAAATAAAAGAGATAACTACACTCTCGTGCGATTACCTCTAAAATAATAAACACTTATTTACTACTTACTCATTTGATAGTAAAAATCCGTTAAGGTTTAATCTTGTTATGTATTATAATAAAAAAAAATTCCACAACACCAGTTTAACCTGAATTGTGGAAGTTTTTTAAGGAGTAAAATCCTCTTTATTGTGAGATTATCTGAACATCGAAATACTTTCGTAAATAACGATTATTCTTTAGGTGCAGTCATTCCGATTGTCAGATGGTTGCCACTGCGGAAGATCTTACGTGCTGTTTCTTGTATATCTTCCTTGGTAATGGCATTAACGGTCTCGGTATAACCATTAACGACATCTTTACCTTCCATTACTTTACTTACAATGGCATTTAGCCAATAATTATTGGTTTTTATGTTCTCATCATAACTACGAAGAACATATTCCCTAACTTTCTGAAGAATCTCCTCACTTGGTCCTTCTTCCACAATCTTGTCAATCTCTTTGTGGATTATCTCAGTCATCTTCTCACGCTTGTCTGGTGCTGTAGGCAGTTGAATCTCAATAAAACCATTTTTCTCAGGATAATCATTAAGCATTCCTTGAACATGTATGCTGTATGCACCTCCTTCATCCTCACGGACAGTTTCTGTGAGAATAATTTGTAGGATCTGTTTTAGAAAGTCCACCTTTAGTGAGTTTGTTAATGAATAATCCATTGGAGAATGATACAAGTCGATAACTATAGCCATCGGATTCTCCTGCTTCTTCTCGAAGATATTCTTTATATCTCCTTTTGTCATTGCAAGATCTATCTTCTTGCTGTTTTCCTCTCCTTTCAGTGTAGGTAGGCTTCCGATATATTTTTCTATGAATGGTAGGGCTGTCTCTACGTCTATATCACCGATAAAGAAGAATTTGAAGTCGTTTCCGTCGGCAAATCGTTCTTTATAAATTTGTATCAGTTTATCGTAGTCTAACTTGTCTATATCTTCAGCCTTTGTTCTGATGGCTCTTACGTTGTTTTTGTAAATTACACTTGCAATACTGTCAACCAATGCGGTTGTAGGCTCTAAATCTCTGTTGGCAAGTGCCGCCTTTGTGCGTTGCATGGTTGACTTATACACCTCATCGTCTTTTCGTGGCGATGTGAATGCGAGATATGCCAGTTGCAACATAGATTCAAAGTCTTTCTTTACACATTCGCCCGAGATAGTTTCAAAACGGCTTGAAATCTCAGGTTTTATTTTTACATTTTTCCCAGCCAGTTTCTTACTAAGATCGATTGCCGACAGATTGCCCCATCCGCCTAAGGTGATGCATGAGGCATTGCTTACATTGAGAAATTCTTCGTTGTCATAAAGAGAACTTCCTCCATGACTGCGTGCAATCATGGCGATGTTGTTAGGTGTGAAGTCGGTTTTCTTGACAAACACCTGAATACTATTTTTCAGAGTATATTTTGTGAAGTCATAATAACTGTTCTCGGTTTTCTTGGTTTTTGAACCTTTCAGTTTTGTGATATCCAACAATGGACCTTCTGAGATAGAGTCGGTGTAAGCCTCAATATCTTCTCCCTCAACTTCTTTCAATATATTTAGGAGTTCATTCTTGTCAGGATATATGATACCTTCTTTTTCAGGGAAGAATGCAACTACGACTGGTGCACATTTCTCTTCTTGCATTACAGTTGAGTTGATAGCCTGTAGTGGTGTCTGCTCACATATAGGAATTAAATTGGTATGTTCCCATTCTATTCCAGGGGCAGGAATATTATCCAGGAACAAACGGACATACTCGTTCACATATGTGGTATTTGGTGTTTTATCACGCTTCTCGTAAAGGTTTTCAATATTTGCTTTGAATTTTTCCTTATATCTTTCGTATTCCGATTCTGTAAATCCGAAACGCTTTATACGTAATATCTCCCTGTAAAGTGCAGCCAAGGCTTCTTTGTGGCCGTTATCCTTGAATGACGCCCCACCTATACATGCGTCTTTTGTCTTTGAAACGAGATAGTCGTCGTTATAAGAGAAACCTGCGCTAAGGAATGGCGGATTCTCCTTCTGTAATAATTCACTCAGACGAGTGCCCATCATTGAGTTGATGGCATCAATGATATAGTCATACTGGTAATACAATACAGAATTTCTGATTTCTCTTGGCATGGCTTCATGCTTCCACAGGATGTTTATCGCAGAGAGGGTCTGTTCCTTGTCTTTTTGAATACTGATGATTGGGCCAGTATTGTCAGGAACTGGGAAATATTCTCTTACAGCAGCATTTTCAACTTTCTTGATGTCGCCGAAAACCTGTTTTATCTTGTTCTCAATTGCATCCACATCGACATCACCTACCACGATGATTGCCTGAAGATCCGGACGATACCATTTCTTGTAATATTGTCTTAGGTCATCATATGGAAAGTTCATGACGATGTCCATCGTTCCAATAGGCATTCTGTATGCGTATTTACTTCCCTCGCATAGTTCAGGTAACGCTTTCTCATACATACGTTGATCTGCAGAACTGCGTAATCTCCATTCTTCGTTGATAACTCCGCGTTCTTTATCTATTTCTTTACCTTCGAGAAGCAGGTCGTTGCTCCAGTCGTGTAGGATAAGTAGGCATGAGTCTATTGATTGCGGATTACTAATCACCGGCACATTGTTGATGTTATATACAGTTTCATCAAATCCGGTGTATGCATTGAGATTCTCGCCGAATTTTACTCCTATCCTCTCCAGATATGTTTTGAGAGAATTGCCAGGGAAGTGAGTGGTTCCGTTAAAACACATGTGCTCAAGGAAATGGGCAAGTCCTCTCTGGTTATCTTCTTCGTTTATAGAACCCACCTTCTGTGCAATGTAGAAGTCGGCTCTTTGTTCTGGCCATTCGTTATGACGGATATAATATGTCAGTCCGTTCTCTAATTTTCCAGTACGCACATTAGGGTCTAATGGCAGTTGTGGAAGTGGTTGTGTCAGGTTTTGTGCGTTTGTTATTAATGATATAGCAAATGCTACAAATAATGAGACTCTTTTCATATATAGATTCTTTAAAATTATGCTACTTATATCTGATATCTTTTACAAATGTACTGATTTTTCTATTATTATTTGTCGTTTTTATAAAAAATCATCCGTAATGTGTTTAAATTCAACATTACGGATGACTAAGTTGTTCAAATAAAGAGGTTGGGACTTATTTTGTTTTATTGTACTTTCTGTTGCCCCACTTATATCCTACGGATATTCCGATTAATGATTCCGATGTGAAGTCATTGTCGTTTGGACCGCATTCCTTTATTTTTTGCAGATTCCAGTCAAGTGATAATTGGAGTGAACCGTGTTTGAGTGCGATGTCTATACCTGCACCAACTGCTGCATTAAGTCCGAATTCATCGATAATATCCTTTACGTATTTGTCTTCTTTCCATAGAGAGAAATCTTTGCAAAGGCAAAAAGTATAACCTGTCTGACCATAAATGAATGGAGATACTTTCTTGGATGGTTGGAAGTAATACTTTGCATTAACGCTAAGTGGGAGAATCAACTCTTTTTGAAATCTCAAGTTGTCATGATTACGAAATAGGTCATCTTGGAATTTTGACATCTCAAAACCAATAGTCGGTCCTACACTGAAATAATCATTTAATTCAATGTTTCCATCAAAAACTATACCGTTGATAATCCCCGGATCTGTTACTGATCGACTTCCTGTAACCTTTAAGGTAGGACTGAAACTCTGAGCTTGTGCTGTTTGAACACTTACAGCACATAAGACTGAAAATAAATAATAAAAACCTTTTTTCATAAAATATAAGATATAAAAAGACTACCCCACATCTGATGTGGGAATTATAATAGTTAAAAATTAAATAAAAATTCTTTTAAATTAATTCTTCTTGTCTAAGGCATGCTTCTCGTAGTCAACTGTGAAGTGGAGTCCGCGACTCTCTTTGCGTTCAAGTGCTTGACGTGTGATAAGATATCCCACATTAATCATGTTACGTAATTCACAGATGTCTTTTGTCGGTTTTACTCGTTTAAACAGATGTTCTGTCTCTTCATATAATAAGTCGAGTCGTTCCCATGCTCTGTGCAGACGTAGATCTGAACGCACGATTCCAACGTATGTACTCATTATCTGTCCCACTTCTTTTATGTCTTGGGCAATAAGAACTTTTTCCTCGTTGGTCATTGTTCCTTCGTCATTCCATTCTGGAATCTTATCGTTGAATTCGTATTGATCGATTACCTCAATAGAGTGTTTTGCAGCCGCATCGGCATAAACAACAGCTTCTATTAGTGAGTTACTTGCCAAACGGTTTCCTCCGTGCAATCCTGTGCAAGAACATTCACCTAAAGCATACAATCTTTTTATACTTGATTGTCCATCGAGGTCAACCTGAATACCTCCACACATATAGTGGGCAGAAGGGCAAACCTTGATGTATTCTTTGGTGATATCAATTCCTATTGATAAGCATTTTGCATATATGTTAGGGAAATGATGTTTTGTTTCTTCTGGGTCTTTGTGAGTCACGTCCAGACAAACATGATCGAGTCCGTGGATTTTCATTTCTTTATCGATTGCACGTGCAACAATGTCGCGTGGTGCCAAACTCAATCGTTCATCATATTTCTGCATGAATTCTTCTCCGTTAGGAAGTCGAAGTATTCCGCCATATCCTCGCATTGCTTCTGTGATGAGATATGCAGGATGTGTTTCTTGTGGATTGTAAAGAACAGTTGGGTGGAATTGTACAAATTCCATATCTTTTACTTTTCCTTTAGCTCTGTACACCATTGCAATACCATCACCTGTTGCAATATTCGGATTTGATGTAGTGGCATAAATAGCCCCAGTTCCTCCTGTTGCCATTATGGTAACTCTTGAAAGGAATGTATCGATTTTTCCTGTTTTCGGATTTAGGATATAAGCTCCATAGCATTCGATATCTGGAGTGCGTCGTGTAACACGTATTCCCATATGGTGCTGTGTGATAATTTCAACAGCAAAATGATTTTCGAATATCTCGATGTTAGGATTATTACGTATTGCTTGCATCAACCCACGTTGAATCTCTGCTCCTGTATCATCGGCATGATGGAGTATTCTAAATTCACTATGACCTCCTTCTTTATGAAGATCAAAGTCTCCTTTTTCATTCTTATCGAAATTAACTCCCCATTGCACCAACTCATTTATCGCGGCAGGTGCATTTCTCACTACTTGTTCTACAGCTTCACGGTTGTTGATGAAGTCACCGGCAATCATGGTGTCTTCGATATGTTTGTCGAAGTTGTCAACAAGCAAGTTTGTTACGGCGGCAATACCTCCTTGTGCTTTTGTTGTGTTGGCTTCTTCGAGGGTAGTCTTGCAGATAATAGCTATCTTGCCTTTTTTAGCTCTAGCTACCTTGAGAGCATAACTCATACCGGCAACTCCGCTACCGATGATGAGAAAGTCGAATTTCTTTGTCATGACTCACAGGAATTTTTTATCCTAAAGATGAATTGCGAGTGCAAAGGTAATGATATTTTGGTATTTGACAATATACAAAATGTATTTTTATTATTAAAAGAATCATCAAAACGTGATTGCTGCACCCAAAAGTATGTTTGTTCCCGATGCTTTGTATCCATAGAACTGATCATATTTCTTGTTCATGAGATTGTTGCCTTTGGCATATATTGACAATCCCATAGGGAAGGTGTATGATAGTGAAGCTCCGAGGTCGCAAGTGTTAGGTTGCTTATATGAATATTGGGCTGATTCAAAACTTTGATAGATAAAATCTACTCCGACCTTGAAGTTTTTGATTATCTGAGCTGTTGCGCTCCAATTCATGTTGAAAACAGGACGCCATATGAGGTCGTAATCTTTTTTGTTTGACCATTTGTTATATTGATTAAACAGATTAACAGTGAGAATGTCTTTCCATTGATATTTTATATCTGCATTGGCATAGAAATGTCTTCCGTCAACAAACGTTATTGGGTTATAACATGTTGGAAGATATTCGGTGAGCCAATTCATCAGTTCTGCACGATTTTCTTGAACATCGTATCCTGCATTTATGTCGGCGAACAGGTTCTTCATTGGTGAGAATCTAACTCCTGCTTTGAGTCGGAGTTGATCAAACTCGTTTTCCACTTCAATCTCATTACCTCCGTTGTTCAAAAATACCCAATATGGCGACATCTTATTAAATGTGGTGAAGTTTTGACAAACCTCTCCTCCTTTTGCTTCTGCGTAGATGTCAAGATTATTTGCCATATGATAGTTTACTGTCATATCTGGAGCAATCTGACTATTGCTGTTTGCATAAACTCCTAATGTAACATTAAGGTTCTTGTTTTTCCAATAAACATGTGGTATGACAGCAAAGGTGCTGTATCCCTTGACTTCGTCCATGCCATAGTTGGCATTATCAAATACGAGTTGCATGTCAAACTTTAGGTTTTCGTCTATTTTGAACTCTGGGCATAGTTTTATATCGAATAAGGTCTCCTTATATTTCTTACTTAGATTAGTGTGATATTTCTGATTTGATAACTCAAAGTTTACATCTCCGCTAATACTAAAATTACCAAAAGAATATGGCGTTAATTCGGTATAGAAACCATATTTGGTATTGTGTTGCTTGTCAGTCTCGCCATTGATTGGCACAAGATAAGTGCCTCCACCAATAAATTCAGGAAGTGTATAAACATTATATTTTGCTAATATGTCGTTATGAAAACTCGCCGGATATCTAAGGTAGCTGAGTGGATAACCAGTTCCGTTATCTGGATTAGCATAATTAAAATAGACAAAATCCAGACCTGTGCCAGCCTGATAATTAAATACATCAGTTCCAAGATTCATACCGAAAATCAGTGATGAATTCTTCTTTAACTTCTGATTGAAGTTGATATTAACAGAGTTTGAGTAAAACCTGCTGTTCCATTTGTTTTCACTTTTGTAGAATCTATCTATGTCGCCTTGATGTCCTCTGATTGTATAATCGATCTCTCCTGACAGACTCTTTGTTATATCTGTATGCAGAGCAACCCTACCAAGAATATTACCTTCTGTTCCATAGCCAAACGATGCAAAATGTTTTTTCTCATTTCCAATCATTTTATTATTTTGGGCTGGGGTTATAGGTTGGAAGGTGTAAGCGTCTGTAGTCTGAGGTGTTGTTGAGTACTGCACATCATAATGGTTGGGTTTGCTCTCCTCAACTTCAGGTAGTTTGTTTATCTTGCTTGCATCCTTAACGGTTGGACGATAGTTGTTCTCTACCTCAACAACATTGTCCATCTGGGCATATATCGGACTTATTCCCAATAATACTAATATACAGAATGATATTTGTTTGTTGTACTTCATAATCAGTCAATAATAAAATTATAATAAATCTAAAAAGTCTTATTTAAGTCGCTCTTCAATCATCTTGTTGATTTCTTCGTTTTCGTTATAGTTACTCTTTAATGAGAGCAGATATTCTTGAGCCTCAATCTTACGATCGGTCTTGTTATATACGTCGGCAAGAAGAATGAATCCACGTGCAAGCCAATACTGATGTGTTGAGCCTGAGTCAATGAATTGAGTGAGAATTTGTTCAGCTGCTGTGTATTGGTTGGTGTCGTAGGCATATTGAGCTAAACGGATTGTTGCTTGTGCTCCATATATAGTTTTCTTATCTGTTGACAGTGCTTGCAGGTCCTTAACTCCTTCTGATGCGTTGTTGAGTGCCAAATATGATTCTGCACGATATAACAGGGCTTCTCCCTTGATGCTTTGGTCAGCTTGATTATTTTGGATAATCTGAGATGCTGTAGCCACTGTGGCATTGTAATCTTTTGCCAAGAAAGCACTGCGTAGCTTACCCTCTAAAGCAATTGCCGCCATGTCGTCGGATTGGGTCTGCTGTATCAATTGATCATAATATTTATATGCAAGAGAATAATCTTCTTTGTTCATAGAATTGATTGCAGCCTCGTTGATCATCTGATCAAGTTCGTCTGCACCAAGACTCTTGCCTGCTTTGCTTGCCAATTCTGAATATTCATTGATACGTCCTTGTTGTGTGAATATAGTTTTCAAATTGGCTAAGGCTGTGTGGGCCTCAGTTGTGTTTGGATATTGGTTGATTACGGTTTTGTACATGTTTTCAGCAGCCTCAGTATTGCCGCTTTCAAATAAAAGCATTCCCAATTCATTGTAAGCCTTACGACTTTGCTGACTTTGAGGGTATCGTTGAATCAATTGTGTGAACACCTCAGCCGCCTTTTGTCTTGCTCCTGTCTGTATTAATGCTCTTCCTTGTTCATATAAAGCATCGGCAATAACAGTTTGTTGGTTGGCGTCTGTCGCACTTTTGTTATCGGTTAACTGATTCAATAACGATACTTTCTTGTCGTAATTGCCTCTTAATCCGTCAATGTAAGCCTGCTGGTAAATTGCATAATTACCCGAAGCTTTGTCGCAGTCTATTGCTTGCTGGTAGGTTGCGTATGCTTTGTCGTATTGACGTTCAGTGTATAAACAGTCGGCGAGGCGGTTTAGTGCATCGGCTTTCTGAATATTGTCTATGTTATTATAGCTCAAGTCAATAAATTGACTGAAGCAGTTTTTTGCTTGAGAATATTTCTTCTGTTTAAAATAGCTATATCCGAGTGAGTATAAGGCTTGTGCGTGGTTTTTACCATTTTTCTTGTTTACATATTTCTGTAAGTCGTTGATTGCCTGACTATACTTGCCCTGACGATACGATGATTCACCATGGATATACAATGCTTCGGACGAATTAAGCTGTATAGCCTGAGAAGTGTAGATGTCGGATTGCTTATAGTTGTTCTTTATAAATTCTTGAGCACCAAGATTATATAGAACTGTTTGCTTTGCTTTGATAATGTCGTTGTCGGGATTTTTTATCTTGTTTATTGATGCCAATGCAGCCTGATAATTCTTAGTTGTGAAATACACTTCGGTGAGATGCTTGCTCACACTTGGCGCATATTGGCTGTTGGGAAACGTGTTGAGATATTTCTCGAAGACTGTGACAGATTCTCCAAATCCCATTGTGTTTCCTTCGTGAAGACACAAGGCGTAATTATATAATGCTTCTTCCTGAATCGGTTTGCTTTGACTCATTTCTGAAGCTTGTTGGAAGGCTATCTGTGCTGATTTCTTGTTGTTTGTCCTTAAATAGCTGATACCGGCATTGAGCCATGCGCTTTGTGCCATAATGTCGTTGGCTGTAGAGGCACTCTGACTTAACACTGGTGCTGCATTTTTGTAATCTTTTGTCTGATACAAACTCATTCCAAGTTTGTACAATGCAACTCTTTTTGGCGATTCTGTCCCTTTGCAATACTGTTGAAGAGGCTGTATGGCAGACTGGAAGTTGTTTTTATCGAAGTATGACTCACCATAAATTCGTTTTACTTCATTGTCGATATCATTGTAATCGAACATGAATCTACCGTCAGTTGAGTTCTGTCCTTCTTGTTCTAATGGCTTGTAACCAAACAATGATGCTAAGGCCATATCAGGATTGCCTAATCGAAGATAGCAGTCGGCGAGATACATAGGCACCACTTTGCCATATACATCATGTGACTGCAGTATTGAGAAACCATTTAATGCTTCCTGATAATCCTCTTTCACGTATTTTAGATATGTGGTGTAGAATATCACGTCGGTTGAGTGGGTTTGACAGCCTTGTAATGCTTGTAGAATTGCTTCGGCATTGTTGTAGTCGCCAGTCTTCATATCTGCAATGGCATTACATAACAGAGCTTCCTCATATTCTCTTTTGTTGAGATTGTCAAGGTCGGTATTTCTGTAAATATCTATTGCTTCCTCATATTTTCCGTTACGTACTAACAGATTGGCATTAAGTACTTTTAGGCGATCTGCCATTAAAGAATACTGATTGTAAACGGCTAACTCATCAAGCCATTCCTGTATCGCAGCATCCGTATTTGGCACACCAAGGAAATAGTCACACACCAATGATAAAGCTTCTGCTTCGTAGATTCTGCTGTCTCCGCTTGTTGTGCCACCATTTGTCTCATTTTCCTTTATGAACTTCTTGAGTGAGCGTGCTGCAGCATAGAAATGTCCGTCGTCGGCTAATCTGACAGCTTCTTCATATGCTTGATTAGTATGCCCTTCAGCACGATAGTGTTGAGAATATATATTTTGAGAAGTTCCAACTGTAAGAAATAATGCTAAGTAAAATATCTTATTCTTCATATTTTCTTTAATTGTATTAGTTGTTATTGATTGCAAAAATAGTTATTAATTATGAAAAGAAGTCTTATTCTGTGAATTTCTTAAATTTTATTAAGAAACAACATGGGTTTAATAACGTTTTTTGTATTTGTGAGACCACAAAAATGTCAATTTTAGACCTTTAACAATCTTTAATAGTCGTTTTATGGAAAATTTGAAGTTGAATATCAGTAAAAAATCGTATCTTTGCACCAAATTTGGATTAATAGGCACGAATGAAAAAACTATATATAGAAACCTACGGTTGTCAGATGAATACTGCGGACAGTGAGGTCATTGCATCAATTATGAAAATGGCCGATTACGAAACTGTCGATAGTATAGACGGAGCTGATGCAATATTGTTGAATACTTGTTCTATTCGTGATAACGCTGAACAGAAAATATTTAACAGACTCGATGTTCTTAATTCACAAATCAAGCATGGTCATAAAATGATTGTGGGCGTTGTGGGTTGTATGGCAGAAAGAGTGAAAAACGATTTGATAGAGAAACATCACGTTGATATAGTTGCAGGTCCGGATGCTTATCTTTCTTTACCTGAATTATTTGCAATTGCAGAGTCGGGAGAGAAAGCCATAAATGTGGAATTGTCAACAACTGAGACTTACCGCGATGTTATTCCTGAGAGAATCTGTAGCGGTAGAATTTCTGGTTTTGTTAGCATCATGAGAGGATGCAATAATTTCTGTCATTATTGCATTGTGCCTTATACAAGAGGTCGCGAGCGTAGCCGTGATATAGAAAGTATACTCAACGAAGTTCGTGATTTGCATAATCGTGGATTTAAGGAAGTTACACTCTTGGGACAGAATGTCAATTCATATAGCTGGAGCAGAGATGATGAAGGTGAAACTGAGGTTATAGGTTTCCCTAAATTACTCGAGATTGTTGCAAAAGCTGTTCCAGATATGAGAATACGTTTCACTACTTCACATCCAAAAGATATGAGTGATGAAACACTTCATGTTATTGCAAACAATAAGAATATATGTAATCATATTCATTTACCGGTTCAAAGTGGAAGTAACAGAATACTAAAACTGATGAACAGAAAATATACTCGTGAATGGTATCTTGATCGTGTCAAGGCTATCCGTAAGATTATTCCAGATTGTGGACTTACTACAGATATCTTCTGTGGTTATCATTCTGAAACAGAGGAGGATCATCAAATGTCACTTTCATTAATGAGAGAATGTGGCTATGATTCAGCATTTATGTTTAAATATTCTGAACGTCCTGGAACATATGCTTCTAAGCACTTGCCTGATGATATCCCTGAAGATGTGAAAGTGCGTAGATTAAATGAATTGATTGCTCTTCAAAACCAATTATCTGCCGAGAGCTACAAGAACGATATCGGTAAGACTTTCGAAGTATTGGTTGAAGGTGTAAGTAAACGTTCACGCGATCAGTTGTTTGGTCGTACTCAACAATATAAAGTTGTTGTATTCGACCGTGCCAATCATAAAGTAGGTGATTTTGTCAATGTCCGCATCACTGAAGCAACATCGGCAACACTTAAAGGTGTTTTGGTTGAGTAATAACAACACAGAACATGAAACAGATTTTGAATGTAAATATTCTTGATTTAGGTAAGAATCAGAAATAATAAAGTAAAACAAAATACTATGTCATCAAGTCATAAAACCCCAGTAATATTAAGTACACAATTCTTAACATCACTGATTAGTACAAGTCTTGTTTTGATATTGTTGGGAACCATTGTTCTTTTTGTATTATGTGCTAAAAACCTATCTGCATATGTGCGTGAGAATATTAATATAACAGTTCTTCTGAATGATGATATTAATGGCGAACAGATTAAATCCATACATAAAACTCTAAGTGAACAGGCTTTTGTCAAATCGCTTAAATACATAAGTAAAGAACAAGCACTTAAGGAACAATGCAAAGACATGGGAACTGATCCTACTGAGTTCTTAGGATATAATCCGTTTACAGCTTCTTTCGAGATTAAGGTCAAGGCAGAATATGCCAACACTTCTAATGTAAACAAGATTATTAGTCGTCTTAAGAAATCAAATAAGGTAATGGATGTGGTCTATCAAAAAGAACTGATGGATTCCGTAAATAATAATATACGTAAGTTCAGTGTGGTTCTATTGGTAATTGCTGTACTTTTCACGTATATCTCTTTTGCACTGATTAATAATACAGTAAGTCTTACAATATTCTCAAAACGATTCACCATCAACACAATGAAACTTGTTGGTGCTCGATGGGGATTTATACGTAGGCCTTTCTTGAACAATGCTTTTCTCTTAGGTGTTCTTTCTGCTTTGATAGCAGATGGAGTAATAATAGGCGGAATTTATTGGTTGATGGATTATGATCCAGAGATTAAGTCTATTATTGACCTGCAAGTGATAATTATAACAAGTGCAGCTGTATTGCTCTTCGGTTTGATAATCACTTATTTATGTACATACTTCTCTCTCTCACGTTATTTGCGAATGAGTAGTAATGAACTTTATCATATTTAAAAAAAGGAAAATAAATATAAATTAGAAATGAAAAATAATTTTGCTTTTGGTAAGATCAATTACCTTATTCTATTGTTAGGAATAGTTATTGTTGTTATCGGTTTTATACTTATGTCTGGTGACGGTACAACAGAACAGGCCTTTAACCCTGAAATCTTTAGTGACACAAGAATCAAAGTCGCTCCTGTAGTATGTCTGGTAGGTTTTCTTACTGTGATTGCTGCAGTGTTGGTTAAGCCTCGTAATAACGATAATAATAGTGATAATAAAAGTATTGAGGAATAAATAAGAGATCTTCTTCTTTTATAATAATCTCTTGTTATTAGTATATAATTTTTATATAGTATGGATTGGTTACAAGCCCTTCTTATGGGCATATTTCAGGGATTAACCGAATATCTCCCTGTTAGTAGTAGCGGTCACCTTGCCATTGCTGGTGAACTATTGGGAGTTGACGACCCTGATCAGATTATGCCATTTACAATAGCTGTGCATGTGGCTACAGTATTAAGTACATTGGTTATTTTATGGAAAGAAATAGTTTGGCTCTTGACTGGCCTTTTCAAACGTGGAAACGACTTCAAGCCAAGCACACATGGTATTAGCAAACTTAATGACGAACAGAATTATCTGTTATGTATCATTATTTCGATGATTCCAGTCGGTATAGTCGGACTTTCTCCATTGAAGGATATTGTTGAAGAGGCATTTAATAGTTTGATGGTTGTGGGTATATGTCTTTTAGTGACATCTCTGTTATTATCTTTTTCTTTCTTCGCTAAACCACGCGAGAAAAAACATATCGGATTGTTAGATGCTTTTGTGATCGGTATAGCTCAGGCTATAGCCGTTTTGCCTGGTCTCTCACGTTCGGGCAGTACAATCGGTACAGGACTAATCCTTGGAAATAAAAAAGAGAAACTGGCTCAGTTCTCTTTCTTGATGGTAATACCGCCTATTCTTGGACAAGCATTGCTTAGCGTAAAAGATATGCTTGAAGAAGGCGTATCTGTCGCTATGTCAGGAATATCTCCATTTGCTTTGATTGTTGGTTTTGTTGCAGCCTTTGTGACAGGATGTATTGCATGTAAATGGATGATTAGTCTTGTCAAGAAGGGCAAGATGATTTATTTCGCAATCTATTGTGCGATTGTCGGACTATCTGTGATAATATGGCAGCTATTTGTGTGAGAAGATATTTGTTTAGTAAACATCTTTAATCACACAATAACAAAGAAAACAATATATTTATGTTTCAACCGCAGCAAGGAGAAATTCTTACATTTAACAAACCTTATAAATGGACTTCCTTTGATGTAGTCTCTAAGGTTAGGGCTAAGGTAAGAAATAGAATTAAGGTGAAAAAACTGAAAGTGGGTCACGCAGGGACCTTAGACCCATTGGCTACGGGTGTATTGATTATTTGTTTGGGAAAGGCAACAAAAAGAATTGAGGAATTGCAGAAACACACCAAAGAATATGTTGCTACCGTGCGTCTTGGTGCTACCACGCCCTCTTTCGATTTGGAGACAGAAGAAGATGCAACCTTCCCTACAGAGCATATAACAGAAGAACTTATTCGTAAGGTTTTGCTTCAGTTTACAGGTGATATATTGCAAACTCCTCCGATATTCTCGGCTGTTAAGGTTCAAGGTAAACGAGCATATGAATTGGCACGTACAGGACAAGAGGTAGAGTTGAAATCAAAACATGTTTTCATCGATGAAATCGAACTAATGCAATGTGATTTAGAAAATAAACAGATTGTCATTAGGGTGGTTTGCAGTAAAGGAACATATATCCGTTCATTGGCACGTGATATCGGAATAGCATTAAACTCAGGAGCATATCTTACCGACTTATGCCGAACACGTATAGGAGAATATAAATTAGCCGATTGTCTTGATATCGAAACATTCGATACATGGCTCGACGGACAAGATATAAGAATTATGAATGAACAATCAGCAACAACTGATAAATAAAATGAAAACTTTGAAAATAACAAAGATATGAAGCTTTCACAATTTAAATTTAAACTACCAAACGAGAAGATTGCGCTACACCCTCCATATCATAGAGATGAAGCGCGATTAATGGTGCTTAATCGTAAAACTGGTGAAATTGAACACAGACAGTTCAAGGACATTATTGATTACTTCGACGATGGAGACGCATTTATCTTCAACGACTCGAAGGTCTTTCCGGCTCGCCTTTATGGTAATAAAGAAAAGACCGGTGCTAAAATCGAAGTTTTTCTTTTGAGAGAACTCAACGAAAGTATGAGACTATGGGATGTTTTGGTTGATCCTGCTCGTAAGATTCGTATCGGTAATAAACTTTATTTTGGCGAAGACAATTCTATGGTAGCCGAGGTGATTGACAACACTACATCAAGAGGACGTACTCTTCGTTTCCTTTATGATGGCCCTCATGAAGAGTTCAAACAATCTCTTTATGCCTTAGGAGAGGCTCCTATTGCTGATGAAGTGCGTAATTTGAGACCTGCAGTTCCTGAAGATATGGAAGATTTCCAAACAATATATGCTAAGCATGAAGGAGCTGTTACAGCACCTTCTACAGGACTTCATTTCTCTCGTGAATTAATGAAACGTATGGAGATTAAGGGTATTCAGCAGGCATTTGTTACAATGCACGTGGGACTTGGTAATTTCCGCTCAATAGATGTCGAAGATCTTACAAAACATAAGACTGACAGCGAACAGATATTTGTACCAAAAGAAGCATGTGATATTGTTAACACAGCTAAGACCAATGGTCATCGTGTGTGCGCAGTAGGTAATACATCTATGCGTACTGTTGAAACAGCCGTCGGACCTGGAGGTGTACTTAAAGAATTTGAGGGATGGACTAATAAGTTTATATTCCCACCATACGACTTTACAGTGGCTGATGCCTTCGTTTCAAACTTCCAGTTGCCTCTTTCTGTAATGTTGATGATGCAATGTGCATTTGGTGGATATGAATACGTAAAACGTGCATATGAAACAGCTTTAGAAGAGGATTATCACTTCGGCTGCTATGGCGATGCACTACTTATCCTATAGAACTTATTTAGTAACATAACAGGTATGCATATAGTATTTTTGGCTTTAGGTTCTAATTTAGGTGATAAAATCGCTAATTTGCTGAATGCATATAACTTGATACAGAATCGGATTGGACAGATTACTGCCCAATCCGATTTTATCATATCTAAACCATGGGGATTTCAAAGCGATAACAACTTTGTTAACTCTGTTGTGAAGGTTACAACCCAACTTGAGCCGTTCGAGTTATTACATACAACTCAGCAAATAGAACGCGATTTAGGCCGCGCTTCTAAATCTTCTAACGGTATATATCATGATCGTGTAATCGATATTGATATCTTGATATATGATTCGATATCAATAAATACACCGGAACTGATAATTCCACATCCGCATATGCAGTCACGTTCTTTCGTCACCTATCCATTAAGTCAGATTGATGATTCTTATGTTGATTGAATGATAAGTGGCATAAGCAGATGATACATAATGAATACCTTCATGCTATGCTATTACTTTTGAAATAAATCGTTACCTTTTAGTAAGATTATGGCTCTTTCATAGATGTCTTTCTTGATTTCATCTACAGAAACTCCCAAACACTCAGATGCTTTCTCATAAACCTCCTCGATAGTAGAAGAGGAATCATCGGTCTCCAACCACATTTTTCTTTCTTGCCACGCAACCTGCATGGATGCTTCGTTGAATCTTGGACCAAAGGATAGTTGTATCCCATTTTGTATTAGTTGTTTGGCTTGTTCATTCTTGTTTCTGTATCCATGTAGAATCCATGGTTGTTTTGCTCCGGTTGACTTATGTATCTCAATCAAATCGTTGAATGCCTTTACACAATGGATTATTAATGGTCTGTAAGTCGATTCCGAGAGATGAATCTGTTTTATGAACAGTTTGCGTTGCAAACTGATATCTGCGCCTCTAAGGATGTCCAATCCCGATTCACCAATAAAAACAATGCGTTGACATGTTAGCTTTTCTTTTATAGTGAAGATGCATCTGTTGATGAACTGCTCGTCGTTTACTATGTTTATTGAGTTCCAAGGATGCACTCCTATTGAATAAAAAAGATTATGATTATCGTTGATTTCATCGGAAAAATCCTTGTTGATAATGCGTATATGTGTACCAGAGTTAACTTCATCTCCGCATTCTGATGATGGTATTTTGTGGGTGTGTATATCGATGAAGGGAATTGTCATGTGTATTATGGCTTGCTAACTATTTTGTTTATGAGAGAATTTGTGTAGATGCTGTTATGGTACTGGGTCGTATCCTGAACCTCCCCATGGGTGACATCTTAGGATGCGGCGTATTGCCAAATATAATCCTTTAATCGGACCATGTTTTTTTAGTGCTTCAACGGCATATTGTGAGCATGTTGGTGTGAAACGGCACATTGGTGGAAACATCGGCGATATTGCCTTCTGATAAAAGAAGATAGGTAACAATAATGTCCATGTAAGGCATTTTCTTATTATGATGATTATCTGTTTCATATCTTCAGTTTGGATGCTTACGTGGATTGAAAATACTGTTATAGATATTAATTAAACAACATGCGTGCTTGTATCGTTTTATATGATGTGTTATTTGTTTTCGTCTTTATTCGACTGTATATCGTGTTCTATACGACAAATAGCTTTCTTAACACATTTTTCTATAACATTTGACTTATAGTGTTGTGAAGCAATACTGATGAAAGCAATTGCGATACTTTTATCACTGTCCTCCATGGCTTTCCATAAGATATACTTTTGTTTCCTATATGCTTCGCGTACCTGACGTTTTATATGATTTCTGTCAACAGCATGGTGAAAACGTCGTTTGGGTACACTGATAAGTATTGATGTGGGAGCATCTCCTTTAGGAATAGTCATATATACAATCCTAAAAGGAAATGCAACGAATGATGCACTTCCTCCTTCGAACAAGCGGTTAATAATCAGCTTGCTCTTGATTCGTTCCGCTTTAGTAAATGTTTGTGGATATGAGCCCACTATCAATTGTTTATATTATAAGTGGCATTGATTTCAATGCCACTTTACTATTTTGTTTATGTTTATTTATGTTTTTTGATATAATCTTCGATGATTGCAGGTACAGAACGTAGTTCTGGAGTTGGTTGCATATCTACTCTTAGATTGTATTTCTCAGCTTCCTTTATTGTTTTGTCTCCAAGACATGCTATTGCGATATCCCCTTGTTGGAAGTTAGGGAAGTTCTTAAGCAATGAATGGATTCCTTCAGGACTGAAGAATACCAACATATCGTAATCGAATGGCTCGTCTGGTCCAAAGTCGTTACTTACTGTATAATACATTACAGCCTCTGTGTGATTGAGCTTTGCAGCATCAAACATATTCTTTAATTCATCGTCGTGTACAGATGACTGAGGAACAAAGTATTTTTCTGTCTTGTGTTTAACCATAATTGGTACCAGATCAGACATTTTTCCACTTGTAGGATAGAATACTTTACGTTTGCGGTATTGTACGTACTTCTGAATGTAAAGTGAAACAAGTTCTGATTTACAGAAATACTTCATGTCTTCAGGAATAGTGATGCGTAATTCCTTGCAAAGATTGAAAAAATGATCTATACCATGTCGTGATGTAAATACAATAGCAGTATGATCAAGAATGGAAACTTTTTGTTGACGGAAATCACGCGCAGGCATGCTGTCGACCCTTATGAAAGGTCTAAACACCATTTCGACTCCACATCTTTCTGCGACATCGAAATAAGGTGACTTTTCTGTTTGTGGTTTTGGTTGAGATACCAGAATTTTTTTTGTCATGTATTCTTGTAAATTGATTCTTAATTAGTTTGTGATAAAGTTTTATGCTTTAACTGATTACTTCCATCTGTCTAAGTACATGTAAGGTAATTAGGGTAGGCATAATTTCAACGCTGCAAAAGTACAAAAAAAACAGTATTTGACCATATCTTTTGGGCTTAAAGTTTGCATATAGCTTACAAAACAGTATGATTTTCTGTAAAATAAGAATAATTATCAGGCATAATGATATGTTGGGTGAGCAATCAAATGTTGAAAATGTTTGAATGATTGCAAGTGGTAATATTATGACTGACGCAGCCGCTAAAAGGTATATATATGACGAAATCCAGTGTTTGTTGACTTCAGCTGGGAAGAATATCCAGTTTACAAACATATAGATACAGATCTGTGCTCCAACTGTTAGAGTAAGTGTGAGCATGACCAAAAATAAAGTGGAATAATTGCCATGCTCATTAACTGTTACTAAATCCTGTGAGTTTATATATAGCGTTAGGCTAAGCGAAAACAATCCAATAAGGATGAGTAGTAATATATCCACTTGTTCACGGTTGTTTGTGGATATCTCATCGGTTGCGTATATCTGACGTGAAGAGAAATAAGTTCGTATTTTATACAGTAGAATCTCTCTACAGCGGCATATAACAAATGTGAAAAGGAAGAACACTAAAAGTAATCCGACAATTATTATATTGTCGTTGCTTACATGGTAGGCTCTTAAAGTGCTTACTATCCCTTCCATTTGGATTGGTTATTATAAACTGAATCTTTTCTTGATATTGTCTATTTCATCGAGCTTTTCCCATGTGAAAAGTTCAACTTCAAGACTGACTTCGCCTCCTGAGATATATGGACTATAGAAATGTTTTGTTACAGTTTCTGGCTTTCTGCCCATGTGTCCATATGCTGCAGTTTCTGCATAAATAGGGTTGCGTAACTTTAGTTTTCTCTCAATAGCAATCGGACGCAAGTCGAACATCTCCTTGATGACTGATGCAATTTCACCGTCAGACATATTTACGTTGGAATGGCCATATGTGTTAACATATATGCTGACTGGTTGAGCCACACCAATAGCATAACTCAATTGTACAAGCATCTCGTCGGCAACTCCTGCTGCTACCATGTTTTTAGCGATATAGCGTGCTGCATAAGCTGCTGAACGGTCAACCTTTGATGGGTCTTTTCCTGAAAACGCACCACCACCATGGGCTCCTTTTCCTCCGTATGTGTCAACAATGATTTTTCGTCCTGTAAGTCCAGTGTCTCCATGAGGACCTCCAATAACGAACTTACCTGTAGGATTTACGAAATATTTGATGTCATCGGTGAATAAAGCACGTATTTTCTCGTCTTTTATCTCACTTATGACTCTTGGTATAAGTATTTCCTTTACATCTTTCTTGATCTGCTCAAGCATTTTTTCATCGTCGCTGTCAAACTCATCGTGCTGAGTTGATACAACGATTGTGTCTATTCTTACAGGCTTGTCGTTGTTGTCGTATTCAATTGTGACCTGACTTTTTGAATCAGGACGCAGATATGTCATTACTTTTCCTTCGTGGCGTATGCTTGCCAATGTGCGTAGGATGTGATGACTTAAATCAAGTGTGAGAGGAATATAGTTCTCGCTCTCGTTTGTTGCATAGCCAAACATCATTCCTTGGTCGCCAGCACCTTGATCCTCAGGGTTTTCTCTGTCAACACCTCTGTTGATATCTTCACTCTGCTCATGAATTGAAGATACAAGTCCACAACTTTCAGCCTCGAATTTATATTCTGCTTTATTATAACCGATTTTATTTATTGTGCGTCGAGTAATTTCTTGTAAATCTGCATATGCTTTTGATTTTACTTCACCAGCAACAACAACTAATCCTGTAGTAACAAGTGTTTCGCAGGCTACTTTTGACTGTGGGTCAAAAGCTAATAGTTGATCCAATACTGCATCGCTAATTTGGTCTGCGACTTTATCAGGGTGTCCCTCACTAACTGATTCTGATGTAAAAAGATATCCCATATTATAATCCTTTTTTTATTTATTATTCATCAATTTACCTATCTTCTTAAAACTTATAACTCTTTAGAACTTAAGAGAGTGCAAAGTTATGAAATTATTGCCGAATTATAAAATTAATTACAATAAAAAGATGGTTCAACCCACTTGAGTTGTGCTTTTTACCTAATGTTAAGTAAACCGGTGTCTGATTATATATATTTATGGTTAACCAAAATATGTGATATGAAAACTCATGTAGCTCTGTCTGTCTTTTCTTTTTAAACGATAAATAATGGTTTTTATCTGCTTGAAAATTGAAGTTATTTGTTTATTCTGCCCATTTTTACTAAACTATATACATATTTCTAATATAACCAGTATCATTTCTTTATTTTTTTATAACTTTGCATTCAGAATGAGAGTACTGATAGTTAATACTTCTGAACGTACAGGTGGTGCGGCAATTGCTGCTAACCGTTTGATGATGGCTTTGAAGAGTAGTGGAATCAAAGCCCGCATGTTGGTGCGCGATAAGCAGACTGACCAGTTGACTGTTGTTTCGATTCCAACTTCATGGAAGTTGACCGCAAAATTTATTTGGGAACGTTTAGTTATTTTGTTTGCAAATAGATTAAGCTATAAGAATATTTTCCAAGTTGATATAGCCAACACGGGAACGGATATTAGTCAGATGTTTGAATTCAAGCAAGCTGACGTTATCCATTTGCACTGGGTTAATCAAGGTTTTCTTTCAATGAAAAACTTGAACGCAATCATGCAATCAGGTAAGCCTATTGTTATAACAATGCACGACATGTGGTACTTCACAGGTATTTGTCATTATTCGGGCGATTGTAAGAAATACACAACTAAGTGTGAGAAATGCCCAATCCTTTATGGTGGAGTTGTGGGCGATTTGGCACAGGATGTGTTTAATAAGAAACGGAAGATGTTCATGACAAACAATGTGGTTTTTGTTGGTTGTAGCCAGTGGATCTCTGATTTGTGTCGCAGAAGCCGTTTGGCTAAAGGACACACAATATTGAGTATACCTAATGCCATCAATACCGATTTGTTTGCTCCAATGGATAAACATATTGCTCGTGAAGAAACTAAATTACCTTCCGACAAATTCCTTATTTTGTTTGGCTCACAGCGTATCACTGATAAGCGAAAAGGATTTAATTATCTTGCTGAGGCTTGTGATATTATAAAGTCAAAATATCCCGAACTCATCGATAAAATCGGTGTTGTCGTGTTAGGCGAGAATAGCGATAAAGTGAAAAGCATGTTGCCTTTCGATGTATATCCAGTGAGTTATGTGAGTAGTCAAACAGAATTGGTCCGTTTGTATAATGCAGTCGATTTATATGTAACTCCATCACTTCAGGATAATCTTCCTAATACTATTGTTGAAGCAATGTCATGTGGCATTCCATGTGTAGGATTTAACGTGGGCGGAATTCCTGAGATGATAAACCATATGCAGAATGGTTATGTGGCTAAATATCAAGATGCAGAAGATTTTGCAAATGGAATATACTGGTGCATGCAGTCTGATAATTATATGGCTTTATGCAGCAATGCACGTAATAAAGCTGTTCAAACATATAGTCAAGATCGTATAGCTCATAGTTATAGTGAGGTTTATGATATGGCAATACAAATGAATAAAAAACGATGAAGGAACTATCTATAATAACTGTAACCTACAATGCAAAGGCTTTGATTGAACGTACTTTGCGTAGTGTGGAACAGCAGACTGCATATCAGAAGATTGAACATGTGATTATTGATGGTGCTTCTTCTGATGGAACAACAGAATTATTAGAGGATTATTACCAGAGAAATAAGGACCGTTATCCAATAATCTTTACGAGCGAACCCGATAAAGGTCTTTATGATGCAATGAACAAAGGACTTTCTGCTGCTACGGGGCAATTCATCGTGTATCTTAATTCAGGCGATATGTTGCATGAACCGACGACTATAGAACAGGTTTTCAGTCATGATGTATCAAACGTTGGTGTGATATATGGTGATACAAATATCGTGGATGATAAAGGTAATTTTCTTTTCCGCCGTGAACTTACCCCACCAAAACATTTGACATGGAAATCATTCAAGAACGGTATGCTTGTATGTCATCAGTCGTTTTATGCAAGAAGATCATTATGTCCGTCATACGATTTAAGTTATCGTTTTTCCTCCGATGTCGATTGGTGTATAAAGGTTATGAAAGCCGGAAAGATTGCTAAGATGGAGAATCTTAACACCAAAATCATATTGACGGATTATCTTAATGAAGGACTTTCAACAAAGAACCATAAGGCTTCGTTGATGGAACGTTTTAATGTGATGAAACATCATTATGGACTTCTTACAACATCACTTTACCATATAAAGTTTTTATTCAGGGATCTGATAAGGAAGATAAAGAAACTATGATAGGACAACAAGTTGTATATGACCGACTTAAGGAACTGAATATTCCTTTTGTTTATACCGAACATCCAGCCGCACCAACAATCGAGATTGGACGTGCATACTGGGCAGATTTGCCAGGAACACATTGTAAGAACCTTTTCTTTCGTAACCATAAAGGAAACAGACATTATCTGGTGATTTTTCAATGTGATCAAAATCTTGCCATACACGATCTGGAACATCTTCTTCATCAAGGAAAACTCAGTTTTGCTTCTGAACAGCGAATGGAGAAGTATTTGGGATTGCGCCCAGGTTCAGTTTCACCTTTTGGCTTATTAAATGATGAAGAACATCATGTTTATGTTTTTCTCGATGAAAACTTGCGCAATTATTCACATTTATCATTCCATCCCAACGATAATCATGCTTCGTTGAATATAACTATCGATGATTTCATCAGATATATGGATAGTACAGGCAATCAGTATGAATGGATAAAACTATACTGACTGGTAAATATCCTACAATCTGTGATTTACAAAAATAATAATGGAAGGATAAAAACAACTTATCCTTCCATCTTCATTTACAATTGCGTCCAACTTTTATTTTAATATCTCGTCGGCAAGAAGTTGTAATGCATCATTGTCTGAAGGTTTCACCTTACCTCGAATAGTGACAACAGGGTCAATGATGGTGATATCTTTCATGCCTTCAAGCATTTTCTTCATTGTTCGTGCTGCTGTTGGTGCCCATGAACCGTTTTCTATGATACCAACAGTCTTCTTTTGCCATGATTTCAATGCCAGATGATGTAGGAAGTCGTGCATTGGAGGAAACACGTCGGAATCGTAACTTGATGCAGCTACAATGATCTTTCCGTATCTGAATGCATCTTCTATGGCTTCTGCCATGTCCTCTCGGCATAAATCACTGATTGCTACCTTTGGACAGCCTTTTTGTCGTAGGATGTCTGCCAGTTGTTCTGCTGCTTGGGCTGTGTTTCCATGAATGCTGGCATGGGCAATGAACACTCCTTCTGTTTCAACAGAATAACTGCTCCATATGTCATATAAGCGTATAGCTTCGGCAAGTGCTTCGTTTTCAAGTACAGGACCATGCAACGGATATATTTTAGATATGTTCAGGTTGGCTGCTTTCTTAAGTAATGTTTGAGTAGGTGAACCATACTTACCGCATATGTTGAAATAATAACGGCGTGCTTCACATGCCCAGTCGTCCTTATCGGCATCCATAGTTCCGAATTTGCCAAAGGCATCGGCAGAGAAAAGTATTCCTTCTGTTGCATCATAAGTCATCATTACTTCAGGCCAGTGTATCATTGGAGCCATGATGAATGTAAGATTGTGTTTTCCAAGCGAAAGTGTGTCGCCTTCTGCAACAACCTTAAATCTTTTTTCGATGAATTCGTTGTTTGTTATGTATTGTGGAGCCATCTGTTTTGCTCTGGCAGTACAAATCACAGTAAGTTCAGGATATAGATTCATCACCTCTTCTATACCTGATGCATGATCCGGTTCCAGATGATGTATTATAAGATAATCTGGTTTTTTGTCTTGCAATGCCTCGCTCAGATTAGCCTTCCATTGTTCCATTGTTCTGGCATCCGAAGTGTCTGTGATAGCGATTTTTTCATCAAGAATAACCCATGAGTTATAACACATACCAGCAGGTGTTACATATTGGCTCTCAAAAAGACGAAGTGAAGGATCGTCAACTCCTATACATTTTATATCCATACGTAGTTTGTCTTTTTTTATTAATAAATGTGATTAATACAAATGTATATGTAAACTGTCTTGTTTTATTATTGAATGCAAAGATAATGATTATTTAATATTTTTCAAACAACTTTTGTGCTTTTTATCTGTAACCAGAACCATTGGTAATAGGAATCTGTATAAACGAAGATTTTTTTACATTCTTCCGTTATAAAATTCGGTGATTAATAATCTTTTTTTACCTTTGCCTGCGATTTGCCATAGCATAATCGGATCAGTCTTTATGGTGCAGAATTTATTTCTATCCTAAAAGTCTTTTTGTAGCTTAATCGTGTCTTTCATTATAGTAGAAACTCATGAAAAAGTGCAATACCAATGATTAGTTATTTAGTAATATATCCTAATATAAGAATGATAAATTATTTATTAATTAAAAACCTCAGTAAATTTTTATGAATATCCAAAACTTTATTAAAATTTGTTTTGTAGTAATTCTTCTTATTTCATGTAGTAAAGAAGATGAATACATCCCAATGGAAGCTTCTGCCCAACAACGTATAGTCGAATTGTCGTGCGTGGACAAAGACGGTAATGATCTTTTGGCTGACGAGAACTTTGTTAATCAAATAAATATTTATGGCTGTTTGTCCAAAAATATAATAAATTTTAGAGTAGAGGAGATAAAGAATGACGGAATATCTCTGAAATATCTGCGTTTTGCTGCAGATTTTCCAAATACTAAGGATATGCAGTTTGAAGATGAGCACTTGGCGTATGGCAAGTCACAATTTATTATGTTTATAAACAAACAGAAGTTGAAATTCTCATGTTTATTTAAGTACGAGTCTTCAGGTATTCCTTTCTTAATCGGAGGTAATGGTATTGCAATACAAAGCATCGAATATAAAAATCAAATAATAAATCTTAATGAGCACCAATCACCTCTTTGTCTCGAAATAGATAAGGATGCCATTAAATTGAGATAGAGTAGATTATTAATAAAAGGGGTGCGTCTTTGAAATGAATATTAAAGACGCATCTTTTTTTGTATGATATTATTTCAGTAAAATAGCGCACTTGTTAACAATTCAATATATTTCTAATAATCCACCATGAGAAATATAGGATTATATAGGTTATAAGTACGTATCTGTTACAGATAAATTTGTTTAGACCATCAAAGATATGATTGAAATTGTACCATGATGCTATGATGACAATAAAGGCAAAGGGTATTGATATTGTCAGAAAGAGGTTATATTGAATGGCTTTCTGAAACTCTCCGTGAAGTACGCAATGTATAGCTCTTTGTATTCCACATGACGGACAGTTGTAACCTGTAATGAATTTCATTGGACATTTAGGAAAAAACGAGTTGGATGCAGTTGGATCCATATTATAATATATTATTCCCAACACCACAAGGATGATTGGGAATAATATCGCCATTTTATGTTTTTTCAAATCTTCTTTTGTCATAGAAAAACATTACATGATAGGATCTCTTTATGAAATCCACTTATACAGATGATTACTGATTAAGAGTTAATATTGATGATAAGATATTAAAAAGAGAATAACATAGAATATAATAATTAGAATACTCGCAATTACGCCCCCAATAGCTCCCCACATTGCCCATTTCTTTGCTTTTGCGGCTTCGGCAATGGCTTGATCATATGCTCCCATTGCCCATAATGAATCAACTCGTGTTGCACTTACGATTGATACAATACCAAATGGTAAACAGCATAACACAGTGCATAAGATACCCCATACTAAGTTGTTTTCTGGCTTCTCAGCATAACTTCTGGTTCTTTCTTGAGTGTTGTATTCTTGATTTTCCATAACTTTGTGGTTTTTAAGTGGTTAATGGTTTATAGATAGTTCATTTATAAGTCGTTTGGCTTTACCATAGTCTTCAATCACACTGAGGACATATCTTATATCCACACCGATACATCGTTGTAGATTTCTGTCAAATTTAAAGTCGCTACTCATTGCTTCCCAGTTACCGTCGAATGCTAATCCAATGAGTTGCCCCTTTCCGTTAAATATTCCGCTTCCGCTGTTACCGCCTGTGATATCATTATTTGTAATGAAACACAATGGAAGGTTATGTGTGTCGTCAAGATATTGTTCTCCAAAATCATTATCATTAAGCCATTTTTCAACCTCTGGTATGAGTTTATATTCTGGATTATCAACTTGATTCTTTGATTTGTCGATAAGTGATTGAGGGTATGTTGTGTAGTTGTTATTTAATGGTTTGATTGTTCCGTATGAGAGTCTTAGAGTGAAATTGGCATCAGGATATAATTCTTTGTCTTTATTCATTTCTCTTAATGCTTCTTCAAATACCCTTTCGTTTTGTTCTATCTCAGTGCGGTTTGGATAATTCTCGCTTAAACAAGCTCGTATGCTTATGGCTATATCAAAGAATGGATCGGAGATTATATCATCTACATTTTTGATCTTTGTATATCGTGATTTGTCTCCGAGTTTCGATTTTGCATAAAGTGCATCAGTGAAGGCATCTATGTCGCCTCCGTAACAACTATCGATTTCATCGAAGAAATCAGGTCTGTTTTGTGGATTTATGCTCATCTGCAGATAGTTCTTTGCCATAGCTGCAAATACTTTCTTATCCAACTCTATATCTATTCCGTCGTAGAACTCTTTGAGATTCTTTCTGAATGCTTTGTTTTTGGTGATGTTATGTCTCATTACTTTGTTGATGATATAATTTAATATATCACTGCCAGAAGTAAACGATTCTACTAATAGTATATAAGTGTATTGTTTTTCAAAATTGTTTTCGTATTGCTTCTTTAAACTATCTAATACACCAAGATATTTGGACTCATTATTATTAATAATCCATTCGTTAACTTCCTTTTCCAACTCTTTCTTTTCGTCTGCTACTTTCAGGTTTTTTAATGCTTCGTTTTGTCCATAAGCATATTTCATGTGGTTAGAACTGGAGAAATATCTTGAGGCATATTTGATGTCTATTTCTTCATCTGCTTTCATGGCTTTGTTAAGAATGCCAAGTTTAAGGTCGCGGACTTTATAGATGATATCGTTAATGGTTGTCATGTTACTTTCTATACCATAACTGCTTAGATATCTTTCAGTACTTCCTGGAAATCCTAAAGTCATGCAAAATGCCCCAGGCTGATAGCCTTTGACTGATATCTGGGCGTATCTCTTGGGATGGAACGGTTGGTTGTTCTTGTTATAATCTGCAGGTTGATTGTTTTTGTCTGCATATATTCTGAAAACACTGAAATCGCATGTCTGTCGTGGCCATTCCCAGTTGTCAGTGTCGCCTCCGAACTGTCCGAGACTTCTTGGTGGGGCAAAAACCAGTCTTACATCATTATATCTTTGATAGATACTCAAATAAAACTTATTATCACGATTATAAGACTTTACTACTCCATATATGAAATTTGGGTTATCTGTAACCTCTTCCTCAATAGAGTACATAGCCTCTTTTATAGTTTTTAATCGTTGCTTTACATCCATTGAGTCGTTAACCTGCGACAAAACTCTGTCTGTTACATCAATGGTTTTGAGATGAAATAACACATATAATCCGTCGTTAGGTAACTCTTCCTTATAGTTGTTAGCTATGAATCCGTTTTTTAGGTAATTGTGTTTTACTGTCGTGTGTTCGTTGATTGCATCGAATCCACAATGGTGATTTGTGAAAACCAATCCATCGTTGCTGACAACTACTCCCGAACAGAACCCACCGAAAATAACTACGGCATCGTTCAACGAAGGCTGTTCGGTGCTGTAAAGTTCGTCTTGACTTAATTCCAATCCCATTGAGTGTAAAATACTATCAGTGCGTGATGATAGGTTGCTTATCATCCACATTCCCTCATCGGCTTTAGTGTGATGAAAAACTATGAGTAGAAGTAATGTCAATAGGATTTTAGCTTTCATATATTATTATTGTTTTTTGTTAAATAACTTGCTAAGAACCGGAATGCGTTTTACTGGAAGATCGTGGTAAATTATATGTCCAGCAAATGCCAATATAAGGATTGTGTTGATTACTAACCTCCATGTTGTTGATTCAACATAATCAGGCAATAGATACATAACTGTAAACAATACGGCTGTAAGCAATGTATATATCGTGATAGACTTCAAATCATATTTTATAGGGTTCTTCTTTTGTCCGATGATATATGAGAGAATCATTGCGATACCATATCCTACTACACCTCCCCAAGCACAAGCCATGTATCCGTATTCAGGAACAAAAATGATATTTACGGCTATCAAGGCAGAACATCCTGCTAATGCGAACCAAGCTCCCCATATGGTTTTGTCAATAAGTTTGTACCAGAAAGACAAGTTAAAGTATATTCCCATCATGATTTCAGCAACCATTACTATAGGAACTGATTTAAGACCTTCGTGGTATTTAGACTCGATGATATTTTTCAAAATGTCGATATATCCCATTACGCATAGGAATGCGAAAAGAGTGAATATTATGAAATATTTCATTGCTGATGCATAATATTCTTTTGAGTCTTTGTTTTTACTTTCAGCAAACACGATTGGTTCATAGGCGTATCTAAATGCTTGTGTAATCATTGCCATAATCATTGCAATCTTAACACATGCCCCATATATTCCTAACTGAATGTTGGCCTCAGTTTGAGTATATCCACCTAAACGTGTATAGATTATAGGGAATGTCTGTTTGTCGAATGTCTGGTTTAATATTCCAGCTATTCCTAATAGAAGAATAGGCCATGAATACTTAAACATTCGTCTTAGAAGAGCAAAGTCGAATTTCCATTTAATGTGGAGGAATTCAGGGATAAAGAAGAATGTTATAAGACCTGTACATATGAGATTGAGAACAAATACATACAAGATGTCTCGACCTTCTAACTCCACGAAATACAAGAGATTAAGACCGATGTTCAGACCGATGAACAACATCTTTAGACATGCAAATTTTATAGGTCTTTTCTGGTATCTCAATAAAGAGAACGGAATGGCCTGAATGGCATCTAATCCCACTACAACTGCCATTATCAGGATATATTCTTTATTATAACCCATGACATTGCTTATCGGGGTAATAAATATGAATACACATGCTAAAAACAATGCAGTAAGGGATGAAATTAGCCCAAACGACGTAGAGAATACAGTGTCGGGATTCTCTTCTTCTTTGTTGGCGAAACGGAAAAAGGTGGTTTCCATTCCGAATGTGAGTATTACCAGAAAGAAAGCAGCATAGGCATATGCGTTGGTGATAATACCATATCCTCCGCTTTCTGCTTTAATAATGTTTGTATAAAGTGGAACGAGCAGATAGTTGAGAAATCTTCCTATAATACTACTCAGCCCGTATATTGCTGTATCTTTTGCGAGTCCTTTTAAATTTGGCATATTTGAGTGTAAGACTTATGATTATATTGTTTGTTTTTGTTTATTTAATCAAATAAACTGTTCATACCGCTATCTTTGCTTATTGGACGTTTTCTTCCAAGGTGCTTGTATGCTAAATCTGTCGCTTCACGACCTCTTGGGGTGCGCTTAAGGAATCCTTCCATTATAAGGAATGGTTCATATACTTCTTCGACAGTTCCAGAGTCTTCTCCAACAGCAGTTGCAATAGTGCTGATTCCAACAGGTCCTCCGTTGAATTTATCGATAATGGTAGTGAGTATCTTATTATCCACTTCGTCGAGACCATACTTGTCTATGTTGAGCGATTCAAGTGCCATTTGTGCGATATGCATGTTGATGGTTCCATTGCCCTTAACCTGAGCAAAATCGCGTACGCGGCGGAGGAGGGCATTAGCTATTCGTGGCGTACCACGACTTCTACTTGCTATCTCAATTGCAGAATCGGTGTCGCATGGGATATTTAACAGACGTGCTGAACGAAGAACAATCTTTGATAGTATATCTGTGTCGTAATATTCCAAATGTAGGTTTATTCCGAATCGTGCTCGAAGTGGGGCTGTAAGCAAACCGCTTCGTGTAGTTGCGCCTACGAGTGTGAATGGATTAAGGTCGATTTGAATACTTCGTGCAGATGGACCTTTGTCGAGCATTATGTCGATTCTGTAGTCTTCCATCGCGGAATAAAGATATTCCTCGACAACAGGACTCAAACGATGGATTTCATCGATGAAAAGGACATCATTCTCTTCTAAAGAGGTGAGTATTCCTGCCAAATCACCTGGCTTGTCAAGGACTGGACCTGATGTGATTTTAAATCCAACTCCCAATTCGTTAGCGATGATTTGAGACAATGTAGTTTTACCCAATCCTGGAGGACCGTGTAAAAGTGTATGGTCAAGAGGTTCGGAACGATATTTTGCGGCTTCAACGAAGATTCTGAGGTTTTCTACTATCTTTTGTTGCCCGCTAAAATCATTAAAAGTCAGCGGACGTAGTGCATTCTCAAAATCTTTCTCCTTTGCTTGAACGTATTGTTCCTCGTGAATGTCAAAGTTTTTGTCCATTAATTAACTCGATTAAAGTCGCGTGCAACCAAAAGGAATTCTATAGGAAGAGTGAATTTGCATTTTACTAATTCTACAGTGCCGTCAGAATGGACTTCTTTGTATGGCTCCCATTTAGGCATTGCGCTAATCAGTCTTATTGCTTCTGCGTCACATTCTTCATTCAATGATTTGAGAATTTTTATATCGCTTAGGCTGCCATCTGTATTTACATAGAAAGACACGATAACACGTCCTTCCACTCTGTCTGCTTTTGACTTAGCAGGATAACGAAGACTGTCACTCAAGTATTTGCTGCATGCAATGTTACCGCCAGGGAATTGAGGCATAACCTTGGTTACATTTCCTGAACCAGAAGTGACAACCTGTGTGTTGGCACTCTGCTGTTTTAATAAAGCTTCTTTAGCTGCTTCTATTTCTGCTTGAGACTGTGCCATTATGCTACTTGTAACAAAAAGCATCATGCTGAAAAACATTATAATCTTTTTCATAATTCTTATTGTTTTTTGGTTGTTTATAATCGTAATAAAACTGTTATGATATCATATTTTGATGATAAATTCAATCAATCGTGATTTGGGTGAAATCAAAACTAATTATTCTGCAAAGATACAATAAATTTCATATAACCTCAAAAAAACTAAAAATTCTTTTATGTCGAATCCCTTTTTTGCCTTTACAGTTTTTGAATTCAATAAATCTTTTCATTTGTATCTTTTCTTTTTGTTGAAAAAAACTGAAATGTCAAAAAAACTCATTATATTTGCAAGTAGTTTGCGATATTATGTAATAAAGTTTTGTTATCAACGTTATTAATATTATCGTAATGTTGTGAAATGTGTTTATTTACATGTAGATAATAGCGGTATGAAACGATTTGCGGATATTCTTTTTGCAATATTTATAGTTTTCTTTGTTGTTTCGTGTTCTACACAAAAGAATACGAGTGGCACTCGTTTCGTACATTCATTTAAGGCTAAGTACAATACATACTACAACGGAGCCTTGGCATATAATGAGGCTTATGAGGCTCAACGTACTGGTAATAAGGATAATTATCTTGAACTGCTTCCTTTTTATATAACAGGTAATAGAGGAACCTTGGGTATCGGTAAGTCTGGATATGAACGTGCGATAGAAAAATCTCAGAAAACAATAAAACTGCATTCTATCACAAAAAAACCTGATATGAGTGCCTCCAAACGCCGTTCTCCTAAAGGTAAGGCATATTTATCGCAAAAAGAATACAATCCTTTCCTTTATAAAGCATGGTTCTTGATGGGAAAGGCTCAGATGCAGAAAGGCGATTATATCGAAGCAATATCTACATTTGCTTATATCCAGCGTCTGTATCCTAATAAACCTAATATTGTGGCATTGGCAAAATTACTTGAGGCTCGATGTAATGCCGAGATGCAATGGTATTTTGCAGCTGAGAATATAATAAATGAAACACGTCGTGATAGTTTCCCTACTAAATACAATTCTTTGCGTGCTGGAATATTAGCCGATTGTCAGTTGCAACAGAAACAATATACTGAAGCTATCCCAAATCTTATTCAAGCTATTAAACGTCAGAAAGGTACAATTGAAAAAGCACGTCTGTATTACTTGCTTGGACAACTATATCATAAAACTGACCAACCTCAGTTGGCATACAAAGCATTTAAGAAGGTGTATGCTAATAACCCTCCTTACGAGTTGGAATTCAATGCAAGGATTCAACAAACTGAGGTGCTTTCAAAAGGACAAGCTAAGCAGATGATAGGTAAACTTAACCGTATGGCTAAGAATCCTAAGAACAAGAGTTATCTTGATCAGGTGTATTATGCTATGGGTAATATCTATCTTGCAAAAGGCGACACACTGAATGCGATATATGCATATAACGATGGAGTGGAGAAAAGTACACGAAGTGGTATTGAGAAAGGAATTGTCTGGTTGCATTTAGGTCAGTTATACTGGGAAAGAGAAGAATTTGTGAAGGCTCAGAAATGTTATGCAGGTGTTGTGACTTTGTTGGATAAAGAACGCGATGACTATTTAGATATATCTGAGAGATCAAGAATCCTTGATGAACTCCTTCCTTATGCCTCTGCTGTCGAATTGCAAGATAGTCTTCAAACTCTTGCAAAGATGGATTCTTTAGAAAGAATGGCTGTTATCGAAAAAATCATCGAAAATCTAAAGAAAGAAGAGAAAAAAGATGCCAGAAAAATGGCTGAAGACCAGCAGGCTCAACAAGCTCAACAGGCAAATGAGTTGCGAAAGCAAAATAATAACGCAACAAACAATCAACGTTTGTCAAACAAACAGCAGGCTGCTCTTTGGTATTTCTATAATCCTTCTGTAGTGGCTTCGGGTAAAGCTGAATTCCAAAGGAAATGGGGCGAGATAGAGTTGGCTGACCAATGGAGACTAAATAGAAGAAATTTACGCGGAGATTCACGTAGATTCGATAATCCAAATGCTGCTAACGATGATTCAGGTGGACAAAGTGAAGAAGATCAGCAGTTTGAACAGGAGATGAGAAAAAAACAAGAATATGAAGCTGATCCTCATCATGTTGAATACTACCTAAAAGATATTCCGTTGACGGAAGAACAGATGGCGCAATCAAACGAAATGTTGGTGGATGGTCTGTTCAACTCTGCAATTATATATAAAGACCAAATGGAAAACTTTCCATTGGCAGAAAAAACATTCTTGCGTATATGTAACGACTTCCCTAAATATGCTAATATGGATGAGGTTTACTATAACCTGTTCCAGTTGTATTCACGCTTTATGCATCCTTCCGAGGCAAGCACGTATAAACAACTGTTAATAAGGAAATATCCTAATAATGCTCATTCAATCTTACTCAAGGACCCTAAGTTCGAATATAAAGGCCGATATGGCAAACAAATTGAGGATTCGCTCTATCAAGATGCTTATCAGGCATATGTGTCGGATGATTATAATCGTGTGATTCGCAATGCTGATGAGGCAATAAAAGAGTATCCTGAAGGTGCAAACAGACCACGATTTATGTTCTTGAAGTCAATGAGCCAGTTAAACTTAGGACAACGTGACCAGTTTATGTCTTCTATGCGCAGTATCGTCGAGAATTACCCTAAGAGTACTGTAAGCGATCTTGCAAATCAATATCTTACAGGTTTGAAGGATGGACGTATTCTCGCTAACGGAAAGATGGATAATGGTTCTATCTGGGAAAGAAAAACTGGTGTTAGTGATGACGAGACTTTAGCCACAGATACAGTGTTTACAGATGACAAGATATGTAATTGGTCGTTTGTGATCGCTTATGAACATGATAGTATCGATGTTAACCAATTATTATATGAGGTGGCAAGATACAATTTCTCTAATTTTTCAGTTCGTAGTTTCGATATCGAGATTCAGCCAGGCGATGGAATAGATTTATTAAAAGTGTCTTCTTTCTTGAATTACGATGAGGCATATATCTATATCCATAAGATCATGAATGATAAACAAATGGCATATAAATTAGAAGGTCTCAAGATGTTTATTATATCAGACGACAACCTGAAGAAAATCATGAAGGGACTCAGCTTCGCTGATTATTTCGACTTCTATGAGAAACGATTCGATCGAATCGGACATCTCAAACTTGATGATAGTATTCTTGATGAACCAACAAATATTCCAGATCCAGAGGATATGGTTGAGGATGAAGAATATTTTGATGATTTTGAAGAGGAAGAAAACTATATTTTCTGATTAATGTTGTAAGAATTAATTCGCAAAACAATGAATACTGATAATTACAATGCAACCTTATTATGGGTTGATGACGAAATAGAGTTGCTTAAAGCTTATATCATTTTCCTTGAGAAAAAAGGATATAAGGTGGTAACTGCTACAAATGGACGCGATGCTGTGGATATGTGCAGCGAGCAAACATTTGATATCATATTCTTGGATGAAAATATGCCAGGTATCAGTGGATTGGAAACTCTTTCACTTATAAAAGAGATTAATTCAACTATACCTATTGTGATGGTTACAAAGAGCGAAGAGGAGAATATTATGAATCAGGCAATAGGACAGAAAATTGCTGATTATCTCATAAAACCCGTGAATCCATCGCAAATTCTGCTAACTTTGAAGAAACATCTTCATAAACGTGAGATAGAGAGTGAGGTTACTGATACCTCATACCGTCAGAACTTCCAGAAGATAGCCTTACAGATAAATGATTCATATACACTTGATGACTGGAAGGATGTGTATAGGAAACTTGTGTTTTGGGAATTGGAACTCAGTACAACCAATAGTGAGATGAGTGAGATGCTCAAAATGCAGAAAGCTGAGGCTAATCAAGAATTTGCTAAGTTTATTCGTAAAAACTATATGAAATGGATGGACGAACCTGATAATCGTCCGTTAATGAGTCCTGATATATTTAAAAATAAGGTTTTCCCTCTTCTTAACAAAGGCGAAAAGGTCTTTGTGATTGTATTTGATAATTTCAGATATGATCAATGGAGAGTGTTAAGTCAGGATCTTGCCGATGACTTCGTCTTTGAGGAAGATTTATATTTGAGCATCTTACCAACTGCCACTCAATATGCGCGTAATGCTATATTCGCAGGATTGATGCCAACTCAGATTGCTCAATATTTTCCTGAATTATGGGTAGATGAGAACGAGGAGGAAGGTAAAAACTTAAACGAGGCTCCACTTATACAAACCCATTTGGAACGATTCCGCCGACATGAGAAATTCTCATATAATAAGGTTAATCATGCAAGTGATAGCGAAAAACTATTGAGCCAGTTTAATTCTTTATTACATAACGAACTAAATGTTATTGTGATAAACTTTATCGATATGCTCTCGCACGCAAGAACCGAGTCGAAGATGGTGCGTGAATTGGCTTCCGATGAAACTGCATATCGAAGTATCACACAGTCGTGGTTCCGTCATTCTCCTATCCGAGAACTCTTCGATTTGCTCGCACAAACCGATGCACATATTATAATAACTACAGATCATGGTTCGATAAAAGTAAATAACCCTATAAAGGTTATAGGCGACAAAAATACCAATACAAACCTAAGATATAAATTGGGTAAGAACCTTGGATATAATCCAAAAGAAATATTTGAGATACGTGATCCTAAACGTGCTTCACTTCCTTCTCCTAATATCAGTACAACCTATATTTTTGCGCAGAAGGACGATTTCTTCGCTTATCCCAACAACTACAACTATTATGCAAATTATTATAAGAATACATTTCAACATGGCGGAGTAAGTATGGAAGAAATGCTGATACCGCTTGTTTCACTTCAAAGTAAAAAAAGAAAATGATAATACAGATTGATTCAGTAGAATACATTCATGAAGCCGCCAAACAATTTATTAATGAAATGGGGGCTAATAAATTGTTTGCTTTCTATGGTAAAATGGGGGTAGGTAAAACAACCTTCATCAAAGCAATATGTGAGGAACTTGGAGTAACCGATGTTATTAATTCCCCTACATTTGCTATTGTTAATGAATACCTCGATAAGGATAAACAACAAATATACCATTTCGACTTCTATAGAATAAAGAAGCCAGAAGAGGTTCTGGATATCGGTTTCGAAGACTATATCTATAGTGACTGCCTTTGTTTTATGGAATGGCCTGAATTGATAGGCGATTATCTTCCTGACGAGACTGTCCGTGTGTATATAGAGGAATTAGATAACGGAACACGTGTTGTCAGAACAGAGTAAACCGAAGTCATATATAATAATATAGTATATGGTGCGGGGGTATTCCCCGATTTTAGTGTCTTAAACTTTATCAATTTTTATTTAGGTATGGAAGATTTCGTACATTTACATGTACATACACAATATTCAATTCTCGATGGTCAGGCCAGTATATCTCGCTTGGTAGATAAAGCAATTGCTGACGGTCAAAAAGGACTTGCTGTCACCGACCACGGAAATATGTTTGGAATCAAAGAATTCTTTAATTATGTAAAGAAGGTAAAGGGAAAGAATCCCGATGTTGATTTTAAACCTATTTTCGGTTGCGAGGTGTATTGTGCGCGAAGAGGATTGACTATTAAGGATGAAAAGATTGATAGAAGTGGATGGCACCTTATTCTGCTTGCGAAAAACTCTGTTGGATATCATAATCTTGTAAAAATTGTTAGTAAAGCATGGACTGACGGTTTTTATTTGCGTCCACGTACAGATCACGAAGAACTGAAGAAACATAGTGAGGGAATAATATGTTGTTCTGCTTGTATTGCAGGTGAAGTCCCTGCTTATGTGCTCGACAATCAGATAGATAAGGCTGAGGAGTCTATCGAGTGGTTCAAAGAAGTTTATGGCGATGATTATTATCTTGAGTTACAACGTCATGAAGTTAAAGATCCCAACCAGATAGCAAATCGTGAAACATTCCCTTTGCAGCAACGTGCTAATCGTGTGTTGATAGAATTGGCAAATAAACATAAAGTGAAATTAGTATGTACTAACGATGTGCATTTCGTGGATGAAGAAAATGCCGAAGCGCACGACAGATTGCTTTGTGTTAGTACTGGAGCTGATTTGGATAGTACTCAACGTATGCTTTATTCAAAGCAAGAATGGATGAAGACTAAGGCTGAGATGAATGAAATATTCAGTGATGTCCCTGAGGCTCTTGCTAATACTGTTGAGGTGTTGAATAAGGTTGAGGTTTACGATATCGACCACGCTCCTATCATGCCTAATTATGACATACCTAAGGAATTCGGTACTGAGGAAGAATACCGAAGCCGAATTACTGAACAGGAACTCTTTGACGAGTTTACCCGTGATGAAAATGGTAATGTGATAATGACAGAGGAGGAGGGCAAAAAGAAGATTGCCAAGATGGGAGGATATGAGAAACTCTACCGAATAAAGTTTGAGGCCGATTATCTTGCTAAAATCACATACGAAGGTGCTAAGAAATATTATGGCGATCCTATACCTGAAAATGTGCTGCAACAAATAAACTTTGAGTTGCACGTGATGAAGACAATGGGTTTCCCTGGCTACTTCCTTATTGTTCAAGACTATATACGCGCTGCAAGAAACGAACTTGGCGTGTGGGTCGGTCCTGGACGTGGTAGTGCGGCAGGAAGTGTTGTTGCCTATTGCTTGGAAATCACTAAGGTCGATCCTATCAAATACGACTTGCTGTTTGAACGATTCCTTAACCCAGACCGTATCAGTTTGCCTGATATCGATGTCGATTTCGATGATGATGGTCGAGGTAAGGTGCTGCAGTGGGTTACAAACAAATACGGAGCAGAAAAAGTTGCACATATTATAACCTATGGTTCTATGGCAACGAAGTCTGCTATCAAAGACGTTGCTCGAGTGCAGAAAGTACCTCTTTCTGTGGTTAATGCGTGGTGTAAGGCAATCCCCGATAAGTTGCCCGATGGCAAGAAAATGAATCTGAAGAATGTGGTTGAATGCGTCCCTGAAATTAAAGATGCTGCCACATCTCCCGATAAAAGCTTTAGGGATACTATAAAATATGCCCAAATGCTCGAAAACAACGTAAGAAATACGGGTGTTCATGCTTGTGGTACCATTATTTGTCGAGACGATATTACCGATTGGGTACCTGTAAGTACTGCCGTTGATAAGGACGGACAGATGGTGAACTGTACTCAGTACGATGGTCATGTCATTGAGGAAACTGGATTGATCAAGATGGACTTCCTCGGACTTAAGACCTTGTCGCAATTGAAGGAGGCTGTTGATATTATCAGGGAAAGTATGGGCGTTGAGGTCGATGTGGATTACTTAGATATCGAAGACCCAGTTTCTTATCAACTTTATTGCGACGGACGTACAGTCGGTACGTTCCAGTTTGAATCGGCAGGAATGCAGAAATATTTGCGTGAGTTACAACCTCATGTATTTGAAGACTTGATTGCGATGAATGCTCTGTATCGTCCAGGACCTATGGATTATATCCCTGATTTCATCGATAGAAAATTGGGCAGAAAGCCGATCGAGTATGATATTCCAGTGATGGAGAAATATCTGAAGGAAACCTATGGTATCACAGTCTATCAAGAACAGGTGATGCTCTTGTCGCGTCTTCTTGCTGATTTTACACGTGGTGAGAGTGATACCTTACGTAAGGCCATGGGTAAGAAGCAGAAAGATAAACTGGATATGCTTCATCCGAAATTTATAGAGGGCGGACAGAAGAATGGACATGATAAAGATATTCTCGAGAAAATATGGGCAGACTGGGAGAAATTTGCATCTTATGCTTTCAATAAGAGTCATGCCACATGTTATTCGTGGGTAGCCTATCAAACTGCCTACATGAAGGCAAACTATCCTTCACAATGGATGGCAGCTGTCATGAGTCGAAGTTTGGCTGATATCAGTGAAATTTCCAAACTGATGGATGAATGTAAGTCGATAGGAATAAAGACGTTGGTTCCGGATGTGAATGAAAGTAATCTTAAATTCACAGTTAATACAAATGGTGATATCCGATTTGCTTTGGCTGCAATAAAAGGTGTGGGTGAGAACGCTGTTATGTCTATTATAAATGAGCGTAAGAAAGATGGACCATATACCGATGTGTTTAATCTTGTGGAACGTGTGAATCTTTCTTTATGTAACCGTAAGACTCTCGAAAGTTTAGCCTTGGCTGGTGCTTTCGACTCGTTCGGTTTGCCACGCGAAACATATGTGACTAAGGTGAATTCGAACGATACATTCCTTGATGTGCTTGTGCGTTACGGAAACAGATATCAGGCCGATCAGTCGGAAGCTAAAGGTGGATTGTTCGGCGAAATAGTCATCGAGACTGTTCATCCTGAAATACCAAAAGATGTTGAACTTTGGAGCACCATGGATCGCCTTGAGAAAGAACGTGAGTTGGTAGGAATATACCTCTCAGCTCATCCTCTTGATGATTATGCTGTGATTTTAAAGTATGTGTGCAACACACGCATGTCTGAATTGGCAGACCTGACTAAGGTCTGTGACAGAGCTGAAGTCATTTGTGGCGGTTTGGTCACTGAAGTAAAATCGGGAATGACAAAGAAAGGTACTCCATGTGGTTTCGTAACCATTCAGGATTTCTCTGGTAGTTACCGATGGGCATTGTTTGGCAAAGATTGGTTAGATCAGAAGAGTAGATTCGAGGAAGGAATCGGAGTGTTTATAAAAGCTAAGGTTCAACCTCGTAAGTACGACAAAAACACACTGGAAATTGTTATTTTATCGGTAGATTTATTGTCTGAGATGAAAGATACTGCTGTTTCTGAAGTTTCAGTGGCGGTGAACCTGAATAAAATAAACGAACAGAAAATAGCCGACTTGCTTGAATTGATTTATCAGCATCCTGGACAATCCGAACTTATTGTAAGATTCAAGGATATAAATGGTCGTCTTCTTTCGATGAAATCGAAGACACACAAGATCTCTGTACATCAAGATTTGTTGAATTTTGCAGAAGAAAATTCCGAAATGATAAGACTGACGATTAATCAGTAACGACGAATCTACTTAATATACGCTTGTTATTTGATTTGTTGCTGATAGTTAATGCTATAAGCGCAAATCAAGTATAATTAACGTTAATTTCACGCGTGCGTGCGCAAAAAGAAAGTGAATCCTTTTGCGATTACCCCATATTTGTATATCTTTGCATCGTAAATTGCGTTATTATGCTCAAATTGGTATTTAGTAAAATAGTAGAAAATATTTTCGGACACAACACAGCATTGTGTTTGCTTTTATGCATAGTGGCATTAAGTTTTACAGATTGTCGCAATAGTCGTCAGCGTGATTTTGACCGTCTGTTGGTTTCTGTAGCAGCAGAAGATGGTGTCGTCGATTATAATGACTGGCAGAAGATTGTTGAGTATATCTCATCCAATGCAGCGCATTTCAGTCAGTTCATGAAGGACGATGAGATTGATGCAGAATTGGTAAAACAATATATCAGCGATATGTTTGCTAATCGTCGTCCGTCTAAAGACATTCTTTTTGACGGGGCAGGAACAGGAAAGGAGTTCTTGACGGTGAAATTATATCTTGAACGTAGTGGAAGTATGATTCCATATGATTCCTCAAAAGGACGAGGCGAATTCAAGAATTCTATAGTGTCAATCTTAAATAGTCTTCCAGGTAATCCTGAAGATAACAGCATCTTCATCGTAAACGACGGAGTATTTAAGTATCCAAAGACTTTTCGTGATTTTATTACTGACAAGAATATCTTTGAAACCACAAAAGGTATAGGAAATGCCAGTTATACAGATTTCGGATGTATTCTCGACTCTGTGCTTAACAGAAACGGAGCCGATGACATCAGTATTCTTGTTAGTGATATGATATATTCCACTGCCGATGTTGGAGTGGTTAATACTGATAAAATATTCAGTGAGGCAAAATCTACTACTCAAGCCATCATGAAGAATATGGCATCAAATAAATCAATATTGTTTGTAAAACTCAATTCTTCATTCATCGGAACATATTATCCATACAACCAACCTCATGGTGTGCAGTATAATGGTATGCGTCCGTATTACATCATGATTGTAGGTGATAATGCCAATATAAAACGACTTGCAAGTAGTGATAAATACAAACGATTCAGTCAGTTAACAGAACTCAAAGGATTTGAACATATGACCTTATTCACTCATGACAAGTGTTATAGCCCATATTATTCAGTTCTTTTGTCTGATAACGATATGATAGGTCGAATGAGAGCAGATCATAAGAAAAATGATGGTGATGCTATTCATGCCTTAACCAGTGTAACTCCAGACAACGACTCAGGCGTTTTACAAATTGTATTATCTGTGAACTTCAACGATATGTTTGTTGAGGAAAGTTATCTCACAGATATCAATAATTATGTTATAGAATCGGATGACCCAGTTGAGATTACATCAATAAAAGCTATCGAGAAGTCTGATATCACACAGAACAACCGCGAAGCGATGGAAAAGGCAACACATCGAGTTGTACTTAAATTGAAGAAATTCAGTCATGACCAGAAAGTAACTATCCGACTTAAGAATAAATTCCAACAATGGATTGTTGATTCAAACAGTGATGATGACTCGCATCCTGATGCATCTGACAGACATTTTGCATCTACGACCTTCTCTTTACAACCTCTTATGGAGGGTATATACGATAGTTATGCAGCATTATCTAACGAAAGCCTTGATTATTTCGTGATAGATCTGTTTTTAGATAAATAAATACATTTGTTCAAACAAAAAATAACAATTTATATATAAAAGTTAAATGATTAAAAATTTTATTTTTCTTGCATTAGGAATTATCATAACAGTACTTTATGTTATATTTTCTACTGAGATATACGAGGCAATGAATCTTGATCCTGCATTTATGGACGAGATGTATAATGCTCATTTATATTCCACAATTGCTTCTACAATTGCTATAACAGTATGGATTGTTGCAGCCGTTTATTACTATCTTATCAATTCTGTAAGATTCAGCAGATGGTATCACTGGCTTATTATGCTTCTGTTGGCAATATTGGTGGCACCAAGTATCTCGATATATTTCCCTTTCTCAGAGTTTAGCGAGGAAGGCAAAGACTATCTTATGCAATTGATACAATTCAATTTGATAAATATTGGAATAACTATATTATTGTTTATTATCGTTTCGTTCTCAGTGAGATGGTGGAGCACAAACTGCCGACACACTCCTATTCCGGAATAGAGACATAATATGGTTTTGATACTTAAGAATTGAAGAGAGAATAAAGAAAATGATATGCGTACTAGAATCGATTTTGGTTTCTGGATGTTAATAAAAATATAATACAGGAGATGAATCTATTTTTGTTTTTAGTTGGAGGTACTGGAGCACGAGTTCTCAAACCGCTGGTAATGCAGTTAGCAGCAGGAGTACGTCCATGTGATGAGAATACAGGCGCACCTATCGCAGATTTACAGATTATTCCTATAATAATGGATCCACATCGAGCAAATGAGGATCTCAAACGTACTGAAGATCTGTTGCGATGGTATAAAGAGATACGTCGAAGTCTATATGGTGAACGTACAGATGTAGATCATGGATTTTTTAATGTGAAGATATCCACATTGGCAGATCTTATTCCTCAAAAAGGATTGAACAATTCATTTGTATTCAATTTGGGTAGTATTGCCGAGAAAGAATTCAAGGATTATATAGCATACGACACTCTTAATGATGCAAATCAGGCTCTTTGCAGTATGCTCTTCAGTAAGGATCAACTGAATACAAAGATGGATATCGGTTTTGTGGGCAGTCCTAACATCGGCGCAGTGGCCTTGAATCAGTTCAAAGATTCTGTGGAATTCCGTGAATTTGCTAATATATACAAACGTGAAGACCGTATCTTTGTGGTAAGTTCAATTTTTGGTGGTACAGGCGCAGCGGGATTCCCTATCATTGTAAAGAACATACGTGATGCTGCAAGTAATCCGATGCTTACAAACAGAGGCGATTTGAGAGATGCAAAGATTGGCGCTCTTACAGTATTGCCATATTTTAATGTGGCAAGTGATGAAAATAGCCCTATTACACGTGCCGACTTTGTGATAAAGACGAAGTCTGCATTATATTACTATCAAGAGAATCTTACAGGTCCAAAGAGTTTGGCACTTAACGCATGTTATTATTTGGGCGATGAAGAGGCTTCTGTTCCTTATCCAAACGATCCAGGTGGTGACGGACAGCGCAATGATGCCCATTTCATCGAATATGTTGGTGCTTTGTCTATATTGGATTTTATCTCTATACCAAACGATAAATTGATGACTATTGACGGTAAAGCACAAAATCCGCTGTTCCGTGAATATGGATTGAAATACGATGAGAAGAACCTTACTTTAATGACATTTGGACAGAAAACACGTAATCTTGTCAATCAGTCATTAGTGAAGTTTCATCTGCTTTATATGTATCTGACAAATCAGTTTATGAAGGATATCGGACGAGGCTATACTTTGGATGCACCTGAGTTACGCTCTTCGTTTACATCTACCTCATTCTATCGTACATTGATAAATGAATTCTTCCATTCTTACTATGATTGGTTGATGGAGATGCAAAGTAACAATCGTTCGTTTGCTCCATTCAATATATTGACACTGAAACTGGAGAACTGTATAGTTGGTATTCCACCTAAGAAAGGTCTTTTCAAAGGAGTTATTGATTACAAAACAGTTCTTTCTGCAATGAATGCAGAGTCAAAGAAAGCTACAACACAGTCGCGTTATTCGTCAAATCAACTTCCATTTAAACTGATGGATCTTTTCGATAGTGTTGCAGAGAAGATAATTGCAAAAAAGTTTAATTCAATCAAGTAAATCAAGACATTTGTTTCTAAATATAAAATGAGTAAGGTACTATCATACAATAATAAAAGTAACGGTGAAGATTGGTTTGATATCACCCGCCAATATAGTAGGGATGAAATCGATTCAATCACAGATTCTTCAGCTGGACTTACAGATAATCCACGTACAGCTATTCCAAGCCCGTTTGCACAGATGGATCTTGTGAAGAATGCTTTTCTTCGTCTTTCTTATAATGTGAATTTAAGAGGAAACCAACAGGATGAGAAACTTGTGTCGCAGGCTTTAGATATAGCACAGTTGTTCTTTAATATCAATGAATTGCGTGATAAAGTCAGGATTATAGAGTGGAATCGTTCTGTGAATCTTGAACAACTCAAGACTTCTCCAGAACATCGATTGTTAGGAGAAACACTGGATATGTATCTTCGACAGGACAGCGAGGCTTATAACTTCAACCTAATGAATAAACTCTCGTTTATAGCATATAATAATCATGTATTAGGATGTACTTCACCAGCTTCGTTGTTTATGGCCTCACCAGATGCCACAGCAGGTGTATTTGATATTCCGATTGAACAAGGAATCAACTTGTTTGATCAATGGCGTCCTCTTTATAAACGTGAGCCTAAATTCGTTAAGTATATATATGCTCTTTTTACAGCATTCCCAATATTGAAACAACGTCTCGAAGCGGTAAATAAATATCTTATCACAAACTTCCTTATACTTAATCTCGATTTGCAGCGTGAGATTCTGCAAGAGATAGGTAATCCTCAGAGTATCAATGAGGATGAGACAGAAAAAGCTCGTAATTATCTTGATACCAATTACGAGACAACTGAGGAAGGTATGGAGGTTCTCGGTGTGCCTTTGTTCCAGAGCCGTACAGAAGATGTGATGGCAAATATAGCTAAGAGCGATTTTGTAATCAACCCAACACATAAGTTCGATGAGAATGAAAAACTGCCGTTAGTTCTTCAGAATAATCTAAATGCGCCAGTTACAGATCCGTTCAAATATATCACTTATGATTGGGACGATTCAATAAAAATACGTCCAGAAGATTATGCCGTAAGTCCTGATAAACGTGTACTTCCTGCTACCACACATCAGTATCCATGGCTTACCGATGACGACTTTCTGCAACCATCACTTATCCGTCTTGATTTCCCTATCGATAAGGATTGTTTCTTCGACGGAAATCTGAAGATAAGTAATGGAGATAATGACATTAAACATTATCTTTTGCCGTTGAAACCGCTGTTTTTCAAATATTTTGATACACGTGATTTATGGGGTACAATTGCAGGAAAACAACGTATGGAGATACAAACATCACGTATCGGACAAAGTCGTATCGTGAAAGTAATCTTGAGAATTCCTGTTCAGAAACACGGAAAATATATAACATTGTCGCGTACATATGTTGAATCAAAAGACGGACAACTCTTGTTCGCACCTGAAACAGGACAAGGTTCATTCGTCACCCTTTCATTTGCAATAGCAATATTCCCATTTGTCCGTACTGAAGGATACAACCAATACAAAGTACAGGTTGTTGACCGTGCGTTAGGACAATTTGAGAACTACAAGATAAAACTCGAATTCTATAAAGACGGATTTAATAAGCGTATTGACGATTCACAACTACAGAAATGTCGTGAGAGAAGTCTTAAGTCTCAGAAGATGGTAGGATCAAATTATTATAGTGTCAACACTGATTTTGATTATACTAAGGTAGTTGTTGAGAATGAGGTCGGTGCTAAGTTTGGTGAAGGAATCATTTGTCCAAAATGGGAAAATGAAGTTCAAGGTGCCGATGCTTATACTTTTGCTGTTGACTTCGGTACAACAAATACTCATATTGAGGTTATGAAAGGTGACGGATCACCAGAGCCGTTGAAAATCGATCCTCAGCAACGTAGCCGATTGGTTGCAACTCTGTATAATGGTGAGAACTTGCTTTATGATGTTATCATCAAACAAGAGTTTGCGCCAAAAGTCATTGCTACTGATTATGGATTCCCACAACGAACAGTATTGTCTGAATGTGAACGTGTTGATGCCGCAAATGTCGATGAAATCATAGCTTTGGGTGATGCAAATATACCGTTTATTTACGAGAAGGAATCTATTGGATATGGAAATAGAATAATTCCAAACTTGAAATGGTCGTCTGATATCTCCAATAGTAAACGCATCAGTTGTTATCTCACTGAGATTGCTTTACTCATGCGCTCAAAAGTATTGTTGGAACAAGGCAATCTGAAAGAAACAAGACTGGTGTGGTTCTATCCTCTTAGTATGGAAACCGGTAAAATCAGTCAGTTGCGACAGATATGGGCTAAGACCTTCCAAAATGTATTCGGAATTCCTGTACGTGAAGGTATCAACCTGATTGAGATGCCTGAGTCGGTGGCACCATATTATTATTATAAGAACTCATCACAGTTTAAAGGTGCGGCTTCTACCGTTGCCTCTATTGACATAGGTGGTGGCTCAAGTGATATTGTAGTATATCAACGCGAAAATGAGTCTAAGATACCAAATGTGGTTACATCATTCCGTTTTGCAGCTAACACCCTCTTCGGAGATGCTTTCTCAGAGGTACCTCAAGGTAATCATAATCCGATGCTTATAAAATATGTGGATTATTTCCGTATGTTGTTTAATAATGATGAGGATTTATATGGTGAGTTATTAGGTATATTGGATGATATAGTCGATAAAAAGAAATCAGAGGATATCAATGCCTTCTTGTTCTCTATAGAGTCCAACAAGGCTACAAAGGGTAACGATGTGTTCTCATATAATTTACGATTGAATCAGGATTCAATGCGTAAGATTATATTTGTGTATTTCTACGTCACATTGGTTTATTATGTAGCAAACCTTATGAAGTTCAAGGGACTTGACATGCCACGTTGTATCATGTTCAGTGGTACTGGTTCGAAAGTTCTTAAGATTGTAGGAAGCAACCGCGAACTGAATAACCTTACACAGATTGTTATTGAACGTATTTATGGTCAGGAGTACACTGGCGATGGCTTTTCTATCGTAATTGAAGAGAATGAGCCAAAACAGATTACTTGTCGTGGTGCATTGCTTCAAGTGAAATCGGAAATGGGCTGTAAGGCAATCAATGATATCAACAGTAAGATGGACGATTTCAAGGAACCATTGAAATCGAATTATTCGATGATTTCGAAACCAGTTCTTCAATACAAAGATGTTACAGATGCAAATGTGGTGAACGAGATTATCCAGAAAGTTCGCGAATATAACAAATTCTTCATTCAGTTATGTGAAGACATACATGTTTCAGACAGATTCCTCGTAAGCGGAGAAGCATGGAGCATGTTTAAAGAGAATGTAAATAAAGATCTTGAACACCATTTCATACAAGGATGGAACTTCGTGAATAAGAATCAGACAGTGGTAAACGAAACTGATCCAGTTCCTGATGCTTTGTTCTTCTATCCTATTATTGGCTCAATCAGAAATAACTTAATAGATAACATAAAAGAAAAAGACTTATGAAAAAATTATTATTTTTAGCCATAGGCATGTGGTTTTTTGCCATTGGCTGCGTAAGTGCTCAGTCATTGGAACAAAAGAGAATCTGTGCTCTCAAATGGACGCTTCAGCAAACCTTTTATAACAAAGCCGAAGGACAGCAATTGGCTAAGATGGATGTTACAGAGTTCAAATCTTTCGATGAATTCAAGAAAAATGAACTTGTTAGCAAATTGATGAAAAAAGTCAGTGATAAAACTGATTTGAAACGTGTAAACTCAATCTTGAATGCTAAAAACGACGACGAATTGTCTTCAAGTGTTCCTTCTGGAGGAAAAAAAGAATATCAAGCCGATGTTGAGAAAATGAAGTCTCAAGCACCTGCTGCTCAAGAAGAAACTGAAGAAGAAACTCCTGCCGTTGAGGAGGTCGTGGAAGATACAGCTACTACAGCTTCTGTGACTCCTATTAAAGATGAAGAGAATAATAACGAGGAAGCAGAGAACGATGCAACTGCAGAAGAAGATGAAGAAGCAACGGCAACTGAAGGTATTGGCCTTTGGGGTGTTGTTCTTATCTCGTCTCTTGTTTATGTTATACTCACAATTTGTTTGCTTCTCTTCAAACGTTCACGTTCTGTAGGAAGATCTGGCGGTGACGACCAAGGCGTAAGTCTTGAACAATATCGTTCAGAACGTCTTCGTCTTATCGAAAGAATCAAGGCAATTGAAATTGAACTTGAAAGCAAGAAAGACAATAACAGCAAGCCTGTTAAGGAACAACCACAGCCTGCTGTTCAACAACCTGTTGCTAAGGAAAAAGAAGTTGTTGCTCCAGTTCCAACTCCAAAGAAAGAACCTGCAAAAGTAAATGTAGAGCAAACTCTTTTCTCTTCACCAACTAAGGATGAAGCACCTTCTGCAGAGGTCACTCCAATCATAACTCCAACAGAAACTCCTTCTTCAATCAAACCACGTCACACCACATCTATCATGTTCTTCCCAGTACCAGTAGATGGTGTGTTCTCAAACGGAACAGAAGAAATAGAGGTTGGTAAGTCTTTGTATATGTTGAAAACAACTGATGGTCAGAATGCAACATTTACAATCCTCAACACACCAGAGGCTATTGCTACAGCACTCATATCTCTTTCACAGATGGTAAAACCTGTATGTAAAATTATCAATACAGTTACCAATCCATTAGAAATCGTGACAGAGGGTCCTGGTACAGCTGTACGTGAGGGTGATACATGGAAAATGGTGACAAAATCTGTTGTACGTCTGATTTAAAACAAAAAGCCAAAGGGTTTAACCTCTGGCTTTCTGATCGTACCTCCACTGAGAATCGAACTCAGATCTAATCTTTAGGAGAGATTTGTTCTATCCATTGAACTATGAAGGCATTTTCGAATGCAAAGATACAAATAAATGAAGAATTAATATAATACGATTAAATAAATATTTCATAAATTATGACATTTACAGAATTGTGTAACCAGATATTTGTCAAAGTAGTTAATGATTATCATTTACGTGATGACGTGAATCAGGATATGTTGAATCCATATGATAGAGGAACCATAGAATATGATTTATATGTGAAGACATGGATTGACGCTGTACAATGGCATCTTGAGGATATTATCAGAAATCCTCATATCAATCCTATTGAAGCATTGGAAATCAAACGTCGCATCGATAAAAGTAATCAAGACCGTACAGACTTAGTTGAGAAGATTGACTCATATTTCCTTGAATATTATCATAATGTACATCCATTAGCAAATGCAACTATTAATACTGAGAGTCCTGCATGGGCAATCGACAGATTAAGTATTCTTGCTCTTAAGATATATCATATGCAGGAGCAGGTTGAGCGTGAGGATGCAACACCTGAACATCGTAAACGTTGTCAGGATAAATTGGATATTCTTCTTGAACAACGAGTTGACCTTTCTACAGCTATAGATCAACTACTTGATGATATCAAGAATGGTCGTAAGTATATGAAGGTCTATCGTCAGATGAAGATGTACAACGATCCAAGTACAAATCCAATTCTCTATAAAAAACAATAACGTATAAGAGTATTAAATAATATTCTTCCTGAATTAGTGAATTGAGGACGTTATGTATTATCCCATAGCACCTCAGTTCACTAATATATTAATAATAAACCATAATAACTCCATTAAATATAATGAATTTACTTGTAATGCGCTTTTCGGCAATGGGGGATGTTGCAATGACTGTTCCTGTTATTCATTCGCTTGCGCAAGCTCATCCTGAGGTGAAAATAACGGTTCTAACACGCGATTTCTTGGTGCCCTTCTATCAGTGGATGCCTAAGAATGTAACATGTATTGGTGTTAATCTAAAGGAATATAAAGGAGTTATTGGATTGGAACGTCTATATCGTCAACTCAAATCATATAATTTTGATGCTGTTGCCGATTTACACGATGTGTTGCGTACAAAATACTTGCGTACGCGTTTTTCTCTCAAACGAACTAAACTGGTTGTCATAGATAAAGGACGTCGGGAAAAACATGCATTGATTGGACATGGAATAGAATATGATTATCTTAAATCCATGTTTGAACGTTATCAAGAAACATTTATCGGATTGGGCTTGTTCTTCCCTTTGGCTTTTCAGGACTATAAAATAAAAGCTATGTTCTTGAAACCAAATCTGCCAATATCAATATCCTCAAAACCATGTATTGGCGTAGCTCCTTTTGCTGCCCACGAGTGTAAGGTCTATCCTTTGGATAAGATGAAGGAAGTGGTGGATGGCTTGGCTGATAATGGCTATCATGTATATCTTTTCGGGGCAGGTAAAGCCGAGAAAGAGATTCTTTCATCGTGGGAACGTGAGGATGTTGAATCGGTTGCAGGTAAGTTGGGCGGATTGACAAATGAGTTATTACTGATGAGCCGTCTGAAACTGATGATATCAATGGACTCAAGTAACATGCACATGGCAGCGATGATGGGTACACCAACTTTGTCTATATGGGGAGCTACTCATCCGAAAGCAGGATTTCTGGCATGGCACCAGTCGTTGGACTCTGTGTTAAGTCTGGAATTACCATGTAAACCATGCTCAATATATGGTAATAAACCATGTCAATATGGAGATTGTCGTTGTCTTGCTAATATCACACCACAGACTATAATTGATAAGTGTAATAAAATGATATAAAATGAAAACCTGTATCTATTACATATTATATTCATTATTGTATCTTATATCGCTGTTGCCGTTAAGGATATTATATGTCGTGTCGGATCTGATGTATCCGTTTATAAGACAATATCGTAATAAAATCGTGCGACAGAATATGTCAGAGGCTTTCCCCGATTGCAGCAAGGAAGAACTCAGAAAGATGGAGTCGCAATTCTATCATCAGTTGGCTGATTATATTGTTGAGACCATAAAACTCTTTTCAATATCTAAGTCGCAATTGATGAAACGAATGATATTTAGTGGATTCGAGGAGATGAACCATGGATTTGATGACCTCAAAATCGATGCTCTTTTCGCATATTTAGGTCATTATGGCAACTGGGAATGGATTGCATCATTACAATATTGGGCAGGCGACGTTCATTGTTGCCAGATTTATCATCCACTACGAAATCATGTGTTCGACCGCATGTTTTTGAAAATACGTCAGCAATATGGCGGTGAATGTATTCCGATGAAACAGACACTTAGACGATTACTCAAACTGCGACACGAAGGGAAACGCTTCATCTGTGGATTTATAAGCGATCAGCAGCCTAAATGGGTGGCAATTCATCATTTTACACCTTTCCTTAATCATGATACGGCTGTGTTTACAGGAACAGAACAATTGGCTAAACAAATGAATGCAATGATATTCTATGCTCATGTCACACGTCCTAAACGTGGTTATTATCATTGCCATTTCCAATTGATGACATATACTCCGAAGGAATTCGAAGATTATCAGCTTACTGATAGATTCATGCAACTGCTTCAGAAAGATATTGAGGATAATCCTTCTTTATGGTTGTGGACTCATAAACGATGGAGCAGAACAAAAGAAGAATGGTTAAAACGAAATAATATAGATGGAAACAACTCAGAAGGATAGTAATAACAAACGCATGTTCTTATCTTTCTTTAAGATAGGTGCTTTCACCTTGGGGGGAGGATACGCTATGTTACCTATAATGGAACGTGAGGTTGTTGATAAATATAACTGGCTTTCTCGTGAGGAATTCATGAATATCATGGTTGTTGCACAAAGTACACCAGGACTTTTTGCAATAAATATGGCAAGTCATATCGGAACAAAATACAATGGGGTTAAAGGTGGTATAATTTGTACATTGGGTGTTGCCCTGCCTTCCATCATATGTATATTGCTGATTGCAATGTTCTTTCAGCTTTTCAAAGAGAATATTTATGTGCAGAAGATATTCTTGGGCATTCGTCCGGCAGTAGTGGCACTTATTGCAGCTCCATGCTTCTCTATGGCTCGTTCTGCCAATATAACTCTCTCAACGGCATGGATTCCAGTTGTGTGCTGCCTGCTAATCGTCCCATTCGGTTTCTCTCCGATATTAGTAATACTTATTGCTGCTGTGGGGGGATTCATATATGGTAAGATTAAAAGTCATAGTAAATCGTGATTTTTTATATAACAGACAAGTCTTAATTTTAGTCTCGAATATGATATTTCTAAACCTCTTTATAGTTTTCTCTAAGATAGGAATCTTTAATTTTGGTGGTGGATATGCCATGATATCACTCATTCATAACGAAGTAGTGGTAAAGAACCATTGGCTTTCTTCATCTGAATTTACTGATATTATAGCGATCAGTCAATCTACTCCAGGACCGATTGGTATAAACTGTGCAACCTATGCTGGTTACACAGCTGTGATTAACGACGGATATCCACAATGGGCGGCAGTCTTGGGCTCTATTTTAGCATCTGTAAGTGTGTTGTGGTTGCCATTCTTGTTAATGCTTGCCATCAGTAAAGTGTTGCTGAAATATAGTAAGACTACAACTCTTAAGTCTATGTTCTCAGTGTTACGCCCAGCTATTGTGGGATTGGTTGCTGCGGCAGCAATTTTGCTTATGTCGGCAGAAAACTTTGGTAATCCGCAGACAGAGACATTTAAATTCGTCACAAGTATATTATTGTTTATCTTTGTGTTTATAGGCAATCGAATATATAGGATTCATCCTATCTTGCTTCTTGTCTTGTCGGGAATAGCAGGACTGATAATATATTAATTCGTAAGATTATCTAAGGATTTATAAGTCTCTCATATCCGTTTTCTATATGATTTTGGGATAAAGGAACGTATTTCTTTATATTTTTTCGTAACTTTGCACCGTGAAGATAGAATACAGAAAACATATTTCAGCATGGGTCTTGATGACAGTTTTCCTGTCATTTCTGTTGGCTGCGTCTTTGCATGTTCATGAAGACACGGCTTACGATACCCATGACCATGTGTGTGTTGACTGTCTTCATCATAAATATCACTCGGCACATCTTAGCAATTCGTTTGTTAATGCACATATGTGTGCCTTGTGTCAGTTTCTTGGATTATCCTATCTGATTGTTGCCTCAACAACAATCTGTTTTACCCAAACAACAGTTATAAAAGAACGTGTCATACGTAACGAAAATCTTTATGTTACGACCTATGACACAACCTCTCCTCGTGCACCTCCTTATTTTAAGAAAAACATAATATAATCTCATTTTGTTTTCTTAAAATACAATTCACATGATAATACCATTATTAGCTGCTGCATTGTTCTCATGTGCAGAGCCTGATAGTGCTGTTAGGCTTGATGATGTAATTGTGATTGGTAATGCTGCACGCGAGTTTCAGATGAGAAGTTCGCAAACTGCATTACAGATTAATCGTGATTATATTGATAATAACTTTTCAGGTAGTCTTATGCAGACATTGGAAGGAATTCCTGGTGTTAAGGCTATGAGTATAGGTTCTGGACAATCTAAACCAATAATCCGTGGTTTGGGATTCAACAGAATGGCTGTAACTGAAAATGGAATCAAGCATGAAGGACAGCAATGGGGCGACGATCATGGACTGGAAATCGACCAGTTTAATGTAGATCGTATCGAACTCATAAAAGGACCGGCAACGTTGAAGTATGGCTCTGATGCTATAGGGGGAGTCATCAATTTATACAATAATTTTATTCCATCAGTTCCGTTTGAGGGAAGTCTAAACGTGTTTGGACGTTCTAATAACGAACAATTGGGAGTGTCGGCCAAGATCGGTGGCCGTAAGGGACGTGTGTTCTATCGTGCCAACATCACTCTGTTGGATTATGCTGATTATAAAGTACCTACAGATAGTATTCAGTATTATTCTTATTACATACGTTTGAAGGACAAACGACTTAGAAATACTGCTGGATGTGAGCAAGATGGAAGTGTTATGTTAGGATATATGGGATACAGATTTCAGTCGTATCTGCGTATATCTGACTCTTATTCCAAAAGCGGATTCTTTGCCAATGCTCATGGTCTGGAAGTAAGACTATCGGAGATTGATTACGACAGGTCGCGACGTGATATAGATTTGCCTTATCAAAGTGTGAATCATCTAAAGGTTCTCAACCATACAGCATGGAACAATGAACGTATATCATTAACTGCCGACCTCGCTTTTCAGAACAATCTACGTAAGGAGTTCTCAGAACCAGTTTCACATGGCTATATGCCTATCCCCGATGGAACATTGGAACGCTGTTTTAATAAGAGCACATATACTCTAAGTCTGGGTGCACATCTGTCTTTGACCGAACGAAATGAACTTCAGTTTGGTTTTAATTCAGAATATCAGGACAATAACCGTAAAGGATGGGGATTCATAATTCCCGATTTTGAGACTTTGTGTAGCGGCGTATTTGTGTATGACCAATATAAGATTCATGACAACTTGATTCTAAATGCAGGTGCACGTTTCGATGCAGCACATACTCACATACATAGTTATTATGATTGGTTTCTTACCCCGGTGACTGACGATGAATGGGATTTTATGCAGCGTTCAACAGAACTTAAACGACGTTTCAACAGCGTAACTTGGTCGGCTGGTATTAGTTATTCAGATAAGGCATGGATTCTAAAAGCAAATATAGGAAAGGCGTTTCGTATTCCTATCCCAAAGGAACTTGGTGCAAATGGAGTTAATTATCATATCTTCCGTTACGAACGAGGAAATAATCAACTCAATCCAGAAGAATCATATCAGTTAGATGCAAGTGTCATATACAATAAAAAGAAATGTGTCGTTCAGTTTGATCCTTATATCAACTACTTCCCTAATTACATATATCTGTCACCTACAGCAGACTATGTTGAAGGACTTCAACTCTATCATTACACTCAAGCAAAAGTGTTGAGATATGGTTTTGAAATGCAGTTGAACTATAAGATAAACAAAAAGTTCGAGACAGAACTAAAAGGCGAATATCTTTATGCTGAACAGAAATCAGGCGATAAAAAAGGATATACCTTGCCTTTCTCTGTGCCATGGTCGGTTGATACAGGCTTGAAGTATTTGTTCGATAGTAAGAATAATGGATTTGTCGGACTTAATGCTCATGTAGTAGGAAAACAAAATGAGATTGTACCTCCAGAAGAACCTACATCAGGTTACTGGACTTTAAATCTCACAGCAGGAAAACAATTCATGCTGAACAAAAACATCCTTAAGGTGGCTTTTCATGCAAATAATTTGCTTAACAAACGCTACTACGACCATACCAGTTATTATCGTCTAATAGATGTTCCCGAACCTGGGCGCAACATCTCCATGATGATAGGACTGCAATTCTAATTAAACCGGCATATTATTGCCGATTGTAAAATCAATAAAAACAATAAAAAACCAATAAAATTTAAATAGATTCTATTATGAAAAAAATAATAAATATAAGCCTTCTTATGGCTCTTGTGTGTGCATTCTCTTTTGTAAATATCTCATGTAGCGACGATGACGATGAAAACACAAAACCAATAATAACAGACTTTGAATGTAGTCCTGCGGTTAATCCTGGTAAGGATCTACATGTAGAGACAAATATCACTGCAGTTGAGAAAATTAAGCGTATCGATGTAGAGATTCATTCAGAAAGCGATTCTGACTATGAAATAAACGAAACTTATACTAATGGTAAATACATCGATGTGCAGAATACTTTGTTTCACGAACATATCGACATTCCACAGGATGCTCCATTAGGCGAATATCATCTTCATTTCACTGTTACAGATGGTAAGGGACAAACCACTTCCCACAAATGTCATATTGAAGTTACAGATCAATTATTAATACATAATGACGACCACGACAATGAATAAGTATTTTATTTTTATATCTCTACTGTGCGCACTCTGTGCGTGCAGCGGGGATGATGAAGAAGACAAGGATATGGTAAAACCATCGATTTCAGAATCAGGAATTGTGGCATCACCGATAGATTGTCTTGTTTTGCATAGAGGCGATGTTTTGCCTGTTCGTTATCTCTTTGTTGATAATGTAGAGTTAGGTAATTATAATATCGAAATCCATAATAATTTCGACCACCATACTCATAGCACTTCAGCCTTAGATTGTGAACTGGAAGAAAATAAACTACCAGTCAATCCATGGATATTCAACAAAGACTATAACATCCCAGAGAAACTCAAGGAATATAAAGTAAGTCTTGACTTGAAGGTACCTGAGGATATTGATACCGGCGATTATCATTTTGTGATCCGACTCACAGACAAGGCAGGATGGCAAACCCTTAAGGCAGTTTCAATTAAAGTCATCGAATGATAACTCTTGGATAAGGAGGAACATAGATATATAAATGGACCCTTCCTTAAGGATGAATATAAAACATGGGATAGAGCTGGTAAAGTCTCTGTCCCATGTCATTTTACATTATTATTCCAATTGAATTTCCGTCTATGTCTTTATGGGATAATATGTTATCCTCATGACTGAGGTCAGTTTTTTTATGTGCCTCTGGATATGGGTATTCTCTAATAGCTTTTCTAATTCTTTCAAGCTCTTCATGGGAATCCACTTGAATACAAAAACTTATTGGATGGAAAGGCTCACCATCTTTTAGTTGCTGTATTGTAATACAACTTAGTCCTCCGTTCTCTTCACGACAGACATAGAGGTCTTTATAACGTTCATCAGTTATAAAATTCAAACCGAATATGGTTTGGTATTCATGAACCAACCTTTCAGGTCTTTGACTCATGATTAAAATTTTTATTTTCATAAATTTTAATTTTTTTTGTTAATAAATAAACTCCCTTTGTGGAAGTCTTGCGCAAAGATATAAAAGGATACATAATAAGAATTAAAACATGATACTTTTTTGTTATATTGTTAAGAATTATTTTAGGTCTATACTTTTGCAGTTTCATCTTTTATTCGTATTTTTGCCATATAAATGAAGATATGTGGCGCAGTTTCTGTTGTTGACACATTGATATGGAGAAGGAGTGGCGTAATTAAAAAAGAACTTACAATAAGATATTGATATTGCTCCTATAATTCTCTTAAAACTGATTGCTAAATATTGTATTAGAACTTATAATGTTTAAATAGATAGAATGAACAAACTGAATAGTACGAATGAAATACGAATATCAGATTTTCCTGAAGAAATAACAGAGGATGGTTTGAAATTTTATGGTGAAACATCATACGAAAATCAAATGGCTGTATTGAGTCATTATTTGCACAATAATGGTAATGATGAAACGGCTGAACATAAAGGGGAAATAATCTCAGCTATTCGTGAGTTTCTTTCACATAAGCAGTTTCATCAGAAACTTAATCTGAGAGAAATATCTGATGATGTTATTGAGCGTGTAAAAGAGGATGCTATTCAATTTGGTTTATTTGATGATTTTTTTAAAGTTCCGTTCCCCGCTCCTGAGACACCGCGTTTTACATTCATTGATTTGTTTGCTGGTATTGGAGGGTTTCGTATTGCTTTTCAAAATTTAGGTGGTAAATGTGTTTATTCATCAGAGTTCGATGCCAAAGCACAAGAATCATATTTAGCCAATTATGGTGAAATGCCATTTGGCGATATTACAAAGGAATCTACAAAAAGTTATATCCCTCGTTATTTTGATATATTGTGTGGAGGTTTCCCTTGTCAAGCGTTTTCGCTTGCAGGGCGTCGTCTTGGCTTTAAGGATGAGACCAGAGGAACTCTTTTCTTTGAAATAGAATCTATACTCCGTAAGCATCAGCCAAAAGCGTTTTTCCTCGAAAACGTAAAGGGACTTGCTATTCATGATAAAGGTCGTACATTAAAGACTATTTTGGAACATTTAGATAACGCAGGATATGATGTTGTTCCCCCTAAAATTCTTAATGCAATGGACTACGGAGTTCCACAACACAGAGAACGCATATACATTGTAGGATTTAGAAAAGATTTACATATAGATGTTAATAAATTCAATTATCCGGAGCCGCGGACAACAGGAGCGAATCGTCCACGCTTCCGTGATGTTATGGAAAAGACAGTTCCTTCTGTTAAGTACTATCTCTCTACGGTATATATTGAGACACTGAAACGTCATCGTGCTCGTCATGAAGCTGCAGGTCATGGCTTTGGTTATGAGATTATCGATACAGATGGCGTCGCAAATGCAATTGTTGTTGGTGGAATGGGTAGAGAACGTAATCTAGTAATTGATAAACGTTTGAGAGATTTTACTCCTATAACAAATATAAAAGGGGAGGTGAATCGTGACGGTATACGTCGTATGACACCTCGCGAATGGGCTCGTTTACAGGGATTCCCAGAGGAATTTAGAATTGTTGTAGCTGATGCCTCAGCCTATAAGCAATTCGGCAATTCAGTAGCTATCCCAGCTATTCAAGCTACGGCGGAAAGGGAACTTCAAATGTTAGGAATCATATAATTAGATATCTATATGGCTATTTCAGGTAACAAGGGAGAATGGAGTGAAATTTATGTTTTGCTCAAGTTATTAGGGGAAGGACAGGTTTATGCAGGTGATGCGGAACTTAATAAAATAGAAAATCTGTTCTATCCAATTATAAAGGTACTTCGTAATGAACATGATAATTCTTTTGAATATTCTATAAATGATAACATTGTAATCGTAACAGAAGATGGAAAAGAATTATTACGAAAAAGTGTTGCTGATTTTTTAAAGCAAGCAAATACTCTTCTTAAAATCATTCAGAAATCAAAAGGTACATTTACAGCTCCTGAAATAGAGAGCTTTATGTCTGAAATACATTGCAAGACTTTGAAAGCTAAATCACAAGATAAAACAGATATTAGAATCGTTATTCATGATCTTCGCACAGGAATGACACCAGTGCTTGGATTTAGTATTAAGTCACAGGTAGGTAGTAATTCAACACTACTTAATGCTGGTAATACGACTAATTTTTGTTATCGAATAAATGGTTGTGAATTAACAGACCAAGAAATCAAAACTATAAATGAAATAGAAACTAAACAAAAGATTCTTGATCGTGTTAAAGAAATAATCAAAAAAGGAGGCTCATTAAGTTATTATAGCATGGTTGATGCTACATTTAAAAATAATCTTATTCTTATAGATAGTTTGCTTCCACAGATTGTAGCGGAAATCCTTATACAATGTTATTCTACAGGTGTATATGATTTGAAGAAGAATACAATCGAAATTACAAAGAGAAATCCATTAAAATATGATATAAGTGGCAATCATAAATATTATGAATATAAGATTAAAAATCTGCTTGTTGCATCTGCTTTAGGAATGGTTCCGCATACACCTTGGAACGGCAAATATGATGCTAATGGTGGTTATCTTGTTGTAAAAGAAGATGGTGATGTCTTGTGCTATCATTTTTATGATCGTAATTTGTTTGAAAACTATTTGTTTGAAAATACAAAATTGGAAACGCCAAGTACTACTAGGTATGGATTTGGTGAGATTTTTGTGGGTAATGATAAGAACTTATATTTCAAACTGAATTTGCAAATAAGATTTAAATAATTAAATCATACCTGAAAATATCACAATGATGAATATTTATATATTCTATAAACATTTGTTCATGTAAAAAAATAACATGAATTATAATGTCATTATAAATATGAGGTAAAAACACAAGACAGAAAGACAATAATAAATATGGATCGACTTTCACCACAGCAACGGCATAAGAATATGGCATCAATCCGTTCCAAGGATACGAAGCCTGAAAAGATTGTGCGCCGTGGTTTGTGGAAACGTGGCTTCCGTTACAGACTAAACTATAAGCGATTGCCGGGACATCCAGATTTGGTGTTGAGAAAATACAGGACATGTATTTTTGTGAACGGATGCTTTTGGCACGGACATATGGTTGACACACTTTCTTTCAAAAATTCTAAATGTTGTAAGATTCCTAAAACTAATCGGGAGTTTTGGGAAACGAAGATTCGGCGAAATAAAGAACGTGATATAGAAGAACAGCATCAACTGGCAGCGATGGGATGGCATTGTCTGACTGTATGGGAATGCGAATTGAAGCCAAAGAAGTGCGAACAGACGTTAGAGTCGATTGCTTATACCCTAAATGAGATTTATCTTCAGGACCGCCGTGTAAAGAGAAACTATGATGATTCTTATGAGCCGGATATGTATCTGGCAGCGGAAGATGGAACGTATTATAATAGTAAAAAGTAATTGATTCATTTTGGTGGAAATACTTTGTCTATGAGAGTATAATGAGATTGTCTTTTTCTATGATTAAGTATGATAAAATGGAATAATAAAAAACTATAAAAACACTTTATTTTTCTCAAAATAAGATTGTAGTTATCCCTTTTTATATAACTTTGTAATGATATTTGTGATTATAAGGCTATGTGGTTTCATACAATGTGACTTATGAAGAAAGTAATAAAAACATCTGTTATTACAATTATGATGGTACTTCTTATTGCATGTCTGTCTTTAATGTTGATATGTAATAGTATTGTGGCGAATAATGCAAAGGGAAAGATTTTCTCAGAAATCGATAGTATCGGATATAATGAAGTCGGTCTTTTGCTTGGTACAGCCCCCAATACCCGAATAGGAAATCGTCAGAATTATTATTTTTATTATCGTATTCGTGCCACAGAGGAATTGTATAAAGCAGGAAAAATCAAGAAGATATTAATCAGTGGAGATGAAAACAGTTTAGATGGAGTTAGTGAACCTGAATGTATGCGCGACTCGTTATTGTCACATGGGGTAGACTCAAAAGATATCATTCTTGACGGAAAAGGATATCGAACCATTAATTCCGTTGTTCGTGCACGTAATGTATATGGTTTCCGAAGTTTCACTATAATATCTCAACAATTCCATAATGAACGAGCCTTGTATCAAGCTGAACACCTTGGACTTGATGTAGTAAACCTGCAAGCATATAATGCCATAAACCCAAAATCGCCATGGCGACTAAGAATCTACATACGTGAATATCTTGCCCGCGTCAAGATGTTCTATGACCTGATGGTATATGACGCCGACGAGTAACTCCCTCCCGTTTCGCGCTATCTTGTATGATTTATAGCATGACTTAAAATTTCTTTCACGAAAATATATGTTTTTTTGAAAAATGTTTTGATTTGAATATTTTTTATTTATATTTGCACATGAGATTAAGAAGAATAGTCTTATGGTAGTTGAATTTGTGTGATTGATAATAAGAGAGACACGTCATTGGCTTATACTACTATTAACAGAATCGCTAATAAATAGAACAATTGGGGTAGATAAGAACACTAATACTATTGATAATGTTATTAACGAATAAGTAAATAAATGCTTTATGAAACAGATCGAGGTAGTTGCAGCAATAATTCACGATAATGAGGGACGTATTTTTGCGACTCAACGTGGATGTGGAGAATTGAAAGGCTATTGGGAATTCCCAGGTGGGAAAATTGAAAGTGGAGAAACTCCAGAAGAGGCCTTACGAAGAGAAATCGTTGAAGAACTCGATATCCATATCGGAATAGAGAATCTTCTGCAGAGAGTAGAATGGGACTATCCTGAGTTCCATCTGTCAATGAGTTGTTTCGTCTGTCATATCGAAAGTGGCGATATATTCCTTAAAGAACATTATGATGCAAAATGGCTGCTTAAATCAGAATTAGACAGCGTTAATTGGCTTCCTGCCGACAGACAGGTGATCAGTAGTCTCCAATCCTAAAGAATACATTTTTAACTTAATAATAACCCTATTAACTTTACCTAATGAAACAGATAGTTATTACCTTATTGCTTACTTTTGCTGTGGTTACGCTAAAGGGGCAAGTCTTACAAAGTGTTCCAGAACGAGTGTTGAACCATCAAATGGACATGAAAGCTCCATTACCCGAACCTCTTTTTAAAATGGATACGACTGTTGTGCGTGTACATATCCTTAATTGGAAACCTTCCATGTGTGTATTAAATATTGTAAACCTAAATATTCAGGATTTATCTTCATTTTTAGCATTAAACTATACCGGACAGATTAACAATGATGGGTTGGCGTTTATCCGTATCCCTTTGCGTGGAGTCGCAGATGCATCAATTGGTATTGATAATGATTTCTCGAGTTATTTTTTATTGAATCCAGCTGATACAACCGATGTCTATGTTGATTTACCTCGAATGCGTGAAGTATGCCGTGCGTATATGGAGAAACAATCAGAACGTGTTGATTACGGCTTTGGAAATGATGATGTCCCCACTGCGGAACAAGCTAAACGTCATATGAAATCAAATGAATATAGTCTTGATACTCAGCCATTTCTTTGGTTTGAGGGTGGATGTGCTGACTTGAATACAGCACTTCATCGTTATATGCCATTTCTCAAGGATAATCCGTGGAATATGGATTTAGAAAATAGACTTATGGTTAATAAACACTTGTCGGATAGATATGTTGATGATATGTTGAAATGGCGCGATTATCTTAAAAAACAGATTAAGAAAGATAAGCGTCTTCCACTTTGTGCTAAACAATATATTTCGCTATCAGTTGATTTACAGGCTGAAAGATGCTTGCGGTCTTTTATTCAACACTATTATCGGGGAGATGTAAACAGTATTGACAGTTCTTCAAAAGAAAATGCCATGTTGAAACAACGATATATTTCGATATTGCGCTCCCTTGGTACAAATACAAATTATCGTGCGTATCTAAAACATGCTGATCTTCTAAGAACTCCATATAATATATTTTCGGGAGTGTTCTCTGATAATGAACTCTGTGATTATCTTCATGATATAACCCTTCTTTATAATTATTCTTCTCGAATCAATAACGATGAAAAATTGTCGGGAGATGAGATGGAACAACTACGTATGCCTTTCTATCGTAATATCTTGCAACAACAGATAGATGCCCAACAAATAGTAGAGAGTGAAGAATATAATGGTGACCTATTAGAGGACTTACGTAATAGGTATAAAGGAAAGGTGGTGCTTATAGATTTTTGGAATACAGCATGTCATGGTTGTATTATGATGATGAATTATATGGAACCTCTTAAAGATACTATTCTTAAACATCCTGATGCGGCTTTTGTTTACGTAACCGATCACGTTTCTCCTGTTGATCGTTGGTTGGAATTCCGTGAACGAATACGTGGTGAGCATATCCGTCTTAATGATAAGCAGAAGGCGGAGTTGGATAAACAATTTTCAATAAGGACGTTGCCTACTTATATCCTAAAAGATCGTCAGGGTAATTTCCGTAACATTAATGGGAATCTAAATGACTTTAAGATAGAATTAGATAAACAATAATAGTAGTATGAGAAAACAAATTATTTCAGTTTTGTTGCTGACTTTTATGGGACTGGCAGCTCAAGCACAAACAAAGGTAAAACTGTATGGTGTAGCATCGCCAAATGTGAAATTTGTTTATGTGGCCAGTCTTACAGATAGAGAAAATAAGGGCGACAGTGTCCCTGTGACTGATGGAAAATGGAAGTTTGAGAAGGAGTTTCCATCGGATGTGTTAACGCTTGGTGTAGTCTCGGATGATTTCTCTGAGATGAAAAACCTCCAGAATGCAATGTTCGCGATGGCTGACACCGTTCCAACTGAAATAGACTTAATTAATCATACAGTGAAAGGTTCAAAGGGAACTGAAACTTTCAATACCACAATGAAGGGGGTGTTAGAATGTATGAATAAGCCAATCACAGCTACCTACGATTCAAGGGATGATGCTGCAAAACTGATGTATTCGGCTGTGATGGATAATCTTGATTCAATGGTTCCAGTGGTTTTCGTGCCGATGTTATCACAAGGATTATCCTCGGGCGCTCTTCATAAAATATTCTATACAGGAGCACCTTATGAAAATCACCCATTAATGGCTCCTGTTAAAGAGCATATGAAATCTTTAGATGCGAAGAAAAACTTTGCACTTGGTGATAAGTTCACAGACTTGACTCTTAATGATGTGGATGGAAAGAGTCATAGCCTGAGCGAATGGTGTGGCAAGGGACGTTATGTGTTGATTGATTTCTGGGCTTCATGGTGTGCTCCATGCCGTGCTGAAATGCCAACTGTGGTGGAATGTTATAAGAAGTATCACGATAAAGGATTAGATATCATTGGTATATCCTTTGATGTTGATAAGGATGCCTGGAAGAATGCCATCGATCAAATGGGACTGTCGTGGATCCATCTTAGTGATTTGGCATCATGGAAAAGTGTAGCAGCAACCACCTATGGTATTAAGAGCATCCCTTCATGTATTCTTCTGGATAAGAATGGCTATATTATAGATTTCGATATGAGAGGCAATGTCCTCGACTGGCGTTTGAAGGAGATATTCGGTGAAAATAAATGAAAAAACGATTATCCTTATTACGCTTCTCACTTGCTGAAATACCCTGAAGAGTATATTCATAACGCAGTTTTATATATTACAATTCTTTCCAATCCTTTAAACATTGGAAAGAATTGTAATGTTGTAAATACATATTTTGATATGTCTGTATGTTATTAATGGATTTACGTTAGGAAAACACATGATAAAGTCAAAAAGGTATGTTTGTTACCATGGTTTGTGTTTAAGTAGAAATTCTTCTTTCTCTCCTTCAGGAAAGTATTGAGGGCCTATGGCTCCTCCCATATACTCAAATATGACTTTGTCGTTATAGGGTATATACATATCGTTATTCATGATATAATCCTTATCTTTCTGATTGATGGGCTTATTATAGATTATATACTCGTTGGTTGAATTAAATTAAAGCGTATTTAACTTGTCCGATAGGCTTATGATTGAGAAGATTGAAATACTGCAACATCGTGAAAGCTGCGACTTTGGCTGCCATTCTAGTGAAAAAGCCAGGTGGTTGCTTGGCATAGTTGCGTATCATCATCAGGTGGTCGTTCAGTTGGGAGAAGACCGTCTCAATTCTCTTTCTGTACCTCTTGTAAGCCCACAGAGGAGGCCTCCAGTTCTTCTGGTTCAGCCTGTAAGGAACTTCAAGGGTGATGTTTGCCGAGGTAAACAAGTCCTGCTGTATTGGAGCACTCAAATATCCTTTGTCGCCAAGTATCATACAGTCATGATATTCCCACTGAATATCCTTCAGGTAATGGAGGTCATGTACGTTGGCTGCGGTCATGTCATAGGAATGTATGCCCCCCCGTCGTGCCACAAAGGGCATGGAGCTTGTAGCCGTAGTAGTGCATGTTCTGCGAGGCACAATAGCCCCAAGATGGGGCATGGTCTATATCAGCCTTACCCATCGAGCATCTTTGAGCACGTGCATTCTGGCACACCTTGACCGGTTTGGAGTCAATGCTGAACACAAACTCTCCTCCGTCAATGGT
>JAIKZH010000089.1 GCA_024682395.1 Bacteroidaceae bacterium
TATATTCAACCGTCAAACTCAAGACGACGAAGCTAAAGACTTCATCGAAAAGAACGTAACTATCGAAAACGGTGTTGCTGTATTCGATCTTAGCGACATCACTCCATATGTACACCTTAACGCTATCAAGACTGGATGGGGTTCACCTGAAGGTAATGTTACTCTCATGACTGTTACTGGTCAAGGTAACAACAACAATAGCGACAGCAGCTTCAACGGTGGCCAACAAGGTGGTGAACAAGGTGGTGAAATCACTACTTCTCCTGCTGGCGAAACAAGCATAGCTGGACTCAAGTTCTGGGAATGGGACGGTGTTGACGCTAATGCTAAAATCACTGGTGCTTTAGACAACAACTTCAAGACAGGTTCTATTTCTGGAGGTGCATTACTTTGGGGAGATGGAAGTGTTATCATCAACCACTACACAGACCTCACAGGTTACAACACTCTTAAGATCTATGGTTCTAACGACATACAACTCAGAGCCCTCTTCAACCGTCAAACTCAAGATGATGAAGCTAAAGACTTCATTGAAAAAACTGCTACTATAGAAAATGGTGTTGCAGTATTCGATCTTAGCGACATTACTCCATATGTACACCTTAATGCCATCAAGACCGGATGGGGTTCACCTGAAGGTAATGTTACACTCATGACTGTTATCGGCGAAGGAAATAACAACAATAGCGACAGCAGTTTCAACAGCGGCCAACAAGGTAACGAAAACCAAGGAGGCAATCAAGCTAACACTATCAACGAAGCAACAGAAAGCAACAAAATACAAGCTATTTACAATACAAATGGTGTACCATCTAATGCCTTGAAATCAGGCATCAACTTCATCCAAATGACCGACGGTACAATCAAAAAAGTTCTAGTTAAGTAACAAAAAAATCACCCTTGAAAGTTATAAAATAACTTTCAAGGGCTTTTCATTCAATTAGTCTTTTCCTCGATTATTCGTTTAATCGTTTTCTCGATTTTCCGTTTCCCTCGATTAATCGATTATCCGATTCCTCGTTTCCTCATTTCCTCGTTTTCGAACCACAAAGATACTCTTTTTACCCGAAAACAGGCATGTTTAATGTAAAAAGTATATTTAGTGTTTATATTTCTATGGTGGTGTTATCTCAAAAGAATTAGTTATCCTAATAAATTAGGGTTGTACATTCAATAAAGAATGCCTAACTTTGCAGCAAAATAATGATATATGCAAAAAAATCCGTTTTTAGCTGTCATAAATAACGAACAGACACAACGTCCACCAATATGGATGATGCGTCAGGCTGGCAGAGTTCTTCCACGATATAGAAAACTGACACAAGTAACGCCTTTCCGCAAGATTATGGCTAATCCTAAACTTGCTGCCGAGGTTACTCTCATGCCTATAGAGGATGTGGGGATGGATGCTGCGATTTTGTTTAGCGACATACTTGTTGTTCCTGAGGCTCTGGGTGTAAAAGTGGATTGGACAAGTGAAGGTCCGTCCTTTCCTACCCCATTGTTAAGTATGGAGAGACCAGCTGATAGTCTCCATTTTGAATTGAACGACTTAAATCATGTGGCTGAGACTCTTGACGAAATTCAACGTCAGAAATCACCAGAAACGCCTGTAATTGGTTTCTGCGGAGGAATACTCACATGCTTGTGTTATATGTTGGGCGGTCGCGACAAAAGTATGCAATTCACCGATGTTGTACGTTATCTATACACTAATCGCGAAGAAGCAACTCTGATTCTCGAAAAACTAACAAGTGCAACTGAGAGTTATGTGCATCTTCAGGCCGCACATGGTATAAATGCGTTTCAGATTTTTGAATCTTTCGCTGGCACAATATCCGTGGAACTATACTCATCGATCATTATGCCATATATCCGTCGTATTACTGCTGCTGCACGTAGTCACGGATTGCCTGTAATTTTCTTTCCAAAAGGATTTGGGGTGGGTATAAAAACTCTTACAAAGGAGGATTGTGACTTTGTAAGTATAGACTGGCATACTCCAATCGTAGAGGCTCGCAAGATGATTGATCCTGAATTGGGACTTCAAGGCAACCTTGAGCCACGACTTCTTTTCGCCTCAAAAAAAGATATTGAGAAACAATTAAAGACTTATATACCATTCTTCCGAGAGAATCCAAAATGGATCTTCAATCTTGGACATGGGCTGCTTAAAGACACTCCATTGGAGAATGTACAATTTGTGACTGAATGGGTTAAAAATACTGATTGGCAATAAACACAGAATATGAATCAAGAAATCATTGACAAATACAACGTATCAACTCCACGATACACAAGTTATCCACCTGCTAATTACTTCGGTTTGATGAACAGTGGAGATTATCTGGAAAATGTGGATAAATCCAATGATGCTACAAACAACAACATCTCTTTCTATATCCACATGCCTTTCTGTCGTCGCTTATGTCACTACTGCGGATGCAATTCATACCCTATGGGTAATTCACAAACCGTCAATGATTACATTAATGCTCTTCATAAGGAAATTGATATTGTTGCTAAACATATATCACCTAATCGCAAGATATCTCAAATTCATTACGGAGGTGGTTCCCCTACTGCCATTGCTACATCTGAATTAAAAGCACTCAACGAGCATCTGCTTGGACTTTTTCCTACAATAGAACATCCTGAAATCGCAATAGAATGTCATCCGGGATTCCTTACGGCACAACAATGGGAAGAACTATTGGATTGCCGTTTCAATCGTTTCAGCATCGGAGTACAGGACACAAATGCGACGGTTCTTAAGGCTGTAAACCGACAAGAACCTGAGATTCCGCTCAGAGAGATATTTAATATACTACGCAGTAGGGATGTCAGTATCAACATGGATTTTCTTTTTGGACTGCCCCACCAAACTCCTGAGAGTTTTGCCGAGAGCATAAGCATTGCAAAAGAACTTCATCCTGATCGCTTAGTAACATTCTCATATGGTCATGTGCCTTGGGTGTTCCCTCGTCAGAAGATACTGGGAACAATCGGATTACCCGAACCTGAGGAGAAAAACAGGATGTTTACTCTTGCTGCTCAAACACTTGAAGAAGCCGGATATAATCAATTAGGTATGGACCATTTTGTGTTGCCTACCGACGAACTATATATTGCACGTCAACAAAAGATGCTTAGACGTAATTTTCAAGGTTACTGCACTCGCAGAACCACAGGACAGGTATATGCTTTTGGCGTAAGCGGAATAAGTCAACTTGACGATGCATATGCTCAAAACGGGAAGAATATCAATGACTATATCCAAACTATAAACGAAGGAAATCTTTATATACAAAAAGGATACAAACTTAGTGAGACAGAAAAGGTTGTACGTGAGGTTGTTGAAGAATTATTGTGTAATTATCATGTTGATTTCGAGGCTGTTGCAAACAATCTTGGTCTTGAAAATGCTGAAACTGTAAAAAACTGTTGCAATTATGACGTTGCCAAACTTAAGGATATGGAAAACGACGGAATTATAACAATTAACGGAAATTGTATCACTCTTACAGACGAACGAAGTCCGTTTGTGCGTAATGTTGCTGCTGCAATCGACCCAATGATGCTCAACACCACCCGTCAGTTCTCTAAACCTATATAATAACAGTATCAGTTAATCTATCGAATAGAATAAACAAGAGAATATAATGAATAAAGACATTATTGTTATTGGAGCTGGACTAACAGGACTAACAACTGCATTTTACGCAAAGAAAAGTGGTAAAAATGTATTAGTTATTGAACGTGACAATGTTGTGGGAGGACAAATGCGCTCATACAATATTGGCGATTACATATTTGAGGGAGGTCCAAGCACTGGAGTGGTTTCAAATCCCGACGTGGCAGAACTTTTTGATTATCTAAAAGAAGATGTGGAAATGGATATTGCTCGTCCATCGTCTAAATGTCGACTTATATGGAAGAAAAACGGATTTCACACATTACCATCAGGACCGAAAAGTGCAGTCACCACTCCACTCTTCACCCTGAAAGATAAATTCAGAATATTAGGCGAACCATGGCGCAAACGTGGTACAAATCCCAACGAGAAAGTGGGCGAACTCACACGACGTCGTCTTGGCAAATCGTTTCTCGACTATGCTGTAGATCCATTTCTTAGTGGGGTTTATGCTGGCGACCCAATGCTGCTCCCTACCCGATTAGCTCTTCCAAAACTATATAATCTGGAACAAGAATATGGCAGTTTCATTCGTGGAAGCATTGCAAAAGCCAAACTGTCAAAGACTGAACGCGACAAGAAAGCCACAAAACAACTCTTTTCAGCCAAAGGTGGTTTTGGAAATCTTATTGCTGCATTAGCCAAACATGTTGGAAAAGAGAATATTGCATTATCGGCTCACGACCCAACTGTAGTTCCACTACCCGACGGAGGATATGAAGTGAAATACACAGATGAAAATGGAAAATCCATCAGTGTGACAACAAAAAAAGTTGTAACCACTTGTGGAGCATATGCTCTGCCTTCAATTCTACCATTCATCGCAAAAGAAGAGATGGATAAGATAAGTAATCTGGTATATGCTCCTGTCATCCAAATTGGAGTTGGTATAAAAAACGTTGAAAATCACCACTATAAGGCTTTTGGGGCATTATTCCCATCAAAAGAGAAGAAAGATGTTCTTGGTATATTATTCCCTTCAGCATGTTTTGGTGGACGAGCCCCTGAGGCTGGCGAGACTCTTGCCTTCTTCATCGGTGGCATACGTCATCCAGAGATGCTTGACTGGACCGACGAACAATTCAAAACACTCGTAAACGATAGTCTTCATTCATTACTTAAATATCCGTCAGATGTTAAGATTGACGAAATGCGTATTTTCCGTCATCGTTATGCAATACCACAATATCAAGAATCGTCCGACGAACGATATGCCACAATTGAATCTCTTCAATCGCGCTATCCAGGCTTGATAATCGCTGGTAATCTGCGTGGCGGTATCGGTATGGCAGACAGAATAAAACAAGGTGCGACAATCGGAAACGAGGATTGAATCCACAAAATCCAACTAAAATATCAGATTTTGATGTACCCAAACCTATATTCATGATTAAGGTAAAAAAAGAAGCAATTGGCATTAATAACACCAATTGCTTCTTTTATATTTATATCCTTAAACTGACTTATTTATGTGCCTTTAAGTTCCATTTTGAGTTATCGCTTTTCATATCAAACTTAGCAAGGGTTGGAGTACAGTCGCCTGCAGACACCAAAGCTAAAGGTTTCTTTGAATTAGCAAACTTCTTTGGCATTATACGATATTTGCCATCTGTCAACTGATCAATACGCCATAATTGTTCGTCTGCACCTGTGAATTCAGGCACAGAAACCACCTCTGCATCTGCTGTTGCAGCTAAGGCTCTGTTAGTTCCTGCGATTACAATCTTGTAATATGGTCCTCCAAGATAACCACCTGCTTCTGGAACTGCCGTAATAGTCCATAATTGGTGTGGACGGAACATATAATCACTCATACGTACATTTATATCGCCTGTTGGCCATGTTCCGATAACATCTTGAAGTGTCTGTTCCTTTATCGGAGGAAGTGGTTCACCATTATCATCCCAGAAACGACGACGTTCTTGTTGCATACGCACAAAATCGACTGCTAATTCAAGTGAATAGCCACGACGAACTGATTCTATTTCGTATGTACCTTCTTGTAGTGGTTCACCTGCGACAGGCCAATCATTTACCCATAAAAGAGGAAGGATTGCCAACACACTACGACCACCTTGATCAAAGTCGGCTTCATAATGGCATGACATCTTCTCTACACCATCTTCAAGAACTGTACGTCCAAAGTGTCCGGCTCCAACTTTACGATATCCAGCACCTGCCACCATCTTACCGCCACCTTGCAACATGTCGCGACCTACATTATCGAGATATGGTCCTGTTACCTTTCGTGAACGTCCAACTACGATATTATATGTTGAATTGACACCATCGCAACATGTGCCATGAGTTCCTAAAAGATAATACCAACCATTACGATAGATAAGGTCTGTAGCCTCACAGTCGATAGCGATATTTATAGCTTCATTACCTTCAACACGCTTACCTGTCTTAGGGTCAAGTTCGACAAGACGGATGAAACCGAAATAAGTTCCGTATGTAAGCCACAGACGTCCGTCGGTAGGATCGAGAAGCAGACCTGCATCGATTGCGTCACAGTCTTCATCATCAAGAGATGCTGCCACTTCAATTGGTTCTGTGTATTTGAAATCAGGAGAATTTGGATCCAACGTGTTGTTCCACATTGTCAACACACGACCACGGTGACCGCCACCAAGACCACCACCTGTAGCACTATATGCAACAAGGTAACGTTTGCCTATTTTGAGGACGTCGGGAGCTGCACCACCACCAGGACGAACAGCACCAGAATTCCATGTCCATCCATCTTCAGATATCAATCCACCGCCACCTGTACCGAATGTATAATATTTGCCATCGCATTCAGCCAATGTAGATGGGTCGTGAATAAATGGTTTTCCCACTTGAGCTTGGGATTCTATCATTGGAACGAATAATAAAGCCAATGCAGAGAGTATATTTTTTGTTTTCATCTTATTTTCTTCCGATATATTTATAGTTCACTGAATATTAGATTATTTATTTGTTATTGTCAGTCCTGTTACCGGATTGCCTGATTCGTCGATAAAACGTACACAGAAGTCACTCATACCAGGTCCGTTGATAATTGCTCCACGAAGGATATTCTTACCTTTCTTCAAAGAAAGACGACGTGACATACAATCGTCCTTAACCATGCGACGGTCACCAGAAAGAAGAAGAGCTTCTTCACCGTTGAGCCACCACATTGAAGCGGAGTTGGAGCCTACAGAAAGACGCACATCATCGATGTCGCGATCGGAATTGACAACTGTAACTGCCCAGAAAAGTACGCCATACACGTTTTTCTTCAATCCCGAAGCAAAACGGAATAACTTCACATTAAACAACTTACTATCGATTGCGTGCCATGATAATGTTTGATCGGCAACTTTCACTTTCATGCCATCGCGTGGAATAACAGAGAATTGTTTTGGAAAATACTCAGTGTTAAATGCTTCACGTAAATAACTGTCAGTAAACACTGTGTTACTGCGATTTGGTTTTGAAATTGGTTCCAACACTGTCCAACGGCGGATAAAGCCCTCTGCATCGGGTGTTGCCGAAGGAGTTGTAACAGGATTGAAGTAATCTTCGAATTTAGGTCCCTGATCTGATGCTGGATTTTCATCAGTCATGGTCTTAGGTGAAAATGAGGATAAAGCGAATAATGCTGTTATTCCCATAAGAAAGGTTGTTAATTGTCTAAATTTGTTCATTTTATAAATAATTGTAAAAAGGTTTGTTTTATTCTTATCTTATTTCTTAACTGCTTTCTTAAGTTGTTCGGTTATGGCAGCCATTCCTTTTACTGAAGGGTGTCCGCTTATCTTATCAATATCGTGCAACTCAATCAATGGAACATTGTAATACTTACAAATAGTTCGGACAGACTCGTTTATATCTTCTGCCAATTCTGAGTTCAAAATGAAATAAATATCTACATTTGGATATCTGTCTTTCATGTCAGACAACATATAAGCCATTGCTGGTCGGAAATTATACAAATCGGCTTTAGTCCATTTATCATACTTATATTCACCTATCGGAGATTTTGCCCACGCATCGTTAGTTCCACCAAAAATGAATATAATGTCAGGACAACCCAATTTGTTCATACGTGCAATAAAGGAATTTCTTGTCACATCTTCCTTTTTATATCCAGTATTGCATATAGTAGACCCTGAGAAAGAGTTATTTACACACAATTTATAACCTCTTTCGGTGATAAATTTATGCCACCATGTCTCTGTGACTTTTGTAACATCGGTACCTGCGATCGGTTTCTTGAAATACCACACAAAATTTGTATCGGGTTGCAGATAATTCTCAAATGTTGAATATGAATCACCAAGAATTGATACGGATTTCCTGCTTTGAGCATATGTTGAACCAACAAAAACAAAACATATCAACAAAACAAGGACTCTTAAGGATAGTTTAAATTTATTCATAATGTCGTTATTATTTAATAATAAATAGTAGTTGTTCGGATTATAAATTAGGATAAATGTGTTTCACAGAATCATTATCAATATTTATGTAAGTGCTGTACCTTCATGGCTACATGAAAACACTTTCATTGATATTATGTCAATGAAAACTCTATACGATAATATGACTACAAAGATAATGCATACTTTTGTATTGTGCAAGAAAAAGAGAATAAATATAAGCGAGTTGAAAGTTGAAAATTGCGCTTCAGCGCTATATTTCTAGTTCGAAGAACTTAAGATTTACATAATCTAATCCTTGCCTCAACATAGATTGTAAGTAAACTTACATCTCTTTATTCGGTTCGTCAAGATTTCTAACGAAGTTATAAAAAAACAAATATTGCGAAGCAATATCCTCAGGAGTCGAGAATAAAGGTTGGAAGTTATCAGGTGAAACGTCAACTTTCAATTTTCAATTTTCAACTTTCAATTGCGCTCATGCGCCACGATTATCAATTGTCAATTATCAATTGCGCGCAGCACCCTGATTGTCAACTTTCTACTCGTTTCCAGCTAATCGTTTAAGCAGTTCTATCAATACTGCGTATATGTTATCTATTGTTGAGAGTTCAACACGTTCATTTACTGAATGGGGCTCAATGATACGTGGTCCGATACATGCAATTTGAATTCCGGGATATTTCTGAACATAATAGCCTGCTTCAAGAACAAAATGCATAGCAACTGGACGTGGTTCAAAACCAAGCACATCCCTAAATGTAGAACTAACCATACTTATAAATGGAGAATCCTTTTGTTCCTGCCACCCTGGAGTATTCATTATCTCCTGAACATCGGCTCCGAAACACAAAAGATGACTCTTGATTTTATTTGCAGTATCAATCATCTCATTATCATCAAAACTGCGTGTGTGACAAGAAACTACAACCGAATTGGTTTCGGTGCGGATAATTCCGATATTATTACTTGTCATCACAGTGTTCGGCATCTTGTCGTGCATACGAATTACTCCACATGGCAGATTACGCACCATCAATGCAATATCCTCATGGTCAACGACATAACTCTGATTATCCGTTTTCTCAATCGTCATCCTAAGATTTGGTTCACCCTCATATTTGCGCTTAATCTTCGAGAATCCTTCGTTCATCTGTAACTGAAATTCTTCGGCATCACTATTAAGTACGCCTACAACAGCAACACATTCTGAAGGAATTGAGGCATTCGCACTTCCTCCGTTGATTGACGACAAATATAAAGTTTCTTCCTGATTATCAGTGTCATGAACTATATATCTGAATCTAAAAAGCAGACGACACATTTCATATATGGCATTGATTCGTCGTTTGTTGATATCCACACCTGAATGTCCTCCAAGACCGCCACATATCGCGACTTTAAAGAATGTCAATCCTGCAGGAGAAGGAATCATATTGATAGGAATCGTTGCCGACTGAATAAATGCGCCTGCTGCACCAACTGTGATGGTGTCATAGTCTTCACTATCGAGATTTATGACCTTTCTGCCATTAATAAAATCTTCGGATAGGTTGGCGGCCCCACTCATTCCGTCTTCCTCGTTCGTTGTTGTCAACACTTCCAAAGCCGGATGAACAATACTGTCATCAGCCAATACAGCTAACGCCATACTTAATCCGATACCATTATCGGCTCCAAGCGATGTTCCATGCGCTTTCATCCATCCGTCCTCAACATATGAGTCTATTCCATCGACAAGTGGATCAAACGGACGAGAGCCATCCCCCACTGCCACCATATCCATATGATTGAGAATCACAATCGGTTCGGCATTTTCATACCCTTTTGTGGCTAGTTTACGAATAACCACACAGTTCTCTTTATCTCTGTCGTAATCAAGATTTAATGACTCGGCATATTTACACAGAAAATCAGCGACTCGCTCTTCATGATGAGATGCACGAGGAATTGCATTCAATTGTTTGAATATTTCATAAACACGTTTAACATCCATGCTCTATATTCATTTAATGATTTAATCATTTATAATCGACCAAAAACTCTCTGGCAACGAGATATTTTCAATATCTTTTGCTTTCTCAAAAATAGGTGCGATTTCTGAGGGAGTGAACCCTGCGATTCCACATCCAATTGGGGTTACAAGAAAATGTTGTTCGGGGTGATTAATGGCATAATTTATAAACTCATCAACATATGGTTTTATAGTTTCTACCCCACCCTGCATTGTTGGAATGGCATATGACTGACCTTGTGGACCAACACCATTACCCATTTCTGCGCCAAAATGCAAGCACGCAATTCGCGCTGCTCCACCTGCATGATTTCCTTGGAGATTAGAACCAAACACAAATATCTCATTCTGTTGCAGATTGGTGATAAACGAAGGAGTTATACGTTGAATATCCATAGTAATTGGTAAATTTAATATATTTAGGTTTGTTCTTATATTTTGCAAATATACAAATATTTATTACATAATCATCAACTTCATATAGTGAAAAAGACACGATTTACCAATTAATTTCATGAATAATCAATAAAAATATGTATCTTCGCAATTAAATTAACACTTAAAATATACAAACTATGTTAGGAGCAATAATCGGTGACATAGTAGGTTCAATCTACGAATTCAATAATATTAAGTCAAAGGATTTTCCATTCTTTTCAAGAAAATGTGAATATACCGACGACAGCATATTGACCATTGCCACTGCCGACTGGATTCTCCATGATGGATTTAATGCAAAAGATGATATAAGTCTGTTTTATTATCGATATGCAACCAACTATCCGTCTCCATTAGGAAGCTATGGTTCTATGTTCATTCAGTGGGTTAACAATGTCAAAAATGGCATAATAAAACCATACAACAGTTGCGGAAATGGAAGTGCTATGCGTGTATCACCTGTGGGATGGGCATATACAACTATAGAAGACACATTGAATAATGCTAAGATTTCGGCATCTTGCACCCATAATCATCCCGAAGGAATAAAAGGTGCTCAGGCTACTGCAGCTTGTATATTTTGGGCACGTCAAGGAAAGTCAAAGGATGAAATTCGTAAAGAGATAGAACATACCTTTGGTTATAACTTATCAATGTCTGTTGACGATATCCGTCCACGTTATTCAAGGGAAGGACTAGATGGCAATGGAAATGGCGGAATATGCCAAGATAGTGTTCCACAAGCTATTATATGTGCTCTCGACGCAAATGATTTCGAAGACGCTATACGTAACGCGATAAGTATTGGCGGAGATTCAGACACTATCGGATGTATTACTGGTAGCATCGCTGAAGCCCTTTACGGAATTCCCGACAATATAAGAAATAAAGGAATGGAATTTCTGCCCACAGAATTAAAAACAATAGTAAATGAATTCGAACAAAAATACGGATGCCGATGAGTTACACATATAAATACCCAAGACCTGCATTGACAGCCGACGTTGTGGTCATCACAAAAGAATCAGATCCTAAAGTACTTCTTATCAAACGTGGTTTTGAGCCATATAAGGATTGCTGGGCATTCCCAGGCGGATTTATGGATATGGATGAAACAGCCGAACAATGTGCTGTTAGAGAGTTGAAAGAAGAAACAGGTTTAATCGTTAATGATATAAAACAAATTGGGGCATATTCAAAAGTTGACCGAGATCCACGAGGACGTACGGTCACCATTGCTTATCTTGCCTTAATCGACCATCCAGTTTCAGTGACGGCAGATGATGATGCATCTCAAGCAAGATGGTATCCTTTGTCGGATTTACCAAATCTTGCCTTCGATCATGCTGACATAATGAATGATGCTATTCAAATGTTTAATCTCTTATGCTCAAATACCTAATCCGCCATCAAAACTTGCCGGTACAGCCTTTGACTGCTGGATACGAGAATGTGGAGGCACATTATTAATCACCCAGATGTTACCACCGATAACAGAATGATGACCAATAGTGATTCGTCCAAGAATACTTGCATTTGAATAAATGGTAACATAATCCTCAATGATTGGATGGCGTGGCACATTAAGGATATTACCCTGAGCATCATATTTAAAGTTCTTTGCACCAAGAGTCACACCCTGATACAATGTAACGTGATTACCAATAACACTTGTCTCACCAATTACCACACCTGTACCATGGTCAATAGCAAAGTATTCGCCAATCTTAGCACCCGGATGAATATCAATTCCAGTCTTTGAGTGAGCCAATTCTGTGATTATGCGAGGTATGACAGGGATATTCAGTTCATGCAACTTATGGGCAAAACGATAATGTATCATCGTATTCACTACTGGGTAGCAGAAAATAACCTCACCAAAATTTGACACCGCAGGATCATTATCATACACAGCCTGTACGTCGGTATATAGCAAGCGTTTTATTTCAGGCAGAGCGTCAATTACTTGCAAAGCCAAACGTCCAGCCTCTTCATAAGTCTGTTGTATGGTTCTGATAGCCTCTTGATTCTCACAGAATTGTAGTCCGTGAGCGATTTGCTTTGTAAGCAAATGCAACAACTCTTCCACATGAACGCCCACATAATATGAACGTATAGTTTCGTCACTCAAGCGTTTGTTGAAATAGTCTGGAAAGATTATAGACTTCACCAAACCAATTATTATTTTCACCTGCTCTACTGAAGGAAGCGGAGCATCAGTCTGTGGCATCATCCCCACTTCTTGTTCCGTCAAATGTGAAAGCAATGCTACATTACGCATTATAGTTTCATTGACATTCTTTTCCATATCTTTATGATTTAAACCTACCGGTGTTGCAACTTATAAACCTATTTAAGTCATCAAATTTATGACTTAAGTTTATTTTCCTCTGCAAAGTTCGTATTTTTTTGACAAATATGCAACTACCCACACATAGTATTTTACATACCATAAATATGTTATTATGTTTTCACCTATAAAAAATCATCTTATTCCAACAAATAATTTTCATCCACAACATTAAGTATTTTACGTTGGAGGGAGAGATTGGTATCCTTGGTTTAACACCTTATACACCACTGATTTATATGATGCACAGAACAAAAGTTCATTTCTTTAATTTTTCTGCAGATAAGGATTCTTTAAGGATTCTCTCATCTAAATATGTTATACCATATCTTGCCATTTTCAATGCACATCTTCTAACCACATTTATTATAGAACCTCCAGAGAGTTCGGTTTCAGCAGCAATATTCAGCAACTGTTCCGCATTGTTACCCAACCATTCTTTTGGCAACATGTTTTGCCATAGTTCTCGGCGGAGTTCATCTGTTGGCATAGGAAAATAAATTACTGATTGGAAACGCCTTGAGAAAGCCTCATCAATATTGGATTTGAGATTGGTCGCAAGAATTATCATACCAGGGAAATCTTCAATACGTTGCAAGAGATACGCAACTTCTTGATTCGCATAACGATCATTGGACGTGTTTGTTGAAGTACGTTTACCAAACAAAGCGTCAGCCTCGTCGAAGAAAAGAATCCAGTTTCGATTCTCTGCCAAATCAAACACTTTTGCTAAATTCTTTTCAGTTTCTCCAATGTATTTAGATATTATCATAGATAAATCAACACGATAGACATCCATATTATTTTTCTTGCCCAGCAATGTTGCAGCAAGAGTTTTTCCTGTACCTGATGGTCCATAAAAAAGTGCACGATAGCCTGCCTTCATAAATTTTGAGAGTCCCCACTTACGCATAATTGAGTTACCTTCAAAAATCCAAGTATTGATTTCATCTAGTTCTGTTGACACTCTGTAATCGAGTACCATATCCGACCACTGCAACTCTGTGGTTATACGTTTTGCAGGAAATCCAACTGAATAATCGGGCTTATACTCTGTGTCATAGAAAACTTTACTGAGAAACTCTTCAGACACTCGCAATTGTCCACTAAGGAATGGTTCTCCTTCGTTTGCACCTTCCAAACGTAATATATATTGTTTGTAAAACCAATGATCTTTACTGAATAATCGTGCTATCTTCTTACGTTTCTCTATATCTTCACCGGCAAGTACAAATGCGGCGGTCTCGCCAGTAGGCAGAAATCCTGCATGCGACAGTCCTTTCCAACCGCCAAACTCAGTGTATTGGCGACCGAAAGTCTTGTTTTGCGCAAAAAATATATCCAGATTTTGAGGTGATATATGTGGCATCAATGCCAACATGATAACAAAACTCTCTTCAAATGATATATTATTTTGTTCCACAACATCTTCCAGCCATTCGTCAGAGGGCGGTTCGATGTCTTCGATGCTCTTGTATTCGCAGCCTTGCTGAAAATAGAGCTGAATAGCAACTTTTAATACTTGATTGAACCAAATTATGTGTGATTGCATATAATTTATTTTTTAGACAACGTAATTTGATTATGAACTTGCATTTTATTTTATATTTATATATTGATTTGATTTATAAACTTGAAGTTATATTCGTATCTCTTTCATGTGACAAATTTGGAGTATTACTAACTAAAGCCAATGCTTGAGGTCTCGTAATATTAATCAAGCCATGTACTGGCACATTAAGTGTATGATGTATATATCCCCTAACTTCTTGGTAATATCCAGATGGTAAAGTAGATAATTGAGAATATGTATAAATTGTTCCTTGAAAATCGTAGCGATCTTTTTTATTTTGAACGGTAGGATTGTTTGCTGTATCTACATAACAAGAATGCCCATCATTAGTAAAAATATAAACATTTGCATTCTGGACTATTTGTGGAGTAAAGAATTGTCTATAAAAAGCATTTTGATGTGCTATTCCTAATGAAAAGAAAACAACTTTGCCGGTATTTGCCCCAGGTGCGATTGGAGCACCTGTCGCACTCAAGTTCAAATCCGTTTGAGGATACATAGAATATGCGTCAGGACCAGGTACTGGATCCAACATTGTCAAATTACATTCTATGATATTAGGATTATTAACAAAAACTCTATAAAGTTCACCAGCTGCGACAGCCCCCCTACTATGCCCTTTGATAATTAAATGAGCACGAGAAACAGATAATAGAGGAGTAATAACACTTGTTGCTGAATTAACCAATTGGTCAATGCTTGGGGATCCATTTAACATTCCACCCGCAGACATCGGACCAGGAAATGAATACTCATACACAAGGCCATTATCTTTTGTTTTGACTAAAATATCATGCCCAGAGACTTGACCACATGAAGTGCCTTTAGCTTGTTTTCCCCACGAGGGATAACTACTTCCTGCAAAGTTAATTTTTATAATAATTGCATGGTTTGCTGTTGCTAAAGGCATAATATCATTGGCACGTCCACATTGAATAGTTTTAGAATTACAAATAACAGAAGATTGTATATTACTTGATATTGCTTTTCTCTGCACTGCCTTTTCTCCCATCACATCAGCTTCATGTTCTAATTCTGCGTTATCATTAACAGGCATACCATTTATATTAGTAGTTGGTGACACACGACCTGCCATTTGTTGAGCAACATGCCAAGCTTCGTGTGGAAGATGTTTTTCTTGACCTGGAGCTATATGTATGTCTATTCCTTGTGTATATGCAAGGGCTTGAACTGTTGCAGGTTTACTGCTATTGTAGTGCACACGCACATCATCCATTGAAAAACCTGAAAGATTTTCTATTCCTGCTTTTAGATTATCTGGCATACCTGTTTCGTTACGTTGTATAGGAGCTGAGAGTTTTCCCTGAATAGTTTCCTCATCTTCTTCAGAAACTCGCTGAACAGGGGCGGCATTTAAGTAATTCGTATTTGAACGATTATCTACAATACCCACAGCTTCCATACTCTTATTTTGGATGACTCGTGATATATTCTCACGATAAATTCTTTCTTTTTCCATAATTTATACTTTTAAAGTATTAAAACGTCCATCTCCATATTGATGTCGGAGATATCTCATACAATCATTCCAACACATTTTCTGACCATTTCCCTGCAACAATGTCGCATAATTGACTTTCAAGTCACTAACATCATTAAATATTACGTTTACGCTTCGCCCACGGAAATCTACACGTGTAGATTGATTTGAGGAAAACTTTATATGATCTTTATGTATATGCCAATTTCCACCTAATCCTGCGTCAACAGGAACTCGCTGAACAGGGGCGGCATTTAAGTAATTCGTATTTAAACGATTATCTACAATACCCACCGCATCCCTTTTCTTATTTTGGATGACTCGTGATATATTCTCGCGATAAATTCTTTCTTTTTCCATAGTTACTAATTTCTGAATTTAGGTTATATAATCTGTTTATCATGCCATGAAACTTGAATTATCTTTTTTAGCCATGGAAGGCGCAATTGTCGGAATGCCCATGGAAGTGTGTCTATGAGTATATCATACGCATTTTCTTCAACGGTCAACAAGCAACATTCATCTTGTGGTTCTAAAATACCACCACGCATAATGAAACTCTTTCTAAACCCACTCACAGACGTTCCTTTCATTTGTGGCCAGTTTGCTTTTACTCCAGCAATCATTCCGTCTGCAGTTTGTTTCTCATCATCAGTCAAGTATAATTGCTTGGGTAATGGAATGCTGACTGACAAGTCGGTTAATAGGCGATTAAAAATAAGATCAGATTCATCATATTTTTGTTCTTCACCATAAACAAGATACTGCAATAAAAAAATGGCACGTACCTTTGACGATGTATTTTTAAACTCCTTTCGTTCTGTATCGAGATAACCAAGCATATCAAATAATCTCACAAACCATGGCGCCAACAAACATAAACCCGCGTTATTAATATGTAGCGGTTGCTCTATTTCAGTATCTTGATTGTCAAGAGTTTCTATCTCTAATTGTTTAAGTATTTTTTGCATGATTATCTCTTTTTCTTCATTGTATTCTTGAATACAATATACTTCATTCATAAACTGACGAATGTTTTCCTCATAAGTATTATAATACCAATCATCATTTTTATACTTTAGTATTAATGAAATCCAAAGTCGGGTTTCCAAGTGCTCTTCTAAATGTAAAAAGTCTATTGCTTGTATGAAAAGTTCTGAAACAGAAATAGAGATGAAAACAAAAAGTTTTCTCCAATCTGTGTTTTTTATCCACTCCCCCCATTGATGTTCTGAGATTTGTTGTTGATGAATAGTCTTTCGTATGTATTTTAATAATTCTAAAGGATTATTATTTACATAATAGTTCAAGAGTTCATTTCTTGATGTTGACGATAAAACATTTGCTGCAAAATTCTCCAAGGACTTATTATTTAATCCATGAACATTAACAAATACTTTCTCTGTTTTTTGTTCATATGGTATTATATTCGTCTTAGCTTGAGGTAATCTCAACGCTAATTTATCTTGTTCATCTACAATACTTTCCACAAAATATTCATATACTAACGATGAATTTTCGCTACCGAATAAGGCTATAAACAAGGATCGGATTGTTTCTTTTGTCAAAGCATTTGAACTTGAACCAAACTGACGAATAAGCCATATAAATATTTGTACGGTAATTGCAGTGTCCGAATCTTTGAGATGTGATAGAGCATGATGGTTTCGAGATGTAAGCAAATCGAATAACATCAACATAAGATGCAATGAATTATATCCAAAAGCCTCTATGGCTAACTGACGAAATATCTCTCGTTGAGCATACGCACTTGTATATAACATGAACAACGACAGCATGTCCTCTTTTGTAAGAACATTTATTACTTCGCTATATGAATCGCGATGTCTGTCCCAGAATCGAGTGATGTATATATATTTTAATTCTTCTGATACAGCAGATGATTGGAGTTTATATCTCA
>JAIKZH010000043.1 GCA_024682395.1 Bacteroidaceae bacterium
ACTTGCTTTTTCTGAGTAATTATTGTCAATAACAGCAATAGCGCTTGCGTTAGCACCAACGCCATTCCAAGTTCTGTAGTTAGTAGCACCGATGCTTGTTTCTCCATTAGGAACAGTTGTTACTTCTACATATGAGCTACCGCCACTGTTGTTAGGAGCTTTACCACGTTCGAATCGTTTACAGAAGTTCCATACTTCTTGGTTGGTAAGGGCGAAGTTAACATCATTAGAGAACCAGTGTCCTTTACCTTGGAATTCGAGCAACCAAACTTCAGTTCCGTTTCTACCACCTCTATATTGATAAAACTTAGTTCCTGAGTTTCTCTGTACTACTCTTGGAGTAAGGTTACATCCGTCGATTTCAGCCCATCTCTTAACGTAGTTAGGTACTGGATCATATCTACAAACGTCATCGCCTGTACCATGAGTGTGGATGATAGGTACGGCATCGTTAACACCATTAGGTCTTGATGTTGACTGGTCCATTGGGTAACCGCTCACAGGTGCATATGCAGCGCACATAGTAGGTCTGTTACGCAATGTGTAATAAGTCATCATACCACCCATAGAGAAACCATTAAGGTATACTCTGTTAGTGTTGATGTTGTAGCGTTGCTTCATAGTATTGATGATAGCCTGAAGGAAATCTAGATCCTTGCTTGAACCTAAATCCCATCCTTTACCTTCACCATTAGGATAAACTACAACGAATTTAGCTGTATCAGCAATATCCTTCCATTTAGCTTGAGATTGCTGGTATGCTGCGTCTTGGTTCATTCCGTGCATGGAAATCATCAATGGAGCATTCGCTGGTAAGTTTTGTGGAGCATAAACAATCATTGTTCGATTTTTTCCACCAACATTGATCGTTTCCTCTGCAAACATTGACAGAGAAATTGCAAGAAACAATAATGTGAATAATTTCTTCATTTTTTTGTTCTTTTGGTTTAGTTATTAGTAAAATGTTGAATTATATATTGTTTAGTAAGTTAAAATCAGTTGTATATGTTTATTTTATTACAATTTAGTTTAATCACATAGTTTCACCATATACCTAAATTTAGATGTCTAAACAGAATCCAAATATAAAGGTCTTATAGCTTAATAATATAAATCTTATTCAAAGTTTTAAGTTTCATTGCAAAAAGTGTATTAGTAATATGTTGGTCACTCATCATCATTCATCATCCTTACCATATCATCATTCATCATCCTTTTACCAAATTCTTATTTTCTTTATTTGTTCCCCTCTCCTTTATTCAAAAGGTGAGGGGATGTCCTTTCATTGGCATTGTAATTTTATCAGTTAAGGTTATGAATGTATTTTAATTCATTAGGTTTCTTTTTGGGGAGTATAAGAAAAAGACTTCTTATGATTCGATATGCTTTTATTTCATTTCTTCCCACATGGTATCACCACCTAACACATGTTTTTTAGCATACAAATCTGAATTGCCTTCTCCTGCTCCTGGTTTAGCTCCGTTTTTTGCTGGAATTGAAATGTTGTCCATAAATGGTTGAGCATTTGCAGTTGTGATCTCCATCACAGGTTTGAGATACATTTTTTTCATCTTTCTTTCCTTTTTTCCCTTGCCCTTAAAATTAAAGAACAAGATTAATCGTTGTTATTACTTATTTTCTAAATTCATCAACTATTTGGAATATTATTCCGTGATATAGCTATTTCATTTATAGTATTAGTTTTGTTTTTGGCATTAGCCCAAACCATTTTTTTCATCCTTTTCACAAACATCTTTCAACCACAGTTTTGGACTTCAACCTAAAATTAATACTTAAAATTCGCTGCAAAGATAATTTTTTATTATATAAGGTGGTTGCTATTTTGTAATAATTTTTTTATTTTTTGTATCATTGTATCATTTTAGTAAAGAAATGTTACCATATTGATAAATGTGAGTGACATTATTTGTCATCAAATAATAATTTGTATTATTTGTAATAATATGTCACAGAATCTTGATACAAAGATACAAAAAATATAGATAAAATTGGTTGTTTTTGGTGTAAAGTATGTGCGAAAATCATATTATATTAATGTATAAATGGAAGCTTACATAGAATTTCATTGGTTGATATATACGAAAAATGACTTTGATATCAAAAAATCTCGAAAATTTATTAAAAACGTATTTTGATTACGATATTTCATGTAAAATATTTGTTTTTATGTAAAATAATTCTTATTTTTGTAGAATAATTACGAAATATTCAAATTTTTGTAAAAATGATAAGAGAGTTTTGGGTAAAGAATTATCTTTCTATTCGTGATAAACAGGAATTAAATTTCTTGGCAAAAGGTCCTTCTTCGGAACTTGTTACAGAAGTGGCCGAAGGAGTGTTCTTGTATAAGTTAGGAATCCTGTACGGCTCTAACGCTTCTGGAAAGTCAAACATGCTGATAGCCTTGAATGAGGTATTCAGTCTGTTGGTGCTTCCCAAATTGGATGCCACCATGGAAATTAGTGGATGTATTCCTTTCGTTCTCACAAAGGATGAACCAACCGAAATGCATGTGTCGTTCTATGCTAATGGTCAAAGATATGACTATGATGTGAAGTTCAACGACAAGTATATCTTGTACGAATCTTTATATTACTATCCTAAGAAATCAAAATCATTATTTTACGAGCGCACTTTTGTCGATGATAATGTACAGGCGGAAATCAAGTTTGGTACAAGTCTGAAATTGCAGGTCAAGACCCAGGAGGCGATTAGGGAAAACACACTGAATAATCACAGTGTTCTTTCTGTGTGCAGAAAGGCTGCTCTTAAAGAGGATATTGCTCCATTCAATCAGCTTTATAACTGGATTATGGAGAATTATCATGAAGTGGATGGCGATGTAGAGAAAGGTATTGTTGAAATTCTAAAGGATGCTTACACAAACCCGAAGAAGCGCAAGTTCTACAATACAATGCTGCAAAAGGCCGATTTGAACATTATGGAGTATAAGCCTATCGTGGAAGATCGCTTTGTTCCAGTTGAGTTCCGTGAACGTATTCAGAATGAGGATATCCCGGAGGAGATGAAAGACGCTTTGCTTAAACCGACTACGGACTCCATCACGTTTTTGAATCATTCAGACAATGGTGACTTTGATATTCCGTTGAAATGGCAATCAAAGGGAACTCAGAAGTACATCCGTATTCTTGATGTGTTATACGATTTGATAACCAATCCTCATGTGTTCTTCCTCGACGAACTGGGAGAAGACTTGCACAACGATTTGCTGTACTACTATCTCAATGTGTTTATTTTCAATTCGGATAAATCACAGTTGATTATAACGAGTCAGGAAACAACGCTTCTATCTCAGGATTTGATTAATGAGAACCGAGGTGTGGTGTGGTTTGTTGAGAAGAACAAAGAAACGGCTTCGTCTGAATATGCACGTGGTGATTCCTTCGGTTTGCATAAGAATCTGTCGCTTTACAACTCTTATCGCATTGGCCGATTGGGCGCAAAGCCAGAACTGGGCAGTATCTTCATAAATTTAGAGGAATGATATGGGAAAACTACGACAAACTGCGCTTATTTTGGGTGAGGGACCAACAGAGTTTTTCTACTTCAAATCCTTATGTGACGTGTTTAAACGTCTGACCATTAAACCAGACTATCCAAAACATACAAGCATTAAGGAACTCGATTTGAAGATTGCAGATGGTATAACAATGGGCTACAACCATATATTTTGCATTATTGACATGGATACAAAGGGCACAGAGCCAGAACGCACTCAATATCAAAAGCTAAAAGCAAAATATGCCAAGCCAATCAACAAACCAAAGAGAGGCATCTATTGCAAAGTCGAGTTTTTCGAGACACATCGCTGCACAGAACTGTTCTTTCTCTACTATTTCCGCTTCACCTCACGTCCATACGATACACAAGAGCCTTTACTCAAAGACCTTAACCAATGTGTGGAGTATAAGAAAACCATTGATTTCTTTATCAAGACCAAGGGACTGCATGGTTACTTCGAACGTAATGGCGGCAGTCTTGATAAGGCTATTGCCAATGCCAATCGTTCCATGGAAGAGAAGCAAAAGGAAGGTAGGGATTATACTTACTCAGAGCTGGGAAAGTTGATGGAAGAGTTAAAGGGACTGGAAATAGTGTAGACTATAATGAAGAAAACAGGATAAGAAGCGCACAGGTGTAACCGTATAGTTTATGGCTCGATACCATCGCTTGTTACAGACAAAATATAAATATGAACGAAAAAGATATACAAAAATACATTTGGTCAAAAAAGGATGATTTTTCTTCCTTGTTGGTTGACCCAACATTTCCTGCAATTGAAGAACCATCTGTATTTGACATGAATCCTTCTGAAATACTATATCAAATGGTGATTGACAGATATAAGGAGTATTGGCAGTGTGTCAAAGAAATGGAATTCTGGGGATGTGAGGTTACTTTGAAAGAGGAGAACGAAAGAGACATGAGAACAGACTTCTTGGGTAATATACCAGGAGGTAATGGAATTGTTGTCGTAGAGTTAAAGAAATATGATCAAACAGCAAGACAGTCTTTCACGGAGCTTTCTGCTTATGGCTCCTTTTTGAGGACTTTGTTTTCTCCATCATCCAAGAACGATATTATGTATTTGCTAATATCGCCAATGGGTGAAAGGATAGTTAAGCAAGCGGCAATTAATCAACTGGTTTATGACAATAATAAGGTATGTGTTCTTGAACCTCATATAGATGGAGAAGATTTAAATACATTAAAGCTTTCATTATGGATTCCTGAGAAGAATATGTTCGAAGGAATTTGTAAAGCTGCATTTGCTCCTAAATGTATTGACATTTTTAAGGTGGTTTGGGAGAATCTAAGAGGTGATTGGTCTCCAGAAGGAGATCATGAATGTCCTGATGAATATATGAAACACCGAATGATAAAAGTAGCTCAAGCAGCTGCCCAGATGATGGAATCTTGTGGTCTTCATGGATTTGTCTATACTTCTCAAATGCGGAGTGAAGCATTAGGAAGCGGTTGTTTAGGAAATTCTATAGTCATTGGAGCAATTAATCCGTATAAAGTAACTAAAACTAAATTCTATTACGATAATCATGGTGGGGAATGGGAAGAATGTGCTGACGCTGATTTCGGAGGAGTGGGTATGATGGATCTTATTCCTACCTTAAAAGGACATGCAAAAGATTTGCATGACAGGGATAACTATCTGGAATTTCTTGCAGAAAGTTGGGGCGAAGACATGACGAAGATAGCCTTTTATGTTGTTGAAACAATGACTAAAGCTTTAAGTGGCAGAAAAGTGGAAATTGATAAGGGATGCTTTGATTGGAAGAATTTGTTTGAATCTGGCGATGGAGATTATAGTGACCCATTTGACTTTCATTTCACAGGCATATTGCGAGATCTATTCTTTAGATACACAGAGATAGATTATAAATATTTGTCAACATGCAATGAAGATGAACGCGAATTGCACCCATATTGTTTAGCAAGATATCATGTACCGGAAGAACTAGTAGATATGGTGTTTTCACCTACATCTGCAAAGCTATTCTTGGATCGCTTATACAATCCTCTAATAGTGGGACCAGACGACATATAGCCAAAATATGCTCAAGAGATTCCAACTTTGATTGTTCAATATATTTATGCCTAAGCCTTACGAAGGAAGGCTGTGGTAATTCCACTTTGCCTTCTAAGCGTTCTCTCGACTAAAAGGAGATTGTGCGCGAGGGCTTATGAATGTAACGTTATGGAAAGGAGAAAGAAATAACGGAAAGTATAGGCTGTTTGTGTCATATTTTTTTATAGCCAATGAGGAAGTAAATGATGGATCAAGATTTTTTTGATTTTAAACAATTCGCAAATTCCCTGCAGAAAGCTCGGAATTATGCTGCCAGCTACAAATACAAGTGTTGTTGCCCAGAATGTAATGAGGTGGCAATAAAATCGCATCTGCTTCAGAGACACCCTGTCTTGGAGTCGCTTGCAGATAGTCAAAATAAGTTGTTGCAGTTCGAGGATAATTGGGAAGACGCTCGCTCTGGACGAGGGGATTTATACACAGAGAAGACGAGGGGAATAAATGATGCAATGCAGTACCGTCTTTTCTGTGGCAAACATGATTCTTTGCTCTTCAAGGATCTTGAGAGCCGCAATAGTATCCCTGAGTCAAAACGAGATTGCCTTCTGTTGGCATATCGTGCAGCTTGTTCTGTAAGGCATCAAGAAGAAAGAAGGATGCATTTATATGAATGTAACTACAATCAAGAACCTAATGAATTCAATGATGCTTTTTTGAAAAACTCTTTGGCGTTTATTCGTAGAATGGATGCCGTAATTGGTAACCTTTGGGAAGCGTTGGGTGGTGCTGATAATTCTTACATCTTTAGGATGATTCCATTACATTATATCCCTGTTGCTGCATCGGATTGCATAGTAGATGAAGAGGATTATCAGCATTATATATTGGATGATGATTGTCGAGTACCTTTTATGTGCTACTTTGTAAACCTTATTCCAGATAATGATCGGTTGTTGTTATTATTGGGATGCGATACACGATATGATAGAAATGGCGAGTATAAAAGCCTTGTGACTGACTCCCTGGCTAATAGTGACCTGCCATATCAGTTGCAAGTAGAGACTTTAAGGAGAATCTTGTTAAAGTGTCACAATTGGTGCTGTTCTCCTAAGTTGGCAGAAGACCCCAAATGGAAGAAGTTCTTTGATGATTATGAAAGATTGAAGGTAAACGATATAATGAAGTAATAGCAGGAGCCTCTGCCATATGTCCAGTGCAACCGTTATCAGGGGTTACACTTCGCTGCACCCCATACCTGTGGTCTTTTCAGCCTTTCAGACATACATTCGCTTAGGGTGAATTATGAACATGTTTTCGACTGTAAAACGTTATGTGGAGTTCATTTTAGGGTGTTATTTGTGGAAAAAGTGGTATAGAGATAGTTTTTTTATGTAAATGGTGTTTGTTTTTGTGAAATTTTATTACCTTTGCCGGCGTTTTTGATGAAAATCTACTTATGGCTAATATTATTGCATGATAAGATCTTTGTGGATATATTTATTATTTTAATTATATAAAAAAGTTTATGAAAAAATTATTTGTTTTATGTTTATTGTTATATGCAACAATAAGCATGTTAGGTAAATCTATTGAAGTTAGTTATGTGTTTTCTAGTAAGAAATGGGAATGCACAAGTGGTGAAAATTTGTGGGTATCGGTGAATCCTGGTTATCTGTTGAAAGCTGATAGGGGTGTTCAGGTGTCTGAAAAGACTTCTGGTGCTGGCTGTGTGACTGCAGATTCTTTCGGGGGAGTAACTAAGGTTGTTGTTACTTATTGCACTAATCAGAAAACTGGTTCGGGAAGTATAAGTGTTAGTGTAGGTGATGACGAGTCACAGTCATTTGATGTGGAGACACCAACTGCTGATGGAGAAGCTCTTAAGGATGCCGAGTTTACTTTTGACTCAAAGTCTGGTAAGGTTTCATTAGTGGTAGAGACAGAAACTAACAGTATATTTATATATGGTGTTACAATTCAATATGAGGCAAAACAGCTGACTGTGTCAGTGCCTGATAATCATTGGACAACAGTATGTCTTCCTTTTAGAACATCTTTGCCAGAGGGAGTAAACGCATATTATGCTAAAACAGATGGAAATGATGTGGTTTTGTCAAAAATTGAAAACGATATTCCTACTAATACTGGTTTTATCGTGAATACCGAAAGTGATGAAGTCGCATTTGAGGAATGTTCATCATCACATGGTGGTGTGGATGATGCATTCAATACGAACGAATTAATAGGAACATCTGCTGAAGACGGAATGTCTCTCTCAAATGAGATAGATTTATATTATGTGTTAGTAAATGGGGCATCGGGTATGGGTTTTTACAAAGCAAGTACTTGTTTGAACGATAATAATGAATGTATTTCTAACTGCGAACAATATAAGGCTGTTATGAAGGTGGCAAGTGCCACAGAATCAGATATGTTTCTGTTGCCTGATCTTATTGTAAAGCAGACAACTGGCGTGAGTCAAACTCTAAACGCAAACTCAAATACAAATAATATTGGCGCATACTCGCTTCAGGGAGTGAAAGTAAATGGCAATAGTCGTGGGTATGTAATTAAGAACAAGCGACTATATTTAAATATAAGCAATAAATAATAGAGAATAATATCTCATGGTGTAAGTACATTCTATTAGCGTTTGCATTGGGATTCATAGATCTAAATTCAGTTTTTATCCAGTTTGATTCTCGTTTTAGATATTAAAATGCCTTTTTTGTAGTGAATTTAAACAAAAATGATAAAAACTTGTTGTTTGATTTTTATGTTTCAAGAATAATTCTTACCTTTGCACGCGAAATAAAAATAGTACTGCGCCTGTGGTGAAATTGGTAGACACGCCAGACTTAGGATCTGGTGCCGCGAGGCTTGTAGGTTCGAGTCCTATCAGGCGCACAAGAAGAAACAATCAAGATTTTGATTGTTTCTTTTGTCTTTTTAAAGAATTATCAATTATCAATTCTCAATTAAATAAAAAGGTGAGCCATCTCAAAACAGGCTTTGGGATGGCTCACTTTTTTTAGTTGAATATTCGTTTATTTGAAGTATCTGTTGTAAAGTCCTTCAAATCCTTTTCCGTGGCGTGCTTCGTCTTTAGCCATCTCATGAACAGTGTCGTGGATAGCGTCTAAGTTTTGTTTTTTAGCATTAACAGCGATTCTGTACTTGTCGGCACAAGCACCAGATTCGGCCATCATACGTTTTTCAAGGTTTGTCTTAGTGTCCCAAACCACTTCTCCGAGGAGTTCTGCAAATTTAGCTGCGTGTTCAGCTTCTTCGAAAGCGTAACGTTTGAATGCTTCTGCAATCTCAGGATAACCCTCTCTGTCGGCTTGTCTGCTCATAGCAAGATACATTCCAACTTCAGAGCATTCACCATTGAAGTGAGCTTTAAGATCCTTTATCATATCTTCGTCGCAACCTTTTGCTACTCCAAGAACATGCTCTTGGACAAATTCCAATCCATTGCTTTCTTCTACCTTGTTGAATTTAGTTGAAGGAACACCACATTGTGGGCATTTCTCTGGAGCGGCATCACCTTCATGAACATAACCGCAAACTGAACAAATAAATTTAGCCATACTACTTTGTTTTTTAATGTTGATACTATTTTCCTATATAAATCATCTGCAAAGATATGGATATTTTTTAAATAAACAAATTAATCTGTTTTTTTATGCATTTAAGATTGCAGAATATTCAGATTTTTTAGGAATTCGGATGTTATCGATCCGAATAGGTGTGTATAAATAAAGTTGATTCGAGGCATTATCATCAACGCCCCGAACCATGAATTTTGAATATAAGTAAAGATACCTGTCTCTCTTTATCTCAGAAATACCTTTTTACCATTAATTATATACATACCTTTAAGGTTTTCTAAACGAGAGGCATCAATTGGACGACCGTTAAGGTCGAAGATTTTGGTTGCCGACTGTTTATCGTCGTCAACATCTTGAATTATATTTGGATTTTCATCAATAGTCATATTAAGGGATTTATTGTATGTAACTCCTCCTTCTATCAGCAAGAATGCTTGATTTTCAGGTACAGATTCCATCGGAGCCATTTTTTCGAAACAAATACCATCACGATTTGCTTTCAGAACATATATGCTATATCTCATAGACATGTTTCCAAGTCCAAAATATGATGTTCTGACTGTTGTTCCTGATAATACGTTTGTACCTGTAAATTCAACATCATCGGTCTCTTCGAAAAGGTATTGACCAGCTTGACCGTTAATAACTACGGCTGTTTTTCCAGGGATGATATTGTCAGGAAGGGGTGTCAAAATACATGTATTACCATTGATGGCGACAGTGTATGCTGTTATTCCTTCAGGCATGACCACTGTTTCTTTTGCATAGAAGGTGCTCCAATTAGATTCATTAATGTTTACATTGTAGATTTTACCTATAGAATAAACGAATGAATCTTCGTATTTATACTTATAAACAGCATAAAGTTTGGTATCCTCTGTGATTTTCTCGTCACCTTTTATGAGTGTGAAATCGTTTCTATCTGATGACAAAGTCCATCCTGCAAATTCACATCCTGTATGACTTGGATTTTTTACTCCTGCTAATGCCTCTGTGATAGATGTACCATATGGAATGTCAGTTATTGTATTGAAAACCACACCTCTGTCTATTAGAGTTAGAGCTTTTTTGCCAGTTGTGATTTCTGTAGTGTAAACAGAGTACTTATTTGAAGGAACGAAATATAGGCGTCCAGAGCCATATCCTTCTTTTGAATTGTACATAGATGGATAGTTCCTAAATCTGTTTTCTTCTGCATTATACATGAGATTTCTGCTCTCATAGTATATACTGAAGCGATTGTCGCCTGTATCTATGATTGTCCATGCGCTTGTAGTATCGTTTGTGATAGCAGTTGATTCTATATTATATCCGATAGACTTGCCATAGGCTAAACTGCTTATGAATGCTTTGCCATTCTCTTTTCTTACTTTGTAACGCATGGCATCTCCCATGAGGTTGGTGGTCTTGTCGATTGTAATAGTATTGTCATCGTTTACAGTAACCACATCGGTTATATCTACAGCCTTCAACGATTCAGTGTCAGCACCTGAGAGGGCATAGAATCTGTTGTTGTATGAGTCGATTATAAAGTATTCGCCGGATTCAACAGATTTGACCGATGTCGCTGATGTCATTCGTTTTCCAAACACAGCATAGCAAGTTGTGTTAGCTATAGGACTGAGTAGATATGATATGTAAATAATATTTGTTCCGTCAGAATTGATATTCTTTGTTGGTGACCATCCTAAGAAATCGTATCCAGGGATATTTGGGCGATTAGTAGGTATTACGAATGGGTAAGTCTCTGTTGTAGTTGTTTTTGCGAAAAATTGATTGTTCGCAACCCATGTTACTTCGTATGTTGATGCATATTTTGAATTAACTTTGATATTTACAGGTTCTGCAGGCATGTAGAATCTGATTTGGTATTGTCCGATATTATATATGTCATAGAAGATATCGAATGAATACTGCTGATTTGTATCCTTACCGGTAATACTTATATATTTAAAAGGATTGATGATGTCTAAGATATAGCCTTCATCGGTCTTCACACTGATGAACACTTCTTTTCCTTTTCCAGCTGTAGTTTCAGTAGGTGAACATGTTACATGAGCACCTTCTGTAACGGTTACTGTATGTCCAGAATAGCACAGAACATTTATGTAGCATGTGGTATATCCGTCGGTGATTGTTATTGTTCCGTCGTAATAACCATAGTGGTTTGGTGTGAAGCTTACATTTACGTCAACAGGATCGGTTGTACCAGCAGGTATTGTGGTAACATCTAGAGTTCCGATTGTTGTAGATATTGTAATGTCGCTTGTGAGATTGTTTGGTGTAATGGTGAATGTGGCCTGTTGTGGAGTGCTGTAAATCACATGTCCCAGGTCTATCACGTTTGTATTAACCTTGAATGTAGGTGGGTACTTAGGTTTGATACCTATTACAGCATCTTGACTGTATGTGAGTTCGATGTTGTAATTCTCGATTTTCAATGAAGATAATGAGTAGTAACCATCTGCAATGCCTCCCCATCCCCAGTTGAAATGGAAGAATTCGGTTTCAGCATCATATCCGTCGCATATGAACTGGTGTCCTAATGTCATTTCGCTATTAACTCCACCATAAATGACTGGGCGACCTTCTGCCAGTTCGCTGTATATGATTTCATTCCATGTGTATGCGTAATTCTTTTGTTGTATGTATTTTATTTCGTCGTTATATCCGAAATAATTCTTCATGGCATCAGGAATATATTCAGACAAACTACCGCTTCCGTTGACATCATACTGCATTTCAACAGATACGCCGCAGTCAAACACAAGTTGTGAGATAGCTAATCTCTGTTCGTTTGAATATTCGGTTCCTGCGTTGTATTTTGTTTCCAAGAGATCCCATTGATATGTGTGTTCTTCGAAATTAGAGTAAACATATTGAGAACAACCATATCTGTCATAGTATCTTTTTTCTCCTTTACCAGTTTCAGGCCATTTGTAATAGTTCATAACTTGTGCCATGGCTAAGGCGATACATCCTGTAGCACATTTTTCGCCGTTAATTATTGGACATAAATCGTTGTATGGAGCACCTTGTTCCCAATTGGTTTTGATAAGTGGTTCTATATCGGTTTTAAGGTTAGCTGTTTTTGTTACAGATTTAGCCTTTGCCTCAGTAGGACTTGAACTATTTTGTTCGTTGATGGCTTCATCTATTTCATTGTCATAGGTTTTTAACCATTTCTTTAAGTTTTCAGGTATGTTGTTAGGATTGAATGTGCCGTTGTCGCTATAACCTATGATTTCCTTTGATACTTCATCACCACCTACTATAACAAAACCACCGTTGCTTCTATTAAAGATATAATAGTGAACCTTGTCGTTTTTTTGTGAAGTGTATGAAAGTTGTATTTCAGGTGTTTCGTTTTTTGTTGGCGACATCTTTTTTCCTAGATATGTTGAGGAGTTATTTTTGAAAAACAATGACGCACGTTGCTTTGCTTCATCAATGCTCACTTGTTGGGCTTGTACATTGATGATATAAGATAGCATTAATAGTAATATAATAATTCTTAATCTCATTGTATCAATAGTGTAAGGTTGAGTAATGTAATGTAAAAAACAGGTGTATTTCCTATTTATGTTGGTTTGATTGTCAGTGGCAAAACTAATAAAAAAAATAATACAAAAGAAATATCTATGTTAAAAAACATGAAACATATATAAAATAATGACATATGTTAACTATTGTTATCGTGCACAGTGTTATGATTGCTATATATAGGTGCTATTTTATGCGAAATTGTGAATAATATCATTGAAATTAGTTTTTTATATGATTATTATTTGTATTTTTGCCGTGTTTATTAAACAGATGTCATTTAAATGTTAATTCGTTAATGGATATAATGATAAAATAGAGATTGCTTATGAAAGACAATAAATATGTAATAGGAGTAGATTTAGGAGGTACAAACACAGTGTTTGGTGCTGTAGATAAGAATGGAAATATTTATGGTGAGTGTAAATTGAAAACACGTGAATATCCTTCTTTTGATCAGTTTGTGGCAGCTGGTTGTGATTGTATTATGTCTGTCTCTGAAATAGTGGGAGGAATTGGCAATATATGTGCAATTGGTATAGGTGCTCCAAATGGAAATTGTTATTCAGGTTGTATTGAACTTGCTCCTAATTTACCATGGAAAGGTATTGTCCCTATAGTTGAGTCGTTTAATAAACTTCTGCATATCCCTGTTGTTCTAACAAATGATGCTAATGCTGCAGCAGTTGGCGAGATGATGTTTGGTGTGGCAAAGGGTATGAGAGATTTCATTGAGATAACGTTGGGAACGGGAGTTGGAAGTGGAATAGTTATCAATGGAGAATTGGTTTCAGGTCACGATGGTTTTGCTGGTGAGTTAGGTCATGTTATCATGGTACGTGGCAATGAAGGCCGTTTATGTGGATGTGGTCGTAAGGGATGTCTTGAAACTTATTGTTCTGCATCTGGAATGGTACGTACAGCAAAAGAATTGTTGATAAATTCCGATAAAGACAGTTTACTACGTAAGAAGGCTCTCGATACGATAGAATCAAAAGATATATATGATGCGGCTGTTCAAGGCGATGAACTTGCAATGCAGATATTTGAGTTTACTGGAGATATGTTGGGTAGGGCATGTGCTGATTTTGCAGCCTTTTCTTCACCAGAGGCATTTGTGTTCTTCGGAGGCGTAACCAATGCAGGAGATATGATAATGGATCCGATAAAACAATCGTATGAGAAAAATGTTTTTCCTGTGTATAAAGATAAGGCAAAATTCCTTGTTTCTGAATTGAACGGAAAAAATGCAGCAGTTCTGGGCTCAGCAGCATTAGGTTTTAAGATGTTTTCATAAATATAACAGTTTTTCATCTTTAGGACGCCAAATAAGATATGCTTTTGGCGTCCTATTGTATATCTCATAATCCCAAAAGTTCTTTTATGACAGAATGATGAAAGACTATAAAATTTATGAATGGATAGATCAGAAAAATTATGATGCTATCGTATAGGAATACTTAAAATAGCAATACTTTTCACAGGTTTACCATTTTTGATTGCAGGTCCGTGGTAATCTTGTCTAAAAGTGTCAACATTGAGGGTGTGTATTCAGGAAACGATTGTATATCCTTCAGGACTCTATATTCAGCAATTTTTCCGTCCTCATTTACTAACATGGCAACAATAAATACCCCTTCAACATCTCTTTTATTGAATATATATCATCATTGACAATATTTGCACCTATATTATAACTTGTTCTTTTAGATTGGCAATGTTGATTTGCTTTTGTCAATTTGACGACCATCTTCGGTAAACAGAGTATATAGTCTTGTAAGTTCTGAGATTAACATATCCTCTAAAGAATCCCAAGTATATAAAGGCGTTGCATCATCAGGGGAACAAAAGTGAACTTTCTCTGTTTCTTTATCAATATAAAGATGAGATCCATCCCAATCATAACTTCCTATAAAAAAATATGATTCTTTCACATTCTCTACACACCAACGTTCGTCCTTATTAGTTGTTTTAAGTGAAAATGGCTGCCTTTCTGATGTGATTGAACGATCCATTATTCTTTTTAAACCATCTAATGCTAAAACACCAAATAGAAAAATAAAACCATTGGAAAACTCAGTCAAGAATTTTTTATAACTTTTGGAATTTCTATTTCACATTCCTTCTCTAGTATTTCTATTTCAGTGTTATTTAATTTTGGAAAGATCTCTACTAATCTCCATAGTTCTGGCAGATAATCAGGATGTCCAATCAATATTGTTCCTTTTTCAGTTACTTCCACTCCATATTTCTCATATTTATATAGGAGTTTCATTATCTGTTCATATTTATTTATTTCGTACATATTTAGTTTGAAAGCAATACCTATCAATTACTTTATGTCTTTTACTATATCTTCTTTAAACCCAACGACATAAATGAAAAATACGGCTGAATATGTAAACCTTTGATACTTATTGTTGTTTTATTCTATTTGTGTCGTGTCAGATAAATACTGTATATTATATGTAAAAAATGTGGGTTCAATCACAATTTTTGATTTGAGTGAACCCACATTGATATTATTCACGAAACGTGATTTATTTATCGTTCATGTCTTTATATTTCTGGAATCTCTTGATTGCATCGTCACTACTTTGTGCGAAAAGAGTTTCGGCATTTTCAGGGAATGTGCGTCTGAGTGATGCGTAACGCACTTCTCCGTCAAGGAATTCAGTATATGGCATGTTTGGTTCTTTAGAATCGAGTTGGAATGGATGTTCCTTACGTGGGTCGTAGCGGTATAATAACCAATATCCACTTTCAACGGCTCTTTTCATTTCTTTCTGTACTTGTTGCATACCGATACAGATTCCATGAGAAGAACATGGAGTGTAAGCAATGATAACTGATGGTCCGTTATATTCTTCTGCTTCCTTAACAGCTTTTATCAACTGGTTTGGATCAGCTCCCATTGCCACTTGTGCAACATAAACATTTCCATATGTCATCATGATGGCTCCAAGGTCTTTTTTGCGGCTCTTTTTTCCTGCAGAAGCAAACTTAGCAACAGCTCCCATTGGAGTAGCCTTACTACTTTGTCCTCCGGTGTTAGAATACATTTCTGTGTCAACAATGAACACATTTACATTCTCTCCGCTTGCGATAACATGGTCGAGTCCACCGAAACCGATGTCGTACGCCCATCCGTCGCCACCATACATCCAGAATGTTTTCTTAGCAAACATATCACGTTGCGCAAGCATCTCCTTAGCTTTGTCGTTGTTGTCCTTTTCAAGACATGCGATTAACTGGTCTGAAGCCTCGCGTGATTTATCTAAGTCGTCGAATGTCTCAAGGAATTTCTCGCATGCTTCTTTAGATGCGCCTGATACTTCGTTTGCGTAGTTTTCAACCTTCTCGCGTATAAGATTACGGCGTTGGCATACAGAGAGATACATACCAAGACAGAGTTCGGCATTGTTTTCAAACAAACTATTTGTCCAAGCAGGTCCGAATCCGCGCTTATTTACTGTGTATGGAATACCTGGCATTGCAGCACCCCATGCTTGAGAACAACCAGTGGCATTTGCCCAGAACACTCTGTCTCCGAAGAGTTGTGTGAGAAGTTTTGCGTATGGTGTCTCTCCACATCCTGCACATGCAGCTGAGAATTCGAGTAATGGACGGCGGAACTGACTTCCTTTTATTGTGTATGGCTCGAATAAATCAACTTTCTCAGAGATGTTAAGACCATATTCGAATATCTTCTTATTGTCTTCGTTTAAAGACACAGGAACCATTTCGAGTGCGTTAGAAGGGCAACTTTGTACACAACTTCCACATCCAGTACAGTCGTATTCAGATGTAACAAGAGCAAAATGATAACCTTTGGCTTTTGCGCCTTTTGCTGGTGCTGTAACGAAACCTTCTGGTGCTGCATTCTTCTCTTCATCGTTAAGCAGATATGGACGTATTACTGCGTGAGGACAAACAAGAGAGCAACGGTTACACTGAATACATTTCTCTGCATCCCATTTTGGTACTTTCACAGCGATACCGCGCTTTTCATATGCAGTGAGTCCGAGTTCAATACATCCGTCAACACTATTGCAGAATGCGCTTACTGGTAGATCATCACCTTTTTGGCTATTTATTGGAATTAAGATGTTCTTAACAACATCAGGAAGATTACTGAAATCCTTTTGGTTGTCATCTGGTAGAGATGCCCATGACTCAGGAACAGTGATTTCACGTACTTCCTCGGCTCCGCATTCAATTGCTGAGATGTTGCGTGCTACCACTTCATCGCCTTTAGCAAAGTAAGATTTACGTGCAGCAGCCTTCATTGCATCCAAGGCAACTTTTGACTCAATGAGTTGTGATGTTGCAAAGAATGCAGCCTGAAGCACTGTATTTGTGTGGTTGCCCAAACCGAGTCGCATAGCAATTTCTGTAGCATTGATGACGTAGAACTTAATTTTGCGTTGTGCAAGTGTGCGTTTTACATCATTAGGAAGCCATGCCTCGATTTCTTCATCTTTCTTACCGCAGTTGAGAAGGAAACTTCCGTATTTCTTAATTTCAGAAACAATATCGTATTGTCCGATGTAGCTTTGGTTGTGACAAGCCACGAAGTCGGCACTCTTTACATAGTATGAGCTTTCGATTGGTTTGTCGGCAAAACGTAAGTGTGATTTAGTTACACCGAATGATTTTTTTGCATCGTACTCAAAATATGCCTGACCATACATCCCTGCAGTTTCACTTACGATATGTACGGTGTTTTTGTTGGCACCTACAGTTCCGTCACCACCAAGTCCCCAGAATTTACAACTGAATGCTTTGTTTACTTTGTCGTCGAATGTAATAGGGGCAAGTGAAAGATGAGTGACGTCGTCGTTTATACCGATTGTGAATCCGTTTTTAGGATTTTTAGTCATAAGGTTGGCAAATACAGCAAGGATCTGACCAGGATCAGTATCTTTTGAAGAAAGTCCGTAGCGTCCACCAATAATATGAAGTTGTTTGCCCATTCGTCCTGCAGCAGTGCAGAAGTCTTCGTATAATGGTTCGCCAGCGCTTCCTGGTTCTTTACAGCGGTCGAGAACAGCTACACGTTCTACACTCTTAGGTAAAACGTTGAATAAATGTTCTGCGCTGAATGGACGATACAGATGCACTTGTATGAATCCAACTTTTGTGCCGTTAGCGTTTAAGCTATCTACGGCTTCTTTTATAGCACCAGAAACACTACCCATTGCCATGATTACGTATTTAGCATCAGGCGCTCCGTAATAATTGAACAAATGGTAGTCGCGTCCAGTAATTTTGTTTATTTCGCCCAGATAATCTTCTACGATTTCTGGTAATTTGTCATAATAAGGGTTACATGCTTCACGTACTTGGAAGAATACGTCAGGATTCTGTACGGTACTGCGCATCAAAGGATGTTCTGGATTTAAAGCATGGTCACGGAATGCAGCAAGGGCACGTTGGTCAACTAATTCTCTTAATTTAAGAGTGTCAATCATCTCGGCAGTGTTGATTTCGTGTGATGTGCGGAATCCGTCGAAGAAGTGCATAAATGGAGTACTTCCTTTAATTGCTGCCAAGTGTGCTACAGATGCAAGGTCGATTACTTCTTGAACACTACCAGAACAAAGCATAGCAAAACCAGTGTTTCGGCAGCACATTACATCTGAATGGTCTCCGAATATACTCATGGCATGAGTTCCTACGGTTCTTGCTGCAACATGAAGTACTACAGGTAAACGTTCACCAGCGATACGGTGAAGTACAGGAATCATAAGCATGAGTCCTTGGCTTGATGTGAAACTTGTTGCAAGTGAACCTGTTTGTGCGGCACCATGTACAGCAGCGATAGCTCCTGCCTCGGATTGCATTTCTGTGAGTGTTACAGTTTGTCCAAACATGTTTTTTCTTCCTTTAGCAGACCAGAAGTCAGTGTGTTCTGCCATTGGGGAAGAAGGTGTGATAGGGTATATGGCTGCAATTTCGGTGAAGTCGTACGCCATATTAGCTGCGGCTTCATTACCATCTATTGTGATAAGTTTTTTTTCCATTTCCTTCTTAATGGTATATTAATTATGCTTTATTTAGTCCTAATTTATTGATAGCTTCTTCGCGCATCTTGTATTTCAAGATTTTTCCTGCGGCATTCATTGGGAAGTTATCTACGAACTCAATATATTTCGGAACTTTATGGCGTGCAAGACTTGCTGTTATGTATTCGCGCATTTCTGGTTCTGAAACCGATTCGCCTTCTTTCAGTACGATACAAGCCATAGCTTCTTCACCATATTTCTTGTCAGGGACACCGATAACTTGTACGTCCTTAACCTTAGGGTGAGTATAAATGAATTCCTCGATTTCCTTAGGGTAGAGGTTTTCACCACCGCGGATAATCATGTCTTTCAATCGGCCTGTGATCTTATAATTACCGAATTCGTCTTTGCATGCAAGGTCGCCAGAATGGAGCCATCCGTCTTTGTCGATAGTTTGAGCAGTTGCTTCAGGCATCTTGTAGTAACCTTTCATCGTATTGTATCCCTTAGAACAGAATTCACCATTAACACCAGCAGGAAGTTCATTACCTGTTTCAGGGTCAATAATCTTACATTGTACATGAGGGAACGCATATCCTACAGTTTCGCATCTTACATCGATGTCGTCTGTCCATGCAGTCATGGTGCTTCCTGGTGCAGATTCAGTTTGTCCGTACACACTGATAATACCTGTCATGTTCATTTCGTCAGGGCGTGCAGCACGGCGCATAAGCTCTGGTGGGCATCCTGAACCAGCCATGATACCAGTTCTCATATAAGAGAAGTCGGTTTTGCGGTAATCAGGATGGTTGAACATAGCGATGAACATGGTTGGCACACCATTGAAACATGTGATATGTTCTTGATTTATGCAGGCAAGCGATGATTTTGCAGAGAAATAAGGCATTGGACAGATTGTAGCTCCGTGAGTTATTGATGAAGTCATGGATAGTACCATTCCGAAACAGTGGAACATAGGTACTTGAATCATCATACGGTCGGCTGTTGATAGTCCCATTCGGTCTCCGATACTCTTTCCGTTATTAACAACGTTGTAGTGAGTCAACATAACGCCTTTAGGGAATCCTGTGGTTCCTGAAGTGTATTGCATGTTACAAACATCGTCAGGACGCACTTCTGCAGCCATTTTATTTATAACTTCCAATGATACTCTGTCTTTTCTTTCCATTGCCTCGTCGAATGTGAGACATCCGCGCTGACGGAATCCTACAGTGATTACGTTACGTAGGAATGGTAGGCGTGAGCAGTGGAGTGCTTCACCTGCTTTAGTGTCTTTTATTTCAGGACAGAGTTCGTTTATAATCTCACTATAATTAGAGTCCTTACTGCTCTTAATCATTACTAATGTGTGAGTGTCAGATTGTCTGAGCAGGTATTCAGCCTCGTGAGATTTATATGCAGTATTCATGGTGACAAGTACTGCACCAATTTTTACGGTAGCCCAGAATGTAATATACCATGCAGGAACATTTGTAGCCCATACAGCTACTTTGCTACCAGGTTTTACACCCATTGATACCAACGCACGTGCAAAATTGTTGACATCGTCTCTGAATTCACTGTAAGTACGTGTGTAGTCGAGTGTAGTATATTTGAAACAATATTGATCAGGGAATTCCTCAACAACTCTGTCGAGTACTTCAGAGAATGTGAGATCAATAAGTTCGTTTTCTTTCCAAACATAATAACCAGTGCCGTCGTGATTGGTGAAGAGTTTTACTTTCTTGTCTCTTTCTCTTTCAAATCTCTCCATATAATTAATAAAGTGTGGAAAGATGATATCGGCATCTGTGAGGTCGAGCATCCAGTCTGGTTTCCATTCCAGTGAGATGAATCCGTCGTAGTCGATTGATCGTAAAGCATTCATCAGTTCCTGAATAGGGAAGTTACCTTCTCCGATGAGGTTGTAGGTGTTTGCATCGTCACTATCGCGTAAATGCACATGTTTTACGTATGCACCCAGATTGGTTATTGATTGTGCAGGTGATTCGCCTTTGTCGCGATATGGGTGGTGTACATCCCAAAGTACGGCAAGTTGGTCGCATGCAAAATCGTTCATAAGTCCCAGAAGCAGTTTTGTGTCAGAGTAAATGCCGCTGGTCTTTATAAGTATAGTTATATTGTATTCTATCGCAACAGGAATCAGTTGTGAGAGATTCTTTCGGATAGTATCTGGAGCGTCATTCTTTGCAAACGCACATACGTATGGAGAACGCATGTCGGAAGCAAGTTTTATGAGTTGCTTCATTTCGTTGAGCATCTCATCGTTTTCTGCAGATATATCGTTTGATGAATCGAAACAAGGAATTGTGAGTTTCTTTTCTTTTAAGTCTCTGTAAGAACTAACGATAGAATATTTGTGGAATGGTCCTGTAGTGCCGCTTAATGAAGGATTTTTAAGTACGTTGTAGGCTTCGATGCCCGAGAATCTCATTTCACATGCTTTGTCAACGATATCTTCCCAATCATGACTTTGCCATCCTCTTGTGGAAAATGATAATTTCATACTTCTTCCTCCTCGTAAACTATTTTGTTAACAGCATTGAGATACGCCATAATGCTAGCTCCTACAATATCGCGTGAGAGACCTCGTCCTGAATAAACTTTTCCTTCATGGTTGAGACGGATAACGGCTCCACCCATTGCTTCGCGTCCTTCTGTAACGGATTGTATTTCGAAGTTATCTAACTCGTATTGTTTTCCGATAAGTTGTTCTATAGCCAAGAATGCAGCAGCAACTGGTCCTTCTCCCATACATACACATTCCATAATCTCATCACCTTTACGAAGACGTAGGTGACAAGTTGCTGTGATGATATTGCTTGAATTTACGACATAACTGTCGAGGCTGTAGGTTGGAGGCACTTGGAATGCCACTGTAGCGATGATTGCATCTAATTCTTGTGCTTCAACGATTTCGTTCTTTGATGCAACCTGAACAAATGCGTCAAATACTTTGTCGGCATCTTCTCCTTCGAGTTCATAACCTAATTGATTTGCAACTTTCAGTACGGCTTCTTTGTTGTCGTGGATAGTTAGTTGAATATCACTACTTTCCTGACGTTTGTTTCCAATCTTAGCAGCACGTTTGTTTTGGTCGGCTTCACATACATCCTTGATTCTCTCAACCATCTTCTGCAATTCAGTAGTCTTGACATCGCAGAAAGCTTTACATACATCAGATTTTGTGTCAAGGATTTTAACGAAACGTTTCAAAGACGTGGTAGTATTACCATAAGGCGTAGTCTTGATTTCATCAGCACCAGCTCTTACAGCTGCAATTGCACAAGAATCTGCCATAAACATTTCGTTAGAGCACCAAACTCCAAGTCTTACGTTCTCTGGTAAGATGTTGCGTATCATTTTTGTTGACTCATAGCATTCGTAATCGAATAATTTTCCTGCAGTATCGAACACAGAAACCACAGTAGCACCATTGTCAACAGCAGTTTGAATTGTTTTAAGAAGGAAAGCTTCTTCACTTCTGCCAAAGTCCTCTGCAACAAATTCTACCTCAGGGCATAATGCAGCGCATCTTGATACGAGGTCGGCTATTAACTCAATGATAGCATCTGGCTTCTTGTGGCACAAATATTCTATTTGGACAGTACTTACAGGTATTGAAACTTGTAGTCTTGGATGTGCAGCACATTTAAGCGCATTCCAAGTTTGTTCAACACTGTCGGGATTGAATATGTCAACAGGAATAGTCAAGGTGCTGTTTTTGACAGCAGAAGCCAGCGATTTCACTAATAGGCAATCTTGCTTTCCATTTAATATAGGGCCTGTTTCAATTACAGACACACCTAACTTATCTAATAATTTAGAAAGTTCAATTTTTTGGCGGAAAGATAGTGTATTCTGTTTGTCTCTATCTCCCAGTTTCATAGTGATGTCGCTCACATAGATCCTTCTGTTCATAATTGTACTAACTTGTTTTGTTTCTTGTTAGAAAACATTAAGAATTAAGAATGATGTATGATTTTTCTTTTTACCTCTTAAACATACAATAAAATTCATCCCTAAAGTCTTATTACATAACGTATTTTATTAAGTATTTGTAAAAATGCAAATTGTGTGCAAAATTACTAAAGTATTTTTATATGACAAAATATTTGCCGTAAAATATATAATGTGAGCAGGTTTCAGTTTTGTAAAGGTTGTTTTTTGTAAAGTATAATAATCCTTGATAACTGATTATTTAATTTTAGGAATCTGTTGGTCGAATCCCATATCTGCGCCTTTTTTTTATGGTGATAATTCCATCTGCCGAGATTAACATTCTGTTATTTAACGTCTTTAATTCTAAATGTTTATGTGCTGAGGCTCAAATACAAAAATATGCCATTATCTTGTTGTGAAAGATAACAGCATATTGATTTTCTTATTATTATCGTCTGGAAATCATGTTTTCTCAGACAAAACGTAAATCTATATGTTTATTTTATGAATTCAAGCAATTCAAATTTGTCGTCCTCGAGTATAAGTAAAACAAATTTTCCGCTTTTTGTCTTCTTCATCACACCAATTTCAAGAAAATGTTCATCGTTAAAATATGTTGGTGAGTTTCCTTCAATATAGTAGCAGCCGGTAAATGCTGCGAGTTTGTCTTCTTGACGATATAGATAGCCCCATTTGCGTTGTGAACCACTATATTTGTTGAACACCAAAGTAGAGTTGTCGTTGATTATCCTGCAAGGGAAATAGTTGTAAATAAATATTCCGTAGTTTGTTAGTTGGATTGAACGCACTCTTTTGAGGGTGAGTAATTCGCTTGATTTTAGAGTCACAGGTTCGCCTGTAAGTAAATCGAGGGTTGTCTGTGCGTCTTTTTCATTGAAATTATTGCGGTATTTCATAAACATTGCTATAGCACGGCTGTAATAGCGGTTTGATAGTGAGTTCTTGTCAGCTTCTGAGAGGAAAGGTGTGTTTGCTACCAATTCCATGTCCTTGAGGGTGATATCACCTTTTGTCTTGTCCCATGGATATAACTGATCGTCAAAAGCATCTTCTTCCTCTTCCTCATCTTCTTCAATATCATCATAGTATTCCTCACCAGTGAATTCAGTCACACAGTTGTTGAATGTAATACGTCGGTTATTATATTCGTGTGAATGATTTATGACACATTTGTTCATGATGATATTCTCGCTGGAACTATTTGAACAGAATGATGAACGGTTGTCGTTGAACGAGCATGAATTAAACGTGGTGCCAGCGCAGCCAAAAAATATCATTCCGTTATCATTGTCATGTATGCTGCAATTTGTGAATGTGCTATTGTTGGTCTCGGTGAAACTAAGTGAGAATGTGCTGCAATCGTAAATCTCGCTGTTTTGCACAAAGAGATTATTGGTCTTTGTAGCTTCGATACCAATTACTCCGCAACCATATAGTTTGCAGTTGTTTATGTCAATGTTGTTTACATCGTTTAATGTAACTACATTTCCTATACAATCACCAGTTTTTGTATGTCCCATTTTCAGATTTTTCAATGAGATATTCTCGCATGATTGAAAATAGAGTACATCGGCATAACGAGGGGTTACTTGAATATGTGTGTCGGGTTTCTTGCCCTCGATTGTTAGATTCTTTACATTGCATATATGAATACTAAGACCATCGTATTCCTTGCTGGCACTTACTGCAGCGTTGTAGCCCGATTCATTATATGTATCTAATGTCTGTAATGCTTCTGTCAAGTCCAGAAGATCTTTTTCAACGATAATACGTGTGTCAGAGTTGATAGCTTTCAGGAATTGTTCAGAACTTTTTACTTTGATAGTCTTTTGTTTGTTATCACCTGCCCAACAATATGTTAGGAGCGAACTCATGAGTATAAATAAAAATAGTCGTTTCATGTTTTTAATGTTTGTATTATTAGGTTACATATTGTTACTTTTTGCAAACATACGGAAAAAAAACGAATAAATATATGTCGATGATAAAAAAATGAAAAATAACCGGTTAACATGATTGCCGTAATTTAAATTCTTAATACTGCGAATAACAAAAGTAGATAAAAAAACGAGGAATATTATGTGTGTGTCGTGAATTCTTATTATCTTTGCAAAAGAAGTATAAAAAAGTGACATGTATTTAACTAAATGATGATATGTTGCGATGGAACAGAATGAGGTCGTAAATTATTACAACAGTATTGCTGATGAATATGATGCCAGTCGTTTCAATAACACATATGGCAAATTTATTGATGCTGAGGAAAGAAGGGTACTGGACGATATCATAGACTTAAAACATGAAGAGAAGCGTCTTGAGGTGGCATGTGGCACTGGACGCCTTACAAATTATGCAACTCATGGACTCGATGCGAGCCGTGAGATGCTTAGTCATGCTCGCAAACGTCATGCAAATGTTGAATTCAAAGAAGCATCAGCTGCCAGTACAGGATATGATAATGCGATGTTTGATGTAGTGTATTCGTTTCATCTGTTTATGCACCTCGATGTGGATACCATAAACAATATCTTTGATGAAATGCACAGAATCATCCGACGCGATGGACGTTTGATTATCGACATTCCTTCGCATAACCGTCGCAAACTATTACATCACAAGCAACCTACATGGCACGGAGGAACTGAACTTGATGAAACTGATATCGAAAAACTGGTGAAAGACCGATTCCACGTGAAACGCAGTTATGGAATTATGCTTTTGCCTGTTCATAAACTGCCTCAATGGATGCGAATGCAATTACTTAATATCGATTTCCATTTAGCAAATGGATGGCTCAAGAAATATAGTTCTTACTTAATATACGAACTCGTAAACAAATGAAACTAAGTACAAAAGCATGGATAAGAAGTAAGTATGTCTATATCAGAGACATATTAAGGCGTACCTCGTTTGCCAGTGGTGTGTTGTCTGATTCTGACTATATTTATGCTATCGACTTAGTTCAGCCCTTTATGCCGTCACCTACATTGGAGAGCAAGAAACATAACCTGCGTGAGGCGGCTTCGTGTATTAATAAGATTGTTGTCTATCCTAATGAGATCTTCTCGTTTTGGCATATCGTTGGCAATCCGAATAACAGAAAACGTTTTAAGGAAGGACGTAGCATACATGCTGGCAGTCAGGGAATAGATGTGGGAGGAGGACTATGTCAGGCTTCGGGCATCATTCATCACTTGGCCTTGATCGCAGGACTATCAATTGAAGAACGTTTTAACCATTCAGTTGACCTTTATACCGATTCAACTCGTTTCACTCCGTTAGGCACAGATGCAACGGTGTTCTATGGGTTCAAAGATTTACGTATTTGTAATAATAAACCCTTTCCTATTTATTTTAAGTTGTATGTTGAAGAAAATAAAATGCTCGCACGTCTGTATAGTGAAGAACGTATAGAGCCGCTAATCCTTGATTATGACATACAACAAGATGATAAAGGAAACAAATCTGTAAAAGTTTTACACAAAGGCAATTTGGTCTCTTCTTCTTATTATGAAGCATTGAGACAATAAGACTTGTAATTGTTTTTACCGCCATAATCTCCTTGATATCAATGGCGATAAGCACCATTTATTGTACGATAATCTGAATATTTTTTAGAAAAAATAAGAATAATTGCAAAGTTTTTCTTTTTCTTGTGTATATAATAGTGAAAACAGTCCAAAACGGATGAACTATTGGAATATACATAGAAGTCTGAAGGAATAATAATGAAGCAAGATATAACATACCTGATAGAAGAACTACGACAGGGAAAACCCACTGCATGTCAGCGTTTGTTGACAGAATATGGTCCTGCTGTGTTTCGCATGGTGCAGCGTATCGTTGTACATCGTGAGGATGCAGAAGAGGTGTATCAGGATGTGTTTGTTAAGGCACTTGGGCATATCGATTCTTTCAATCCCAAACAAGCCTTATTATCTACATGGCTTGGGCGTATAGCCTATAATGAATCACTAAATTTCATTCGTGGCAAGAAACCCGATATAGTCTATATAGATGATTATGAATCAGGTGTTGAAAAAATAGGAGACATGACTGATGGTGATATCTTTGACGAACAGACTGTGAAACACTTAGAAAAGGCTATGGAGGTACTTCCACCATATGAACAATCGCTCATTGCCATGTTTTACTACGATGACATGAGTATTGCCGACATTGCATATGTCACAGGTTCAATTCCCTCGACCATCGGCTCGCAATTGTGCCGAATACGTAAGAAACTATATCGAATAATTAAAACACTCTAAATAATGGACAACAAGAATAACATACAACTGCATGATGTTAATTTACACGAGGCTGTAAAGCGATATGAACAGAAACGTGTACCGATGCCGACTGATCTAAACGATAAGGTGATGCAACGCTTGTTGGAAGAGCAACCTGTTCGCATTCATAAACGTGCCCACATTTGGTTTTATGCTACTATTGCTGCTGCCGCAGCTTGTGTAATCTTGATATTTACATATTATAATAACATAAAAGATCCTGCTAAGCAATTGCCAATAACAGCAAAGCAAGTACAGGAAAAGACTATGACACCGATACATGCTACTGAGCATGAAGAACAACAAGTCGCGTTAAGTCAGGTAAAAGAACAAGTTGAGGAGCAGGCAACGACGGAAAGACCTTCCAAGACCTTAATCGCAAGTAGTAAAACAAAAAAACGAGTATCTGCTGACCTTCATCAAGTTTCAGCATCAAACGATGTGTTGGTAAATACAGAGCCAGGCGAACTTGAACAACAGTCCGATGATTATCCGTCAGAAGACGATATTTTCCAAACATATATAAACAACAATGTACAGCATATACGTTCGCGAGGAGAACAATTGTATATGGAAGTTGCACAATTAATGAATAACCAATAAAACTATATTGTTATGAACCGAGTATTATTATTAATTTTATTGGCATTATCTGCTTTAACAGCATATTGTCAGGAAGTAAATGAACACCTCCGCAATCTGGAGAATTATTTGCAACAACAAGGCTATCGCGTCTCTCACACCCTGTCTAATGGCTCAGGCAGCACCATTAATCATCAATGGAGTGCCATACTCAATGTAGTCACACTTAGTCCAAATGTAGATGATAGTATGAGCGAACAACAGAAACAGAGCCTTGTTCAGACATATGATAGTATCAATTTTTTGCGTCGTCAAAAAATAGTCAGTGCTCTCGACTCAATTCGTCTCACTTTTGCACGTCTTGGTGAAAAATCATCAGAGACTTATCTCTATGAATACCACAAAAATGGGGTTGATACCATTAAATATTCATTAGTGTTCACTAAAAACGACGATTCTCTAAAGATAGAACATCCAGCAAAACATCCATTAATGAACGGACCATGTGAGGCTGCAATCTTTAATTATCACAGAGGCCACATGGATGATACTCCGGATTATATAGAAAATGGTTCTTACAGTCATTTCTTAGCAATTGAAAAAAACATACCACATGACTCAATGCGCCCATTTGATGCTGTAACTTTCAGCAAACTGATTCAACCATCGATAAAGAAAGCCCTAAAACTAAAAGGCGCAAAATTCTATCCTGTATATTGGAGACATGATGATGGTTTTGATGATGACGTTGAACATGGGCTTATGACTAAGTGTACTTATTATTTTGCTAACAATGAAAGAGTTACATCGCATGCAGGTTTGACTACAGGTACTTATTATTTCATTCCTGCTCAGTATGAAGTCGAAGCTGAACAATTGTTTAAACAACTTAAGTCAATTTCTTATGATTATGTAATCAGCCATCCAGAGCAACCATACAGATATAATTGTTCTATGACTTACAAGAATAGTTATCCATGGAATTTATTGGATGCTACTGTATCTAAAGATAGTGAAGTATATGCTTTGATTTGGCTTTGTGCCGACGATGGCTATCATATGCTCTCCCTTTTTGCTAAAGGTGAAATGTGGATTCCAAAAGATTTTGCGAAGATAAAGAGTTATATCAATGGCGATATTATATATCGTGATAAGTAGTGTTTACAATAATATACGAACTATACAAGAACACAAAACTAATGCCCAGATTTGGTGAAATTAAAATGAATTTGTAGATTTGCATAGTTATCTAAGTTTGGAAAACGAGAATGTGGAGTTGAAAATTTAGAGTTATTATGCAAAAAATGAAGCAGATAGAACGAATAGAACATATGGAACAAAATATGGAGCGTGTAATGCATGCGGTGAGAGTGTTAGATGATGCTCTCAATGAGTATGAGGCAGCACAAGAGGCGCTCCATGAGTTGGAATCCTACTATGGAAGTGATACATGGAAACAGGACTTTGCCGATGATGAGCAGGGTAAACTACCACAAAACCTGAAACGAGGTGTTCTTTCCGAAGATGCCATCTGGAATGTACTGGAGGACTATCGCGCCTTGAAAGAACGGTTGGAGGAATTATCTGTTTCCGACCAACAGAAAACATCCACTAAAGGTTGAAGTATATCAAGTTTCCCTAAAGTGTGTAATACTATCAATATTAGTAAATCCTTCATTGCTACTCACATTTGGCTTGTTCCACTTGCTTGTTTATGATTCTTTTTACTTGCTCAAATGACACAGGAGTGAAGTTGTTGTTATCCACTCCCACATCATACTGAGTTGGTAATAGATATTGAATCCTTTTAGCATTAATACTCGTGTTGTTCTTTCTGGAGTGGAGATGCCCGAATAGCTGCCAAACATTTTTGTAACATCCTTCAAAACAAAGGAATGGAAAATGACTTAGGAAGATCCTTTGTTTATCCACTTCTATGTGCATTTGCATGGTCACATCCTCAAATCGCTGAATAAGTCCTTGGTTGATAGCTTTCATATCGTGGTTGCCTATGATCAGATAGATTTTGCCATTTAGACGGTCAAGAAGTTTCGTCCATTCGGCTTCACCTCTAAAACTGAAATCCCCTAAATGGAATATTGTATCATTAGCAGATACCGTATTGTTCCAATTTTCTATTATTATCTCATTCATCTGTTCCACATCTTTGAATGGACGATTACAATACTTTATGATGTTTGTATGATAAAAATGTGTATCTGATGTAAAGAACGTATGTTCTCCATTAAATTTTATATTCATTTTTCTTTCTTTTGTGTGTATTGCTACACGGTTTATAATTAAGAACTTTTTGTGCCATGAGTTAAACCAATGAGGAGCGGAAAACGGCAGTGTTCATGGTTGTGATAGGCACAAATCTACAATAAAGTGAGTGTCAATCAAACTGGCTTGGAATTGGTTGAACATGAGCGGATTATTAAAACGAAAAATGGCTGGAAAGCATTGCTGACTTTCCAACCACTTCGTTAATATCGTGTGTTCGCACGTACAAATTATTTCGGGAGTAATCCGCTCCCTTTTCGTGTAATATGGAAAGTTGTAATTAAGTGAGACCAAAACAAATTTGTTCGAACTTTGATGAGCGTAAGCAAGTTATTTAAAGTCTTCTTGTTTGAATAATACGGCGCAGCAATGTTTGGTGTATGCATATAGGAATCGCATTCAAGACACCATGTGCTCTGAATGTTCAGTCTACTTAATATGTTAAATATCAGTCCTTCCATTGTTGCTGTTTAATTTGTTATTTCGTAATAATTTACTGCAAAGATATACCTTTTTATGCGATTAACCAAAGGTTATTAACAAGATTTTTGTAACTTTGGAGCCAACCAAAGATACAAAAAGCATGGGAGAAACTGAAATGAGCAATCTGATACATATTAACAAGGATTATGCTGCGTGGATTAGCGAACTGAAGCTACGTATACGCCAAAGTCAGATAAAGGCTGCAGTCAAGGTCAATACCGAACTGTTGCAGCTCTATTGACAGCTGGGTAGCGACATTGTAGAGAAGCAAAAGGGTACCAAATGGGGCGATGGTTTCTTGAAGCAACTCAGTCAAGATTTATCTGCAGAGTTCCCTGAAATGAATGGTTTCTCTTTGCGTGACATAGAAAGAATTCGCAAATGGTATATCACATATAAAGATGTATTCCCAAATGCGACACAAGCTGTGCCGCAAATGGAAGGTCCGTCAAAAAAGACACAGGTTTATGTTTTCAATAATTGGTGTCCGCTAAAAGTTTTTGAGTCACACAAAAATTAGAGGGCATATCAATGGTCTATAGACTTTTGATACACCCTCCTTGTATTTCAGTGTGGACCAGCCTGGGCTTGAACCAGGGACCTCCAGATTATGAGCCGCAAAAAGCGATTTTCATGACATTCCATGATATGTAACTATACTGATAATCAATAAGTTGATTTTTGTAATTTTACAGAAACTCACAAAACACCCCTAACTGAAATAAAAAGTTTACGCATTGTTTACGCAAAAACACCAGACTTTTTAGTCAAAAATCAGAGAAATAGCTCTATTTTTGTTTACGCAACCCTGTTTTTTACGCAAATGGACTCTAGACCAATAGTCTATAGGTGCAATAGTTCGATTACAATTTTAGTATCATATTGGTAATAATAGCATCAATCATGGCTTTGGGGACGCCGCAATCTTTCGCTATATCCTTCCAATGTGAAGCTGTTTCACAAACGTCATCGATAACGGATGCCGCATCTTTGATGTTGTTCTTGGAAGCGAATTCCAATAGGTCGTTTCTGGTGATATTGTCGAACTTCTCATTGATTGACATCTGATGAGTAGCAGTCCAGCCACCGTTTGGATTGTAAGCATAGCCCATATCGTAAGCTGGCGAGAGACGCCACTTCCCATCCTCTTCCATCAAGAAAGAGATATTTTTGGTGTGGTCGTCCTGATTGCGAATGACTACATTGAACACCATTCGGCGGAACATCTGTCTGGCTTCCGAGTACGACAACCGTAATGCTCGCATCACATTGAAGGCTTGTTCGTAAGAATAGGCTCGATGGAGTCGGTAATCATAATGTGCAATTCCGCAAAGTGTCTGCATGTGTACCTTCTTTCCCTCCTTTCTGTCAAAGCGTTTCGTGAGAAAATGGGCACGTCCGTTTTCCTCAATGAGAGAACATTCTGACATCTCTATGCCACAAGCCTTGGCTAACTTGTAGAAAGAAAACTCCAGCCGTCCGTAGTTCTCGGTCTCTTTGAAACCTGCCTTAGCAGAGACTCCATCCAGTTTGACGAGGTAATAGTCGAAGTCAGCAGGTGCTTCCACTTGGCCAGAACGTACTTCACCAGTTTCTTTATTATAAGCAATGATAGCTTTAGCCCGTTGGCCACCAGCAGAAGTGCCAAGGCGCAGAATCTCTGCAATAGCAGCTTTCTTATCATCTTCCAGATTTGTAGCAAAAGATGATTTCTCCGAAAGCGCTTCTTTGGCCACCTCAACCAACTTGTCAATCTCAAACTTGGCTTCTTGGTTATAGGAAACTTCAATTGCAGGTTCAAACTCCAACGCCCCCATGCATCGTTTTCCTAAGAAACAGAGCGATTCAATGGGGTTGCCACTTGTGCGACCCGTCAGAGACAGCCATCTGTCGAACAGCGCACGTCCATAAGTGTCAGGCAGAGAATCCGCCA
>JAIKZH010000006.1 GCA_024682395.1 Bacteroidaceae bacterium
AAATCTCTAAAACGAGCACGTTGTTATTCCGCTAGGAAGAAGCATGCCTGCTCCCACCTATTTAGGCTTAGCCATTAACCCAAGAAAGATAATAATATTTTACTTGAGCAAAAGAAAAACCCTATATTTAGGGTAAAAAAACCAACGCACATAGAAGAACTACTTATGGCTGCTATATTCCTATCCTGACCAGGTTCATAGCCTTCTATCGCGATGGCTTAATTAGTATAGACTAAAATGAATAATGATTAAAGATTTATTGAATACGTTTCGTATAAAGACTAAACAAGATTGATTTATTAAGAGTAAAGAAAACAGTTATTTCGGGAAAACTATATAAAACTTAGTTTATTAATCTTCGCCTTTCGAGGCGATTGGTAGCATAATTATGAAAATAGTAATTCAAAATTCTTCACGAATTAGATACTTCTAACAACATATTTGACATTATAAAACCCCTGTTATTCGCCTTATAGGCTTTCCCAGGGGTGATTTTTATTTTTGTGTTTATCGTTATTGAGTAACTCTAATCGTTACAGCTGGTCGTACGCAAGTGTAAGTGCAGTCTACTTGTCCATTTCCCCTACCAAGCACACCTGTAGCTGAAACTGTAGACGCACCGTTTTTGTCTTTATACAGTGGAGAGCGAGTCCAATAATATCCGTTATATAGATTGCCATCACTTGTACTATAATAGGCGCCGTTGGCTCTAGCCCAGTCTGTAGTCCTACAAGTTCTTGTGTCCGATGCACTTGTCTCGTATGCAAAGCCATTACTTTGGCTGCCATACTCCACAAAACTAAACAAGTAGATATTGTCTCTGGTATTTTCACACGCATAAGGATTGCTCTTATTTTCGCGCGCAGAGTTAGTCCAACTAGAATCATTATTTACTGTTTTTTCGCAAATATAAGTATCGTTTAATGAAAAGGCCGTATTGATAAAACCTTTGCCAGTATAATTTGGAACATTATATTGCGAACCATCGTATCCGTTTAACCAAGCGCGAATATCACTATACTTATAATTATTAGGCTCTACAGTTTTCCCCCCTAAAGTTCTGCTAGGTTCTGAGTCATAATAGCAATGAGCGTCTAAAAGAATAGTAGAAAGAAGAATATAAAAATCATTATTAATGTCAAGAATTTTCCACTTAATAGGTTCACATTTAAACCAATAAGTTTCTTCCTTTACAATGGTTGTCCCGTTATCGAACTTATAGCGACCATTAGCACCATAATATAGTTTTGCATTTGTTTTTGCATAGTATTCATTATTGTATAAATACCAACCATTAGATTCAGGTTCCGTTATAGAATCAAGATTTGAGATTAAAGATGGATCATTCACATTTGTCTGTGGATATAAGCCATACATAACAGTAGTTCCGTCTTCAGAAAATACTGGATGTCGACCATTATATATTTTTTCGAGGGCAATATCTTTTGTTTGTGCTTCAAAAGCATCGTTAACAAATGTAGCAGTATATCTACCTAACCCCTCAGCTTCTTCTGTTGCTAAAGTAATTATTGCATAAGAGGTTTCAACAGTTTCTGTTTGAATGTGCGAAGAGTCATTATTGCACACTCTTGTAGCGGTGCAAGTAGAATTATCATCACTCCAAGTATAAGTAGTGCTGTTCCAATCATGGTGGATAGTTGTTGGTATAACAACATCTTTTGTTTGTGTTTCAAAAGCATCATTAACAAATGTAGCAGTATATCTGCCTAATCCATCAGTCTCACATTCCATAGGAGTGATTATTGAATAAGTACTAGTCACAGTTTCTGTTTGAATGTGTGTTGAATCGTTTAAGCACACTCTTGTAGCGGTGCAAGTAGAATTATCATCACTCCAAGTATAATTAGGATTACCCCAATTATGACCAGTTGCATTTATTGTTTGATATGTGGAATAGCCACATCTAGTACAAGTGTAATAAGGTGCATATCCATCTTCAGTACATGTTGCACTAATTCCGTTATGAGAGAGTAAATCATGACCAAGAGCTGGTAAAGTTTCAGATTTGGTATCACTATGTCCATCATAAGTAGCTCTATATACTTTGGTTCCTATTTCTTCACATTTTGCCTCTACAGTAATTTCACTTGTAACAATTGCATCATGATATTGGATATGAGAACTATCATGGGAACAAACATATTTTGCTTGAGCGGAATAATCACTCCAAACAAATGAATCAAACTGATAATCGTGTCCAAATGATTCAATTGTTACATCATGAGTTTGCGAAGAAAAAGCAGTATTTTCAAAAATAGCTGTATACCTACCTAATCCGTCATTTTCACAACTAGCATTAGTAACAACATTATATGTAGAATCGACTGTTTCAATTTGTTTATGGGTTGAATCACGTAAACAAATTCTAGTAGCTGTGCAGCTAGAATAATCATCGGACCATGTATATGTTGGTGTTCCCCAATTATGACCTAAAGAAGAGAGAACTTCCGTCTTTATGTCACTATGTCCATCATATGTAGCAGTATATGTTTTAATTCCACTACTTTCGCATGATGGCGATGTAGTTACATTGCTTGTTACTTCTGCATCATGATATTGGATATGAGAGCTATCATGCGAACAAACATATTTCGCCTTAGCGGTATATCCTTCCCATACAAAAGAATCGAATTTATAATCATGGCCTTCTAGTTCTAATGTAACATCGTGAGTTTGTGTTAAAAATCCAGTGTTATTGAAAGAAACTGTATATCTTCCTAATCCTTCATTTTCACAATTTGGATTAGAAACGATTGCGTATGTTGAATCTGCAGTTTCTACTTCTTTATGAGTTGAATCATTTAAGCATACTCTTGTCGCAGTACATTTAGAATAATCATCCGTCCATGTATATGTTGGTGTTCCCCAATTATGACCAGTGGCATTTACTGTATGATATGTTGAATAGTCACATCTTGAACAAGTAACGTAGGAATCATATCCATCTTCTGTACATGTCACGCTTTTGCCATCGTGATTAACCAAATTATGGCCAATAGATGGTAAAGTTTCTGTTTTACTATCTTTATGTCCATCATAACTTGCTGTATATACTTTAGTGCCTGTTTCTTCACATTTTGCCTCTACAGTAATTTCACTTGTAACTTCTGCATCATGATATTGGATATGAGAATTATCATGCGAACAAACATATTTTGCCTTAGCGGTATATCCTTCCCAAACAAATGAATCAAATTGGTAATTATGGTTAATAGCTTCAATAGTTACATCTTTGCTCTTATTTTCAAATGCTTTATTTTCAAAGGAGGCAACATATCTACCTAATCCTGCACTTTCACATTGAGGAGGAGTAATTATTGAGTAAGTTGTGGCAACAGTTTCTGTTTCAATATGAGTTTCATCACTACTACACACTCTTTTAGCGGTACAACTTAAATTATCAATAGACCATTCATAATTGGTCTCATTCCATGAATGTTCATGAACTGAGTTATTTTCATTATTATTCTTATGACAAGAACATCCAGTAACAATAAGTGCAAAAGAAATAGTTAAACCACTAAATAAGGCTATTCTCTTCTTCATTATTAAATCCCTCCTTCAATAATAAAGTATCTAGATTAATGATTAACCAGAGATCAATAATACATAATATATTATTATCCCCCTCTTTTAATCTACCTTTGAGCGTTAATATAGAAGAGGCAAGGTTATTCTTTTGTATTTTACTACTTTTTGTTA
>JAIKZH010000016.1 GCA_024682395.1 Bacteroidaceae bacterium
CTATACTTTTATCTTTAGAACCATCATTTACAAACAATACACAAGTTGATATCGAACATGTTGATATATAATCAGTCAATACAGAAGTAAGTCTTTCTATATTGTCTTCCTCACTATCATAGTTCCTATCTATAATGAGGAAGACAATATAGAAAGACTTACTTCTGTATTGACTGATTATATATCAACATGTTCGATATCAACTTGTGTATTGTTTGTAAATGATGGTTCTAAAGATAAAAGTATAGATCTTATAAAGAAATCATGTAATGAACATTCACATTTATATTATATAAGTTTTGAATCAAACAAAGGTTTATCAGCAGCTATAAAGGCAGGTATAGACTACACCGAATCAGAGTATGTAGGATATATGGATGCTGATATGCAAACAGATGTGCGCGATTTTGAACTATTAATTCCTTATCTAAATAAATATAAATTAGTTACAGGTATAAGAGCTAATAGAAAAGATACTCCATTTAAGAGAATACAATCTAAAATAGCAAATTCATTTAGAAGAATGATGACAAGTGATGGTGCAACTGATACAGGATGTCCATTGAAAATAATGCATACAGATTATGCACGACGTATTCCATTCTTTACTGGTATGCACAGATTTCTTCCAGCTTTAATAATACTTCAAGATGGAGGTAATTATTATGAAACTCCAGTTCGTCATTATCCACGTCAAGCAGGTAAATCAAAATATCATCTTTGGAACAGACTTATATCACCTTTCAAAGATTGTTTTGCTTATCGTTGGATGAAACACAGATATATTAACTACAAAGTAAATGATAATAATTTGTAACAGATGCTTTTTAATATAGACTATATATCATATATAGGTTATTTTGCTCAATTATGTTTTTCATTAAGAATAATAGTTCAATGGATTACTTCTGAGCATAAACATAAAGTAGTTTCACCTACTTTGTTCTGGGTCTTCAGTTTGATAGGCTCAGCTGTTATGTTTATTTATGGTATGCTAAGAAGTGATTTTTCTATTATCTTAGGTCAATTCATATCATACTATGTATATATAGGAAATCTAAATCTTAAAAATATATGGAAAACCATACCATTCTTTTTAAGAATATTGTTATTGATACTACCAGTTGCAGCTGTGTCGATAACAATAAGCAACATGGATAATTTCATAAATAAATACTTCATCAGTTCAGAAATTCCATTGTGGCTGATTATATTAGGATGTATAGGACAAGTTATATTTACATGCAGATTTGTGTATCAATGGCTTTATTCATATCATCATCATGAATCAATACTTTCACCAACGTTTTGGTGGATAAGTGTTACAGGTTCTCTTATTATAATAATATATGCAATAATAAAATTTGATGATGTTCTTATTATCGGTCAAATGTTTGGTATAATATCATATATACGTAATTTAATGATAGGAAAAAACACTAAAAAGGCTGATAATGAGAAAAAAACAGCATAAAATATAAAAAAATTATCATTTAGTTTCTGTAATTCAACTTTTATTCCTAACTTTGCATCCGCTTTTGAAGCAATATAAAATTTATTATTAATTAAAAACTACAAAATTCTATGTACTTAGATTCAGCTAAGAAGCAAGAAATCTTTGGTAAATACGGAAAGTCTAACTCTGATACTGGTTCATGCGAGAGCCAGATTGCATTGTTCTCATACCGTATCGACCGTTTGACCGAACATGTTAAGGCCAATCATAAAGATTATAGCACAAACAGAGCTCTTGTTAAGTTAGTAGGTCGACGTCGCAGTTTGTTGACTTATCTCAAGAACAAGGACATTGAGCGTTACCGCGCAATCGTTAAAGCTCTTGGTCTCCGTAAATAATTCGGATAAAAGACTGAAAAAGATTAAGGATGTATCAAATTGTTGGTACATCCTGTTTTTTTCTTTATCAATACTGATAATTAAGTGTTTCAGATAAATCATAATTATTGATATAAATGGCTAAAACTGCTATAATTGGTGGAGGAGCAGCGGGTTTCTTTTGTGCAATACAACTGAAGACTTTTTGTTCAGATATGGAAGTAACTATATTTGAAAGTAAAAGTCGTGTATTATCAAAAGTGGAAATATCTGGTGGAGGAAGATGTAATTGTACTAATACCTTTAGAAATGTCACATCTTTATCACAAGTCTATCCACGTGGTTTTAGATTAATGAATCGTCTGTTTAAACAATTCGGTCCAAAAGAAGTATATTTATGGTTTGAAAATCATGGTGTGGATTTAGTTGTTCAAGACGATGAATGTGTTTTTCCAAAATCTCAAGATAGTCACACAATTATAAATTGTTTTTTAAATGAAGCATATAAACTTGGTATTAAAATAAAACTGAATAGCAAGATAGAAAATCCTTTATCTTTATTCGATGAATTCGATTATGTAGTATTAACTACAGGTGGATTATCCCATAATTATGAACAGAAATTATCTGATTTTATATCAGTCATTCCTTGCGTACCTTCTTTGTTTACTTTTACTATAAAAGATAAAGCATTAAACCTATTAATGGGCTTAGTAGTTGACGATGTAAAAGTAACTATCCCAAATACTAAATTAAGTTCACAAGGACCATTACTTATAACTCATTGGGGAGTGAGTGGACCTTCAATATTAAAATTATCAAGTTATGCAGCACGATTCCTTGCTGAAAACAATTATAAATCACCACTTATTATTAATTGGTCGGGAATAACTAATACAGACTCTGTTTATACTGAATTACATGATATATCTACAAATAATTCTCAAAAACAAGTGTCATCATACCGACCTTTCGGATTACAAACTCGATTATGGGAATATCTGTTAGAAAAAGCAGAAATTAAATGTAAATGGGGAGAATTAGGTAATAAAGGAATAAATAAACTCACAAACATAATATGCAACGACAAATATGAAATAGACGGAAGAGCTCCATTTAAAGATGAATTTGTTACATGTGGTGGTGTTGATCTTAAAAATATAAATATGTCAACATTAGAAAGTAAACAAATACCTCATCTTTATTTTGCTGGAGAAATACTCGATATCGACGGAATTACCGGTGGATTCAATTTTCAAGCTGCGTGGACCACAGCATATGCCGTTGCAGATGCAATACAAAGAACAGTAAAGAACTGATGTGAAAACAGATTTTTTTTACCACTAATCTGGTTCATTTTGTTTTTCTTTTAAGAACCCAGGATTTTTACGTATATATTCATATCCGAATCTACAACGAAGACAGTCGTGTTTAGAACAATATTTGTTGGTAAGTTGTAATAAAGCCTGACTATCAGCAGCAGATGAACAGATGATACCAGCATTTTTCCAATCACGTATAAAATGATTATTTTCAGCAGGGATTTCATTCATCAGTTTAATAGCCTTTTCCTTCAATTCTTCGTCGGATTTATATTCGCCATAAGCAAACATTATAGGAATAAAACTGTTTATGACAAGAAGGTTTTTCGATGAAATCGATAGTTTTTTATTATTATTATCCGATTCAGAAGAACAAAAAGTGTAATGTGTCCTCCAATAATCACTTACTTTTGTATCAATCAATGAATATAACGATGACAAGTCATACGCATCGATAACTCGCGACATATTAAGTTTTCCTTCATGATACATCATAGCTAACTGTGCAATACGAATATGAGGAAAATTTTGAGGACGAAGTCTTAAAAATCGCCATATTATAGGGTCGATAGGAGTCAGCGAGAATTTTTGTTTCAAATACTTATATTCAGATTGAAGTCTAATGAAATACTCATTATTTTGCTTTTGTTTAGAATCATTTATGTTATCGTTTAGTAATCCTGCTTGGCCAAAGAATATTGCTTCAATCTGAAATAAATTGTCACGATGTTTAGCCAGCGCATTCATAGGAATAGAATAAGCCCATTTCTCAAAAGCATTTCCATTGATTCCAAAACCAAAATTACGTGCAATAGTAACGAAAAAGGCATCTTCCCAATTTTTATTACTTAATTCTCTGCGTTCATTGATTTGATGAGTTTTTTCTTCAAGTCGTTCAATGAATAAGGCTGATAACCAACTATGTGTTGTAATTAATGGAATATCATTCAGTATATTAGAACATGGCGGAATTTTATCGTTATCTTTCAGTTGTTCGTAATTCTGCATCACATAATCTGGTATGTCAAGAATAAGTTGTGGAGGTCTGTTACCATTACAACATACTATATCACAATCATTTTCAGTTGTGACATGCAGGATAACAGAATTATAATCAGGATTAGTATCGTGGTGATGTTTGTTCCAATCACTTGATTTTAAATGTAATTCAATATTTCCACTCCATGTGATATCATCAATTTTTATTAATGCGTTGATAAAATCTGGTCCAGCATTCGTATTATGTGTTCCTGGATTAATCACTTCTACCCTTTTTCCGTCAGTAGTAGTGAGTTTATGTAATGGAAAAATCTTATGTTTCCATACATAATGAAGCATCAATTCCATATTTAGTCTGTTTTATTCTGCAAAAATACTAAAAAACTTTAAAGGTAATAGTCTATCATCTAAACTTTTACTAACTTTGCATCGTAATTAATAAATAAAAGATATGAAAATAGCATTAATAGGTTATGGTAAGATGGGTAAAATGATTGAACAAATAGCCATCAACCGTGGACACGAGATTGTAAGTATAATAGATATTGATAATCAAGAGGATTTTAATTCCGATAAATTTCGTAGTGCAGATGTAGCAATCGAATTTACTGCTCCACATGTTGCTTATGACAATTATGTTAAAGCATGGGAACAAGGTGTAAAAGTAGTAAGCGGAAGTACTGGATGGCTTAAAGATCATGGTGATGAAGTAAGACATGCATGTAATGAAGAAGGAAAAACTTTGTTTTGGGCAAGTAACTTCAGTATAGGCGTTGCTATCTTTTCAGCAGTAAATCGTTATTTAGCAAAAATAATGAATCAATTCGATGCATATGATGTAACTATGACTGAAACACATCATATTCATAAACTTGACGCACCAAGTGGTACTGCTATCACATTGGCAGAAGAAATTCTTGAAGAAATTGACAGAAAAGATAAATGGGAATTAGAAACTGAAGGAAAACAAGTTGATAACTCCACTCTTCCTATAAAGGCTATTCGTGAAGGAGAAGTTCCTGGAATTCATACAATTGAATACGATAGCGAAGCTGATAAAATAGTTATAACTCATGATGCACATTCACGTAAAGGTTTTGCTTTAGGTGCAGTATTAGCAGCAGAATACACTGTAAAACATCAAGGTTTGTTGACAACAAGTGATTTATTTAAATTTTAATTTATCAAGTATTAGGAACAAACATTATTTTTAAAGATAAAAAATCTGAAATCATGGTTAAATTTGTAGGCACAAAACAAATAAAAGCAGAACGTGCTAATGCTAAAGCTAATGAGAAAAAAAATAAACGTAAAGGATGGATAATGTTTATTGTTGTTACAATCCTTTATTTACTTTTCCTTTATTGGGTTAAATCATGGTTAGGATTAATAGTTATTCCTTTTATTTATGATCTTTATATCTCAAAGAAGATAAAATGGACATGGTGGAAAGATATTGAGAATCCTGTTGGACGTCATTTGATGAGTTGGATAGACGCAATTGTTTTTGCATTAGTTGCAGTATATTTTGTGACTCAGTTTTTCTTCCAAAACTATCAGATTCCTACTTCATCACTTGAAAAATCACTTCTTACAGGCGACTATTTGTTGGTAAGTAAAATACATTATGGACCAAGAATACCTCAAACTCCATTGTCATTACCTCTTACACAACATACTATTCCTACAATAAATTGTAAATCATATTTAGAATGGCCAAAATGGGAATATCGTCGTGTGAAAGGATTAGGAAAAGTAAAATCTGGTGACATCGTAGTTTTCAATTTTCCTGCAGGTGATACAGCAGCAGTAAATTTAAATAATGATTACTATGCTTATTGTTACAGGTTAGGAAAACTAAAAGCAAGCGATCTTGGCATAGATCTACGGGAGATGAAATCTTTATCGACAGAGGAACAGATGAAGCAATACAGAGATTTATCATCAATAGGAAAGCAGATAATGGAAAGTGAGAAAGATTCTTATGGAGATATAGTAAGCCGTCCTGTTGATAGACGTGAGAATTATGTAAAGCGTTGTGTTGGATTACCAAACGAAACTCTTGAGATAAAAGATAATATTATTTACATAAATAATAAAAAACAACCAACTCCAACAAATGCACAATTCAATTATTGGATATATGCAAAAGACTATATATCAGATAAGTTACGTGCAGAATTAAGTATAAGTGATGAGGATTTCGCTCATTGGAACGATCGCCCAGATCATCCTATGATTGATCATCGATATGGAATGCCTCTTACAAAACATGCTAAAAATGTTCTTGAAAGTCACACTGAATTAATAGATAGTATTGTTATAAATAAAAGTTACGATACAGAAGATTTATATCCTTTAGATCACGATTATGGATGGACAAGAGACAACTACGGACCTATATGGATTCCAGCAAAAGGAAAAACCATAAAACTGAATATGGAAAATATTGCCATTTATGAACGTCCAATAAAGATATATGAAGGAAATGATCTTAAGATAAGTAACGGAAAGATATTTATAAACGGTGAGGAAACTAAAGAATATAAGTTTAAGATGGACTATTATTGGATGATGGGTGATAACCGACATAATAGTGCAGATAGCCGTTATTGGGGATTTGTTCCTGAAGACCATGTTGTAGGTACTCCTTTATTTATATGGTGGTCGGTATGTTCAGATAGTAATCCTGAAGAAAACCATATAAGATGGAGTAGATTATTTACTTGGGTAGCCAACATAAAATAACGTAACTAAAACTACAGATATCCTCAAGATAATATATATGTAATGACAAATAATAAGAAACAACTATGAGTCAAAACTGATTCATAGTTGTTTCTTTTATGTATTGGGTTTTTATTTATAATATTCATTGTATTTCCGATGAATTCGACAAAAATACATGTTTTATATACAAATCTCAATACTATTTTCTTTACA
>JAIKZH010000021.1 GCA_024682395.1 Bacteroidaceae bacterium
ATCCTTCTCACGAGTCATCACCAATCGGATGCGCTCTACAGGTGTCTGGTCTTCTGAGCCAATTTTCTCTTCCCATTCGGGACGCAAGGCAATAATCTGTTTATACAGGTCGTAGGCTATAAAGCGGTTTGAGCAAACAAACATAGCCTTGCCGCACACTGTGCTACCCTCTTCTATTCGTTTCTCGTAATGCTCTACAAAGTCCTTAGCCACAACAGCCAAACGTTGCGGATCCCCCAGAATCTTATTCATCTGCGTCACCGCTTTCTTGCTTTCCTCTATCTGGTATTCATTGGCGCCTTGTTCTTCACATTGCTTATAGTATGCCTCTATCGCCTCCAGTTGTTTGTGGTCGGCAAACACCTTGGCTGCTCTTCCTTCATAGACGATGCGGCGAGTGATGCCGTCTGCCACCGACTCCGTCATGGTATAGCTGTCCACCACGTCTCCAAACACATCTATCGTAGCATCAATGGGCGTTCCTGTGAAGCCCACGTATGTGGCATTGGGCAGCGAGTCGTGCAGATACTTGGCAAAGCCATAGCTACGCTTCACACCCTTATCAGTAATGGTCACATTCTGTTCCACATTCGTCTGCGAACGATGGGCTTCGTCGGATATGCAGATGATATTGGCACGATCAGACAACAGATTGATATCCTCGCTGAACTTTTGAATGGTCGTCAAGAATACTCCCCCGCTCTTTCGTCCTCTTAGTTTCTTACCTAACTCCTCACGTGTTTCAACATTTATGACTGTCTCATCACCAATAAACTGCTTGGCATTCACGAACTGTGCAGACAGCTGGTCGTCCAAGTCGGTACGGTCTGTTATCAGCACAATGGTAGGCGAAGCCAAATGGCGACTACGCATCAAAATACGTGTTAGGAACAGCATCGTGAGGCTCTTGCCACAGCCTGTAGCTCCAAAATATGTGCCGCCCTTACCATCGCCATGCAGGTTGATATGCGAATGTTCCAAGATGTTTTCGTAAAGCCTGTGTGTGGCGAAGAACTGCGGATAGCGACATACTATCTTCCTTTCACTCTTCGAGGTGTCAGGGAAGAACACGAAGTCTTTCATCACGCTCAGCAGTCTATCCTTACGGAACAATCCTGCCATCATGGTGTGCAGGGAGTCAATGCCGTCGTTTGCCTTGTCCGTACGCTCCACCTTGCGCCAAGCATAGAAGAACTCGTAAGGCGTAAACAGCGTGCCATATTTATTGTTTACACCATCGCTGATAACAACAAAAGCATTATAGCGGAACAACTCAGGAATATCCCTACGATAGCGCACTGTCAACTGTGTATAGGCATTCATGATAGTGGTGTCTTCCTTCACAGCACTCTTAAACTCCAACACCACTACGGGCAGACCGTTCACATAAACGATACCGTCGGGAATACGCTTCTCTGTGCCCTTTATCTCCAATTGGTTGACTATCTTGAAGATATTCCTGTCAACATCCTTAAAGTCTATCACTTCCACGAACAAGTCTGGCAGCGAAGCATCCTCACGCTTGATGGCGAAACCCTCTGTCATCAGCCGATACGTTTGTGCGTTCTGCTGATAGAGCGGAGCACCATTGTCTGCCGTCAACTTCGCAATGACTCGCTCCACCTCCAAGGGCGTGATTCCCTCTTGGGCATATCTGTCTATTAGATACATCCGCAAGTCATCACGCAGCAGCACCTCGTTCTGCTCCTTGTGTATCGTCTCGCCATTCACGTAGCTGTAGCCCTGTTGCTCAAACAGCTCCATGATGGCCATCTCCAGCGTATGTTCGTTAAAGTGTGACATAGGCATTATCTCTCTTTAAATGCTTTATAAACATAGGAATAAGACTGATTCGCCAAGTCCCCTGCTTCCTCCGCAGCTTTGATATTGTCTTCTGCTCGTTTGATGGCAGTATCCAGTTTCCCGTCTGCACAAAGATTCTTAACCCAATCAGACTTTTCAATATATTTTTTATCTTTCAGCAAATTGATCAATTTCTTATTTGCTAACGGGAAATATGGTGCCATATACGGAGACAGCAACTTCTGCATTTTGGTTCCACAACTTTTTATTAACCCTGTATAGTTCTCAAAGTGTAATAAGAACCAATACTCTATGCTTGGCATGCTGGGACACAATAAAACAGAGCCACTATTTATCTCGTCCTTAATACATTTTACAAAATCTTTATGCCTATCTTGATTTGTCTTGTTACAATATACGGTGTCTAAATCAAATACACAGAAGACTTTTGCACCAACATTATTTTTGATGATGTCCCTTATCCTTTCTGGAAAAACTTCTGGATAACTGGATTCATTGCCAAAATACTTGGGTCTGATATTGAACTTATACTCTGTAGTGTCATTAATATGTGTAAAGTAATAGCGTTCTGTATTGGTTCCCCCACTAATGAGGAATGGGTACAGTGGTCCCATATCCCTTGTTCCCTCTTCTTCTGGAGAGGGAGCAGGCACAGTCTCAAAATATTGTTGCTGCTTAACGACCTCTGCTAATTCTCTTTCTTCCATCTCATTACTGCATTGTAGCCCCAAACCTTTTGTTCCGATAAGCCTCTCTGATAGACGACAGACGATTGAGCCCCCTGAAATCCGTCAATTTATACAAATCCGTAACACCGGCTTTGTCCTTTTCAGTGAACCATACAGCATCTTTTCTAATAAGGTCATCCACCAAATCCAGCAAACCATCATTATGTGTGGTGACAAGAAGTTGAGACCTTGAATGAGTCTTCAAATATTCAAATAGCATCTTTTCCAACAAATTAGGATGCTGTGAAGTCTCTATCTCATCTATTGGCAAAAAAGCGTTGCTCGCAAGTGCTTCATATAATACTGTTTCAATTCCAAAAGTTCGCAAAGTTCCTGTTGACTCATCTCCCCTATTCATCTGGTATGCCTCTTGTCCGTTTTCATTTTCAACAGTATGCTCGAAACTGGTATGCAAAAGTGAGATGGTTTTCTCTTTTTTGATTCGTTCCCTTTCGTCCTTGGGAATACTTTCATCAGAGATTCGGAACTTCACTTCTTCGTCAGAGATCTGCCTATTCACAATGTTCGACGATATATTTGTGATGTTGAAATCTGCCTCGTGCAGGAAGTTTACAAGATATTTGGTCAAGTCCTTGTTCTCTGCTGTCTTCCGCTGTGCATAATCTGTAAGATAGGTTGTAGGGAAAACTGCCGGCATTGTCTGCTCTTTCATCCAGTTCTTGGCAGCATCAATTAGAGGTAGGCTGGCATTCACCTGATTACGAGCCACAAAGAAAGAAAGATTTTTCAGGCAATATCCATTAATCAACTCTTTGGCTGAAGCACTGATTTTATCACCTTTCGGATTTATCTCTACCTCCGAATGTCCGTCTACCAGTTTCCTTTCAAACAGCATGGTGGGCTGGGCACTCTTATAATAAGAGAGTTTTTCCAAATAGACTTGATTCCTATCCAACTCCAATTGATACCAATATTTCACGTTGCCAACATAGAATATCAGTTCGAAGCAGGATGGCTCATTTGGCGAAACTGCATCAAGTTTAAACGGAACGACACCCGTTGGCTCGTCCATACCTTCCGGTTTATAACTCCAGAAGCGAGGCAGAAAATCAAAAGCATAAAGCAAATTTGATTTTCCTGATGCATTATACCCATACAGAACGCCAAAGCGGAGCAATCGCGTACTATCGTTGATTTTTACCACTTGACTATCTTCTGCAAACTGGTCGTTTGATGCAACAAAACTGAATGTCACCTCATTCTTAAACGAGAGCACATTCTTTATTTTCAATTCCTGTATCATATCTATGCATTTTATTTCTGCTGTAAATATACAGATAAATTTTAAAAAGAAAGCATTCTTATTTAAAAATCTGCACGAAATTTGCAATTTTTCAAAATAGAAGTATTATATTATGCATTTAATCACTTATTACTTATCATTTCTTTCAATGTCCTTACAAGCCAATTCTATGAGGTAGTTAGAAACAGTAAGACCGTCAACAGCCTGTAGTCCAATAGCCGTACTCCACGCCTTTGCTCTTTCTCTAACTTGCAAATCGTCTGCGTTTTTATATTTATCAAATACGCTCAAAAGATTCTTCTTACGGCAATGTTCGTCAAAATCCAAATATCCTTCCTTCATACAGATTCTCCTTGATGCGTATTATTACACTTGCACAAATAGTTCCATGATGGACATTTCCAGACTGTGTTCGTTAAAGTGTGACATACTTACTTTCCTTTCTGTTATTTTTATATCTCTATCCAGTTGTTGGAATTATTCCGTTTAATAAGAAAAAACGGAATTTCTGAATTATCATCTTAGGGGTGGTTCGTCGGTTTTTCCGACATACCACGATATCATTTGAAGCTCCAGCATTGTTTCGTATTGTGGTTCTTTATTTCTCATTCTTGTTTTCAAAACTTATATTTATTCAATTCTGCGAGTAATTTATCAAACTTATCTATAGTATCTTTAGATAAAGTTATCATTTCCTTGTTAATTAAAGCACTTTGAATGGCAGTATTAAATGCACTTTTATTATACTTTGTCGCTGTATTATCAAACCTTTGAGTAATGCATAGTTTTTCTTCTTCAGTGAATATATCTTCCATCATAGAATTACCAATAGCTGGAACAAAGTCATTATACACTTTTATTCGTTCTCTGATTGGTTCTCCAAATTCTTTAATATAATCTGCTTTTGATCTTTCACCGGCTTTATCACCATCCAACAATATTATAAAAGCCTTATTCCATGCCATATACAATTGTATTACTGTGCCATTCTTATTACAACCTGCACCAGGCATCAGATTAATTTTCTTATACTTATTATTTAATAAAACCTCATTAATATAACACAGAGTGTAAAAGTCATTTTTTCCTTCTGTTATTATTATATTGGGAACTTTTTCTAATAGTCCTGGCTGGTAATCTAATGCATCCAAGACTGGCTGATAATAATCTTGTTGATTTGGATAATTGGCTACAAAATTTTTATATGGAATGGCTTTGATATCTGTAGTTGACGAATTGCTAAATGGTTCCAGATAATTAATAGCCTCATTTTTGACAACAAAAGCGCCTTCAAGCCATTTCGGATTAATCATATAATGACTATGTGTTGTATATAAAAGTTTTAAAGGTTTATCTTTATCATCAACAAATCTTTCAAAAGTCTCTAATAATTTTTTTTGTGCAGCAGAATGAAGATTCGAGGCAGGTTCATCTAACAAAAATAAGGTTTCTCCTAAATCTGTTTTTCTGTTTTTCCTAAATAGGATAAAAAATAAAAATGAGAAGAACCACCTAAAGCCCAAACTTCTTTCGGAGATATAGTATAAATCTGAGTTCTCTTTGATTTTAATTTCAACATAAAAATCTTGTTCCCTATCGTTTGTTTCAACTCCAAATCTTAATGCAACACTTGTATATGTCTCTGTTGTATTAAATAATCTCCCCCAACTAGAAAACACTTCATTTCCAATCTTGTCTTGTAATTTAGATTGAATGGCATCAAAAACATCCTGAGAGCCCGAGTCTTTATCTAAATAATTATCAACTAGTGATGTTTGGACACTCCCACCAGGAATAATCTCTTCAACAATATCCTCAATAATATCTTTGTACAATTTATTTGGCATATTGTCGGATTGTTTTCCTGACAAATAGATTCTTTCTGGGAAATCAAACAGAAAGTTCTCATAATAAACTATCCGTGGCATTAAGTTATTTTCAATATATGTGACAACAGTCTGCCAATCACTATGCTCTGCTGGTAATTCGATGAATTTTCTACTTTGCTTTTTGCGAACTTTTGGACTAAATCCCCAATAAGAAACTCCTCTTTTATATTTTGAATTTTCGAAACAGTATGTTGTATCAATAGAAAAACTTGACACAGGCACATATTCTGTATATCCCAACTCAACAAATTTATCTTTGATTCTTCTATTATCTTCATCATCTACATCAACATAAGCTGACACAGAAACTTCTCCATTAAAATTTGCTTTTAAATGTTTGGGGATTAATTTATGAAAATCTTTAACTCGATATCCAGTACTAAAAACATTTATAGCTTCAAGAATTGTTGTTTTTCCACTTTCATTTAATCCAATAAAAGTGAAAATACGGCTTTCTGGCTGTTTCGATAAATCAATTGTTAAATCATGAATTCCTTTAAAATTCTCAATTACGAACTTAGTATATCTCATAACGCCATGTTTTTATTGCCCCATCTTCGCCAAAAGCAAAGACTGTAATTTTGTTAGTTTCTCGTTTATATAGCAGTCCAGATAATTATATCCTTGGTGCATTATTCTATGCTTATTGAAGTGTGACATACCCTTATTGTTTATTTCCCAAATTTTGATGCGATTTCTTTATATATAATGGCTTTCTCTAACAACCAATTATAAGCTTTCTGCCAGTTCTCTCGTTTCTTGGGATTAATATCAGTTGATATACAGATACGACAAGCCTTCTTGGCTTCTCGCCATTCTACTTCACTATTAAGCATAGCTGCAATCTCATCCTTATGATATTTGAATTGCGCAAACAACTCCTTATCATCATCAATATAAATATCAGCGCCAATACATTGCTTTTGAGTATTTATGGTTAGACAAACGTGATACGCAGAACTCCCAATACTTAAATCATACCAATGCTGAGGTGATGCTTTTCGCGAACGGAAATGATGTTTAAATGTATCATTATTACTCATTGCATCATTAAAGCCTGTCCAGAATTCAAGTTTCAGCAAATCGGTATTGGATAGTCCTTCAATAGACTTCATCGTCTTTGTCCAATCATTGGGTTTTTCTACGATGTTGAAACGCGGTGCTTTTTCTGAGTCACCAATCTGCCACAACTCTATTTCCAACAAGAAAAAGCCGATGTTACTATCTGTATGCTGGTTCAGCCATTCTATTGCCTGCCGATGTTCGTCACGTGCTCGCTTCACCACCCAAACTATCACTTCTGCACCTTTGCCTGATGCGTATGTAATCAGTTTACCAAGATGGTCGTGATTGGTATCTTCCAATTGGTTCTCTATAATCACACGACGATTAGTCCCCACTTCTTTGGCAAAGATATCTACATTGAAACTGCCAACGGATGATTCTCTTTCTTCAAGTTCCAACTCAATATCTATCGCATCACTCAACAGCGTAAGATTCTCTTCCTGCGCTAACCACTTTGTGAAATCATTTGCCTCATGAGGCCATACCGACCTTAAATCGGTAATTCTTATCATCTTGCCTAACTTATCCATATTATCAATTGTTTTGTTCTTTAAACATATATTGCCAGTACCTGGTTCTCTGCTCCTTGTGTATCGTCTCGCTATTTACGTAGCTGTAGCCCTGTTGCTCAACCATGTCTTTGATAGCCATCTCCAGCGTATGTTCGTTAAAGTGTGACATAAGAGTTATCTCTTTTTGTTATGAATAATGCTTTATGTATAAATAATTATCTTTGACAAATTTACATACATTGTTGAAATATAATAGATAATAATGTTGGATTATTTTGAATAAGTGGTTTATTATAATTATATGCCTTCCAGAAATAAAATAGAATCTTTATTCCGATTGATTATTCTGTCTATCCTATCGAGTTCTTTACAACACATTTGATAATTTAGGAATTTGGGAAATCCCTTAGACCCTCCCGCTCTAATTAAAAGGTTATTTATTATCTTATATGTATTCTCGTCTTCCTCTCCTGTATGAACATCTATTATATCCAACGATAGAGAATAACCTTCTTCGTTTTTTATATTTGCCTGTATAGCTCGCTTAAATAAGTCGACTTCTTTTTTTGACATAATTGACATTATTTCCCTTTGCGGCTGGATGAAACTCCCAATGACATATCCCGGAGAGGTTATTGTTAAAGTGTTAACCGAAAAATTGAATTTGTTTTTAAACAGTTTTTGATAGTAGTCAAAAATATTATCGATAGAGCTATTCCTCTTAAAATTTACAATGCAGATATTTTGTGCATATAAATAACCTATACGTTCTTCAATGTATTCTTTCTTTATCTGGGATGATTCAAAATAGTTGTTATTATGAAAATCTATATAGTCTTTAATAAGCGGAAGCTCAATATTCTTAGTGAAGCCATAATTATCAATATCCCAATACAAATCCAACATGTTAAGATACTTCGAAACATGATCGCTATTATAGATTGCCGATAAAATACGATCTTGATTGTCCTTTGCATCACAATAAATAAAACGAGCAGCGAAATATTCTAACAATGACTTGTGCACCCATTTATAATCTGTTCCTTCTTTACAGAATAAAGGGACAGACGAAGTCAAATCTTTTAAGAAATCAGATTCCGAAAAAACTAAGTTTACACAGTATTCTTTAGCTTTTCGGATTGAATTAAGAATGGTATCTTCATTAAACTTAACCCCAGTCCTTATTAAAGAATCATACCCTATGTATCTTAGAATTCTATCAAATCCATCATAATTTAATCCTGATAATTTATCACGAGACCTCAAAGGTTTTGTGTTGTCGTGCTTTTCAAAATATGCCTCAAAAACCACTCCATAAAAGCGATGCTTTTCAAAAGGGATGGACCTGTTGAAATCATATGCTGTAAATAACAATGAGACTAATAAAGGATTTACCAAGTATTCATCTAAAGAATCATACTGTCCAGAACTAAGTAATTCTACGAGTTTTCCTGACAACTCTTTCTTCTTGCTTATGTCATATTTTCTTAGCAATTCGAAAGATTCATTTTTAGATAGAGGCTGAATTGTGAACGCCTGAAAATCACCAAAACTTGACAAACTACCCTCTGGCCGTGACGTCAAAATAAAGAAATTATTTGTTCCCGCTTTAGAAATAAACTTTTGAATATCGTTAGTCACCTCACTCTTGTCGGAGATTGATATTTCATCAAAACCATCCAAGAAGAATATAAATCCTCCAGTTTGTATTAGCTTTAAAAGTAAATCATTATCAAATTGTTTAGATAAAGAGCTTAACGCATCTTGTATTTCATCAAGGATTGTATTCTCCTTATTTAGCTTATTCAGTTCTATATAAACTGGGATACCAACAAGGTTTAGCCCTTTGTCAATCAAGTCAATAAACATTCTTTTCATAATGGTCGACTTACCCATACCAGCCGTATCAGTGATTAGTATCTTTTTATACTTCTCTATCAATGATACTGGTAATCTGTCAATTTTGGCGGTCTCATTGTCGCCCTCAGATTGATGCTCTTTGACAATTGTCTGGGCTACGTAAATCTCTTTTAATAACCGTTGGGAATTATGAAATACCAAAGTATTAACAATACTATATTTAACATAAGAACGTTCTAAATACTCCTGAAAATGTTCCGCTGTAGGAATCATATTCTCCTTATATTTACCTTTACACCATCCTGCAAATTGAGTAATTTTAGGAGTAATTAATTCAACTACCATTTTCTCTATTAAAGGTTTTGCGGCCGATGCTATTGCTGCAGTTTCTAATATCATAGTTATAACTTTTATTGCCCCATCTTCGCCAAAAGCAAAGACTGTAATTCGGTTAATATCTCGTTTTCCTGTTCTATACAACTCTGATGGTTATGTACAACATTCATTTGACCATCAAATTCTAACAGTATATCCTTGGGAGGTATTGCTGCTTCCATCATATGAACGTCATTTCGATTCAGTGTTGGTACGGCAGCAAAACCTGAAACTGTTTTGCCTAAATCCAATTCCTTTAATTTGTAATAAACAAAAAAGGATGGTGTACCTTTAAAATCCTTTACCCATAATGTCGTATTAAGTGGCCAACTTTTCTCATTAGAATAAAAAACTTCGCCTATTGTGCCACTTCTACCAGTAACGATACATGGAGGTTCAACTTTATATTCGTTG
>JAIKZH010000036.1 GCA_024682395.1 Bacteroidaceae bacterium
TAATTATACATGTAATTGATAAGTGTTAATTTAAGTATATTTAATTCATGTTTACTATTATAATTTACGATTCTATAAACGTGAAACCGTGGAATTTAATAAAGTTAATATAATATATTTGTAAAAAATATAAAAATAAATCGCAAAAAATTTGTTTGGTAAAAAAAAATGTACTACTTTTGTAAACGATTTCAAAAAGCAAATAAATGCTGAAAAAATACACATTACTAATTATTATATAAGATTATTAGTATATAAGGTATATGTAAATCGAGTGAGTGAATTAATTTGAGGATAAGAATTGAATAAGTAAATCATAAAACGATGATGACCGATAAGGAACGAATCGAATATGTGATAAATGAGTCTGGTCTGACATACGTTGAGTTTTCTGCACGTACAGGAATTTCACCAGCAACTCTATCGCATATCACAAGTGGCCGAAGCAAACCTACTCTTGCAATAATGAAAGGAATTTTGTCTGGCTTTCCTGATATAAATCCTGAATGGTTATTTTTGGGAAGCGGCGAATTTAAAAAAGGAGAGGTTGACGACTCGTTAGATGATAATGTCGTTGTTGAGTCAAAACAAGGTGATTCGTTAGATTTGTTTTCATCGGTTAACGAGCCAAAGCCTGCAACCGCAGTAAGTGGACGTAAAAGAAATCCAACTTTGGCGGAACCTCAGAATTCAGTTGACATCACAAGTGTTATTAAACATACTGTTGAAGCAATGCAACGTCCAGTCAGAAAAATAACAGAGGTTAGAATCTTTTTTGACGACGGAACTTACGAAGCATTTTTCACATCTAAAGGATAAATTCCCATATAGGAATCTTGAAAACATAGATGCCAAAAAGAAATAAAATGTGCACAAGCTGATTGAGAAAACAGCAACCAAAAAGAAATTAGAATGTATGAAAATTAATTGAGCGAGATATATGATAAGAATTGAATGAAGGATTTATTAACTCACTAAATTTATAGACAATTAAGGATTGAGGATGTCCGTTTGTGAAAATAGACATTTCGTTAAACTTGACAAAATCACAACTATGGTTTTGTCAAGTTTTTTTATGTAAATAGGGTAATGTTGATGTTTTTCGAGAATTTGAGCGACGATTTTTTTATGTGTGTGACTAAGTATTGATAGTTCATAAAGTAATATGTATCTGTTTTGATTTTTAAAAAACTCAGCTAAAGTGAATGTTTTTCACTTTTTATTTGTACTTTTGTGGTAAACAAATCGATATATATATAATGAAGAAATATGCACGTGTTTTGACTATAGCAGGTAGTGATAGTGGAGGTGGGGCAGGAGTTCAAGCTGATATAAAAGCAATTTCTGCAACAGGAGGATATGCCGCCAGTGCAATTACCGCTATTACCATACAGAATACAGTTGGAGTTAAGGATGTCTTTCCTCTACCAATATCTGTAATACAAAAGCAGATTGAAGCAGTTATGGATGATATTGGTGCCGATGCGATAAAGATTGGAATGTTGCATTCATCCGAAGTTGTTCAGGCTGTGCGAAATACACTGGATAAATATAGCGATGTAAGGAATATCGTCCTTGATCCAGTTATGGTGTCAACTTCTGGTCATCGTTTGATTGAAGAAAAAGCCATAGAAGTGTTAATATCCGACCTGGTGCCAATTGCAAGGGTTATAACACCGAATATTCCTGAAGCTGAGATCCTGGCAGGAATGCAAATCAAATCTCAAGACGATTTACCAATTGCGGCACGAAAATTGTCGTATGGAGGTAAGGTGTCGGTTTTAATGAAAGCAGGACATTTGTCGGGAGATAAATTGGTTGATTATTTCTATAATGCAGAACGTGATCATATCATTGAATTGAAATCATCACGTTGTGATACAAAGAATACGCATGGTACAGGATGCACATTATCTTCAGCATTTGCTTCGTTCTTGGCTCAAGGACTTGATTTGGATGATGCAGCGGTGCACGCCAAGGAATATATAACTAATGCCATAAGTTCAGGTGCTGATTATGAGTGTGGTAACGGACATGGTCCCGTTAATCATTTTTATATGCTTAATAAATAGCAACCATTATATTGTTATAGCATAAATGCAAGTGAAAGCATGCTTTGCATTTATGCTATATACATTATAAATATTATATATAATGTGTATTAAATAATCCCTTTTTTATTCTGTTTTATTATTAATTGTTATATTTGCCGCAAAATTAGTAAAAATAACAAGTTAAAGCAAAATGGTCAGTTTTATTTCTGCCTTATTACTTCTAGTAGTAGGGTATTTCTTGTATGGAAAAATAGTAGTTAAAGCTTTTGGCGTAGATGGTAATCGCCCAACACCTGCTATAACCAAGGCTGATGGTGTTGATTTTATTAAGTTGCCTGCATGGAAGATCTTTATGATACAATTCCTTAATATCGCAGGCTTAGGCCCTATTTTTGGTGCTATAATGGGTGCAAAATTTGGACCGTCCGCTTATTTGTGGATTGTTTTTGGTACAATCATAGCTGGTGCAACTCATGATTATGTGTCAGGTATGATGTCTTTACGTGAGGGTGGTGCAAACCTGCCAGACCTCATTGGTAAATACCTTGGCGCTCATGCCCAACGCTTTATGAGGGTACTTACAATCATTTTGATGATAATGGTGGGTGCTGTGTTTGTTTCTGGTCCTGCAGGACTATTAACCAAATTAACACCAGAACAGTTTGATTCTACATTCTGGATTTGTGCAATATTTACATATTATCTTTTGGCGACATTATTGCCTGTAGATAAGATTATTGGTAAGATCTATCCTTTGTTTGCTATAGCATTGTTGTTTATGGCATTTGGAATAATCGGAGTGTTGCTATGGACTTGTCCTGAATTACCTGAGGTGTATAATGGCTTAGAGAATACTCATCCTGCTGGAGTTCCGATATTCCCTGTTATGTGTGTGTCTATTGCATGTGGTGCTATAAGTGGATTCCATGCTACTCAATCACCTATGATGGCACGTTGTATGGCAAATGAACGTCAAGGACATGCAATCTTTTATGGTGCAATGGTTGCAGAAGGTGTGGTTGCAATGGTTTGGGCTGCTGCCGCTAATTATTTTTATGGAAAATATGGCATGGAGGAATCTAATGCGGCAATTATTGTAGATAAAATCACAAGAGAATTGTTAGGCCCATTCGGCTGTGTGCTTGCAATGCTTGGAGTTATTGCGGCTCCTATTACTACAGGAGATACTGCATTGCGTACTGCAAGAATGATTACTGCTGATATGTTTAAACTAAAACAACAGAAATTGTCGTCAAGATTGATTATAACCATTCCTATATTTATTATAACTATCAGTGTGCTTGTATTCAGTCTAAGTGACTCAAAAGGTTTTGATGCAGTATGGAGATATTTCTCATGGGTTAATCAGGTTTTGGCTTGTATTACCTTATGGACTTGCACTGTGTATTTCTGTGTTCGTGATAATAAAACAAACACAACATCTAAAATCCAAGCATATGCATATTTGCTTACTTTAATTCCTGCATTATTCATGACTTATGTTATCACTACTTATATCTTGATTGCACCTGAAGGATTTCAATTACAACCAACTTTGTCATATTCAATAGGTGGTGTAGTTGTGATAGCGATCTTGTGTTGGTTTATTATATGGAAGAAACATATTTCAAAAAATAGAATAAGTGTCAATTAAACTCTGAATAAATCGTTGGGCTTTAATTGAATAAGTTTATGAAAAATGTCCGCATTGCCTATTCTTTAAGGTAATGCGGACATTCTTTATGTAATCCCAATAATCCAATAAAATGGAATATACTCTAAAAAACAGGTGTGTCTTTTATTGTTTCCATTATATTAAGAGCATCTGACATACAGGATATCCCTTTGATATGTAATGAGCGTTTCTGAGATTCCCGAAGTTGCGCCTGACGTGGGTGCTTTGATGCATAATTGATAAACCTCATGAAAGTGTCGCTTTGATAATATGGACTATTGAAATCATTTATAAAATAAATAATCATATTGTGACCTTTTAAGGTAATCTTTTCAATCCCCAACTCACTTGCAATCCATTTCAGTGGCATCACTTTGAGTAACTCTTCTGCAACAACTGGAGGTTCTCCAAAACGGTCAATAAGATGAGTCTTATATACATTTAATGCATCATTATCTGTAAGTGTGTCGAGCTCTCTGTACAACGCAATTCGTTCTCCGCTATTTGGAACATATTCTTCAGGGAAATATGCAGCAAGGTCTGATTCTAATGTGAATGATACTGTGTCGAGCCATGATGTGTTTTTAGCAAAATCAACACTCTTTGACGTGTCTTGGCAGTCTGTTGTGATAGAACTATCGTGCTGCAGTTCATTCATGGCTTCTGCCAATATCTTCTGGTAGGTCTCATATCCTAAGTCTGCTATAAAACCACTTTGTTCTGCACCTAATAGATTTCCTGCTCCACGTATGTCAAGATCCTGCATCGCAATTTGTATGCCGCTACCCAGTTCTGAGAAATTCTCTAATGCCTGAAGACGTCGTCGGGATGGGGCAGGAAGTGCTGATAGTGGTGGCGCAATAAGATAACAAAATGCTTTCTTGTTGCTACGTCCTACACGACCACGCATTTGATGTAAGTCGCTTAGTCCATACATGTGGGCCGAATTGATGATTATTGTGTTTGCGTTAGGAATATCTACTCCATTTTCCACTATGGTTGTTGATAATAATACATCATAGTCTTGATTCATGAAATCATATACAACCTGTTCTAATTCTTGAGGTGCCATCTGACCATGTCCTATAACAACACGTGCATCAGGGACATTCCTTTGTATTATGGATTTCAACTCCAACAAGTTACTTATTTTATTATTCACTAAGAATACCTGACCATTTCTGCTCATCTCAAAATTTATTGCTTCTGCAATTATTTCAGGAGAGAATGTGTGTATTTCCGTCTGGATCGGGTAACGATTTGATGGTGGAGTTTGAATTATACTTAAATCGCGAGCCCCCATGAGTGAGAACTGAAGAGTTCTTGGAATAGGGGTCGCTGTCATTGTGAGAGTGTCCACGTTGACCTTCATCTGACGTAATTTCTCTTTTACACTCACACCAAACTTTTGCTCTTCGTCGATAATAAGAAGTCCCAAATCTTTGAACTTGACGTTCTTACCAATTAACTTATGTGTTCCAATAATGATATCAATCTGTCCATTTGATAAACGTTCGAGAATCGATTTAGTGTCTTTGGCAGACCTTGCACGTGAAAGATATTCAATATTCACCGGAAAATCATGAAGACGATTGCAGAATGTCTTGTAATGTTGGTATGCAAGAATGGTTGTAGGTACAAGTAGGGCAACTTGTTTGCCGTCTGTTGCAGCTTTGAATGCTGCTCTTATTGCAACTTCAGTCTTACCAAATCCTACATCTCCACATACTAAGCGATCCATTGGCTGCTGGCGCTCCATGTCGGCTTTTATGTCATTGGTCGCTTTTAACTGGTCAGGGGTGTCCTCATATATAAAACTGGCTTCGAGCTCTTTCTGTAAATAACTGTCAGGACTGAAAGCAAATCCTTGTTCTTTCATTCTTTGAGAGTATAGACGAATCAAGTCGCGTGCAATATCTTTTACTTTTTTCTTAACTCTTTCCTTTAAGTGCTCCCAAGCTCCTGTTCCTAATTTGCTGAGGCGTGGCGCTTCCCCTTCTTTGCCTTTATATTTTGAAACCTTATTTAAGGCATGGATTGACACATATACAATATCATCGTTCTGATAAGTAATCTTAATCATTTCTTGATATTGGATGTTACCATTGCTGTCGGTGCTTGGCACACGTACCAAACCACCAAAACGTCCAATACCATGATCTAAATGAACGACATAATCGCCAATCTCAAATTGTTGAATCTCCTTCAAACTTAATGCAACCTTGCCCCTTCTTGCTTTGTCGCTCTTTAAACTATATTTGTGGTAGCGATCAAATATCTGATGGTCAGTGAAATAGCATTGTTTGTGGTTCTTATCTATAAAACCCTCGTGAATTGCTTTGTTTATTGCATTGAAGGTGATGAGTAGTTTCCCTTTTCTGTTGGCGTCGAATATATCCTCCAGACGACGTATCTGATGTTCGTTCTCTGCAAATATATTAATAGTATATCCTTCGTTGATTAAATTCTCGAATTCTTGAGTCAACAACTCGAAATTTTTGTGAAACAAAGGCTGCTGCAGGGTAGAAAAATCAATGCTTATATTGTCCTTTTGTGCTGTGTCGTAATTGTGAGAACGAATGAAGAGCCTACGATATCTCTTTATGCTGTTAACAAACTCATCTCTGCTGGATATGAAATCAGTATGCGACATCATCTCTTCATCTGTAGAACTGCTTAGGAGAGCCTGACGACTGAATCCTTCGTTATGCGCTATTTCAATTCTGTCGGCGATAAACTCGAAATCTTTGGCGATTATGACAGTTTTCTCAGAGATAAAATCCAATAATGAAATATACTCAATATCGGAAGAATCAAAATTTGGAATAATACTTATTGAGGTGATTTTCTTGTCAGACAACTGGGTCTGAATATCGAAAATACGGATTGATTCAATCTCGTCGCCAAAAAAATCTATTCTGTATGGTTCGTCGTTACTAAAAGAATAAATATCAATGATACTACCTCTTATGGCAAATTGTCCCGGCTCATATACATAGTCGGTGCGGTTAAATCCTAATTCTAATAAGTGGTTCTCGAGTTCTGTTGTGTCGTAATTGTGTCCAACTTCCAAATTTATGGTCATGTCAGACAAATCTTGCTTAGATATCACCTTCTCGGCTAATGCTTCAGGGTATGTGATGATACATTGTCTGTTTGGATCAGCTAACACATTAGTTCTTAAGATCTCATTTGCAGCATCTTTTTGGTTGTATTTAATAGCCCTTCTATACGATGAAGGAAAGAAAAGAATGGTCTCATCGTCTATCATCTGTGTCATGTCATGATAGAAATATCCAGCTTCCTCTTCGTCGTTTAAAATGAATAATAACGGAACCAGTCCATTTGCTTGTTTGTTCTTTTTGTTAATAAAAGAGTATAATATACTCGAAAAAAACAAAGGAGCAGATGAACCGACCAAACCTGATATACATATATCCTTTTTTGAATTCTTATGTGATATCGCATCACAAAGATTCTTGACATCATGTCCTGATGCCAATAATTGTAATAACTTAGATATCTCCACTGTCTAAACCTCAGCTAATGGCTTATAATTATAAGCAAAAAAACGAATAAAATTCAAAGTGTCTTCACTCGCATGTAGTTTAGGAGCGTTATTGAACTCAGAAGTTATGTGATCTAATTCATTTTTAGAAGGTGTATAATCAACCATAGGCTTATTCTTATTAGTTATCGATATTCTTGTTTCATTCACTATAATTATATAACGAAAATTCTGATAAATTATTATATGTAGAATAAATAAATATTATAAAAATACTATTATATATATAATAATGTGATTGTGGAGCTATCTTATAAGGTATAAAGAGGGTGGCGGTATTATGAAATTGGTGCAAATATAATCATTTGATATAAAAATGAAGTTCAGTTCAATGGGACTATCCTAACCTTTATGGCAAAAATCAAAACCAAATTCTAAACATCTAATAAATATTTCTATAGAATCTCATCACGTTTTATGTCGAAAACACTTTCCCAACTCTCATTTTTTATTCCATATCCGCCGAATTTTCAACTTTTTCTTCCTTTTCAATTGTGAAAATATGTTAAATCCGCCATAAAAAGTCGTTTTCTTGCCTTTGTGTGAGTGCCAAAAGAGTGTAAGTTTAAAAACTCGTAAAAGTGCCTTAAAGGGGTTGTTTTGGTTAAAATCCTCGCGCGCGCCTAATATA
>JAIKZH010000037.1 GCA_024682395.1 Bacteroidaceae bacterium
TAAGTACATAAAATTTAATAAGTTATGAACACAAAGTTTTTTGCAATTTTATTTTTTGTATTATTATTGATTAGTTGTGGTCAAAAATATTATAAGAGTTTCTTTTATGATTATGGCAATTTAGGTACTATTCAGTTGATAAGTACTGATTCATATTCAAAATACATATATAACAACCGATTAAATGGTGCATTAGACAAATACATTGATACTTTTGGTATTTATAAAATAAAATTACCTTTGGGAATAAAAAGCATTGGAAGTTCTAATCGTGAACATGTATTCCTATATGGTAGAAGGAAAGCAATAATGATTTATCTTGATTATAAATCAAGAAATGAGTCCCCTACATTTGTCCAAGAAGAATTTAATGATTCTATATTCAATTTATGCCCATCTTTTAACTTATCGGATAGACAACAGCGAAGGATATGGCCTGATAATAACAAATTTACATGTAAATATTTAAGACGAGGAAATTCAAGGATTTATATATTCAACTTTAAAGAAGAAGAATCAAAGAAAGCAATTGAATTAATCCAAAATAGTTTCCAGTTTCTTCCATGGGATACTGTTATAGTTAAGGCTTATGAGAAGAAATAGCGCCCACAAACTTGTACAACCAATATAAATGTTGTACCTTTGTGGGGAGAATAAAAAGAGCTCTTTGACAGTAAATCCAAGTTGGGTGGTGCAAGTCATCACACATATCAGTACGATAATCTCAATCGTCTGATATCCGCCACAGGAAAGGCAAAGAACGCCAGTTACACACTCAGCATGTCATACAACCATATGAGCATGCCAGTGATGAAGAGTCAGCAGGTAGATTCATCCCTCACAGCCGTATCCTACGACATGGCATACCAGTATGAGGATCCAAACCATCCGAGTGCACCGTCACAGATAGGACATGAGCACTACACCTACGATGCCAACGGTAACCCCGTCCTTGTGGAGAACGATTCGACAAGTGAGGTACGTGAACTCTACTGGGATGAAGACAACCGCCTGATGGTACTCTCCGATAACGGAAAGACCAGCCGCTATACATACAATCACTCAAGTGAACGTATCGTAAAGAGTCATGGTACGATGGAAGGCGTATATATCAACGGAGCCCCACAAGGCATCACGTTCCACGAGACCGATGAATTCACGCTGTATCCAGCAAGTATCATCAGTGTAAGCAAGAACCGCTACACCAAGCATTACTTCATCGGAAGTAAACGTGTTGCAAGCCGTATAGGCTCAGGCCACTTCAATAATGTCTATGGCATGAACGGCTGTAATATCACCGCAGGTCAGCAAGATTATGCAGAGCGATTGAATCAGATAGAGTCTCAGAAGGAGGACTATTACAAGAAACTCGGCATAGCCCCTGGCATCCCGACGATGAAGGGAAGTTACGGTGATCCAGAAAACACTGGAGTTGGTTATAACACCATCATCCGCAATCTCGGTGACCATAGTGTCCCAACCGAATGGGCTGAATACGTGAAGAAGAACGAGAATAGGGAAACCGCTCCAGGTGCTCCAATAGCATGGGAGAAAGCATCCCAGCCAGAGGAAGTACAACCAGGATATGGATATGTTGCTGACAACAACGGAACTGAAGAAACGTTCTATTATCACAGTGACCATCTTGGCTCAACAAGTTACGTCACCGATGATAGTGCACGCATCACTCAATACACAGCCTACCTTCCATATGGCGAACTGCTCGTTGATGAACATAGTAGTAGTGAGGATATGCCATATAAATTCAATGGCAAAGAACTTGACGAAGAAACTGGCTTGTATTATTATGGGGCACGATATATGCAACCAATAGCAAGTGTTTGGTATGGTATCGACTCAAAATTTGAAAAATATCCAAGTCTAAGTGGTTATTGTATAACATCGGCAAATCCTATAATACTAAAAGATATAGATGGTAATGACATCGTATTAGTCGGTACAAAGAATTCTAGTGTAAAAATTAAAACAGATTTGTTAAATTGCAGAGTTAGTATAGCTGACTATGGTGTTGATTTTCGTGGTAATTTTACATTTAATGGAGATGAACTTGTATCTGCTGCACTTGACATTGTAGGAATAGTAGATCCTTCAGGAACCGCAGATGCAGCAAATGCTTGCTTACAATTTAAAAATAAAGATTACCTAGGTGCTACTATTAGTGGAATTGGGTTGGTGCCTTATGCTGGAGATGCAGCAAAAATCTTTAAAGTCGGAAAAGATATAAAAATTATAAAAAAAGCTATATCTGTAATTCAACGAAACAGAATCATAGGAAAGAGCGCAGAAAAACAAGTAACTGCACAAATCCGAAAACTATATGGTAAAGGTGCCAAAGTTGGAGAACAAATAACCGCAAGATTTAAAGATGGTTCAAAAGTCGTATTTGATAATGTAGTCGTTGAAAATGGTACGATAACTTTTATTAACGAAACAAAATCTGGTGGAGCAAAATTAAGTCAACAACAACTTAGATTTTTTGAAGGAAATGAAGCTGTTACGTTCGTTGGGAAGAAAGCAGATGTTCTAAACATTAAAGGAAAGACTATACAGGCTTCAAAAGTTGAGACAAAAGTGTCTCATCTTGAAGTAAATGAAATAAAGTAAAAATATGAAAATATTAGACATTAAAAAAGAGTATTTCATGTTGTTAGAAGACAAAATGAAAGAATTTGGTTTTAAGCCAAATAAAAAAGATTTTGCTTTCAAGAAAGAGACAAACGACGTCCTCTTTCAAGTTTCAATTATCTACAATTTTGGAGTTGAGTGTGTAGAATTACTTCCTTATTTGGAAATAAAGCGAAAAGATATTCACAAGATATGTGAATTGAATAATTATGAACTTAATTACACTGCTTTTATAAATTTGTATTTGTATCAAGAAATATTAAAAGGGAACTTTAATGATGATACAGAATGGACTATGGGATACAATGAGTCTGATCGATTTAAGGTATATAGTTCTGATGATGTGAAAATTTTCTGCCGATTTATATTAGACTTCATGACTAATGTAATATCTTTTTTTGAGAAATATAGTACATTGGATGGGATAGACACTTTATTTAATACAGATCCAGAATACAGATATAATCCATATTGTTCTGGAATGGACACTCATTGTATTATTGGCTTAATTTCAGCCAAGTTGTGTAATCATAATTATGAAGAAATAAAAGATATCTATAAAAATGAATTGCACAACAATTCAAAACATCACTCAGAGAAAACCTTTAGGTGTTTCGATAGTTTAGTAAAATATTTCGAAGAAAATCCAACCCCGATTCTTGATAATATGTGAAAGACATGTTAGTCAAAAGATTTAAAAAAACATAAACTCTATATAATCACCCGCAAACTTGTACAACAAACATAATTATTGTACCTTTGTGGGGAGAATAAAAAGAGTTCTTTGGAACATAGGCTACGATGCCAACGGTAACCCCGTCCTTGTAGAGAACGACTCCACAAGTGAGACACGAGAACTCTATTGGGATGAAGACAACCGCCTGATGGTTCTGTCCGATAACGGCAAGACCAGCCGCTATACATATAATCACTCAGGTGAACGTATAGTAAAGAGTCATGGCACAATGGAAGGCGTGTATATCAACGGAGCCCCTCAGGGCATCACGTTCCACGAGACCGACGAATATACGCTGTATCCGGCATCGATAATTTCTGTAAATAAAAACAGATTTACCAAGCATTACTTCATCGGTAACAAGCGAGTCGCAAGCCGTATCGGAAGTGGACATTTCAATAATGTCTATGGAATGAACGGCTGTAATATCACCGCAGGTCAGCAAGATTATGCAGAGCGATTGAATCAGATAGAGTCTCAGAAGGAGGACTATTACAAGAAACTCGGCATAGCCCCAGGCATCCCAACGATGAAGGGAAACTATGGTGATCCTGAAAATACAGGAGTTGGTTATAACACGATAATTAAAAACCTTGGTGACCACTCCGTTCCAGCCGAATGGGCAGAGTATGTGAAGAAGAACGAGCAGAAGGACGCAGCCCCAGGTGCCCCAATAGCATGGGAGAGCCCATCCCAGCCTGAGGAAGTGCAACCAGGGTATGGATATGTTGCTGACAACAACGGAACTGAAGAAACGTTCTATTATCACAGTGACCACCTCGGCTCAACATCCTATGTTACCGATGATAGTGCACGCATCACTCAATACACAGCCTACCTGCCATATGGTGAACTCTTAGTTGATGAACATTCTTCTTCAGAGGACATGCCATACAAATTCAACGGCAAGGAACTTGACGAAGAAACAGGTTTGTATTATTATGGGGCAAGATATATGCAACCAATCACCTCAGTTTGGTATGGAATAGATCCGTTGACAGAGAAGTATCCAGATGTAAGTGCGTATACATATTGTATGGGTAATCCTGTGAAGTTGGTGGATAGTGATGGAAGAGATTATACATTATCAATTGACGAGAATACAATCACTGTTTCTGCCATTTATTATACTACATCACAAGATTTTGAAATTGCCAATGATGCAGTTAAATTTTGGAATGAACAAAGTTCAAAATTTAAATATAAAGTTGATGAACGTTCATATGATATAAAGTTTGATCTTCAAGTTAAGGTTGTAGAGATCCCTAACAATTCAAATGATCGCATGACATTTGCTATGCTCAATATGGCATATGAAAGTGGAAACAAAGAAATGTCCAACGTGTTTCGTGTTATGCCTGATAATTTCTTTGACAATAACACAAATGGAGAAACAAAATGCAACTTGATTAATATCAAAGATTCCAAAAAACATGGTGATACGGGAAAACATGAGTTAGGACATTCTTTAGGTATGACACATTCATATAATGGTATAATGACAGAAGCTTCATCTGATTTTAACCGCAGTGAAGATGTTGCTATTATAAATATCAAAGAGATGATTAATGCGCCACTTAAAGGAAAAGTTAATAAAGAATGTAATAATCCAGCAGGAAAAGGAACTATTATTAATAATTCAGGATATACAAATGACCAACTAAAGAATGGAAAAATAATAAGATGAGAAAAATTTTATACATATTATTAATATTATCAATCGCATCATGTACAACAATTCATATTACACACGATGATGCAGATTATTTTATGATGAGAAATAGGAAATATGAACAATATAATTGTTTTTATATTGTTGATACAATTTCAATTTTGCATCCAATTGTTTTTACTATCAATACACATAAATATATATGTTCTGGTGATATCATAAGGAATAATAAAATAGATAATGCTTTTTTAAAGCGCCCCGACGTCTTTCTCTTTCAGAGAAGTGTTGGAGAATATTATGATTTTATGCCTACTAATATTATTGATAAGTATCTTAATCACGATATTTCACACGATACATGTCATATGAAAGAAAACGACTACAAGTTACGTTATAAATCGCATCAAATACCCACATACCGATTCGTAGAACAAGAAGTTCGGCTAACATTGGCATTAATCAATCTTAAATATTACAATATGAAATCAAGTTGTTTAGATTGTGGTAATTATAAAGAAATCAAAACATCCGACAGTCAGAATTCATTTTATAAAATAACGTTTACAATAGATGATGTTGAATATTGTAAATAAATACCAATTAATAAAAACAATGAAAATAAGAATAAATAATTTATTTATACTTATAAGTATATTCTTATATATTATCACTTGTTTCCTTCCGTGTTTTCACGTTGAGGAAAAAGATAATATATATGATGGTTATTTCGTTCTATTATTAGGTTGGATTGGTGTCTTTATTCATGATGACATAATGTTCTATTATCTCGCATGGTATGCCAATATATTTTATTTCACGTCATTATTATTACGTAAACATAATATATCAATATTATTTGCTGGATTAGCATTAATCTTCTCATTCTTTTTTATAGGTTGTCCTTATATTGTAGTAGATGAAGCAGGTCATACTTCCTCTATAGTAAAAATGGATATAGGCTATATCATATGGATTATAAGCATATTTTTGCTTTTAATAGGTGTATGTCCGCGTTTTATGCAACCTAATGCTGATGGTGTTAAGAAACATTTATCTTCATTGTTTTGAAGCCACATTTTTTCGAATTAATAACTCTTTCTCCACTAAAAAAAGGAAGACTCCAATAACTGAAATCTTCCTTATGGGGTGGGTAAGCTACCTACATCGCACCGCTACAACCTGCTACCTTTGCTGCGATCAAGCCCTGGAGGATTTACAGGGAGCTGGTCGTATAGGACTTACCCATATTATGATATTTGCATACCTGCAAACACATATGTTGCCGTTTTCGGTTTGCAAAGTTAATGATAAAATTATAAACAGCAAGAAAAAAATGATTTTTTTTATCTTGAAATCACAAATTGTATCCCATGTGCAGATAAATCATAAAAAAATACTATCTTTGCATTATGTTAGATATGAATTAAAGTAGTGAATAAAAATGGAGGAACTGACAACAGGATTATTTAAAGAGGCATTGGAGAACTTGAATTATTATTGGATTATTTTGTTAATGGCGATAGAAAGTTCCTTTATTCCATTCCCGTCTGAGGTTGTAATGGTTCCTGCTGCATACATGGCATGTGCTGACGGCGAGATGTCAATACCGATGATAATTCTATGCGGAACCCTTGGCGCACTTATTGGTGCATTAGTAAATTATGGTTTGTCGCTGTGGTTAGGACGACCTATAGTGTACCGATTTGCAAATAGCCGTTTCGGACATATCTGTCTTATTGATCAACAAAAAGTAGAAAAGGCTGAAAGTTATTTCGATAAACATGGAGCATTGTCAACTCTAATCGGAAGAATGATCCCTGCTATCAGACAGTTGATCAGTATTCCGGCAGGACTTGCAAGAATGAATATCGGACGATTCATCCTCTATACAAGTATCGGTGCCGCAATATGGAATGCTATACTTGTGGGAATAGGATGTGCTTGTCATAAAGCTGTCGATAAAGAAACTCTGATTTCAACAATTCAGCATTATAGTCATATCATAGGTTATTCTGCAATAATCTTGTGTGTGATAATCCTTGTTTATCTGATTATTCAAGGAACAAAGAAAAAATCATCAGTAACGATCACCGATGAAAATAACGAAAGAGAATAATAAAGAACAAAAATATAATATAGATAATGTTTGAAAATTTAAGCGAACGACTTGAACGGTCGTTTAAGATCCTGAAAGGTGAAGGCAAAATTACCGAAATCAATGTTGCCGAAACTCTCAAAGATGTACGTAAGGCTTTGCTCGAAGCCGACGTAAACTATAAGGTGGCTAAGAGTTTTACTGATACAGTTAAACAAAAGGCTCTTGGACAAAATGTGTTGACTGCAGTCAAACCAAGCCAGTTGATGGTTAAAATCGTTCACGACGAACTGGCTGATCTTATGGGAGGACAGGCTACAGAACTTAATCTTGAAGGACATCCAACTATAATATTGATGGCAGGTCTTAATGGTGCCGGAAAGACTACAATGTCTGGTAAGTTGGCCTTGCTGCTGAAGAATCAAAAACATAAACGCCCACTCCTTGCTGCATGTGATACATTCCGTCCTGCTGCAATGGAACAATTACGTGTGTTGGCAGAACAAATTGAAGTTCCTATTCATATTGAACTTGGAGCTACCGACCCTGTTCAGGTTGCACTTAATGCTATCCAAGAGGCAAAAGCCAAGAGTTTCGATACTGTAATCATCGATACCGCCGGTCGTCAATCTATCGACGAAGAACTGATGCTTCAGATCCAACAGATCAAGTCGGCTATTAATCCTCATGAAACCCTCCTCGTCGTTGATGCAATGACAGGACAAGATGCTGTTAACACTGCTAAGATATTCAACGAACAACTCGAGGTCGATGGTGTGATACTTACAAAACTCGATGGTGACACTCGCGGTGGTGCTGCATTGTCAATACGTACAGTTGTTGATAAGCCAATCAAGTTTGTTGGTACTGGCGAGAAAATGGATGCCCTCGATGTGTTCCACCCAGATCGTATGGCTGACCGTATTCTTGGTATGGGTGATATCGTGAGTTTGGTTGAACGTGCACAACAGCAATTCGATGAAGAAGAAGCAAAACGTATTCAAAAGAAGATTGCAAAGAACAAGTTCGATTACAACGATTTCTATGGTCAGATACAGCAAGTCAAGAAGATGGGAAACATCAAAGATCTTGCATCTATGATTCCTGGATTAGGAAAACAAATTAAAGATATAGATATTGACGACAACGCATTCAAGACTGTTGAATCAATGATAGAATCTATGACTCCATACGAACGTGAACATCCTGATTGTCTTAATATAAGCCGACGTACACGTATTGCGAAGGGTAGTGGAAACTCTATCGAAGAAGTAAACAGAATGACTAAACAGTTTGAGCAAATGAGAAAAGCCATGAAACTAATGAGTGGTAATAAATTTGCTAATCTTGCACGAAATATGCAACGTCGATTCTAATAAATTCAGACTGTATTACTAATTTATAAATAGTATAATTATGACATTAATTGATGGAAAGGCTGTGGCTAATGCCATAAAAGAAGAAATTGCACAAGAAGTAGCTGATATAGTAGCTCGTGGAGGAAAGCGTCCACACCTCGCTGCAATCCTTGTTGGACATGATGGCGGAAGCGAGACTTATGTGAAGAATAAGGTTCTTGCTTGTGAACAATGTGGATTTACAAGTACTCTTATCCGATTCGAAGACGATGTGACTGAAGAAGAACTTCTCAGTCAAGTGGAAAAACTCAACAACGACGATGATGTTGACGGATTTATTGTGCAGTTGCCATTGCCTCGACATATATCAGAACAAAAAGTGATTGAAGCAATCGATTACAAGAAAGATGTTGATGGTTTCCATCCAATTAATGTGGGACGTATGTCTATTGGTTTGCCTTGTTATATAAGTGCAACACCTAACGGAATACTACAATTGCTTAAATATTACAATATCGAAACAAGTGGAAAGAAATGCGTGGTTCTCGGTAGAAGTAATATCGTGGGCAAACCTATGGCTCAGTTGATGATGCAGAAACGCTATCCTGGCGATTCTACAGTTACTGTATGTCATAGCCATACTCCTAATATCAAAGAAGAGTGTTTACAGGCAGATATCATAATCGCTGCTCTTGGACAACCGGGCTTTGTTACTGCTGATATGGTTAAACCAGGAGCCGTAATCATCGATGTAGGTACAACACGCGTTCCTGATTCTACTCGTAAGAGCGGATTCCGCCTTTCTGGTGATGTCGATTTCGAGAATGTTGCCGAGAAATGTTCATATATCTCACCTGTACCAGGGGGCGTAGGTCCAATGACAATCTGTTCGTTGATGAAGAATACTCTTTCTGCTGGTAAAAAAGAATTCTACAAATAACCGATAAAGTTTAAATAATTCTCTTATGTTTAACCTTTAATAAATTAATTATGATGAAAACAAAGTATTCTGGTACCCAGACCGAGAAAAATCTGGAAGCTGCTTTTGCAGGAGAGTCACAGGCTCGTAATAAATATACTTATTACGCATCAAAGGCTAAGAAAGAAGGCTTTGAACAAATTGCTGCTCTGTTTCTTAAAACTGCCGATAACGAAAAAGAACACGCTAAGATGTGGTTCAAGGAACTTCATGGCATAGGAAACACTGCCGAGAATCTTGCTGATGCTGCAGATGGCGAGAATTACGAATGGACTGATATGTATGAAGGTTTTGCAAAGACTGCCGAAGAGGAAGGTTTTGACGAGCTCGCACGTAAATTCCGTTTGGTTGCTGCTATCGAAAAGCATCATGAAGAACGCTATCGTGCTCTATTGAAGAATGTAGAGATGGAACAGGTGTTTGCTAAGAGCGAAGTAAAAGTGTGGGAATGTCGCAATTGTGGACATATCATTGTTGGAACAAAGGCTCCTGAAGTATGTCCTACATGTGCTCATCCACAGTCTTATTTCGAAATCAACGCAGAAAACTATTAATGTAACGCTTTCATATTGGAACACAACTACTATGTTTGTCCTATTATGAAAAACTTCGAATAAATTCTTTAAAACAAAAACGGGGATATGTTTATCATAACACATCCCCGTTTTTGTTTGAGTTCGTTGACGGCATTATGTCTGCCAACGAACTCGTTTATGTAGTATTAACTTAATCTTCACTTAGATTAATTGCATAGGTTGCAGTCTTACCAGATGGATATTTACCCCAGATAAACAATGAGTTGGTTTCAGACTTAGATGCTTCTTTAAGTACAGACTCTAAATCATCAACTGTTCTGATGTCTTGATTGTTTACTTTCAATATGATGAAATCAGGTTGTATTCCATTTTGTTTCAACAAACCATTTGACAGAGATACTACTTGTACACCCTTTGTAAGATTAAGTGTTTTCTTCATATCATCAGAAAGTGGTTTGAACTCAGCACCAAGGATATCGAGTTTAACAGCCTTTTGTACTACTGTATTTCCTTTGTTGTTGAGCAGAGTCAATCCGAATGACTTTGTCTTCTTGTCGCGAATGACACCAAGCACAACTTTCTCACCTGGACGATATTGAGCAATAGTTTCTTGAAGCTCTGTCATCTTTGACACTTTCTTGCCGTTAACAGAGATGATAACGTCGCCTTCTTGAATTCCTGCTTGTTTTGCAGCACCATCGCTTGCTACTTCAGCTACGTAAATACCTTCGTTAGTTCCGAAATCTTTATTGTATTTAGGATCTTTTTGCTTTTCAGCATCAATATAATTGTGAAGGTCTGTACCGCTGATTCCGATTAGAGCACGTTGTACTGTACCATATTCCTTAAGGTCTGTTACAACCTTCTTCATGATAGTTGTAGGGATGGCGAATCCGTAACCAGTGAAGTTTCCTGTTTGGCTGTATATAGCAGAGTTGATACCAACCAATTCTCCACGTGCATTTACAAGTGCTCCACCACTGTTTCCTGCGTTGATAGCGGCATCAGTCTGGATATATGATGAAATCTCGTTACCTGCAGAAGAACGATCAGAGATGTTTCTTGCTTTTGCACTTACTATACCAGCAGTTACTGTTGATGTGAGGTTGAATGGATTTCCAACTGCAAGAACCCATTCGCCGACTTTCAAGTTGTCGCTGTCACCGATTGTGAGAGTAGGTAGGTCTGTAGCGTCAATCTTCAACAAAGCAAGGTCTGTACTTGGATCAAGTCCGATTACTTTTGCAGAGAACTCACGATTGTCGTTTAGTGTAATAGTTATCTCAGTTGCTTTTTCAACAACGTGATTGTTAGTTACGATATATCCGTCAGATGAGATGATAACACCACTACCGCTACCATATTGTTTAGGAGTCTGGATTTGTTGGCGTTTGCGACCACCATTTCCACGTCCGAAGAAATCACCAAAGAAATCCTCAAATGGGTCGTAGTATTCACGAGTCTGTATTTGTCCTTCTATACCTACTTTTATATATACAACGGCATTACATGCCATTTCTGCCGCACCAGTAAGGTCTATATGCTGTTGTGGCGTCGCAGATATGTTGGATGTTTGTATGAATGAAGCATCGCTATTTTGTGCTTTGCCAATAATTTCATCATCTTGGTTGTTGTTTCTTGTAAAATCACCTTTTGCTACAGAGAGAGCAAAAGCACCAGTCAAACCGGAAATTATAGCAACCATTGCTATTATTCCATAAAAACGTTTTGTTGTCTGTCTCATAATATCTATCTATTTTAAATGTTAAGAGAGTTTATTGATTTACTATTTGTTGCTATCGCGTTTTAATTGTTATTTATTAAAATCGATGCCAAAAATACAGCATAGTTTAATCCTTTCAAAACATTTAGCGTATTTTATGCGTGTATTTGATAATGTTTAACTATCTTTCAACATTCGTTAACAAAATAATTACTTAAAATTCACATTTGCCACTTCTTCGCAGATATTTACTATTGTCATTTGTGCTTTTATCATTGACTGAATCACACAATATTCATATGGACCATGGAAATTCAGACCTCCAGTGAAGATATTCGGGCATGTAAGACCTTTGAATGATAGTTGCGCCCCGTCGGTTCCTCCGCGAATCGCTTTTATTTGAGGTGTTACTCCAGCTTTAATCATAGCGTACTTTGCTATATCTATGACATACATCATAGGCTTTACTTTTTCACACATATTATAATATTGGTCTTTTATGTCGGCTTCAGCAGTTTTATCTCCATATTTTTTATTAATCGCCGTAACAATATCAGATACAACTTGCTTGCGTTTTTCGAATATCTGATGGTCATGATCGCGTATGATTATTGATATGTCGGCTTGCTCACAACTACCTTTTATTCCTGTAAGATGATAAAAACCTTGATAGCCTTCTGTTGTCTCAGGCTTTTCTTCATTTGGAAGCATCTGTACTAATTCAGTTGCTATATTACCCGCATTTATCATTTTGCCCTTAGCATAGCCTGGATGCACCGAACAGCCATTAATGTGGATTTTAGCAAGTGCAGCATTGAAATTCTCATATTCCAATTCTCCCACTTCACCTCCGTCGATAGTATATGCCCATTGACATCCAAAACCTTCAACATCAAATAAATGTGCCCCCATTCCAATCTCTTCGTCGGGAGTGAATGCTATACGAATCTTGCCATGTTTTATCTCGGGATGCTCAAGCAGATATGTCATTGCTTGAACAATTTCTGCAATGCCGGCTTTGTCGTCGGCTCCAAGTAGAGTGTGACCATCTGTAACTATTAGGTCTTCATTCACATGGTTGAGTAACTCTGGAAACTTTTGTGGCGATAAAACCATTCCTTCACTCAACTCAATATCGTCACCTTTATAATCCTTGATGATTCTTGGTTTTACGTCCTTTCCCGAACAATCAGGACTTGTGTCCAAATGAGAAATGAAGCCTATTGTGGGAACTTCCTTATCTATATTACTGGGTAGGGTGGCATATAAATATCCGTTTTCATCAAGTTTAACGTCTGCCAATCCTATATTCTTTAGTTCTTCGTAAAGAAATTTTGCAAAAATAGTCTGTTTTTTTGTGCTCGGACAGCCTTTTCCGTCTTCATCCGACTGGGTGTCGAAACTCACATATTTAATAAAACGTTCTGTTATATTCATCGTTTTTTACCTGTTTTATTGCTTTATAGACGCAAAGTTACAATTTTTTTGCAAAAAAAACGGAAAAACTATTGCGTATTTAATATTTTTGCTTACCTTTGCACTCGCTTTTGAGAAACAAAAGTTACATGGTGGATGTAGTTCAGTTGGTTAGAGCGTCAGATTGTGGTTCTGAATGTCGTGGGTTCGAGTCCCACCCTCCACCCAGAGAAGTGAGTCGTTTTAAATGATTCACTTTTTTCTTTTATATATATTGTATTTGTAGATTAATGAGCAAAACTCATAGAATTTTATTATCTTTGCAAGACTTAACAATATAGAAAACATAAATCTCAGAGAGGATACAACTACTAATAATGAACCAGTGGCAGGAAATACAGGATATATATTTCTCCAGCATGAATCTAAAGGAGAAATATAATTTTTTTTATTCCTTGATGCATCGTCAGTGTACTGAGATGGTAAAGGATATGACGGCTGATTATACTGATTTCTTTTCAAGACTTCAGGCTGTGTGCCGTTCTATGAATTATCCTTTATATAATATAGACCGTTTCAGATGGAGAGCACGCAAGGTTATCATGGACGAAGCCACTGCTGATGAGAGTGATTTTCTTGTGGATGTGGAGGATTTTGCAAATGCTTTTGCGCATTTCACAAAGTCTGAGGTTCCTGAACGATTGATAAATGATATAAAAAGCCGACGAACAATTCTCCCTTCTGCTTCAAAAAAGAAAAATACCCCAAAGACCGCCCACGAGATATCCATTCCTGTCGATTTGTACCACCAACGCGCATTAAGATGTGTGGTGTGCTCCATTGAAGAAGATATGGTGCTGGTGAATGTGGAGGATTTTCCACAGAAAGAACCTATACGCTTAATCTGTAACTTGAACGAACAGACTTTGGATGCTTTCTCTCGTCTCGAAGAAGGTATGCAACTCTCTGTGGCTAATTATAAGGTTAATGAACAGGGGATATGTCCGGAGTTGATAATTATAGAACCCGATTTTTTGGTTGATATAACCTCGCTGACTGGATGTGTGAAACCATATGGCGATAACGCACTGAATTATCTTCTTGCAAAGTTTGAACAAGAGGATACTACTGCAGCTATTCTACTCGGAAACGTGGCTAATCAGTTTCTTGACGATTTGGTAAATAATCCATCGGCAGATTATAACGAATCAATCAAAAAGGCGTTTCATGGAAATATGCTTGCTTTCTCAGCATGCGAAAAGGGGATTGATGCATCGTTTTTCCAAGAATGTAAATCACAATTTGTCAACATAAAGAATATGGTGGCAAAATTATATGCTGACCCTAATTTTATCGGTGCTGAGGGAAATGTGATACTTGAGCCAACTTTCTTCTGTCCGAATCTCGGAGTACAAGGACGATTCGACTTCTTGCAGGGTGATATGAAGAATATCATAGAATTGAAGTCGGGTAAATGGGATGATTTTCATATGTGCGCCAAGGATGAGCATTTAATGCAGATGATTTTATATAAGGAAATCTTATTCCAGAATTTGGGTATAAAACAATCTTCTGTTGGTGGTTATCTGTTATATTCTAAATATCCGTATTTACAAGAACAACGTACAGCAAGAGAAATGGTGCATCGCATGATGATTCTGCGAAATAAAATTGTCATGCTTGAATATGCCCTGAAAGACGGTAAGGCGAAAGAACTGCTGCATTCGATTAAAGCCGACGACCTGCGCGTTAATGCTTGTAGCGAGAAGTTATGGAGTCAGTATATACGTCCACGTGTGGAAAGCCAACTTCAGATCATACAAAACCAGTCGGAGTTGATGACTGAATATTTCTATACATTCGTCAGATTCATAGCCAAAGAACATGTCTTGTCTAAAATAGGTGATGGAAGAGTGGAGTCAACACGAGGAATGTCGAGCCTATGGAATGCAGATCAACAGACAAAGATTTCAAATGGCGACATGCTTGTTGGGTTGCGCATTATGAAGATTAATCGGAATCCTGCCATTTGTTCTGTTCAGTTTTTGCTGTCAGATAGTGATAAGTCTATGCCAAACTTCAGAATCGGTGATTCGGTTATCCTCTATCAAAAGAATAATCCGACAGATTCGGTAGCTAATAAGCAGGTGATAAGGTGTTGTGTGGAAATGATGGATGTTGACACAATAATTTTGCAGATAAGATTTCCACAACTCAACGAAAACTTGTTTCCATTAGATGCTTCGTATGCTGTGGAACACGATTTCCAAGATTCTTCTGTACGTGGCCAATATCAAGCTTTGATTAAATTCGCATCAACATCGCAAGACAAACAAGACCTGTTGCTTTGTCAAAGAAAGCCTGAATTCGATTTGTCTGTGAGATTAAATAATCATTATATTAATCCGCAGATCGACGATATTGTCTTGCGTGCCAAACAAGCAAAAGACTATTTTCTGCTTGTAGGTCCTCCTGGAACAGGAAAGACCTCTGTGGCATTACGTTCTATGGTTCAGGAATTCTTGTCGTCGGGACAGTCTGTCCTTCTTCTATCTTATACAAATAGAGCTGTGGACGAGATTTGCGAACAATTGGATTGTGATTATATACGAATCGGACGTGAATTGTCGTGCTCGCCTTTATATCGAGATCATTTACTAAACAATGTCGTCAAAGAAAATAATAACAGAAACGAAGTCCGTAAGGCAATTAAAGATGTTCCTGTGGTAGTTAGCACAGTCAACTCGATGGTTAGTCATAGCGACATCTTCAAACTCCGTTCGTTTGATGTCACTATCATTGATGAGGCTTCACAGATTCTCGAACCTCAGATTATCGGATTGCTTACCCATGTGGGTAAATTCATAATGATTGGCGATTATAAACAACTGCCCGCCGTGGTTGTTCAAGATGAAGAAAACAGTAGGGTAGAGTTATCAACTTTGAATGATATCGGACTGACAAATTGTAGAAATTCGCTTTTTGAGAGATTATATAAGATGGCGGAATCTGCATGCGACAAGGATACAGTCTCACCTGTTGCAATGCTTGATCATCAAGGACGCATGCATCCAGATATAGCCGAATTTGTGAATCGGTATTTTTATGAGAAAAAACTGGTGCCTGTTCCTGTGAAACATCAAACAGAAATGCTTCCATACAAAGTTTACGACGAAAGTGAGTCTTTTGTTGCCACAACCCGCATTGGTTTTATTGATGTACCATTGCCTCAGGTGACAGATAGACAGCCAAAATTGAATCAATGCGAAGCGGATATGATTGCAGATATTGTGAACAAGTTGATTGCATTAAATGCAAAGAACGACATTGACTTTGATCCAGTCTCTCAGATTGGTATAATTGTGCCGTTCCGACGTCAGATTGCGGCTGTGCGCACAGCATTAGCTTCAGTACCTTGTCTTCAAGGTAGGATTAGCGACATGATGATTGATACCGTGGAACGTTATCAGGGGTCTCAACGCGATATAATCATATATGGTACCACTATAACCCGTCCGTATGAACTGGATATACTTTCTAACATTGTATGTCTTGGAGATGTGTTTGTTGATCGAAAATTGAATGTGGCAATCACAAGAGCACGAAAGCAATTATTCATACTTGGAAATAAAAGGCTGCTTCGTGTAAACCAACTATATTGTTTACTAATCGAAGCAGCCAAAAAAAATAAATGATTGAACAATTGCTCTTTGTGTATCTGTAAAGTCTCGAGCATCGCTAAAGACTGGCATCGTTCAATCCTTTACGATTGTGGTTTCAAGTGCGAACACTTTCTCCATATTTCCGTTTTCTTCTATCGTTGTAGTCTTTGCTGATATGTTATCGATAAACGTAACTATCATTGCTTCTTGAGAACATGGAACCACCGGACTTCCAAATTCTCTCTGACCATGGTGGGCAAGAATACAATGGATTATACGTTTGATTTCTTTAGCGTCAATACCTTCTTTCTCAAGTTCGTTATGCAACTTATGAGCCGAAATATAAATATGTCCTAATAAAAACATATCCTCGGTAGGCTCTCCTTCAGGCGAATATTCGTAAACTTTTCCGTAATCATGAAACATTATGGCAAGAATACATCGCTCCACATTAATCTTATATGGCAGCACAGGATACATTCCTTCCAATAGATGTAACATCTGATATGTGTGGTTAAGTAATCCACCTTTGAATGCGTGGTGAACGTTCGTTGCTGCAGGATACTTTGAATATGGGTCAAATAATATATCGGCAAATCTTTTGATTATATTTTTCAAAGCTTCATTCGTGCAGAACCCAAGCAGATTGTTTATAGAGTTATCCCATTGCTCGCGTTTGATAGGACGTGGCAATAAATTGTAAAGCGGATGCGATTCAAATGGCATGTCGAGACATATCATCTCGTTTCCTCGGGCTGATTTGCGGCCTTGCTGGTCGGTTATATTTATGAATTTCACAATCTGACCAACATGAGGTGGTAGGGTAGGACTTACATCCCACACCATCAATTGGAATGTCTCTTTTAGATTTCCAATCTTTAATGTGATATATGGCGAGCCATTTTTTGCTACCGCATTAGTGCGGGTTAAAACTATATATTCTTCAGTCATAATTCTCTGTCTATTGTCTGTCGCCATAAATATCTTTGTTGATTATTTACTTGCAACAAACTTCATCTTCTGCGGCAAAGATAGTAAATTATTAACAAATACAATAATTATTTTATAATTTATTTATAACTTTGCATCCACAACTTATTTTAATAAATACTGTGGTTTTCCGATAGGTATATAATATCATTATAGCAGAATATGATTCCAGTTATAAATGTAATGTATTCTGCATAGTCTTATTTATTCAATGAACTATGAAGCAAAAAAATAAACTTATCCTACATGATACATCATTTGTGGACCTTATGTCACGACGTATTTTTAAGGTCCTTATTGTAGCAAATCCATATGATGCTTTTATGTTGGAGGATGATGGTCGTATAGATGAAAAAATATTTGATGAATATGCAAAATTGGGGCTAAGATATCCTCCTCGATTCTTTCAGGCTGCGAGTGAGGCCGAAGCTCGCGATTTGATGCAAAGACAGAAATTTGAATTGGTTATATGTATGCCTGGAACTGAAATCCGAAAAGGTACATCCGATTCTAATGATGTGTTTGATATCGCTCGAAAAATTAAAACATTCTCTCCTGAAATCCCAATTGTGGTATTAACACCATTCTCTCATGGTATAACCAAACGAATGCAGAAAGAGGATCTAAGTATCTTCGAATATGTGTTCTGTTGGTTGGGTAATACTGATTTGCTTATCTCTATCATTAAACTGATAGAGGATAAAATGAATTTGAAACACGATATTGAAACCGCTGGTGTGCAGATGATTATGCTTGTTGAGGACTCAATTCGTTTTTATTCAAGTATTTTACCTAATCTATATAAATTCGTTTTGCAGCAAAGCCACTCGTTTGCCTCTGAAGCTCTAAACTCGCAATTGGAGATGTTGAGAATGCGTGGACGTCCAAAAATTGTGCTTGCGCGTAATTACGAAGAAGCATGGCTTTTGTATCAGCAATTCAAAGATAACACTTTGGGAGTAATCTCAGATTGTAAATTCCCATTGACAGATAATAAAAAGAAACTTCGTGACAAGAGTCTTAGTTTAAGTCAAACAAAAGACGAACAGGCGGGCATAAAACTGCTTACTGCCATTCGTAACGAAGATGAATTCGTGCCGCTTATATTAGAATCGAGCGACAGTGAGAATGCTGCATTGGCTAAATTGTGTAACGCTTCGTTTGTTGATAAGAATTCAAAGAAACTGGATATCGATTTAAGACGTAAGATACGTGATCACTTTGGCTTCGGCGATTTTATATTTCGCAATCCTGAGACCATGCAGGAGGTGGCACGCATAAAAGACCTTAAGGATTTACAGGATAATATATTCACGTTGCCTCGTGAATCTCTTCTTTATCACCTTCAACGAAACAACGTAAGTAGATGGTTGTGTTCACGTGCGTTATTCCCAATAAGTGAATTCTTGAAAAAGATAACATGGCACTCTCTTCAGGATGTGGACCAACACCGACAGATCATATACGATGCTATCGTTTCATACCGACGAATGAAGAATAGAGGTGTTGTCGCAACTTTTAAACGCGACCGCTTTGATAGATTCTCTAACTTTGCTCGTATCGGTGATGGCTCATTAGGGGGAAAAGGACGTGGAATTGCGTTCCTTGACCATATAATATCACGTCACACAGACTTGAATGAGTTTGATAATGCTGAGGTGATGATTCCTAAGACCGTTGTGCTGTGTACTGATATCTTCGATGAATTTATGGAGTCAAACGACTTGTATCAGATTGCATTGTCTGATATGAGTGATGAGGATATCTTCAACCATTTCCTTCAAGCATCACTACCTCCACGCCTTCGAGAAGATTTACTCGCATTTGCCGATGTGGTAAGAGGACCGATTGCAATACGTTCGTCTTCATTGCTTGAAGATGCCCATTATCAACCATTCGCTGGCGTATATAGCACATATATGATTCCTCATGAACCAAATAGGGATCATATGTTTAAAATGTTGAGCGATGCAATCAAAGGTGTATATGCGTCTGTGTATTACGGAGATTCAAAAGCATATATGACAGCAACAAGTAATGTGATTGACCAAGAGAAAATGGCTGTTATATTACAAGAGGTGGTTGGTACTCAATATGCGGATTATTATTATCCAACAATCTCGGGTGTGGCTCGCTCCATCAATTATTATCCTATCGGAGATGAAAAGGCAGAAGAAGGTACGGTTGACTTAGCTCTTGGATTGGGTAAATACATCGTAGATGGCGGTATGAGTTTGCGTGTTTGTCCTTATCATCCTAATCAGGTTTTGCAAACCAGTGAGATGGAAATCGCATTAAGAGAGACTCAAACCAGTTTTCTGGCTTTGGATACTAAAAATATGTGTTCTGGCTTCAAAGTAGATGATGGCTTTAATCTTCTAAAGGTACTTGTGAGAGATGCCGAGAACGATGGATCTTTACAATGGATATGTAGTACGTTCGATCCAATAGATCAATGTATATATGATGGCTTTTATGAAGGCATAAACCGTAAACTTATTACTTTCGCTGGGGTGTTACAGCATAATGTGTTCCCATTACCGGAATTGTTGCAACTGATACTTAAATATGGTCAAGAAGAAATGAGACGACCAGTGGAAATCGAATTTGCGGTGAATCTGAATGCTGATAAAACAGGTGAATTCTATTTGTTGCAGATAAGACCGATGGTTGATAATAAAATGCTTCTCGATGAAGATCTAAATGAAATATCTGATGATGATTGCTTACTTCGTAGTTATAATGCAATAGGAATGGGAATAACTTCGAACATACGCGATGTAGTCTATGTTAAGACGGAAAACTTTAACGCATCGAACAACTCTCTTATTGCTGACGAAATAACTGCAATTAATCAAAAGTTCCTAAACAGATCTAAAAAGATCGATGTAAATGGGGAAACTAAAGAACATGAAGAATCTTCAGATGACTATGATGATTCATCTTATGTGTTAATCGGTCCAGGACGATGGGGTAGTAACGACCCATGGCTTGGAATACCTGTTAAATGGCCTAATATCTCTGCGGCAAAACTTATTGTCGAGGCTGGATTGATGAATTATATGGTGGATCCAAGTCAAGGTACTCACTTCTTCCAAAATCTAACATCTTTTGGCGTTGGCTATTTTATCGTGAATGATTATATCGACGATGGTATTTATAGAATAGATTACTTAAATTCTTTGCCTGCCGTTGAAGAAACTCAGTTCGTAAGACACGTGAGATTGCCAAAACCAATGACAATAAAAATCGATGGAATGAAAAAATTAGGAGTGGTCGTTTACGACAAATAATCGGCAAAAAACGGGCTTTTACAGCCCTCAAATCAATGAAAATGCATTTTTTTTGAAAAAAATCGATATTTTTTTGCTAAAATATTTGCTATTACAAAAAAAACTCCTACCTTTGCACTCGCTTTTGAGAGAGTAATACTTAAAACACATTACACAATATCTCAGAAAGCTTTTATAAGGCAGACTCGCTAGCTCAGTTGGTAGAGCATCACACTTTTAATGTGGGGGTCTTGGGTTCGAGCCCCAAGCGGGTCACAAGGGAAGATAAATTCTTCCCTTTTTTTTATGTTTATATTACATGAAAAATCTGGCTTACTTTATACTTTATTATTAATATAATTTCCAATAATTAAATTATTTTGTATCTTTGCATCGCATATGGTTCTCCCTCTCTTTATTTATTATGGAGAATACGGAGCTAAGATGGGAATGTAGTGAGAATCTGCAACTATACCCGTAGCTGTGAACCTTTTTTCATGACAGACCATTTTGCGTCACTGGAATCCATATTATTAATGAATCTGGGAAGACCGTGTCTGTTCAAGGAATAGTCAGAAGACCTGCCATTTGCTATTATGAATTAACATCTGCGGGTTACGGATGTGAAGTAATGTTTTTATAATGCGATTGTTTAGGAAATATTGTTTCCGTGTGATTATTGTGGTCTTAATGTCGTTGTTTCTTAATAACGAGGTTGAGGCGCAAACTGCGTTGTCTGATTCTATATATGAATTGAATGAAGTGGTGATTAAAGGCATTAAGACAGTAACGCCGAATCAAACAATATCCCGAAAGCATCTCGAAGCCTTACCGTCGAATTCAATAGCCGATGCCCTAAAATATATGGCGGGCGTACAAATCAAAGATTATGGTGGGTTAGGAGGCCAAAAAACCATAAATGTCCGTTCTCTCGGTTCTCAACATGTCGGTGTCTATCTCGACGGAGTTAGAATTACTAATGTGCAAAACGGAACAGTCGATTTGGGTAAATTCTCGCTTTCAACATTAGAAAGTGTGTCTCTTTTCAATGCTAATAAGGCTGAAATGCTGATGACTGCTTCTGAATATTCTTCTGCATCTACTGTGTATCTGAAAACTCACAGACCCGACAGCACTGGATTCATGGCATCTTATTCTAATGGCTCTTTTGGCACTCATAAAATAAATGCTCTTTTCACATATAAGAAATCTGCATTTATAGATGCATCATTCACTCATTCTGATGGCGATTATCCGTTTGAATACCATACCGAGTACGAAGACACCATAGGTACACGTAGAAACTCCGATATCACCATGTTTCGCATCGAAGGATGTGCTTTTTATAAAGGATGGCAATGGCATACTTATTTCTTTAATTCAAAACGTGGATTACCTGGTGGAGTGGTACGCCGATTATCTGACAAATATACTGATGTCGGTCGTGAATGGGACCGTAACTTCTTCAGTCAGTTGACTTGGCGCGAACAATATGGAAATATGGGACTGCGTGCAATCATGAAATATACGAATGATTATCTTCATTATCGTTCTGACTATCCCGAGAATATATCTGCTCATGCTAATAATAAATATCATCAGCAGGATTTGTATGGAGCCGCTGCTGCGTCATATAAATATAAAGACTTCGGACTTTCTGCATCAACTGATTTCAGATGGGCTGATTTAACTAACGATGTGAAGAACTTTCATTATGTGTATCGATTGGATAGTAAATCTTCATTGTCGGCTTTTTATAATAAGAAAGGATGGAATATTAATGCCAGTTTGCTGTATTCTGATATCTCCGACCACACGAATAGAAAAGGTAAATCTTTGAATAAATTCACATGGAATGCTCTTGCAAGCTATTCTTTCGGAAACTGGCAACTGCGCTCGTTTTATAAAACGGTGTTCCGTGCACCAACATTAAACGATTTGTATTATACCCTTGTGGGAAACCGTAATCTGAAACCTGAATACACAAAACAGTTTGATCTTGGTTTTTCTTATGACCATAAATGGCTTAATCTACAAGCTGACTGGTATTATAACCGAGTGGAAGACCGAATTGTGTGTCTGCCTTTGAAAGGTACTTATCAATGGACTATGTTGAATTATGGATATACACGATGTATGGGGGTAGATGTCACAGCAAACTTTAATATCAAGAATCACGCTCTTTTATTGACAACTACATATCAGGACGACAGAAACCGCACTGATAAAAATGAGGATTCATACAACGACTATATAGCATATAGCCCAAAATGGTCGCTGACTGCCGTTTATACGTTTAAATACAAAAATCTTACAACTTCACTTTCACATATGTTTGTGGATAAACGTTATTGGACTGCAGAAAATGAAATTGAAGAACCGCTTCCTGCTTATAATTGTACTGATCTTAAGATAGGAGTGCGAATAAAAAAGAAATATACAGCAGAATTTGAATGCCAGGACTTGTTCGACAGCCGTTATGAGATAATACAGCGCTGGCCAATGCCTGGACGTAGATATGCTATGACACTAAAATGTGTCTTATAAACTGATATAACCCACAAATAATACATAATTTTCGGAAATAAACAATGAAAACGAAATTCTTATTCATAATCCTTTTCTTTATATCTTATTTCTTCTCTGAAGTAAGTGCTCAAGAAAATCTTATAATATGTAATGAGGGTATTTGGCAATCTGACAATGGCCGATTGTCGTATTATAATGCTCAAAACGGCACAATGACCAATGATTGGTTCAGAAGCATAAACGGCATAAAACTTGGAGACACTCCAAATGATATACAAATGATAAATGATACTCTGATTGCAATTGCTATAAATTGGTCTAATATAATACAATATATTCATCCCGATGGCACTGCATGCGGAGCAACCGAGAATGTCCCTAATAACAGAAAATTATGTTCGGACGGCAAATTCTTGTATGTCACTTCTTATGCCCACATTTGCGGCAACCAGACATTTACAAAAGGTTATGTCGCAAAAATCGATATTAAAACCAAAAACGTTGTTTCTACATGTGAAGTGGGGTGGGAACCTGAAGGTATATGCTTATATAAGGGTAAATTATATGTTGCAAATTCTGGCGGATATGCTTTCACTGAAAATCATGAATATGAAACTACAATTGATATAGTCGATGCTGAAACTATGACATTGTTACGCTCTGTTGACACTCATTGTATAAATCTATATGGTAACATGTCTCAAGCAGGACAATATTTGTGTGTTAACTCTTGTGGTGATTATTATGAACAATCTCCTAAAACAATAATCTTTGATTGTGAAACGGAAACATATACAATATTTGATTTCCCAAGTACTTCTAATTCTACTGATGGAAATCTGTTCTATACAATAGGTTCCGAATTCTCTTATTTAACTAATGAATATGTATATCATATTTATACAATAGATCCTGTGACTAAAACAGCAACTTACGGAGTGTATAATGATGCAATAACACAAAAAATCACACAAATGGTGTCTCCATATGATTTGTATATATCTCCTTATACAAACAATATCTACATTACTGATGCAAAATCTTATGCTTCTTCTGGATATATTTATGGATATACTAAAAACGGAACTGAAGTATTCTCTCCACAGAAACTTTATGTTAATCCGGCTCATATATTAGCTCTACCTGATAAAACTACAAAGATTCATCATATAAATAATGATTATGATGATTCTGAAACTGTATATAATTTGTATGGTTATAAAACCCAAACAACAAAAACAGGTATTTATATATCAAAAAACAGAAAAAAATATTTTATAAATAAACACAATTAAGAATGGAAAAGAAAGTCTTGACATTAATCTTAAGTTTGTTTGCTGTACAAGCTTTTTCACAAACTCAAAACATCGATGTGGTGGAGTATTGTCCAGCACCTGGACAGTTTGTAAACATGTTACCGAGCGCATCGGCAACAACTACTTATCAGGATATCTGTTCGCAAGCTACAGAGAGTCTTAATAACGGACAGGTGGTTCATTTAGGTACATACGGAGGTTATGTCACTGTGAAATTCGACCACCCAATAATGAATAAACGTGGTTCCGACCTCAGAATAACTGGTAATGGCTTTTATGCTAATGGTTCTGTAGGACAGAATCTGGGAGGAAGTTTCGAACACGGAATTGTATATGTCGGAGTAGGGGATGACGTCGAAACTTGTACATGGTATGAGTTGGCGGGCTCTGAATATTATACAACTGAGATTCACGACTTTTCTATAACTTATTATAAACCTGAAGCAGAACAAGGCGAACACTCGTTGCCTGCTTCTACTTATGATAATTATATCAGATGGGAAGCATCATGGACTGAAAATGGTGAGAAGAAGGACTCAACCGGATATCATATGAAGAATTCATATCATAGTCAGAGTTATTGGCCATTATGGGAAACTGCTAACACATTAACTTTCTCTGGTGGCAAACTCCCAAATAATGCTGTCGATTTATCTGGAAAAGGTACCAACTGGGTACTTTATCGCTATGCTCAAGATTCATATGGATATGTTGATGCATCATTAAATACCGATGATTATAGTACATTTGACATTGATTGGGCTGTTGATAATGACGGAAATCATGTTAATCTGGAAGAAGTCAACTTTGTAAAGGTTGTTTCTGGCCTTTTCCAATATTGTGGATGGCTCGGCGAAACTTCTACTGAAGTCGCTGGATTTCAAGACTTACATCTTGTTGAAGGATATGATGACAATCCTATTGTAATCACACCTCGTCAATCTGTTTCGTCGGTTAATAACGTTACAAGTCGTAAGAATAAAGATACAATAATATACGACCTGATGGGACGAAAAGTCAATAATCCACAAAAAGGAATTTACATAATCAATAATAAAAAAGTTATATTTTAAATGATTAAAGATCTTATATTATGAATTTAAAAAGAATCATGTATTTGATGTTGTTTATCACAACATTCTGTATTTATGATGCTTTTGCTGTTGATGTCACGATAAAGATGAATTCGATATCTACAACCATGACATTGACAAACAAAGCAAATAACACAGCTGTCAACGTGGGAGAGCCTGAAGGTACTACCTATTCCTTTACGGCAGATGAGGGTACTTACATCCTTACCGGACTTGATGGCACCACAGTGAATGGTACCACAGAATTAGTTATAACTGAAGATGCAAATGTGTTTGATGTTTTTACTGTGCAAGCATATGCAACTAATTCTAATTGGATTTACGATACTGATTATACAATCTCTGTAAGTGTGTCTTCTCGTGATGGAGTGTTAGTTCCTACTACTATTGGGGATATCTCTAATTCTACTCGAAAATCCTTTCTTGTAACAAAGGGTAATAGTTTTTTTGCTGATTTCATTCCTTCTCCAGCTCGTGTAGATGAAGAATTCATAAACATTACAAAAAGTGGAACAGTTACTGGTAATACTTCAGCAAGTGCAAGTGTTCCTATGGGATATGAATACACAGCCACAGTTGAAGGTAACTATAAACTCTTTATAGGAACCAAAACAAGTCATTTCGTTCCATTCACAGAAGTTGAACCTATAAATATAAGTGTCAATGGCAATACAACTACTTATACATATAAATTAGCTAATAGTCAGAAATATAATTACCGCGCATATGGCGAAAACCTTCTTACATATGCTGGATATTTTACTATGAACTCTAACCCTGAAAAGGTTCCTGTTCTCCATTTCAGTGAAAATAGTTCTGACACTCGTACTCCCAATACAATTAATCATCATACCGAAGATAATGCTGGGTATGAAACTGGTGATATTTATCTTAATATAAATGAAAAAGGGTTCATTCAGATGAATGTAAACGACTCAAAAGACATATTAGCAATGCGTACATGGGAACTCACTGATAATACAGTCAATAACTATTTTATTGAACCTTCTTTTCATTATACTGTAATTAATACAAATGGTGAGATTGATAACTCTGTGATTCAATTCGATAAATACGATACCGACACTGACCCTTGGGTTAAAATGACTGCGGTAAATAATGGAACGGCAATCGTTCTTGTTACTTATGATGCAATCAACGTTAATAAGTATTCAAATCAAAATAAGGAATCTTTTGTCGGTGGTGAATTCTGGGGTGCAATTTGGCCTGAAAATACTGGTGTTTATATCGTAAATGTAGGTAATGCTGCCAACGGTATAGAACCAAACATGCAGATCAATGAACAATACAATGCTGCAACAATGAAAAATGCAGGAATCTTCGTTGATGCAGAACATGACGTATTCTACTATCTCGATACTGAAGAAGGGGCTTATTATTCATTTACTCCTACCGGTGTCTCTGCTGTTGATATAGCATATCCTATTATCGGTGAACAGATGACCACTTATAATGGCTTTTCAACACAGGGCGTTTCTTATGATAATGGAACTTATACCTTATTGCTCAAAAACGGACGTAATATAGTAAGAATGCGTGATGCAGACGGTAATTATTCTTATCAGTTGCTGACTGCAAAACCTTGTCATCGTGACATAACAAACCTTAATCGCTCTGAGTCGGCATTCTATCCTGGAGATTATATCAAAATTCAGTATTCTGGTTTGAGACATCCTGCCAATAAACTTGCAGGTATTTATAATATGAGTGCCTCTGTCTTATATAAGGGTCTTTCTGGTGATGAAACTCTTATATTGGGTTCTGGACAATATACTTTCGGCTCATCAAAAACAGCACAAGCTGTAACTTTACAGATCCCTCAAGATTGGGATGTTGATTCTAATCCTAATTTTGAAATGACAGACGGAGTTATACAAGTGAATGGTTATGGTGATCCTATTGGTAATCACAGAATAATATCAAAATCTGTCGGACGTAATGCAAATTTCACTGCAATAGCACATAAGACTTACTTTGGAGCACTTCCAGAGGTGTCTATCGCTATGAGTAAGTTCGATTATTCAACTATTCCGTCTAATGGATGGGATGGACAATCATTCACAGAACCAAATGCTGTAGATGGTGTTTATCAAATCGAAACGGGTGCCGAGTTGGCATGGTTTGCTAATGAGGTTAACGTAAATAAAAACTATACCATCAATGCAAAACTCATTAACGATATTGATCTCTGTAGTTTCAGTTGGACTCCTATTGGTGGAGATGCTGTAGGAACAGCATATCAAGGTTCGTTCGATGGAGATGGACATGAAATCAATAATCTGTTTATTTATTCTGATAAGACTTACCAGGGATTATTCGGATTTATCAATAATTCCTCAATAACCAACCTTACTGTTGATGGCTCTGTTTACTCGTCTGCAAATTATACTGCAGGTATTGCTGCTTATTCTAAGAATTCATCAATACAAGATTGTGTCAACAATGTGGAAGTTGAAGGTAAACAATACGTAGCTGGTATCACTTCTTATGCAGCAGATGCTACAACTATCAGCCGTTGCGAAAACAGATCTAATATAACTGCAACAAGCAATTACGCTGCCGGTATTACTCCTTATATCGCTTCTGCAAGTGGCGTTGTTTCTGATTGCTTTAATTCTGGTGATATCACAGCAACAGGTTACATCGCATCAATCGTTGCAAATGTAAATAATGCGAAAGGTACTGTTAAGAACTGTCTGAATGTGGGTAACGTTATTTCTTCTGCAACAACAAAAGGAAATGTTTATACTGGTACAACTGCAAGAGATAATATTACAAATAATTTTGTGTTAGAGCACTACGATAAAGGACAAAATCTTGAAGAAGTTGTTACAGCCGAAGAACTTGCAAGTGGTGAAATTGCTCATAAACTCGGTGATGCTTGGGGACAAAACCTTGGATCTGATTCAATGCCTGTTATCGGTGGTCCTAAAGTATATAAAGGCATAAATATGTATTCTAACTCTCCAACAGCAGATTTTTCTGATAATTATACTCTTGCTGTACTTACTTTCGAGGATGAAGATGTAAAAGATGGCTTCCAAAACCTCTCTGGTGCATCAAAATGGTCTGAACTCATTGACGAACCACAATATGGAGGCCGTTTACTCTATGGTGAATCTGGTGGGGGTGAATACGACCAATTTTATTCTTGGACTGATGGAGGTAATACCTTCTTACACAGCGAACTTAGTGAAGGATGGGGTACTTATTGCTATTGGGCAGGAGGTCATGCTATCTCTAATTATGGTGCATCTGATAGAGAACAATATGGTGATTACATGTCACAATTAACTGTTTATAATAAGGATGCCGAAGGACTTGTTCGCTCAGGTTGTGGTCACAATGGCTCAAATAACTTCGCTGTTCATAATGGCTATTCTGATAACTCTGGTTTCGGACTTACAGATATGTCGCTGCCAAGTCTTTCTTTCGATGATGGCGTTGCCAGAGTAATAGACCATATGTATATTAATTCAACTAATTATCTGTTGAATTGTATATGTCACGGAAATCTCCTTACTGCCCAAATAGAAGATAATGACTGGGTGAAAGTTGTTGCTACCGGATATAACGACGGCACAGAAACTGGAACTTGTGAATTCTATTTATGTAAGGGTGCAAATCTCAGTGAAACAGGTGAAATGTTCTATGTCTCTGATTGGACAAAATTCGATTTGTATGAATTAGGTAAAGTAACTAAAGTCATATTTAATGTAACAGGATCATCCGACAATGGATATGGATTCTCTCAACCAGCTTACTTCGCATACGATGACGTTGCTGTACGAATCCCTTGTGAAAGTTACACGCTTGTTGACAAGACTGAATATGACAACGAAATATCTTATACTGTAGATAATCTTACATATGAACGTGTGTTTGGAACCACAAACTGGCAACCATTGTATGTGCCATTTGAATCTGATTATAGTAATTGGAGCGATGCCGTTGATATAGCACAGATTATAGATTATGATACTGAAGAGGATGTGGTACAGATTGCTTATCTTAATGAAGGTGATAAAGTAAAGGCTAACACTCCTTACTTCATCCGCGCTAAACAATTGGGTTATACTGAAATCGTTGTGGAAAATGCCACATTATCACCAGCAGAAAATCGATCTGTTACATACGACAATCTTACTTTCACAGGTATTTATAACCCTATAACTATTGAACCTTCTTCTTCATATGTTCTTTATGAAGGTGAACTTTATAGAACAAACAACCAATATTCATTATCTCCAATGAGATGGTTTGTTGATGGTTCAAACGTTTCAAACGTGAAGGTTAGATTAAAGAACGATGATACGGCAACTACAATTGGCAATATCGTTACTGACGATCCAAATAATTCAGTGTCATTATTCAACATTAACGGTATTCGTAAGAATAAAGCAAGCCGTGGACTGAATATAATCCGTAATAATGGATCTACCAAGAAAGTATTAGTTAAATAATTTATATTCCTGCGTTCATTGGGGTATCCCGATGAATGCAGGGTATTTACCTAATAAATTAAGAAACATGAAAAGAAAAGAATATATACAACCGACAATAAAATGTCATAACTTGAAAATGAATGATAATATCATGCAACAAGTTAGTGGAATTAAAGTAAATACTACGCAAATTGATGCAACAGAAGCTCACGAAGCAAAAGAATTCAATTCCAATTGGGATGTTTATTAAACGTATAATCATTATATATTAATTATAGATAAAACTACAATTATAGCTTATGAATTCATGTCCCCAAAGGTTAATTTGATACCTTCTGGGGACTTTCTTTATCCTTAAATCTCCCATTTTCGACCAATTCGTAAAATCAAATACATTCCCCAATCAATGTCTTTATTTCTTGTTACCTATATGTGTGTTATATCATGACTAAAAGTATACAAAATGTGCCTGTTTCACCTCGAACACCCCCAATGCTGAAGATGATGCATCATTTAGATTATTTTTGCATCATTCTCTTTATGATAATAATAACATTTTGAATGATGAAAACCAATGGTATGCTATAAGCCAAATCATAACAAATATGTATATCGTAATAATTACAAACTATGTCAAGAATCTTAAAACATAGAAAAGGTAATATACAATATAATATGCTATACAATTTGTTTGAAAGAATTCCTTTGTTGATATTTGTATAGTACAAAATACAGGCAGATAGCGTAAATATAGGTGCGTATATTGCACAATTGGCAAGCATCATCACATTAAAACCGAATTTGAAATCAGGACAGCCAATGTCACAGTGGTCTAATGCAAACCACATCATAATTATGTCAAAGCAACATATAGTAAGACAACATAGTATATAAAACAATATTATTTTTTTCATTTTATAGAGCTTTCAATCTATTTCTCTCTTCTGTTATTCTTTTCTCTTTCAATGCTTGGGGAAGAATCCTGTGTTTATTTTCATACAAAAGTAAATGTAATTTTTTAAATGGACAAGTCTAGATCTCTAAAATCCACATATTGACTATATTTTTATCGAAATAGGGCAAAACGTTTCTTAGTTGTTTGGGGCCTATAACACAAAATGGAGGCTCTGTTATCCCAAGAGAAGAAAATATTCAAAAAATAAGGTGGGGAACGTGCTAATTTTGACATATCATATTAAATAACTGATAATAACTAATGTCAATCAGCACCACAAAAGAAAACTCGTTCTTAATTCACCATTTGTTTTCCGATTAGCTTAATATAGTTATAACGTCTTGTTTGTAATCTCAGTATTGCAAATCAAGATGTTATAACTGCTTTATATATGGATAAATGCATTATTCTTGCGAAAAACTTTGATTTATTCCTGAAAAAATATATCTATGCATGAATTATAAGAAAGAAAATCATATTTATAACCCTTAAACCAGTTGCGTATGAAAACAAAATTACTTACATTACTTGCATTACTTTTTATAGTAACAGTGAGCGCGAGGGCTGATGAGAACAACCTCGAAATTACTAAAATTAATAATACTACATGGCAGTTTCAGATGCCTGAAAAAGATGTGGAACTAACTGTTAAGTTCGATGATGGCACTACAGCCATTGTTAGTATTAAAGAAAACGCTGTGAAAATCGTAAAGTGGTATGATCTTAATGGTCGTCCTTTGCCTTCTGAACCTACTAAAACTGGTGTTTATATCCAGGATGGAAAAATCGTTGTCATTAAAAAATGACTCTTTTATAGTAAATATTTACCTTTTAAAACCGAAATGATATGAAAACAACAAGAATAATAATAACTTTGACTTTGATGATTGCCTTTCAGATAACTGCATGGGCTCAACATACTATTAACGGCATTCCTAATGGTTGGACTGTCACTGCTGATGGTGCTGATGTAACTGTGACTAATGGCAAGACTGACGCAATCACTGCAGGAAAGACAATTCAATTGATAAATAATTCTGGCAAGACTGTGGTTAGCATTTCTGCAGTGAAGAAAAATACCATAAATCTCTCTAATGCTTCTATGCTCGCAGTTGTGCAAAGGAATGAAGATTCCCAACATGATATTAAAGCAATGATGTCTCGCTCTATGAATACTAAGTCTATCAAAACAAGAGGCGGTGGCGATAAAGATGGCGATAAAGATGATGATGATGATAATAATGGAGGACATCATTCAGAGGGAATTCTTAGTACCATAGACGATCAAGGTAATGTGTCTTCTGCTGAGTGGGATTTTGACATTGAAAATATCATCACTACTCTTAATCTAAATGAGGATGAAGCTTTCTTCGTTCGTGATATTGAGAAGGATTTGGCTTTGTCTCTTCACTATATTTATCCTATTGGTGATAAATGGGCTTGGATGTATGGATGTAATATGGAATATTTAGGTGATATGCAGGGATTAGATAAATACAATCTTACTATGGATCAAATTGTTACTCTTATGAGTACAAGGGTATCTGAAGAAGTTTGTCGTAATTATCTTGTCCGCTTAGAGGATGGAGCAATCTTTAAATGGGAAAATGCACCAGATGAAATTAGATATATAAATGGTGATTTGGAATCTGATAAGGATGTATGTGGATTAGCTGAACCATATGGTGATGGTATTGTATATGTAAACAATAACCGCCAAGTAGTTCTCTTAGAAGCTGTCGGAAATTCTCTCGAAGAAACTATTTTAAGCTCATCTGAAGGTGAATATACTAAGGCTATGTTTGTCGCACCAACAACTGATGGTTTTATCGGTACTATATTAACTAACGATGAAACATTAAATGCACATAACTTTTACGGAACGGGTGAAGCTTGTGCGTTTACTGCAGATGGTGAAAAAATCACAATTGGTGAATATAGCCGTTATGGCGTAGATGTAGAGGAATATACTGGCTCACCTGAACAAGTTGAATTGTTGGCGAGTGGTAAGGATTTATTCGCCCTCAATGGAACTCTTTATTATGTTAGTCATCCTAATAATAACTCACACGTAACTCATTTTAGTGAGGTGACATTCAATGAAGGTGTAGCTTCTGTTGATAATATCAAAGCTCTGTGGCAGACTGATTATGATAATTACTTCTCATTCCACCATGGTATAACCGGATATTTCAATCCTGTCTTCAGATCTCAAGATGGTTCATTCTCATGGGGCGCTCAGACTTTATGTACATTCAATCCTAATATCGGAACTATTTCTGAGGCTGCTCGACCTGAACATTATCCAAACGGACAAGGTGCATTCATCGATGGTATGGCTTATATTATCGATAATATCGATTATGAAGTGACAGGAGCTGACCCAGGTTCTGTTCTAATCAATTCTCTTCCTGCTAAGATTTGGATATGTGATATGTCAAAAACTGCTGCTGAACCTCTGGACATTGACTGGTCAAATCTTTCTAATGACGAAAAGAATGTAACTGATTATGAAGCATTACATTGGCGTTATTGGCCGGGCATCAAACGCTTTGCTGCAGTTGGCTTACTACAGAATGGTACTGAGGTGACTTATAATATTCCAACTACAGGTGATGATAAAGGTGTCGCAATAATAGTACAACCTGGATGGGGTATTAGAATCGTGTCTGCAATCAGTCTGAAATAGTATTTCGTGAATATCTAACAAAATTCTCCTGATGGTTTTAATTAACTGTCAGGAGATTTTTTTTGTTTACTTTCCGCCTAATTATTTTTCTTTCTTTTTCTTGCGACAAACCGCTTTTAGGTATAAAAATATCACCTATAGTGTTATCTGTTACGAAAAAATGTTGTACTTTTGTATTGCAAAATAAAATAACGATTAAATAAAATAAAGACAGTTATGGTAAAACATATTATTCTATGGACATTGAATCCTGAGTTATCTGAGGAACAAAAAAACAATGTGAAAGCTGATATTAAAAAAGGACTTGAAGGGCTTTTAGGCGTCGTTCCTGGTTTGACTGAAATCAAAGTTAATATAAGTGGACGTTTGGACTCTTCTAATTGTGACGTTATGCTCGATAGTACTCTCGAAAGTGCTGAGGCATTAAAAGCTTACGCCACACATCCTGCTCATGTTGAGGTTGCTAATACTAAGGTGCGCCCATATACTGTGCAACGTACATGTTTGGACTTCGAAATCTAAATCTTTAATCAGTAAAATGTTTTTCATACAATGAATAAAGATAACGATGATGAACTCTTACCAAGGGTCGATAATAATGGTAAGGTCATTGGTGTCGTAAAACGTGGTGAAGCTCACTGTGGAACAAGAATCTTACATCCCGTAGTTCACTTGCATCTTTTCAATTCTAAAGGTGAATTGTATCTGCAACTTCGTCCTGAATGGAAACCAATACAGCCTAATAAATGGGATACTGCTTGTGGAGGGCATATTGAATATGGTGAAGAAGTTGAAGAAGCACTAAAAAGAGAAGTGTCCGAAGAATTAGGTCTTACTTCATTCCTGCCCAAATCAATAACAAAATATGTTTTTGAGGGAAAAATCGATAAAGAATTTGTACATGTCTTCATGGCTGTGTATGATGGTGAAGTGAAACCTTCTGCAACAGAACTTGCAGGTGGCAGATTCTTCTCAAAACAAGAAATACAAGAAAAATTGGGAACCGGATTCTTTACTCCTAATTTTGAAGAAGAGTATAATGCTTTTCTGAAAGATATTGTAATTAATCCAATGTAATTATGATGTTCCCTTATTTATAAACATATTAACACCAACAACGATAATGACTTGCAATATCTGTTGTTGGTGTTATTTCGTTTCAATAGGATAAATTAAATCCAGTCACAACTCAATTTGTTCTAATTCTCCGAAATTGAGTACTTTCGAACGTGTCTTAAAATTTAATTTCCTCTTCTGCTGCACTAAATGATGTTAAGTATGCTGTTGCATTCTTGAAATAATAAACGATTGTATTTTCATCGTTTTCATTATACATGTTTCTCAATTCAGGATATGCATCCAACATCGCTTTCTTTGCTTCTACTCGTTCGTCTGGAACCAACTCGCCTGATAATCTAATCCATTGCTTTCCATCGAAACAGCATAACTCTGCTTTTGGATTAGATGCCAACTGAGCCGCAATTCGTTTCTTTTTACCTGTTTGAATATATAATTTGCCTTCAAACATGTTTATTGTACCAAATGGACGTACTCTTGGTTGATCACCATCTGCTGTCGCAATATAATATGTCTTACATTGCTTGATAAACTTATATACCTTTTCCATACCTGTATTATTTGTTGTTTGATAACTTGACGGATTGTTTGTTTGCGCATTACATGAAAGTAACAATGTGAACGCAATAAATAATGATAATATTCTTTTCATATTCTTATTATTTAGTTTGTGAATAACCTTCTTTCTTTAATAATTCTGTGAGTTTAGCACGCAGCTCTCCTTGGATAATAATTTCGTTATCCTTGACACTTCCGCCGACTCCGCATTTCTGTTTTAATGTCTTACATAACGCCTTTAAATCATCCTCTGTTCCAATAAATCCTTTTATTATTGTAACTGTCTTACCGCTTCGTCCTGTCTTTTCTATATTTAGACGCAACTTCTGCTGTTGCTTAGGCAATGTTTCAGGCTCTTCAATCACGTCCTCACAATATTCATAATCCTTATTTGTGGAATAAACAATTCCTTCACGTTTGCCTTTTGATACTATTGTATTCTTCTGCTCTTTTACAATATCTTGTTTTGGTGATTCCTCTTCATTTAAACCTGATAATGCACTTAAAGCACTTTTCCAGTCTGCCATATTTCTTTATTCAGTTTTTATTTGTATTCGTTATTAATGTACATATTAATATATTTTGATGTATTCGGGATTGTCCAACTCAGGATAATTGGGGTAGTAGATCAATGGTATGAACTTACCTCCGATACCTGCCCAATCCACAGAATTAATCATACTGAAATCTGGACCACCATAATCATATGAACGTCCGTATAGAGCTATACTCATCCCACCTTCGTGTATTTTCCAAAATCCTCCTCCATGACATTCGTTGTCTCCCATGGGCAACAGTCCCTTGTGTCTATTAACATCTCCAAATCTTAGTTCCCCGTCAAGAGTAATAACAAACTTCTGCATATGTTATTCTGTAATTTTACTTATATCAAATCTCTTATGATGCAAAATTATAAATTATTTTGAATAAAAATGAATAATGTACACAAATTGTTCTGATTTTTATTTCTGTCACCCCCGATTCTAATTTATAAAGATACATATACCCAATTCTATTACAAACCATACATTATTATAAAAAATGTATATTTGTAAATCGAAAATGAAAAATATATATAATATAATGTGAAGAATACTAAATTTTATGAAAATGAGAAAAATCTTTGTTTTGGCAATGGCATTATTAGTTAATTTATATGCTTTTGCTTCTGAACCAATATGGCAACAATTAGGTAAAAATTTTAAAGTAAAGGGTGGGGTAGGAATACAACAATTCGTGAAGTCTTTAGATATACTTTCCGACGATTTCCTTGAACAGGAAATGTTTGATGTCAAAAACGGATATTTTGCATTTTATGAAGAAGGCGACGGACGTATGAAATATAACGCCAGCTATTGGAATCGTAAAGATGGTACAAAACTCTTTATTGTTAGTTATGACAATTGCGGCTATATGCCTCAGGTTACCATAAAAAAAATATCATCTCGTTGGGGCTTCTATAATGTTGTGTCTATGGAGGACGACCCTGATATGAAATATTTCTATGACACTGGTTTCCGTGTGTATCAGTATGACGAAACAACAAAACAATTAATTCCTCTCGACAATCCTCCTTTTAATGGGTGGGTTCAAAAACAAACAAACCATTGTTTTCTTGAATTACCTTGTAAGGGAAAAGATATACGTATCAGAGATGTGCGTGGTGAGGAAGATATAAGATATCATCTGTTGAAATGGAATGGCATGACATTCGATTATGTTGATGTAGCAAATCAGTACCTCGACTTATATGTTATGGATAAAAGTGGTGAAGCAACTAACATAAGAAATGCACCAAACGGAAAAATCGTTGCCACTCTTGCTCCTGATGGCATTTATAATTTATGTATTGACAAAATCCAAAACGGATGGTGCCATATACATAACGATGAAGTTCTTGAATTCGATTCTGACGGTCCTCGTGAACTAAAGGGCTCTAATAGCGGATATTGGATTCATAACTCGGTTATTGGCGCATCTGGATTAGGCGCAGGAGGTGTAACTCTATATGCAACACCATCTGATAAATCTAAAGTCGTATTCAAAAGCACCGATTTTACAGCAATTCATCCCGTAGAAATAAAAGGTGAATGGGTAAAGGTCTATGTGGGAACAACAAAGACTCAAGGATGGATGAAAATCTCCGAAATCTGTTCTAACCCTGTGACTAACTGTTGCTGACAATTCTCCTTAGATAACTTTTATTCGTTGGTTGACTTTCATCATAATTCAACCAACGAGTTTTTATGTGAATATAATTAACTTAGTTTCGTGATTGTGTAGTTTTATACTAAACACATCATTTATTATAATAAATTCAAACAATAATAATGAATAGCATTTTAATCGTACTCCCAATTTTAACATTACTCATGTTCGACCTTGGTTTAACTTTACAATGGTCTGATTTCGCAATGATTATACATCGTCCTAAAGCCGTTATAGTAGGACTCATTGGACAGTTGTTTTTTTTACCACTGGTGGCTTTTTTCCTTGCAAACGTGTTTGATCTTTCTCCTGCGTTTTCATTAGGACTTATTTTGATCGCTTGTTGCCCTGGTGGTTCATCAAGTAATATTTTTTCAATGCTTGCAAAAGGAGATGTCGCTCTTTCTGTGTCTCTGACAGCATTGAGCTCGATAATCACCCTCGTTACAATACCATTTATCCTACAAATGGCGGTTGCTTCTTCTGTTTCCATTCAATTACCTATAGGTAATCTCTTCGTTCAGAACATAGTAACTATGTTGGTGCCAGTCATTCTCGGTATCTTAGTTCGCAGCTTTTTCTCAAAGACAGCACGTAAAATCGAAAAAGTATTAAGTAAATGTGCTTTTCCAGCGTTGATGTTATTAATTGCTATATTCTTTTTTCAACATAAAGAGAATATAATCAAATACTTCGGCTCATTAGGACTCTGCGCTATATGTTTGATACTTCTGTCGGCTGGAATATCAATGATAGTTAGTAAATTATTAAAACTCAACAATAAGGAACAACGCACCATAACCATTGAAGTGGGTATGCAAAATGCGGCTCAAGCAATAGCCTTGGCTGCAAGTCCTTTTGTCTTCAATGATTCTACCATCGCCATACCAGCCATTATATACGCTCTTATGATGAATATAATCCTACTAATATATGTCGTTGTAATAAGAAATCAAAAACAATAAATTCAAAAATATAGTCGTAATGGGATGGTTTAGTGTATAAGCCATCCCATTTTTCATTCCGTATCCGCCGAATTTTCAACTTTTTCTTCCTTCTTAATTGTGAAAATATGTTAAATCCGCCATAAAAAGTCGTTTTCTTGCCTTTGTGTGAGTGCCAAAAGAGTGTAAGTTTAAAAACTCGTAAAAGTGCCTTAAAGGGGTTGTTTTGGTTAAAATCCTCGCGCGCGCCTAATATA
>JAIKZH010000085.1 GCA_024682395.1 Bacteroidaceae bacterium
AAAGTCTTAAAAAACATTACATTTATGTGGATTTTGATATAAAAATATTATATTTGTAGCTATTAACGAATACTATTGACTATATTATACCAATTCATTATATGGAATCTTTATTAATAGGGGTCTTGTTGGGAATATTTACAACCATTATTGTTTATATTCTTCTAAATAAGAAAAACAAACAGTTAGAAGAACGTGAAGCTGCTCTCTCTTCGAAATTAGATGAAAAGGACGAAGAGATTAATTTATTAAAAGATACTATTACTCAATTAAAAATAGAGAAAGCTCAAAAACAATCTTCTCTTGAAAACCTACAAGAGCAGATGGAAAAACTGCGTGAAGATGCTGCTGAGAAGTTAAAACAGAATGAGGAAATGCTTCATAAGAGTGAGATTCTTATCCAAAATCAAATAAATCTCGTTAAGGAGCAAATGCTCAATGCAACACAAAATCTTTTGAAAACTCGTCAGGAGGAATTGTCGTTGGCAAACAAACAGCAGATAGGAGCCATTCTCGATCCTTTGCAATCAGAGATAAAACTAATGAGAGAAACTGTAGATAAGAATAAAACATCTACAATGGAATCTACTTCAGCTCTTAAGACCCAGATTGAGTTGATGATGCGCCAATCCATGGATATAGGAACTAAGGCTGACAATTTAGCACGCGCATTGACAGCTGAAACTAAAACACAAGGAAATTTCGGAGAAGTTAAACTTGTGGAACTTCTTGAGAGTATGGAACTTGAAAAAGGTATTCATTTTGATATTCAAGAAACCCTACGCGATGAATCTGGAAATACTATCTTAAACGATGATGGACATCGCCTGATACCAGATGTTATTTTACACTTTACAGACAACAGAGATGCTATAATTGATTCTAAAATGTCAATCACGGCATTTGAAGAGTATATGAATGCTGATAATGAAGTTACAAGACAAGCTGCATTAAAAGCGCATATAGCAAGTGTAAGAAAACATGTCGATGAACTATCTCGCAAGAACTATAGTGCTTATATTAAAAAAGGTCATCAAAGTCTGAATTATGTAATAATGTATATGTTCAGCGAAACTGCATTGCAATTGGCTCTTTGTAATGACACAGGCTTGTGGAAATATGCTTTTGACAAGAATGTATTTATTACTGGTAGCCAGAACTTATATGCAATATTAAGGTTGACAAAAGAAAGTTGGACTTTAGTTGAACAAACAAAGAATCAAGAGCGAATAATGCAATGTGCTGATAATATAGTACATAGAGTGCAGTTGTTCTCTCAAAGATTTAAGAAAGTAGGCGATTTGATAAATGAAATATCCGACGCATATAGAGACGTACAAACCACAACGGCTGAGTCTGGACAAAGTATTATTATCGCAGCCCGACAACTGACTAATTTGGGCGCAAAACAAGATAATGGTAAGAAAATCAAACCGTTGCCACCTTCTGAACTATTGTCAGATGTCACATAGTTTGTATAATCACTATAATAGTTGAATTAACAACATAATAGATTTATTCATTATAAATATCCTAAAGAACTATTATTATTTTACTAATCATATAATTTTTAACCAACAGATGAAAAAGAAATTTATATTTGTTTTTGCTGTTGCATGTTGTTCAATGACAAACATCACGGCTCAAGACAAGTTGTATGAGAATGAGTTCCCATTGAAAGATGTGACTCTTTTGGATGGTCCTTTAAAGAAAGCACGCGATTTGAATATCGAAGTTTTATTGAAGTATGATTGCGACCGAATGCTCGCTCCATATAGAAAAGAGGCTGGATTAACTCCAAAGGCTCCTACTTATCCAAACTGGGATGGACTCGACGGGCATGTTGGAGGACATTACCTTTCTGCTTTGGCTATGAATGCTGCGACAGGTGATAAAGAATGCCGCAAACGAATGGAATACATGATATCCGAACTTAAAACTTGCTGGGAAACAAACACAAAGAATAATCCTGAGTGGGGTTGGAATTATGTTGGTGGTTTCCCAAAGAGTGCACAACTATGGACCGCCTTTAAGAAAGGTGATTTTGGACCATATTTCAACTCATGGGCACCATTCTATAACTTACATAAGATGTATGCAGGACTTCGTGATGCATGGTTGTATTGCGACAACAAAGATGCCAAGAAGTTATTCTTGAAATTCTGTGATTGGGCAGTTTTTATCACTAAAGACCTTAGTGATGAGCAGATGGAAAGAATGCTTGATAATGAGCATGGAGGTATGGATGAAGTTCTAGCCGATGCATACGCAATGACAGGCGAACAGAAATATATGGATTGCGCAAAACGCTTTGCTCATAAGAAATTATTGAATCCAATGATGCAACATCAAGATTGTCTTGATAATATGCACGCAAATACTCAGGTACCTAAAGTTGTTGGATTTGAACGAATTGCAGAGTTGACAAATGATGCATATTATCATTCTGCAAGTCTTTTCTTTTGGAATGTAGTTACAAATGAAAGAAGTCTTGCTTTTGGGGGTAATAGCCGTCGTGAGCATTTCCCAAGTAAAGAAGCATGTATCGACTTTGTTAATGATATCGATGGTCCTGAGTCATGTAATACAAATAATATGCTGAAGTTGACAGAAGACCTTCATCGTCACTCTCCAGAAGTACGTTTTGCAGATTTCTATGAGTTAGCTACATTTAATCATATTCTTTCAACTCAACATCCAGAACATGGTGGTTATGTGTATTTCACATCAGCTCGTCCTCGTCACTATCGTAACTATTCTGCTCCAAATGAAGCAATGTGGTGCTGTGTGGGTACAGGTATGGAGAATCATGGAAAATACGGACAATTTATCTACACAAAGAAAGATGATGCTCTTTTCGTGAATCTTTTCGTCGCTTCTGAACTGCAATGGAAAGAAAGAGGTGTCTCTCTTCGTCAGGAAACATCTTTCCCATATTCTGAAACAAGTAAGATTACAATAACAAAAGTTAAGAAAGATTTCAAACTTATGCTTCGTTACCCAGGATGGGTGAAAGCCGGTAATTTATCAGTTAAGATTAATGGAAACGACGTAATAATCAATGCTAATCCTTCAAGTTATATTTGCATAGATCACAAATGGAAGAAAGGCGATGTCTTGGAAGTTACTTTCCCTATGGAAAATACAATCAAGCACATGCCTAATGTTCCACAATATGTAGCATTGATGCACGGACCAATCCTTTTGGGTATGAAAACTGGTACAGAAGACTTGCGTTCTCTTATTGCCGATGATAGTCGTTTCGGTCAATATGCAGGAGGAAGAAAACTTCCTATTGATCAGGCTCCATTCCTTGTTGCAAAGGATCTTGATGATATCACCTCGGATATAAAACCAATTGCAGATAAACCATTGCATTTCACACTTGCAACACACATGGAGAATCCTATACAAGGCGAGTTGCAACCTTTCTTCGAAATTCATGATTCAAGATATATGATTTATTGGCTCGCTCTTAATGAAGAAAGCTATAAAGATTATATTAACAACTTGGCACAACAAGAAAAGGAAAGAGAACAACTTGAAGCTCGTACAACCGATAAGGTTCAACCTGGTGAGCAACAACCAGAAACAGACCATAAGATGGAAACAGATGGTTCAAACACTGGTAATACTAACGATGTGTTCTTCCGTGATGCACGCAACGGACATTATTTCAGCTATCTGATGCAGACAGGCGGTCAAGAGAAATTAAGTCTTCGAGTTAAATATTGGGGACAAGATGACTGGAAAAGTTCAGAATTTTACATTCTTATTGATGGTCAGTTGATGAAGAGTATTAACAATACTCATAAGTGGCGTACTTCTCAGTTTAAGATAGAGGAATATGAAATCCCATCAGAAATGTTGAAAGGAAAGACTCAAATCCGTGTGATGTTCAAATCTCATCAAGGCAGACAAGTCGGTGAAATATACGAGGTTAGACTTGTGAAATAAATGATTCATATTATTGATTTGTTCAACAATTGATAATAAAAGTAAAAGCGGACAACAATTTAATGGTTGCCCGCTTTTTTTGAATGCTTTCGTTTTATTTGAGTTGATAGCTATATTGTCAATCTGCTAAATCTAATGCTTATTTGTCAATTTTATCGTTTTTCTCAATAGTCCATTTCTCTCGTTGTGATAACAGACAATTCTCTCCTTGGAACCATTGTGCAGCATTCTTGTCGTTTTTAAGTTGCCAATCAAGCCATGCAGTTGCGATAATAGAGAATTCACCTCCGTGAGCCTCTCTGTATGTTCCGCCATGTCCGACAGGGTAGTTAGCCGCGAATGCAGGAACATGATTTATGCGGTGGAAATCATCCATTCCATTATTATATGCTATGTCGGTTTCACCACCTAATATATATATAATTGGAACTTTTATCTCTTTAAGTTTGTCTTTTGATGGCATAGGTATTTGAGGCATGGCGTTTGTTGGGTTTATAAACAGACCGCTGTTGCATATCATTAATGTCTTCAAGCGTTTGTCGGCACAATTAAATAAAGTCTGTAAACCTCCGCATGACATACCAGCTGCTGCTATATTCTTTACATCTATCTTATTGTAATATGGACTATTCTTGTCGCTGTTTTGTGATATTGCCCATTCTATTGATTCTATTTGTTGTTCAGCTGTTGACATCTCACCTTGGTATGGTGCGCCATTTTTAGGAAAGAAGCCGGTTGCGATAACTAAATAACCATGAGAGGCTATTTCGTTTAGGAATTTATAGTGTTCCCAAGGCGAATTAGTGCATGCACCATTTCCCCACACCAAAACAGGAAGAGGGTTCTTTTTGTTGAATATTGATAGATCTTGAGGAGCAAACACTGTGTGAGCTTCTAAGTTAGGTTCTTCTTTCATTATCGCTTTAAATGGTCCTGTACCGCCATCTTCTACAATTTCAGTTTGTAGAACTTTATTTTGTGCATAACTTGATAATGAGATTCCGACTGTTAAATAAAGAGCCGAGCATAATAATTTTAATGATTTCATGACTTTGTTAGTTTAATATTGGTTATTTATTTCACAACAAAGTTATACTTTTTTTTCATCATAGAAAAAATAATCATAAATTTTGAATCATTATTTTTATTAACTGAAGCAAAATCTTTGCTATTGTTTGTGTTGATAAATATCTTCGTGGAAAAATAATACAAATTGAATTAGATAAAATAGGTGTAAATATTAAAATAATAACATTAAATGTTATAAATTGAATATAATTTGTAATGTGTAGTTTGCAAAAAGGTGGTTTTTCGTGATCAAAATGCAATTTATTAAATTTTGTGTCAATCTTATGGGATATATTTTCACATTATTTAAATAATTGTTACCTTTGCATATAAGTAGTAAATAGGTGTTTATCATTTTTAGGGGATAGTTGCATGGGAATGTAGCCGTCCTCAGTTTTTTATATAATGGCATGAACCATTAAAAAATCTACATAAATTCTATTAAAATCTATGTAAATGATATTGTAAATATTATTTTGTTGTCAAATTTTTATTAAAACAAAATAAGATGGCTCAGTAGATAATTAGTGGGGATAAGCATATATCGGCTCAGTAGATAATTAGTGGGGATAAGCATATATCATAGCAAGCCTATAAAGGAAGAATTTCTCATCTCTGATTCCCCTAAGTGCAGCCCTAAAAGCCTTGACTTTTGCATTGAATGACTAAGCAGCAGCATTAGACGATCTGTTGTTGTAAAAATTGAGTATATCATCATAGTGTTCATAGAATGTGGCAGCAATGACATTGAATGAATGAAATCCAGCCTCTTCCACTTTGTTATACCATTTTGCCATTGAGAGTCTTGC
>JAIKZH010000015.1 GCA_024682395.1 Bacteroidaceae bacterium
ACATAAAAATCTGTTTTTTAGCGAGAGCGAGGTTTTTCTTTTTCCAGGTTGGTACCCTGCAAGGGATAATGGAGTGGATGAAGGCTTTATCTGCGAGTTTATTCGTAAGAAAAAGCATGCAGACACATCATCAGAGACATTGTCGTAACTAGGAAAAAGGGTATTCTCGGTTTTCTTTTACATTTATAGTCTATGTTTAGTATATAATACCTCAACATATTCAAATTGATAAGTCTCTCATATGCATCAAATACCCTAATGGTTTGAATATAGCCCAGCATAAACAAGGAGAGGATAATTGATATAAGAGCATATACAATATTTAAATTCAGTCATGATTTATGTAAATTACTGACTATAAGCAAAGAAGAATACATAGAAAACACTTTGAGATAGTTTCTGCACTTTGTGCATTGACTTTGTTATCGTCTTGAATCTGGCTGTGAGTAAACTGCCACCATATTCATGCCACTAATAGTCTTATCCTAACGGATTAAAACTATCACAAAGAAAAACCAAGAAAAAATTAATCATTTGTATCATAACATTAACACTCTTTTTTTAGCGAGAGCGAGGTTTTTCGTTTATTTGATAGCACAGGGAGTGCAAGTAACCCATAAAAAAAGATTCAACTTCCTACGTATGCATTCATTATAGAACGTACATAATTATTGATGTTATTGCGTTGTTTTGCATCTTTAATACAAGCCTCAGAGAGATGTTTGCGTAATTCGTTATCAGAAAGAGTTTGAATAATTCTGTTAACCAGTACATCATCGTCATTACTGATAAATCCAGAGATACCATCCTTTATAAGTACTTTCAGTCCATCAGTAGGAGTTGAAATGATTGGAGTGCCAAGAGCCATAGATTCCAATGCACACATAGGAGTTCCTTCCCATCTGGATGTCATCACCATCAGTTTAGAGGACATAAGGATCTTAGTTGGATTTGCGATGAATCCGAGCATATCCACGTTTTTATCAAGACCTTGTATGCTCATTTCCTTTCTTACTTCATCCTCCATTTCTCCAGTACCAATAAAAGCGACTTTCACATCAGGTTTCTTCTCCACCACACCCTTAATTACTTTGAGTAACCTAAGTGGATCTTTTTGATATGTCAATCTGCCAAGATAAATAACATCATAATTGTATTCACCTTTATCAATCTCGGCCTTCCTATAAAGTTCATTGATATCTATTATGTTATATAATACCGATGACTTATTCTTAAACCATCTATGAAAAATAAATCCTTCGTATGAACTTTGTGATACATAGAATATATGATGAGCCTTTATTGATGACATAAGAAATGCCAATGATTTAAGACTTATTCGTCTGTTTGCATAATCGTTATTATGAAGATGTGAAATAAGTCTGATGTTTCCACATGCCAAAGAAGCGATGAAACTTGCTTTCATGTCATGTGCATGCACCACATCGGGTTTTTCCTCATTAAATACCCGTTTAAGTTCGCTTACACACATTGACTTAAGTGGAATGAACCTCACTCCTCTGTCACGTAAAGCATCCTTTATCGAGCCATCAGGACTGACATACGCCATCTCAATATCAGAATATGCCACCTTAAACATATTAATAATTTGACACATCACATTCTCTGCACCAGAGAACCTATATGTATTAGCTATATGTAATATCTTCATTATCAATTCGATAAATTGTCAAAACATATCAAGATATGTTGTTTTTATTGTTTCACAAGAACTCTTGACGAACCGAATACAGAGATAAGAATTTATTCTTAATCTTTGTTGAGGTGAGGATTAGATTATGTAAATCTAGAGTTCTAACGAAGTTATAAAAAAACAATATTGCGCAGCAATATCATCAGGAGCAACGAAATAATTATCAATTAACAATTCTTATCCTAACGGATTGAAACTATCACAAAGAAAAACCAAGAAAAAATTAATCATTTGTATCATCACATTAACACTCTTTTTTAGCGAGAGCGAGGTTTTTCTTTTTCCAGGTTGGTACCCTGCAAGGGATAATAGAGGGGATGAAGGCTTTATCTGCGAGTTTATTCGTAAGAAAAAGCATGTAGACACATCATCTGAGACATTGTCGTAACCAGGAAAAAGGGTATTCTCGGTTTTCTTTTACATTTATAGTCTATGTTTAGTATATAATACCTCAACATATTCAAATTGATAAGTCTTTTAAGTGCATCAAATACCCTAATGGTTTAAATATCGCCCAGCATAAACAAGGAGAGGATAATTGATTTTTGTCTGTTTTATTCTTCAAACAAGATGCAAAACGATAATAATTAATTGCTGCTTTTATCTTCTGTGCGAAAGGTATATCATAATTAAGCATCTCAGAATATGTCATACATGAAGCCACAGGGCTATTCATTCTTATCCTAACAATATTACTTGTTAATCCGTCAGCAAGATAATCGCGTGTATAAATCACCTTGTTGAAAACTCTTAGATAATATTTCTGAGCAATACGAAACCACACCAATTGTTCGGGGCAGAAACGTTCATTGTCAACTTTAGGGAACGGAAACTCCTTCAACACATCAGTCCTGAATACCTCCATCATATCACCTTGTATATGATATTTATATCTCATATCAATGGAATTAGCATCCAGAAAATCTGCATCACATCCCTTGCCAATAACCTCTCCATTACTATGAGCCATATATCCACATACGCCGCCACAAGAAGGATCATGTTTGACTGCTTGATATTCCTTTGAAACGATATTCAAAGCATCATCAGGTAAGATATCATCACTATCAGCAATCATAAAAAGTTCCCCTTGAGCATGTTTTACTCCAACATTCACAGCTGTATGTTTACCATGATTCTCCTTCTTAATATATTTAATCTGAAAACTATGCTCATCACCTATTATCTGTTTATTCACCACCTCTTCAGTATTATCCACAGAACCATCATCAACAATCACCCATTCAAAATCAGTAAATGTCTGCTGTTTCAAACTATCATACAATCGGGGTAACAATCCTGCACGATTATATGTAGGAGTAAAAACAGTTATTGCAACAAGTTGCTTACAACTTGTTGCCTTATCTATAGAACTTGTTCTCATCATAATCATGATCATATTCATATTCCATCTCAATAAAGTCACCTTCTCTAACACCTGAAGTAAGGAAGGTTTTATATGGATATACTAAAACACCCCATGCTAACAGAATACGCATATATAGACAGAAACATAATATAATAATAAAATGGCGATTTAATAACATGTTCTTTGAAGCCATTCCAACTAAGTTGGATAGAGTTGCAACAATTCCTATTACATAATACCAACTCATTCGTCCTCCATTTTCTGAATTATAAAACAACATAAGAATCATACAAAAGATGATTGATGTATTTGTCATCAATGTCTTTAACTTATTCTCAAACAATATATTATAGTTTCTGTGTATAATAAACAATATCAAAACAGCTTCTACGATATATGCCCAACGAGCAGTATCTATATTTGTATATGATGTCTTAACGCCCGCATATTCAGCAACTTCATCATATGCATCGTATATTAACGAAGGAATTCCTGTTATTCCTAATAAGAAACAAACTATTGCAATACCAAGAACTGTATTACGTCTGTATTTCCTAACTGGAATAAAATATAAAGGAGCAAAAATAAATGCTGAATTATGAAAAGAAATCGCAATTGCTATAATAAGCAGATACATCTTCCAATTGCGTTGCAGTATATACTTTATAGCATACCATGCAAATGATACAGCAAGCACCTGACGCAGATAAGTGAATGTAAAGAAGAACCAGAATCCCATAAAAACCAACAATGCCAATGCATAATTATTTGTATATCTCTTTATCGCATTATAAATATTTATATATATAAAGATCGTTACCAACAATATAAAAATATATCTGTTACGAGTTATAAATCCTATTGCAACATTTAGCCAACAATAACCAATATCCGACATATACATATCAAAAAGATTTGTTTTCCAGAAATTATAATCATTATGCATTATCTGATCAGACAACTCATCAAACAGATTCGCATAAATATATCTGTCATATCCACCCAACATATCTCCTAAACCGACAAACATGCCTAATGCCATAACCACCAGCATCAAACCTTTTTTAGACAAATAGGCGCCATAGCACTCCCTATATGCTAAAACGAGAATCAAAAAGATTATTAATAAATAAACCCACATAACTTATATATTAATTTATATTATTGGTGTTTACTAAATAATTATAGTATTCATAACATATTATAACGATGTGATAATAATTTCTTATAGAGCAATGATGTACAGACAAGAGTTTTAAATGTTTTTGTTAAAACTATTGATCTATTAATTAGGAAGAATAACTTACCTATAGAATTTATTATTATCATAACTATGATCATATTCGTATTTTCTCTCAATATAATCTCTTTCACGAATTCCTGGAGTTAAGAATGTTTTGTATGGATATAGTAATATGCCCCATGATAATACGATACGAATATAAAGTACTAAACATAAAACAAGAACAAAATTCTTATCTGATTTGTTGGGGATGTTTGATAATGCTAAATTCGATAATGTTACAATTACACCAATCATATAAAACCAAGTCAATCTACCACCATTTTCGGAGTTATAGAAAAAAACTAAAATAAGAGCAAATATAATTGCCATATTGGTCATCAATGTCTGCAACTTACTTTGAAACAAAGCATCATAATTACGGAATATAAAGAACAATATCACAAAAGCTTCTATCAAATATGCCCAGCGGGCATTACTATCCCCACTATAGCCATGAGCACGTGCAAGCGATCCAGAGGCCTCTCCATATGCCTCATATAATGATGAAGGTAAACCTGACAAACCTAATAAAAACATCACAACTGCTATATAAATGATGACATCACGCTTAAACTTTATTATCGGAACAAAATATAATGGGGAAAATATGATTGCTGAATTATGAAAAGAGAATGCCAAGACCATTACAGCTATGAATTTCTTTAAGTCCCTATTTAAAATATACTTTATGGAATACCATGCAAACGTAGCCGCCAAGACTTGACGTAAATAGGTGAAAGTAAAAAAGAACCAGAATCCCATAAATATCAATAAGGCAAAAGCATAATTTTGGGTATATTTCTGT
>JAIKZH010000038.1 GCA_024682395.1 Bacteroidaceae bacterium
AAACCGAATAGATTGCTAAAACTCAAAATACATATCATTTGTATATTGCGGATAATTCTTGACAAAAGCAAAGGCTTCATCACAACTTCTTTGTAAAAATGCCGGACACGATTCTTGGTGGAATCGAGTTGCCTCAAAAATGGGCATAAGTGCTTTCACTTCTTCACCCGTTATCCTCCAAACAACGCAACCCGTAATCGGGACACATTCAAAACGGAGTTTTTCAATGATTTTACAGGCATTTTTTTTGTTGAAAACAACAAGAGGTACAAAATCCGAGTCTGCAGTACCGATTAATTCATATTTCACATCGTATGCGTCAGCGATTTCTTTAATGCTCATTTCTTTCTATTTGCAATTTAAATTAATAATATTCAATATTTATTACATGTAAGTATACAAGCATGGTGGCACACAAGATACTTTTTCTTATGGAAGTCAAATCTATGATAGTAATCATAGAGAGACTTAGTGGTACAATTTGATGCCGTCTGCACTATAAACTCTTTTACAAACCATTGAATCAATCATTTAGCCTACTCATGTTTGATAGCTCTTTCCCTCGAAATGAAATGATCGTATGCAGCACAATCTGGTATTGTCAACAATAATCGACCGTTTGAGTCTGTTGTTTCCAACCATGAATGCCCCTCACCACCAATTGATGCAATATGCAATTTCATCTTATACTTAATCTTCTTCCGAGTTTCATTATCTATCACAATTGCTTCATTCTTATCTATCATTCTGGTAATGCCATATAAAGCTTCATCAAACATGAAGTTTATAACTAGCGATGATTCTTTTACCACATCAATCCTATATGATGGAGCATCCACATGAAAAACATACTCTCCAAGATATTCTGGTTTATCTCCATTTGAATACTTCATTGTATACTCCACTACGTATTGATTGATACGATGAAGAGGGAAATAGAATGTGACAATATCTGTCGAAATGATTACATTCTTTTCTTCTGAAATATTATTTCTTTGTGCTTGGCAACTGATCAAAAATATTGATACAAAAATCATAATTATCTTTTTCATGATTGACATTTAATTGAGGAAACAGATCGTTTCGTTTTTTTGTGTTAAAGATACTATCGAACTCACGTTAAATATTGCAGATTTGTTTACATAGAGGTCTTGGGAATACTATCTATGGGATTATCCCCACCATACACGATCTTGAAGTCCATTTTCTTCAAATCTTGATAACTATATGAATAGTACTCCGCAAGACCTTTCTCAACAATCTCCTTTTGAGAATACAAATCTCTGTCTGCTTTTTTAATAACAAAAATATACACCATGATATCCTCTTCATCAACCCAAGACTCGACAGAATGTTCATGAGGCGGAATTTGCGTCGCCCATTCGTCAGAATAATATTCTATCACAGCCTCTGGAGTTGTTGGTTTCCAACCCGAGCTCCAAGTGATGATAGTATCATTTGATTGATTTTCAAAGATAACACTCCTATATTCGTAGGAATCATTGCATGTCATTGCCGTTAACAGCAACATTATGTTACATAAAATAAGCACAACTAATGTTTTCTTCAATTTCTTCATGATTTCATATTTTTATAATGCCCCTTTTCCAATATTGTTTAGGGGGCAATATTATACTATCGTCCTCAAGAGACTCTTCTGTATCCTCTTGTCTTAATAATATTCATTAGAGTTCGTAGTTCCACTGATTTTTTTGTGTATATACTAGTGGATGGTTTTGTCCTGGCAACACCTTGAGCGTGAAGATTTAATGCCAGACAAAAGAGTGGCAACAGCTTCAGCAAAAACATAATATCCTTTTTCATGATTGACATTTAATTGAGGAAACAGATCGTTTCGTTTTTTTGTGTTAAAGATACTATCGAACTCACGTTAAATATTGCAGATTTGTTTACATAGAGGTCTTGGGAATACTATCTATGGGATTATCACCACCATACACGATCTTGAAGTCCATTTTCTTATCTTGTAGATGCCCCTGTTCATGTCTTATCAAATACTTTTTTCAAATGTTTGTAACCATATGTTCCAATTATAAGTATGTTCTCAAGAATAAAACATCCTATGAGGAAAACATCACTACATATTGCATCCACTTTCAGACAATACACTATTAAAAATGGAGATACAGAAAACAGTAATGGAAATCTGATGATGTTTCTATTAACGTTGAATTTATAATATAGGCACACCAAAACTGTACACAATGGAGCATATAGCAAAATCACGAAAAGAACTGCTATAAGGAATCCATGCATTATATCATGGAGGCCAGAATTGACACATCCTGTCACAAAATGAAACAGCACGTTCCATAAACAGCATAAGACATAAAAATAAACCCCTTTTTTCATTGTAAAGCCTTTTGTAATGCATCTATACGTTCTTTTTCTTCCATGGAACGTTTGGTTTTATTATCCGCAGCTTTTTCTTGTTCCATATATGTCCAAGGTTTGGGCTTTGACGAGAACCCCCAATTAATCCCTTGCATCTTATCACCAATTTGTTCCACAGTCTCTTTGGGCACACCTGACAAAATCAAAATGGTGGATGAACTTGAATTGCAATTTCCCTCCGTTTCTTCAGTCGGATTTAGATTATATTTAATTTTAGAATTATTGCCAAAAGAATTAATGGTATTAATTACTTTTGTATCAAATTCATCAGAACTCATTCCATCTGGAATCGGTATCAAATCAATACCTTTAACATGATTGCTTTTCTGATTCCCTTCAAAGAAATTTTTGATGGCTTTTAAATCATCTGAATAATTACACCTTGTTAATGCATCGTTACCAGAAATACAATCATTATTTCTTGCCCCATATGCTGCATAAGTAATTTTACCATTAGAATCTTGAACGACCAAAAAGGTATGCGTTGCAAATGGTACATAATTTGCCCCAGGTAACTGAGTTGAAAACAGATAAACTTTTCTTCCATCCGGATCCACATACTTCACAGGATTTCCCGCACAATAAGCGTAAGGGCTTATGTGATAGTATTTTTCACAGAGAGGATCCATGCTCGTGAACTGTCCAATAGTGGGGTCATATTGACGCGCACCATAGTCATACCAGTCAAGACCGTGCATCCTATCAAGTTCCTTGCCATTGTATTTGTATCTCTGCAATCCCTGCTCCGTGCTCTTGTCATGGGTCACACCATCCGGATAATAGTGCGTGGTCTGCTTGACCGTACCTGTGCTGGTCGTCACCAGACGATTGTTGCCCTGATGGTCCCTGATATAGAATCGGTAGGCATAACCAGAGGATGAACCAGTGGGGACGATATACCCGTTCCCCCAGTTATATTTGGAGAATTTATTGTTGTGATAAAT
>JAIKZH010000060.1 GCA_024682395.1 Bacteroidaceae bacterium
ATTCTTTCTTTTAAATAAACCAGAACGCCCGTCTGATTGATAGCGGTTCCATAGAACATGAAGGCGGTCTTCATTTATGCCATACTTCATGTGAATTGCATGAATGGATGTTCCTTCTTTGATCATTTGCATGTACTTCAAGCACTCTACATAACCATGTTTCTTTTGTTTTCTATCAGACATAATAAACCCCGAAAGTTTTTTGTCTAACTTTCGGGGTTCACTTCAAAATAGGCACATCCTATTTTATTTTACGCCGACTTGGCATGAAAACAAATATACTCCAGAAGTATGTTGTCTTACATCTGGAGCATATAGAATTTTAGCAAATAATTATACTGGAATCAGTATCTTATAATCTTATAAACGTGCTTTGATTGCCTTGCTTTCTGCTTCGTAACCTGGTTTGTCAAGCAATGCAAACATATTCTTCTTATAAGCTTCAACACCTGGTTGGTTGAATGGATTTACCTTTATAAGCAAACCACTTATACCACAACCTTTCTCAAAGAAATAAATTAACTGACCAAGGTTATATTCATCGAGCTTAGGAATGCTGATACGGATATTTGGAACACCTCCATCGATATGTGCCAATTGAGTTCCAAGTTCTGCCATGTGATTTACCTCGTCGATATGCTTTCCTGCAAGGAAATTCAATCCATCGAGATTTTCTTCATCTGTAGGAACTGTAAGACTGCTATTTGGTGCATCTACAGAAATCACAGTTTCGAAGATTGTACGTTCACCATCCTGAATCCATTGACCCATAGAATGAAGGTCTGTACTGAAATCTACTGATGCAGGGAAAATACCTTTCTTGTCCTTACCCTCACTCTCACCATACAATTGTTTCCACCACTCTGACATGAAATGTAATTTTGGCTGATAATTAACCAATATCTCAATCTTCTTGCCTTGAGCATATAAAGCATTACGTATTGCTGCATACTGAGCACATGGATTTTCTTCCAATGGAACATTTATGTCACATGCTGCTTCCATATCCTGAGCACCTTTAACAAGTGCTGCGATATCATAACCTGCAACTGCTATAGGAAGTAAACCTACTGGAGTTAATACAGAGAAACGACCACCTACATTATCTGGAATAACAAAAGACTTGTAACCTTCTTTGTCTGCTGTAGTACGTGCTGCACCCTTCTTAGCATCTGTAATAGCTACGATAACTTTCTTTGCTTCTTCCTTACCACGCTGATCTTCACACATCTTCTTCAAAAGACGGAAAGTAATAGCTGTCTCAGTTGTTGTACCTGACTTAGAGATATTAATTACTCCAAAACGAACACCTTTAAGATAATCAATCATCTCAGTAAGATAATCTTCGCTAATATTGTTACCAGCAAATAAAATACGAGGACTATCTGAAGGCTTTAACCATGAGAAGTTATCGTCTAAAGCTGCAATTACAGCCTTAGCTCCCAGATAACTACCACCAATACCAGCAACAACAACAGCATCGCAGTTTTCCTTTAAAACCTTAGCTGTTTGCTTGATTTCATCGATAAAAACAGGTGTTATTGATGAAGGAAGATGTAACCATCCTAAGAAATCATTTCCTTCACATGTACCATTTTCCAACGCATTCTGTGCAGCCTTTATATCTGCATCAAACTTTGCAACTGCTTCTGCGCCGAGAAAAGCAGCAGCCTTACTTGTATCAAGTTTCATATCATTATATATTTAATATCGATTCTCAGTGCAAAGGTAATAATAATTTATAGAAGGACAATATACAATCAATTATTAATAAAAAAACTACACTCTATTTGGTATTTATTCATTTATATTTAACTTTGCATATATAAAAACTATATAATCCATACGAATATGCTGATTATCAACAATAAAATTCTACCATTAGGTCGCCATTATATGGCTATGAACTTATTTGGTATTATTTTTACAAAAGGCCGCCTTTCGCCTCAACTAAAGAATCATGAATTCATACATACACTGCAACAGTTAGAAATGCTGTTCCTCTTTTTTTATATATGGTATGTAACTGAATGGATTATAAAATCAATAAGGTATAAGAGTTTCTTCAAAGGCTATCTAAACATCTCCTTCGAACGAGAAGCCTACAGCAATGCAAATAAACTAAACTATAGAAAACATCGAAAAGCCTTCAATTGGATACACTATTTATGATCGTTGAAAATTGAAAGTTAAAAATTAGCGTTTCTCTTGCCTCAATCCCTCGTTTATTCGTTTCCTCGATTATCCGTTTCCCCGATTCATTAATTTAGAATAATTATCAATTTTCAATTTTCAATTATCAATTTTCAATTATCAATTATGCCGCCGCCCCCCTTTTATTTTTTAGTATCATAATAAAACGATAGACACGCATAACCTATTAATGATAAACATATAACACCTGCATACAACCAAATTTCTGGACCTTCTATTGAACCACAGGCAGACACAAGATATACAACCGTCAATATAAATGATAATATCGTTTTAATGTATTTTTTCAGCATTGGTAGCTAATTTTTCACGTATTCTAAACTTAAAAATATAAATCATGACAATAAAAATAACGGCAAAGGTATAACACACCACATCCATTGTGTCATATGTTCCGGTATTCCAAGGAGTAAAGGATTCTTTCATCACAAATTGCAACAACTCACTGCCAAATGCCACTGCTGGCATCAGTAAATACCAAATCCATGAACTTTTGTCAAATCTATTCCATATAGCATCTATCAATAAGAGATACGAAAACAGCCACAATCCGTCTGGCAGACTGTACTTTGTCCAATAAGGAAAAAGGTCTGAATATGATTCTCCATAAATACGCAAAGAATCTACCCAATCATAACGTCCATATAAACGAAACATATTTAGCTCCGTTGAACGAAATGTCAGGTAAATAATCCCCTCTAATATAAATAAAAACAAAGCCACTATCAACTCGATACGCCTTGCCTTGCTTTTTAATATCTCTCGCATCGTTTCTATATATACAGAATTAGTGCAAAGATAAAAAATATTTACTATTCTACAATGTAAAAACAACGAATATTTTCATTTTAATTTTCGTTTTCATTAATATTTCGTACCTTTGCATCAAATTTGTAAATACTAATAAAGACAAAGGTAAAAGAATATTATGGGGGCAACTGAACTCAGCGAACAAGAAATTGTACGCAGACAAAATCTGCAAGCCATGCGCGATTTGGGAATAGACCCATATCCTGCGGCAGAATATCCGACAAATGCATTTTCAACTGAAATAGTAAAAGATTTTGAAGATAATGAGGCTAATGGTAATGAAAACCAAGAACCTCGTAAAGTTTGTATTGCGGGAAGAATGATGAGCCGACGCATTATGGGTAAGGCTTCATTCATCGAATTGAAAGACTCTAAAGGACGTATTCAAGTGTATATCACACGTGATGACATCTGCCCTGAAGAGAATAAAGATATGTATAACGTAGTTTTCAAGAAACTGCTTGACCTTGGAGACTTTATAGGTATCAAAGGATTTGTTTTCCGTACACAAACTGGACAAATTAGCGTACATGCTCAAGAAATAACAGTACTCGCTAAGAGTCTCAAACCTCTGCCTATCGTAAAATATAAAGACGGGGTCGCTTATGATGCATTTGAAGACCCTGAACTACGTTATCGTCAAAGATATGTCGATCTTGTAGTTAATGAAGGTGTAAAAGACACATTCCTTAAACGAAGCAAAGCAATAAGCACACTCCGCAAAGTACTTGACGAAGCTGGTTACACTGAAGTAGAAACCCCTGTACTGCAATCAATTGCAGGTGGTGCCAGTGCTCGTCCATTCATCACACACCACAACAGCTTAGATATTGACTTATACATGCGTATTGCAACTGAGTTATATCTAAAACGACTTATCGTTGGTGGTTTCGAAGGTGTATATGAAATAGGAAAGAACTTCCGTAATGAAGGAATGGACAAAAACCATAATCCAGAATTCACTTGTATGGAGTTATATGTTCAATACAAGGACTACAACTGGATGATGTCGTTCACTGAAAAACTTCTTGAAACAATCTGCACAGCCGTAAACGGCAAACCTGAAGCTGAAATCGGAGGTAATGTAATTTCATTTAAGGCACCATACCGCCGCTTACCTATCCTCGATGCTATCAAGGAAAAGACTGGTTACGACTTAAACGGCAAAAACGAAGATGAAATCAGAGCTATATGCAAAGAACTTCACATGGAAATTGATGAGACAATGGGAAAAGGAAAACTCATCGATGAAATCTTCGGAGAATTCTGTGAAGGAACTTACATACAGCCTACATTTATAACTGATTATCCTGTAGAAATGTCTCCGCTCACAAAAATGCACAGAGACAAAGCTGGACTTACAGAACGATTCGAACTTATGGTTAATGGAAAAGAATTGGCTAATGCTTATTCTGAGCTTAACGACCCTATTGACCAAGAAGAACGATTCAAAGAACAAATGCGTCTTGCTGACAAAGGCGATGATGAAGCTATGATTATCGATCAAGACTTCTTACGCGCTTTACAATATGGTATGCCACCTACAAGTGGAATTGGTATCGGAATCGACCGTCTTGTAATGCTCCTCACCGGACAAACTCAAATACAAGAGGTTCTTTTCTTCCCTCAAATGAAACCTAAAAAAGTAACGGTTGTCGACAACGAAGAAAACAACGAAGACAAATAAATACCTATCCATATCGGAGAAACTGTAAATAAGCAATATGCAATTCAACAGCACAGGTAAAGTAGCAATAATCGGAGGCGGAAGTTGGGCCACCGCAATCGCAAAGATTGTATTGCACCACGAAGAACGTATCAATTGGTATATGAGACGTGATGACAGAATCGAAGAATTCAAACGATTAGGTCATAACCCTGCATATATCACCAGTTTGCATTTTGATGTAAACAGAATTGATTTTTCTTCTGACCTTAACAAAATTGTCGAACAATCAGATACTCTAATATTTGTTACACCATCACCTTATCTAAAAGGACACTTAAAAAAATTAAAAGCAAGCTTACGAGAGAAAATGGTGTGTATAGCCATCAAAGGACTTGTTCCCGATGATAACATCACCATCTCACAGTTCTTCCAGCAAGCATTTAATGTCCCTACAGATAATATCGCAGCCATTGGCGGACCAAGTCATGCTGAAGAGGTCGCAATGGACAGATTATGTTACCTAACAGTGGGATGTACAAATATTGAAAACGCAAAAACTGTTGCCGAACTACTTACAAACAAATATGTCAAAACTTCTGTATCTACTGATATTGAAGGCATTGAATATAGCTCGGTATTAAAGAATGTATATGCTATTGCAGCTGGAATATGCCACGGACTTAAATATGGTGACAACTTCCAAGCTGTTTTAGTTGCCAACGCTGTACAGGAAATGAGTCGTTTCCTTGAAGCTGTAGAACAAAACGGGGAACGACAAGTAATTAAAACTGCCTACCTTGGAGACTTACTCGTTACTATGTATTCCAATTTCTCACGTAACCGTACATTCGGTACAATGATCGGAAAAGGATACTCGGTGAAAACAGCACAATTGGAAATGGAAATGATTGCAGAAGGTTATTACGGAACATATTGCATGAAACAGATAAACAAACATTATCATGTAAATATGCCAATACTCGATGCCGTTTATAATGTTCTATATGAGCGCATTGCACCTTCTGTGGAAGTTAAAATCCTCAGCGATTCATTCAGATAAGAACAATTTATTGTAATTATACAAAGCGTCCCCAAAAGCCACAAACTTTTGGGGACGCTCTATTAATTCAGTAATCAAGATTATTTCTTATTATACTCCACATCCACTCCATTTGAATCTGTAACAATCAACTTATCACCATCAACACGATATGCAAGAACCAATGGAGATTTAGAAGTCTCATAAGTAATATACAAACTGTCAGCTGTATTCTTATATGTAAACTTCATTGTTCCCATATAAGTACCCTCAGTTTCATTTTGGAAATCATAAACAAAACTGTTATATTCCCATTGTCCTACAAGAGATGGCACTTCATCTGAAGATCCATCACAATTACCATCATTAGATTTATTACCACAAGAAATGGTTAATACTAACGCTAATGCAAAACCTAAAGTGAAAAGGATTGTTTTTCCCATGCTCAATATTAAAATAAGTTAAATTAGTTGAATAAATATTGCAAACTTTGGAAGCAAAGGTATAAAAAAAAACTATCATATCAACTTTTTTATTGATTTTTTTTGATTATTAATAACGTATGTGTATATTTGCAGTGAAAACACAATATTAACAACAAATAAAGAAGCTTAACTTTTATTAATTAACTAAATTTATTAAAAATGAAAAAAGTTTTATTACTTGCTGTTGCATCAGCTATGGCTGTTGCATTTGGCAGTTGCAACGGAACAACAAACGGCGGTAGTTCCGACAGCATTCAAGGTGATTCCGCAACAGTTGAAGCAACTCCTGAAGTAGACCCATTTCCATGGGACTTCCCATCTGACATCGCTCTTAAAGATGCTACTGACGGAAGTTGGGCTCTTTCATGCTACACATTCTATCCTAATGCAATTGAAGACGGAAAAGACCTAACTACATCAACTTTAATATTCTATAGTACTGACAAAACTAAATATGGCGAAGGTACATCACAGATTGGTGATGCAAACATGCCAAACTCATTAGTTATCCCAATTCCTGCTGACCAAAAAGCTAAGAAAGGCGACGTTCTTCTTACATGGTGGCAGTCTGGCTCTGGTTTACAACGTGCAATCGTAATTGACGACGCTGATCCTTCACAGCCAAAAGTACAATACCTTGATCTCAGCTTCTCTGAAGACGGAACTGGTATGGCTCAGAAATTTGAAGACCAACTCAAACCAAATTCATTTATCGTTCTTAAAGATGGTGAATGGACTCCAGGTGCACAAGTTGCTTGCTGCGATGAAAGCAACAACTACAAAGCTGGAACTATAATCAACGCTACTGATGACAAAGTTCTCGTTCTTGGATTCGCTGACAAGATCAAAGCTTATGACAAATCTAATTGTAAACTTGTTCCTGCATATGAAAGCCTTAACGTAGGTGATGCTGTTAGTAAGGAATTTGTAGGTACATACAATACATCTAAGGATTACAAAATCACAAAGATCGACAAGACTCTCGGTCGTGTATGGGTTGCTAAAGATGGATCTGATCCTGAAATTCTCAACATTCTACAAGTTACAAAAGCATTCTAATATGCTATGAATATATACGAGGATGTGTCTTCATTTTATGATTGACACATCCTCTATTAATTATAAAATACTAACCTATGACTCAAATCCGTAATACACTAACACTCACCTTTTTGCTTTTGTTTATTCCCCATATGATACTGGCTCAAACTAATAAAGACTCTCTGATAAAATTCAGATATGAACATTATGAAGGGAATAAATCTGCGGTGTATTGCGTATGGAAAGAACAAGAAGGACATAATTCTGCTTACTATCGCAAATACGGCGATAATCAAGGAATTAATTTCTATACTGACAACGCCATAATATCTGAATTAGAAGGAATTCTTTCGAAAGAGGATTTCTCCAAACACCCTCAATGTCCAATAAACCAAGAAGATACGAAGAAAGAAAGATGGGTGATGGAAGTGGAATATGAATCGGGGGAAAACATACAAATAGTAAACTATCTTAATACCTCAGAATCAAACGAAAACATAAGAATATCACTAATTTTTGACAATCTTTTTAACGAAGAGATAAATAAATTCATTAAACAAGATGTGAAATTAGGAGAATACACCATCACTACCTACGATAGTAATGGCAAAAAAATACAATCAACACGCTATACCGCTGATAATATTGCGTGTGGAACTGACAATCAGTAATAATAATCATAGAGAAAGGAAAATATCAACATTATGAATACAAAATCTCTTTTTATATTTATTTGTTTCATGTTATTCCTAACTGGATGTAACAACATCTTCTCAGGAAACAGAGAAGCTCCAACTGGAAATTTGGTATCATGCCTTATCTCTGAATATAGTACAGCAATGTACCCAATGTATTACTATAAGGTTGAAAAAAATCAAGAAGGAGAAACCCTCCTTTATAATATAAGTTTCGACGGAGACACCACTATACATTATGTTGACAACAGCATTATTGACGACATAGAAAAAATTATCATTGATAATCAAATGTATGATTATAAAGAAAGCTACAAGCCACACTTGAAGATTCTTGATGGTTATTCTTGGTCGTTTGAAGCTCAATATGATGATAAAACAAAACTTTATTCTCATGGAAACAACGCACATCCTCGTAATTCCAAAGGATTACATGTGTTAAAAGATATGTTAAGTAATGTGTATAAGGAAGTTGCTGATACCACAGGAATGCCAAACGGCACAATCACATCATTCAGTTATATTGAAAATGGAACAACAGCAGAACCATACGTATTCTATGAGATGAGAACCGAAAATAACAAAATAACACTTAAATATATAAATGATGATGGCAAATATAAAACAATCAAACTTACATCGGATATAACTGAACAAATTAGAAAAACAATCAAAGACTACAGAATATATAAATATAAATCTCATTATAGTCCTGACATGGAGATTCTTGACGGATACTCATGGAATCTGGAAATTAAATTCTCCTCAGGTAAAGTAATACATTCGAGTGGTTCAAATGCAAGACCAAACAACAAAGGTCTTAAAAAAATATTGAACATACTGGATGAGAAAACACAGAAAACAAATTATTAACCTAAAAAGTAACTAAAGATGAAAAAATCAATTATACTTATTGTTTCATTACTTCTTAGTTTATATTGTTGTCCTGATATCCTTGCACAAAACAATAAAACGGAAAACAGAGTAAAAGAAATCCGAAAAATATACTCCAACACACAGGAACATATAAAAAACAGTTTAGAATTAGAAGAAACAAACAACAGCATGAAAATCGACATGTATAGAATGTTTGGAGGCAGTGGAATGCAACAAAAGAAAATGGAATTCTATTATAATGTTGATGACTCAAGAACTAACGGAGTGGGATGGAACCTATATTTCGTAAGAGTTAGTTATAACTATGCTGTTAGACAATTCTACGAGGAATACCTTTTTGATGAAGAAACAGGCAAAATAATGTTTATATATAAAAAAGCCGACTCATATGATAATAATGTCATGTATAACGAAGAACGCTGTTATTTCTATCCCGACGGAACATTGTGTACATATAAACATCAACACAAAGACTCTCAAGGAAAAACTATCATAGACAATAAACATTATTCAAACAAAAGTGCAGAGGTCATCGACTTGATAAAATCTGCCAAACAGATAAAAACTATTTATAATACGACCGTTCAATCTGAATAATAAACCTATACACATTATGATCTCAGACAAATATGATATCGAAAAAATAGCTGAATTAGATAACTACCTTAATTATGTACCATATTGTGTCAATCCTCAGGGCTTATATGATGTAAACAGTCTGTATCTGGATGAATCAGGAATATATCATGCCGAAACTTGCTATGACCATATAGTATATAAACACTACATCGATACAGGTAAACATGCATATAGTGTGCTGGAGTCATTGGCACGATGCATACACGATAATGCTATTCTACATGCAATGGATGAATTTCTCACAAACTTCAATCCACGAAGTGTTGTTGGTATAATGGGAGGACACGGACTTAAAAGAACAGATAAGACATATAAAGATATTGTATTACTAAGTAAAAACCTAACGGAGAAAGGCTATCTGATGATAAGTGGCGGAGGGCCAGGAGCCATGGAAGCAACTCACTTAGGAGCTTGGATGGCAGGAAGAGATAATAGCGATATCGAATATGTTTTACATAAACTCAGTATCGCCCCAACGTTCAATGACTATGATTGGCTGGAAAGCGCCCTTGACATCATTAAAGACTATCCACAAACAAGATATAAAAGTCTTGGAATACCAACATACCTCTATGGGCATGAACCATCCACACCATTCGCAACTCATATCGCAAAATTCTTCGACAATTCGATAAGAGAAGATTCAATACTCACTATAGCATTTGGAGGCATAGTCTATACACAAGGCAGCGCAGGAACAATGCAGGAAGTATTTCAAGATGCAGTACAAAATCATTATCTGTCATATGGATTCGCTTCACCCATGGTTTTCTATGGTTCACATTTCTGGAGCGAAGAGATGCCTGTATATAATCTGTTGCATAAATTACAAGAAAATGGAAGATATGCCAATCTACTTTTAACACTAACCGATTCAATCGATGAAATAACAGATGTTTTACTGAAATTCCGAGCATCAAGCGAAACACTGCCGGATGAATAAAAAATCGGAAGAATGCAATATCAATTCAGCATTCTTCCGATTTTTCTTTTCATAAAAGCCCTAAAATTCATTATTATTCATCAAAACTGCATTATTCTAATTATTATACTTAAATTTGCATCATAAATATATTTTATTACGCATAATTATACAACAAACATAAAAATAAAACCGAAAACTACGATGAAAGAAATTAAAACAATAGGACTACTCACCTCTGGTGGTGATGCCCCTGGAATGAATGCATGTATACGAGCAGTGACACGCGCTGCAATATACAATAAATGGCATGTAATGGGTATCTATCGCGGATATGAAGGACTTATTAATGGAGAAATCAAAGAACTAACAACTGAAAGTGTAAGTAATACCATTAGTAGGGGAGGAACTATCCTCAAAACTGCACGTAGTCAAGAATTCATGACTCCAGAAGGTCGTAAAAAAGCATATGAACAAATTAAGGCACACAACATAGATGCCCTGATTGTTATTGGTGGTAATGGTTCACTCGCAGGAGCAGATATCTTCGCACGCGAATATGATATGCCATGCATCGGATTACCTGGAACAATTGATAACGACCTTTATGGAACTGACTCTACTATTGGATACGACACAGCACTAAACACAATTGTAGAAGCTGTCGACAAAATAAAAGACTCAGCAACATCACACGATAGAATCTTCTTCGTTGAAGTAATGGGAAGAGACGCTGGTTTCCTTGCACAAAATAGCGCAATAGCGGCAGGAGCCGAAGCAGCAATCATCCCTGAAGACAAAACAAATATAGACCAACTCAAACACTATATCGGTCACGGAATCAGAAAAAGTAAGAATAGCAGTATCGTTATCGTATCTGAAAGTCCTAAAACCGGTGGAGCAATGCACTACGCAGAACGTGTAAGAAAAGAATACCCACAATTCGATGTAAGAGTAACAATACTTGGATACTTACAAAGAGGAGGAACACCTTCTGCATTCGACAGAATCCTTGCCAGCCGACTCGGTGTTGCCGCAATTGAATCATTAAAAGAAGGCCAACGCAACGTAATGATAGGTATAAAGAACGACACAATCGTATATGTGCCAATTGCTCAAGCAATCAAAAACGACAAACCTATCGACAAAGAACTTATAGACGTACTTGGAATACTTTCCATTTAAAAAAACAAATACACTATAAGAGAATGCCATTATCAGAAGATAATAAGAAAATTAAACTTGTAATGTTCGACATGGATGGAGTCTTATTCGACTCCATGCCATATCATGCAACAAGCTGGAATAAAGCCATGAAGGATTTTGGCTTAGAACTCTCAGAAGCTGAAGCATATATGCATGAAGGACGAACAGGATCTGGAACTATCAATATTATTACCAAAAGACAATTGGGTAGGGAAGCCGATGAAGAAGAATGCAAACGTATCTACGCATGCAAAAGCAAATACTTCAATTCATGTCCTACAGCCCAACGCATGCCAGGAGCACTCGAAACTGTTAGTAAAGTGAAAGAATGTGGCATCACACCAATAATAGTTACAGGTTCAGGACAAGTAAGCTTAATAGAAAGAATAGAACGAAGTTTTCCAAATCTCTTCAAAAGTGAATGGATGGTATGCGCAAAAGATGTAAAATACGGAAAACCGAACCCCGAACCATACTTAATGGGACTTAAAAAGGCAGGTGTAAAAGCAAGCGATGCCATCGTAATAGAGAATGCCCCATTAGGAGTGCAAGCGGGGCACGCTGCCGGCTGTTTTGTTATTGCAGTGAATACAGGTCCACTTCCCGACAAAGTGCTCTTAGAGAGCGGCGCAGACGTCTTATATCATTCTATGACAGAATTAAGTCAGAATATAGAACAATACTTGAAATAACTATTCTAAAAATTTTTTCCCGATAACTACACGTAAATAGTTATCGGGGAAAACTTTTTTAATTGATAATTGACAATTGATAATTATTTTCGTTGCTCCTGAGGACTTTGCTTTGTAATATTGATATTTAATCGTTTACTCGTTCATCCGATTCCTCGTTTCAAATCAATAATTTAAATACGCATAAAAAAAAGGACTGCAAGAATCTTATCGAAACTTGCAGTCCAGTATGCTAAAAAAGGCGGCGACCTACTCTCCCACATTGCGGTGCAGTACCATCGGCGCGCTTGGGCTTAACTTCTCTGTTCGGCCAGGAAATAGATAAGGTGAAGAGGGGGAACCCCTTAATTAATTGATAATTGATAATTAATAATTGATAATTATTTTCGTTGCTCCTGAGGACTTTGCTTTGTAATATTGATATTTAATCGTTTACTCGTTCATCCGATTCCTCGTTTCAGATCAATAATTTAAATACGCA
>JAIKZH010000065.1 GCA_024682395.1 Bacteroidaceae bacterium
AAATTTATATATATAAGACTTATTCTCAATTCTTGCTATTGGATTTATTCCATAGTAAATACCTTGAGAATAATATTTAACTTGTAAACATCCGGGGAATGTTCTCTCTGCAATTAAATTATATGATCTACAATCATATATCTGAACAGTTGTACTTATATCCTCATTCATGAGTTTATTACATATAGTACGCACCAATTGGTTAGTTTCTTTGATATATGTAATCCCCGAATTTACACTCACACGCGTTAAATCATCTTTCATATATTTTGAATCATCATAATAACCTATTGTATAACTTCTGTCAGCTATTTCTCCATCAAAGGCAAAATTTAAAAAAAGAAGAACAACTACCAATTATTTTATAAAAAATTTAAAATTTTAAAAAAATACCATAATATATGACATGAACCCCGAAAGTTTTTTGTCTAACTTTCGGGGTTCATGTCAATATCACACATACATAAAATGTGAATATCTTAATCTACTGCATAGTCAATTATTATATTTATTTCATCAAAGTTACACGAATACTGAGTTTTTTTATATTAAAACTTGCATAAATTTAATCTAAATCATTCTCTATCAATATTATTTCTCTTAATCGTTCATTTCACATAAGAAGTTACGCTTTGATTCACTACCTCATTATCCACAATATCGGAAATAAGTCCATCTTTTATGTGTATAACTCTTTCTGTCATGTTTGCCACACCACTTTCGTGGGTAACAATAACCACAGTCTTACAATATTCTGTTTTGAGTTCTTTCATTAGATTCATAACCTCAAACGAATTGGTGGAATCAAGAGCACCTGTTGGTTCGTCTGCAAGTATCACTTGTGGATTATTTACAAGAGCACGAGCGATAGCTACTCTTTGTTTCTGACCTCCACTCAATTCATTAGCATAATGATTTGCCCATGAAGCCAATCCCATGCGGTCAAGATATTCCATCGCAATTTTTCGGCGTTCTTTTCTTGAAACTCCATTATAGAACAAAGGCACCTCTACATTCTCTACAGCCGTTTTATGGTTTATAAGATTAAAGTTCTGGAACACAAAACCAATCGTTTTATTACGTATCTGGGCTGCAGTTTTATCTCCAAGATTATTTATGAGAGCACCATTCAAATAATACTCGCCTGAGTCATGATAATCCAATAATCCGAGGATATTCAACAGGGTTGATTTTCCTGAACCAGATGCCCCCATTATAGAAACCAGTTCTCCAGCCTTGATATCAAGATTAATACCTTTTAGTACATGCAGAGGCTGAGCACCCATATATGTCTTGTTAAGGTTTTCCAGATGAATCATTGTCTCAACCATACTAATAGTTTCTTTATTGTGATTTTCTCTTTATCTGCTATTATTGTATTTCGATAGAGTGAAGATGAGAGTCTAACGCATACTATCATACTAATAAATAGGATCAGTAATGAGAGTAAGATTTCCCATGTACTAATACCTGAAACCATTCTCGCCATCAAAGCTATTGGGCTGGTAATTGGGAAATACGACAAGAATATAACTACTGAGTTATTACTCTGAAAATGTTGCGTGACATATACAAGTGTTATTATCAATGGCATTGTAAGAATAAAAGAGAACTTCTGAGTATCTGTGTTCTCGTTTGATATTGAACCAATAATTGCAAACAACGATGAATACATGAAATAACCTCCAGTGACACACATTAAGAATACGAAAAAGAATGATAACAATTCATTGGCAGGCATTAATGGAACGGCATCCGAGTTGGATGATTGGATGCTTAGCGAAGCAAGTTTGGATACATCGAAAAACGTGTTTATTATAAAATAAATCAACATTCCCCACACAACTATCTGTATCAGAGCGAGGATATAACCTGATATTATTTTTCCGAAAACTATATTCTTTGGATGTACTGACGATAACAATATTTCAGATATCTTGTTTTGTTTCTCAATAGATATTGATTTCATGATATTGTTAGAGAACTGAAACACAATAAAATATATCAACATTATTGCAGCCATAGTCAAATCTGCATATTTGCTTGCTGACGACTGACCTATCTCAGGGTCTGGATTCTCAGGATAGAATTTCTGTTCGAAAGAATAACTACTTTCTGCATCATTCATCATAATCGAAAGACTGTCTTCATGAAGATAATCACCATATGCTTTTATGATCTGTTCTCGCAATGTACTATAAAATTCCAATGGAAATTTCTGTTTCTTGTATATTGTAGCATTCAGTTTCTTCTTGTTCGAAGCAAACGAGAGTTGAAGTAGTGCTTGACTATTATCATTACTCGCAAAAGCCTCATCAACAGACATTTTACTATCTGTCACAATAGGAATAATATTATCACATCCGTCCAATGAGAATGCTATTTCTGTATTATTTTGTACAATCAACGAAACAGGTTGGTGTTGATCTGCATTAACAAAAAATAAAAATCCCACAAATATCGGGAAAAGTAATGAACAATATAAGAAGGTACGTGATTTCAGATATCGTACAACCTCAAACTTAATTATTCGTTGTATAACATTAAATTTCATTTTGCTAATTCTATAAATATTTCATCCATTGTTGGTATTTCCAAATAGCATGAGAGAATATTATATCCGTCAAATGCCTTTACTATCTCGCTGATGGCTTCACTTGATGATGATGCTGCAGTATATTCAAAATGAAGTTCATAAATTGATTGTGTAACACATCGGCAATTATTCATAACGGCAAATGATTGTAGTTTCTCACTGACCGATTTTACATCAAATTCGTTTGCTGAGTCTATTGTTACCACATAGTTATTATGCTTGACATATTGTTTTTTTATGTTGGCAATATTATCATAGATTTTCAAATCAGCCTTGTCAATAAATGCAACATAATCACACATTTTTTCGATCGACTTCATATTATGAGTAGAGAGAATCACTGTAGCATGGTTTTCTTGCTGATATTCCTTAATAACGTCAGTAAAAACCTCAAAATTTACAGGATCAATACCACTTAGCGGTTCATCCATAAACACATACTTTGGTTTATGCATCAAACAAGTAATCAGTTGTACCTTCTGTTGCATTCCTTTCGACAATTCAGACACACGTTTTTTACGCCAGTCTTCAATATTAAATTTTTTCAGCCAATAGTCTATTGCCGCTTGAGATTGCTTCATGTTAAGTTCTCTAAGACCTGCAAAATATTCTAACTGTTCCTGAATACTAACCTTATTATACAACCCTCTTTGTTCTGGCAAATAACCGACATCCTTCATTCGGGAAATGGAGAAAGACTTGCCATCAAACAGGCAGCAACCGGAATCTGCATTCATTATACCTGTAAGAATCTTCAATAATGTAGATTTCCCTGCGCCATTCTGCCCTACCAATCCAACAATACAATCATCAGGGATGACCATACTAACATTATTTAGAGCGACCTTACTTCCGTATTTCTTTACTATATTTTGGATTTCTATCATATT
>JAIKZH010000052.1 GCA_024682395.1 Bacteroidaceae bacterium
ATACAATGTATCAGGATTCTGAATGAAAGGTATACGATTATGAGCAGACACACAAACAATAGTCTCATTTGGATTCGGAGTTGTTATAGATACAGAATTGCCTATATAACTCTTTACATCACCTGATATTGGATTATAAGCTGTTATTCGTGCTGTTTCGTTTGCACCAAGATTAACTGATACAGAACCTGAACCTCGCACTATAGAAACATTAGAAAAAGGGGTTGGGGCTTGAGTATATATCATCATGCTTGGATCACCAAAGCAATGGAATATTTCTTTTGCATAAATCGTATAAGTATCAGTAATTGAGCCTATTGTTTCTGCTAGACGAACCATACCTTGCCCCAATATTTGCCCTAATGTATAAGTCGGAGTTGGGGTAATAGAATAATTATTGATGTCATACCATGGCATTGTAATACTTAATCCTGGATCTGGCCAAATTGCGTCAAACATACCTGTAGTAAGGGCGTCATTATCTCCTGTATAACTAACTTGAGTTGCGCCATATATTCCTACACAGCCACCATTGGGTTTACGAAGAAATGATTCACAGAAACAATACGAATCAAACTTTCCTGTAAGACAATTCATACTGAATACAACTGGCAGAAGATTTCCATTTGAGAGAGTGGATATATTCTGTTGTGTGTAACGCGGGTCTCCCCAATATCCCACCTCACCATGATCACGATGGAGAACATAAAACACACCATTGTTTATTGCATTGGTAATATCTGCGGCATTTCCATCCCATGCAAAGCCTGGTTTCTTAAGTTCATTAGGAATCGATTCACCATTAGACCAAGGTCCATCATTCCAATATAATGGGGTTACATTTGCTAGGGTAGAGTAAACACGCTGTACAGATTTTCCTTGTGTCATAACATATGAACGAACATCTTCTGAGGTTTGTGCAAATCTTCTATCAGCATAAGTGTCGAAATTATCATAATCTTGAAAATACGCACAATTCAGCCCATTATTGTAAAAAGAGGAATTAGTAGGCGGAGTCTTTTCATAATTGATTATCTTTTCAACTACTGTCATTGCTTCCTCTGGAGTTGATACCGACAGTCTACCACAATACATCTCTGGAATATAATCATTATCAGCACATCCGTAATAGAAGTCTGTAACATGAGAATTCAATAATGAAGACTGTTGGGCAGGAACATCATTATGATCACCTATTATAAGTACATAATAAAGCGCAGGCAGACCATAATATGCTTCACTTGCAAGAAAATCCACATTCGTACTACTCCACTGTTCACGAAGTTCAACATATACTTTAAATCCCAACAGCCGTTTCCATTCAGCAAGGCGGTATGCGGCCTCTGCATACTGATTAGTTGAAATTATTAAATAATCTCGTACATCGGCTTGAGCGGTATTTTCTGTTCTTGTAACATTTGTATCCTCAAAATCTTCCCCAATCACATTGTTTTTAAGGAAATTATCTTCACAACTTATATATTTAGGGACATTTCGGTTGTTTGTTGAGATTGTCTTTTCAGGGATAAAAGTTACCTTAAACGTAATGGAGGTGTAAGCACGAACTTTCTTTGCATTATAATTATATTGTATCGGGGATAATGAAATCTGACACAGATTATGACCTCTATAAGTTTGGAGTCCTGATTGCGACACAATTGTTGATGGTTTAAATCCGTCATATGGTTTTATGGCAAGAACGTTTTGCTTTGTATATATCTCATTACTGCTATCAACAAGATGTTGACGTGCTGGCGTTAGTTCATAACAGAAGTCACTATATGTACTATCAACCACTTCCACTTTCGCAGTGTATCCAAAGGGTACTGCAAACATATCATTACGCATCAATGTAGAAGGTTCACCAGGAGTCTGGTTTATACCAAAACCATCTATTTTCCAAAACTTTGTTCCTGCGAACAGTTTATCGGACTGAATAAAAGCTTTATCAAAAGTATAGGTTACAAGATATCCGTCTTGTTGTTTCTTAATGTCTCTGGTAGGAACCGTTGAGGTAACTTCTTTATTTAAAATACCTGTACGTAAATCTACGACTTGTTGAGCTTGAGAGTACTCTGCACAACAAGCACTA
>JAIKZH010000053.1 GCA_024682395.1 Bacteroidaceae bacterium
ATACAATGTATCAGGATTCTGAATGAAAGGTATACGATTATGAGCAGACACACAAACAATAGTCTCATTTGGATTCGGAGTTGTTATAGATACAGAATTGCCTATATAACTCTTTACATCACCTGATATTGGATTATAAGCAGTTATTCGTGCTGTCTCGTTCGCTCCAAGATTAACAGACACAGAGCCAGAGTTTCGCTCTATAGAGATATTAGAAAATGCTGTTGGTTTTTGAGTATATATCATCATACTTGGATCACCAAAACAATGGAATATTTCTTTTGAATATAGAGTGCAATAACCATTATAGCCATAAGTTTCGGTTAAACGAAACATTCCTTGATTCAATATTTGTCCTAATGTATATGTAGGGGCTGGAGTTGGAGAAAAAGTATTGCTCATTACATTTAGCATAGTAATACTTAATCCAGGATTTGGCCATATTGCATCAAACATACCAGTAATAAGTGCTTCATTATATCCAGAATAACTGCTTTGTGTTGCTCCATATATACCAACACAACCGCCATTTGACTTGCGCAGGAATGATTCACAAAAACAATCATCATCAAACTTTCCTGTAAGACAATTCATACTGAATACAACTGGCAGAAGATTTCCATTTGAGAGAGTGGATATATTCTGTTGTGTGTAACGCGGGTCTCCCCAATATCCCACCTCACCATGATCACGATGGAGAACATAGAACACGCCATTGTTTATTGCATTGGTAATATCTGCGGCATTTCCATCCCATGCAAACCCAGGTCTCTTAAGTTCATCAGGGATATCACTGCCCCAATAAAAAAATCCAAAATTCCAATATAATGGAGTTACATCTGGAAGAGTTGTGTAAACACGTTGTACTGACTTTCCTTGTGACATAACATATGAACGGATTTCTTCTGATGTTTGTGTAAACATATGGTCCTCGTAACCATCATGATTATCATCTTGAAAGTAAGTACAATTAAGTCCATTGTTATAGAAAGAAGTACTTGTTGGAGGTGTCTTTTCATAACTGATAATCTTGTCCACCACTGTCATTGCTTCCTCTGGGGTCGATACAGACAACCTTCCTGTATATATATCAGGTGTTTCATCATTGTCTATACAGCCGTAATAAAAGTCTGTAACATGAGGACTACTCAATGATGATTGCTGAGCCGGTACATCATCATGGTCACCGATTATCAGAACATAGTAAAGTGCTGGCAAACCATAATATGCCTCACTTATATAAAAATCAACTAACGAACTATTCCAAGTATCACGAAGAAGAACATAGACATTAAATCCCATAAGCCGTTTCCATTCCGCAAGGCGGTTTGCGGCTTCTGCATACCGATTAGTGGATACTATCAGATAATTACGGACATCGGCTTGAGCAGTATTTTCTGTCCTTATAGCATTTGTGTCCTCCAAATCTCCACCAATAACATTGTTTCTAAGAAAATTATCTTCACAACTTATATGTTTAGATACATTTCGGTTGGTTGCCGTAGCCTTCTTCTCTGGAACAAAAGAAACCTTAAACGTAATGGAGGTGTAAGCACGAACTGTCTTTGTTTTATAATTATATTGTATAGGTGACACTGAAATCGGGCAGATTCCACGACCTCTATAGGTTTGCTTACCTAACTGCGACACAATTCTTGCCGGTTTAAATCCGTCGTATGGTTTAATGGCAAGAACATTTTGCTTTGTATATTGCTCATTACTACTGTTTACCAGAGGTTGACGTGCAGGTGTTAGTTCATAACAGAAGTCACTATATGTACTATCAACCACCTCCACTTTAGCAGTGTATCCAAAAGGTACTGCATACATATCATTACGCATCAATGTAGAAGGTTCACCAGGGGTCTGGTTTATACCAAAACCATCCATTTTCCAGAACTTTGTTCCTGTAAACAATTTATCGGACTGAATAAGAGCTTTATCGAAAGTATAGGTTACAAGATATCCGTCTTGTTGTTTCTTAATGTCTCTGGTAGGAACCGTTGAGGTAACTTCTTTATTTAAAATACCTGTACGTAAATCTACGACTTGTTGAGCTTGAGAGTACTCTGCACAACAAGCACTA
>JAIKZH010000026.1 GCA_024682395.1 Bacteroidaceae bacterium
AATATCAGGTGATGTAAAGAGTTATATAGGCAATTCTGTATCTATAACAACTCCGAATCCAAATGAGACTATTGTTTGTGTGTCTGCTCATAATCGTATACCTTTCATTCAGAATCCTGATACATTGTATATTCAAAATACAAATATCAATGGAGTACTTGATGAAACTCATGATGTGATTAAAGTCGGTCATCATGTGACACCAACAATGAGCACAGGTGACGTTACAACATCCAATGCAGACATAACATTAAGAGCAAGGGAAGTATTACTGGATAGTGGTACATACATCTCTATTGGAAGTAAGCTAAAAACAATTAACCCTTAATTATCTAACGATAGTGAGTAGCATATCTATATGGTATGTTCTACTCACTATTATAATTTTAAAACGATTTATTATGAAAAGGACAGTTACATTTAGTTTAGTTTTGTCACTATTCGTATTCTTAACTTCTTTAGAAACAAGTGCTAAGTCAAATATCCATAGATGGACCATGGCTGTTATGGAAAATAATAGTGAGAGTCCTACAATTATAGAGTATTATAGTGAATTAGAAAAGGCTGAAAATAATGTAGATTATTTTCGAATATATGATGCAGGTTATATCTTCCGCAAAGATACTCATAACCCTATTCAATTGCCATATGGATTCAGATTAGCAGAAAAGCAGATCTATATATATGATTATGATCAAAAACAAGAGACTCTTGCTTTTGACTTCAATCTTGCAGTGGGTGACCATTTCACTACGTTCAACGGAATGGAATGGGTAGTTGAATCTGTCAAGGATACTCTTGTAAATATTTCACATTGTGGGTTAGGCGAGAGTGTGTCAAAGAAACTGTTGACAGTACAATCGCTTGATGGCACACTTACAGACCAATGGCTTGAGGATTTCGGTTCCTTTACAAACCATTTTATGATTAAAAGTCTCGATAATGTGAAGTGTTCTCAGACCCTGTGGATGGAATATGGTTATGGGGAATATCTTGCACGTGAAATCAATGCCGATCCGATTTACGGTCATGATTCTGGTTGGATGGACGGACATTATAATTCCGGTGAAGAAGAAACAGACGCACGCACTAACTGTTATTTAGAAAACGGACAGGTCGTGTTTGAAAACTTTCAGTGGTGGTGGGCTCATCGTGATTATTCTTGTTTTTATAGAGATGGAGATGATATCTACAGAGTTTATATGTGGGAATTAGATCCACTTGTTGACGGAGGAACTTCAACACTTTTAAAAGATGTTGCTACTTTCCAAGGAGTCCCTGAACCAACGAGTGGTAAATATAAAGTCCATGTGGGTGACGATGTGTATTCTACAGGTATAAACAACGTAAGAATACCTTCACAATCAGAAGGTGAAATTTATGATTTTCAAGGTAGAAAACTATCGTCAGAGCCATCACAAGGATTGTATATTAAAGATGGGCAGAAAGTATATAAGAAATGAAACGTATATATAGAGAGAATAAAGGATGCAAGGTCCTTATGGTAAACAATACCTGTAAATACTTTTTCAAACATTAACTAATAATTTATATATGAGAAAAGTAGTTATCTTATTCATGCTATTTCTGATTAACCTTTACGCTGTAGCAGAGGTGAGAATCGTGCATCAAACGGTCAATGCCATGACATCTCCCATTGGCATTTCACATCTAAATCCACTCTTCGGTTGGTCTTTCGAAGCTGATTATGAACGAAGAATAATGCAGGAAGCGTACAGCATATCAATCTACAAGGCAAACAATCTGGACAATCCGGTTTTATGCACAGACATAACTGAAGGCGATGCATGTGTCGATGTCAGCATCCCTGATTTACAACTGGCTCCTTGCACCAGTTATTACTGGAAAGTGACGGTGCGATTGAACGATGGCACATCTATTGAGTCACCTTTGGCTTTTTTCGAAACTGCCATCGATGAGAAGGAGATGAAAAAGGTGCACTGGATTCATATGCCGAATTCCTACAAAACGCAAGAATTTAAGAGCCTTTTGTTTCGGAAGACCTTCACAATTGACAATGAGTTTACCGCTGCCAAGATCTACACTTCGGCTTTGGGCATATACGATCTCTACATCAATGGGGAGCGAGTGGGACATGAGCAAGAAGGAAATATAGTGTATGATGAACTGAAACCAGGATGGACGGTATATTCAACAGATATTGCTTACCAGACACACGATGTGACACGAATGCTTCGCCGTGGCAGCAACGTAATCATTGCTATGGTCTCGCCTGGTTGGTGGTCGGGCAGAATTTCTGGGGCACCATATTCAGACGATACCAGTTTATCGTTCATTGCCAAACTGCTGATGAAACAAGGTGACGACGTGGTGATGTCAGTAGAAACTGATGAGACATGGCAGGTGGGCTCGAATGCACCTCTGCTCGTTAGCGACATATATGATGGGGAATGCTATGATGCGCGAATCAAGTGGAAGGGTTTGGATTCTGACAATTCGACTTGGACAACAGCTGCACGACGCTCCACCAGCATAGGTAAACTAAGCACCATGTCTAATCATCCTGTACGTGTACGCACCGACCTGATACGATCACCACAAAACATAGTCGTCTATAAAGGAACAAAATACGACGGCAGCACATACGGACGGATTGACAACGCAAAGAATGTGGATGCAAGTAGTCCGTTCATCTTGAAGTCTGGTGAGACTGCCATCTTCGATTTCGGACAGAATCTCACAGGCTGGCCCTCATTCACTGTCAGTGCTACAAACGGAACACATATGCATTTCCGTTTCGGTGAGATGCTGAACGACTCAGGATCTGAGTCGCGTGGCTGTGATGGTCCCAAGGGAAGTCTCTACACTGCCAACTTACGTTCTGCCAAAGCTCAACTGGAATACATATGCAATGGAGAATCAGTTGAAAGCTACCACCCAACATCCACATTCTTCGGATTCCGTTATTGTGAACTATCTGCCACTGAAGATGTTGAAATTCTGGAGATGGAAGCTCAACCAGTGGGTTCCGACATCGACGAGGCAGGATATTTTGAATGTAGTGATACTCGTGTAAACCAACTATTCAGTAATATCCTTTGGAGCCAGCGCGGTAACTTCGTGAGTGTACCAATGGACTGTCCACAACGTAACGAACGTGTGGGATGGACAGGCGACGCACAAGTGTTTTCACGCACTGCATGCTACAATGCCGACATGCGTTCGTTTTATAGAAAATGGATGAACGACATGAGGAACAGTCAGAGGAGTAATGGTGAATTCCCGAATATTGCGCCACGACACAATTGGACCTATTATTCCGCAAGCGGCTGGGCAGATGCGGGCATCATCGTGCCGTGGAATACCTATCAACTCTGTGGCGACAAGCGAATACTGGAGGAAAACTACGATGCAATGAAAAAATACATTCTGTATGTTTCTTCCCTCCACACAGACCGTTTCACCTATCCGGGAGCGCAAGCCACATATGGTGACTGGTTGGCTTTCGAGGAAACCGACAAACGCTATATGAGTGTGGCATATTTCGCATATATTGCCGACTTGATGCGGCGCACAGCCTCAGTGCTTAGTTCCGACGAAGACGATATGTATGCAATCGACGCAAAGGAGTTCGCCACTTTGTTCAACAACATAAAAAAGGAGTTTCAGAAGAATTATCTGAGAGAGAACGGCAAACTTACAATCCAGACACAGGCGGCCTACTTGGCGGCTTTGAAATTTCATCTGATAGACAAGAAAGATGAAAACACTGCACGACAGACATTGAGTGATTTAATTGAAAAGAACGGTTATCGACTAAGCACTGGATTCTTGGGAACTGCTATGCTCTCCACCACACTTAACGAAGTGGGACTTGACGATGTGGCGTACAGACTGCTCTTGCAAGATGAATGTCCGTCATGGTTGTTTTGCGTGGATCAAGGCGCCACCACAGTATGGGAGCGTTGGAACTCATATAGCAAAGAATCCGGCTTTGGTCCAGTATCCATGAATTCCTTCAATCATTATGCATATGGTGCTGTGGGCGAATGGCTATATAGCGGCGTAGCTGGCATCAAACCGAACGAAGAGCAAGCGGGATTCAAACACTGTCTGATTCAGCCGGTTCCATGCTCTCAAGATAGTCGTGCCGACAAAAAGTCTTTGTTGTCCCCTATTACATGGGCAAGTGCATCCCATCGTTCACCCTATGGCACAGTGGAAAGTTCATGGACATGGCATGATGAAGGGGAACTTACCTTGGATGTTGTTGTTCCACCCAACACAACTGCCACATTACTCTTATCATTCCTTGACGAAAACATGCTAATAGAAGAAGAAACAGATGAGATAGACGACTCCGACAATATTAAAAAAACTGTTCTTGAGGATGGGGGCATAAGTATCGACTTGCAAAGTGGGCACTATAACTTCAGCATCTTTAACAAAGAAACAAGCATTGTCACTCATCAAACATCAACTGAACATAAACTTTACGATCTCACAGGCCGTCGACTTTACTCTGTGCCACAACATGGTATCTACATACAGGATGGCAAGAAGGTGTATAAACGATAAAGGAGCAATGAAAAATGAGAACTAAATGTGCATGTCAAGTTAACGGTCATTTTTATAACGGAGTACCTATTTCGTATAAAACATTTGTAAAAGAACAGGGCATAGACCGCTCTTGAATAAGCGAATACTCTATTCGGGGTTTACTTTTATCAAAAACGGATTTAAGCAACATAATAAAATCAGGCGGAAGGTGATTTATAATGCATCTTCCGCCTGATTACTCTACTATTGTCATTATTTATAATAAGCAAAGCGTATACTTGTTATGGGAGTCATTTTATTTACCTTTTAATTTTGATGTGTCATATGAACTATTCTTCTTTTCAATTGTTCCTGTTTTCGTAACAAACCTATCCCTTTCAGAATTCCAATCGCCAATATTGATACTACCATCAAAAAAGCATAATCTGTCATTTTCTTCATCTGTTCCAGTCTTTCCTAATGAACGATAAGTCTGTTTTGGATTAATGTTTAAATCTTCAGAGGTATATATTAACTTTGGCATTTTCCCATCTTTGCATGCATTCAATATTTCATCTTTACAATTCAAAGGACCAGCTATAATCAAACCACTTTCATCTTTTATAGCACGAATAAGAATACCACCAAATTTGACTTCTTCCTTCTTATATTGGCTATCAAAGCAAATATCTATTCCGCTAAGATGATAAAACAGCTGTCCTGCTTCATAATCATCACGAGGATATGTCACTTGTCTGTATTTTGCTCGTATTTTCATTTGTGTTACGAGTAAATGCCCAAAATATTGATGCAAATTCTTTACCGCTTAGATTTACAGAAGTTTGTGTAGCTAATATAGATCAAATTGTAGATTATTCTAATAATTATGGTAGTTGGGTTGAGGTGTACAATCCAACTACCATATCTGTTTCTTTAGAGGACTATTTTATTAGCGATGATGCAGCAAATCTTCGCAAACACAAACTTGAGGGATATGGAAAACTGAATCCAGGATGTTATAAATGCATATTCTTTGACCATCACGCTTCTGATGGAGAATATGGAGTTGATGCAAGCAAACAGGTGAGATTTAAACTGAATAGAGATGGTGGACAATTATATTTGACTTCAAATACCACTAATGCTACGATATCGTTAATCTATCCTCCTGCTATTGCACGTTGCAGTTTCGCTTTAATGGGTATAGATAATGACGCGTGGGAATATTGTGGAAAACCAACTCCAGGTGTAGCTAATGAGGGGTATTATGCTCAGGAATGTTTGGATCTTCCAGATGTGGATTGCGATTCAAAACTTTTTACTAATAGTTTTACCGTTAATGTGCCTATTCCTAATAATGCAACTCTACGTTATACTCTCGATGGAAGTACACCTACATTATCAAATGGTAAAACCAGTACAAATGGCTCCTTCAGAATCTCCCAGAACACAGTTTTGCGCCTTCGTTTGTTTGCTGACGGTTATCTCCCAAGTGGGGTTGTAACTCGTACCTATATTTATAAGGATAGGGACTATTATTTGCCAATAGTTGCAGTTTCAACAGATCCATGTAACCTTTACGATGACTACATAGGTTGTTATGTAAATGGTAAAAATGGGATCAAAGGTAGGGGAAGCTCTGATAAGTCGAATCTGAATATGGATTGGGTACGTCCTGTAAATTTTGAGTATTTGACGGCTGATGGTAAAATGGTTATCAATCAAGAAACCAGTTTTGAGGTTATAGGTGGCTATAGTCGTCATTTTGAACCTGCATCATTTAAAGTGCAAGCTAAAAAACTGTATGATGGCAATGGTACTTTTGGGTATCCTGTGTTTGCAGGTAAACCATATTGCAAATATAAGCAATTGTTGATACGTAATGGTGGAAATAATAATCGTACAAATGGAGGTCCAAGAATAAAAGATGCTATTACTCAGCAAGTACTCACAACAAGTGATTACTATGTTGACGCCCAAGATTATCAGCCGGCTCATGTGTTCATTAATGGAAAGTATTTAGCCATGATGAATGTACGTGAGCCAAACAATCGTTTCCATGGCAATGCAAACTATGGATATGATGATGATAAGGTCGATGGATTTGAATATAGTAATGGTATTTATCGTCAAAGAGGTGGTTGTAGAGATGAATTCGATAGGTTGATAGCTCTTTCTGAGAATGCTGAAACTGATGCTGGATATGACGAAATATGTAAATTGTTGGACATGGATGAATTCATTCATTATATGGCTGCATGTTGTTATACTGGTAGTTATGATTGGCTTGTCAATGGTAATAACGTTAAGGGATATCGTGCATGGAGGGACGGAAAATTTCATTTTGTATTCTTTGATCAGGATCTTACATGGGAGCGAACTAATAATGTGGAGACGATTGATGGTGTCACAAAGAACGAAATACTACTCCTGTACAATAATCTAAAACGCAATAAGACATTCTGTAAGCAATTTGTTACATCTTATTGTATTCTTCACGGAAGCATTTACACCCCTGAGAGATGTGAATATGTTGCCGATAGCATATGTAATTTAGTGAAGAACGCCCTATCTTTCGACCGCCGTTATACGTCAGGAACATATAACAAAATGCGTGAAGATATGTGGGGACAGAATAATCGTAAAGCACGTATTCACTCACTAATGAATGCCTATCAACTACCAGACAGTATTAAGGTTGTTATCAATACCAATAATGTAATGGCTAGCATTCATCTGGATGGACAGCGGCTGCCTTTCAATCAGTTCTCTGGATCATTGTTTGGTACGGAGCGAATATCTGTAGAGTCTGCCGAAGGTTATGATTTTATAGGTTGGAGAAATCAACAGGGAAAATGGGTTTGCGTATGTTCTGACTTTAATATTTCAAAACCAGGTACATATACAGCTGTGTATAATTTGTCATTCAATGAGGAATTCTCACCAATGTGTATCAATGAAGTAAGCGCAGCAAACGATGTATTCATAAATGACTATGGCAAACGTTCAGATTGGATTGAACTATACAACAGAGGAAAAGAACCTATAGATGTGACTAAATTATATTTTCTCGACAATGATAATCCAACGAGACATCAAATAGATGCAGCTCCTGATGTAAACACAATCGTTCAGCCTAACGGTCATATCGTTGTGTGGTGTGATGACAAACCGTCATTAACTCAACTTCATTTACCATTTAAAATAAAGAACGATGATGGAGGCTACCTTTCTCTTATTTCTGATGGCGGACGTTGGACAGATGTCATTAGATATAATACTCATTCTGGCTTTGAGTCAGTAGGACGTTATCCTGATGGTGGAGCTACATGCTATACATTTTATCATCCGACTATTGAGAGACACAATGTGAAAACTATGTATGATAATAATGTGAAATCAATCACAAGTTCTATTGGGGCTTTGCCAATGTCTAATGATATCGTGTCTATAGCATATTACACTATCGATGGAAAGAAGGCTACACCAGAGAATGGTATTTACATTAAGGTCGTTGGTTATAAAGACGGACATGTTGACTCAAGTAAGGTGTTAATAAGGAATGGAATTTCTATTATTGATGCCCGCTAAATGAAAACAACCTACAGATAATAAATCCGCAGTGCCAATAATCATGCATTGCGGATTCATTTTTCTATGGACATCAATATTACTCTTTAAACTTCTTGTAATTGAGTCCTTTTGTATGTTAATAAGGTTGAATAAATGATAAAGAATGTTATTGTAATAATTGTTATATAATTTATTTGTAACTTTGCATCGAGCCTCTCTACTATTTTGGGTGAAAATGTCAAAATTCCATGATGAATATTCAATTGTGGAAATTATATAAGAAACACTTTTTAGTGTATAGTATTAACTTAAATTATTTTTTTAAAAACTAAATTTATGAAAAAAATCTTAACTATGATTTCGGTATTTGCCTTAGTAGCAAATAATGTAAATGCACAACTTTCAGTCTATGCCAATGGCTATGTAGGAGTTGCAACAACAAGTTCTCCAACATCAACTTTATCAGTGAAAGGAGATAAAACAGGGTATGATGCTTCGATTATTGGAACATCCCGAGGTTTGTATTCAGAATCTAATGGTGAATATCTTAACTGGGCATACGGTGTATATGGAAAAAACAGATCTACTTCGGCTGGATTTCAGTGTGGAACAATGGGAGATG
>JAIKZH010000076.1 GCA_024682395.1 Bacteroidaceae bacterium
TGGCATGAACGGCTGTAATATCACCGCAGGTCAGCAAGACTATGCAGAGCGATTAAAACAAATCGAGAGTCAGAAAGAAGACTATTACAGAGAACTCGGCATAGCCCCAGGCATCCCAACGATGAAGGGAAGTTACGGTGACCCTGAGAACACTGGAGTTGGTTATAACACCATCATCCGCAATCTTGGTGACCACTCCGTCCCTGCCGAATGGGCAGAATACGTGAAGAAGAACGAGAATAGGGAAACAGCCCCAGGTGCTCCAATAGCATGGGAGAAAGCATCCCAGCCAGAAGAGGTACAACCAGGATATGGCTTCATTCCAGATAATGAATCAACCGAAGAAACGTTCTATTATCACAGTGACCACCTCGGCTCAACTTCTTACATCACCGATGATAGTGCACGTGTAACCCAATACACCGCCTACCTCCCATATGGAGAGTTACTTGTAGATGAACATTCATCTTCAGAGGATATGCCGTACAAATTCAACGGTAAAGAACTCGATGAAGAAACAGGCTTGTATTACTATGGGGCAAGATATATGCAACCAATAACTTCTGTTTGGTATGGAATAGACCCGCTTGCGGAGAAGTATCCAGATGTAAGTGCGTATGTGTATTGTGCAGGCAATCCTGTGAATATGATTGATCCAGACGGAAATGCTGGGGTGAAAATTGTTAATCATGAAAATAAAACTGTTACAATAAAAGCTGATTATTTTGTTATAATGAGGGATTTTAAATATAAAAAAAATGGAAAAATAAAATCGCTTTCAGGATATTCAGCAAAGGAGGTCAATACAATGGTTGGATATAATAAATATCTTAATAAATTAAAATTAAAGGTTCCTTCTGGAAAATATAAGGGATATACAATAAAGTTTGATTTAGGATTTATTGGTGTAGAAACTCCAATAACAGCTCTTGCTTGTGCCGACAATGATAGATATGGTGAATATTCTATTGGAAATACATTCCAAAGAGGAAGTAAATATACTCACAAAAATGTACGTTTCGAAGAAAAAAAGAATGAAGATGGTACAACTGAAACAGTAGGTGGTATAACCCAAGAGAATTTTCAAATTTTAATGAATATACAAGGCGACTCGGAAATGAATAGAATACACGAAATATTTCATACTTTAGGATTAGACCATCCTGATGGAGGAGGAGACCAAGGAATAATGAAATATCCACCAGAAACACCTACAAAACAAGATGCGTTAGAATTGATTAATAATGAATATTTACCAACATTAATAGAGGAATAATGAAAACAACTTTAATTATATTCTTTTTATTTTGTCAAAATGTTTGTCTTGCGCAAAATCGTGATTATTCATTGTTTTGTGGTGACTATACATTCATATCGTTTATGTGGTCGAAAACAAATGCATGGCCTGTGTATTTTAACACAGTAGTCAAACAAGATACAATATATGCAGATATTACGAATTTGGACACTTTTGCTAAAAGTGTTTATTCAGTAAATCCATACGTGCCTGTTTACGATAATCCATATCAAAGTGCTATTAATATAATGTGTGGAAAAAGTTACGAAACGTATGATTTTGGTCTTGAACTCTTAAATAAATTTACAGATGAATTTAATGAAACGGCAAAAGAAGGTAAAATTAAAATATTGACAGGTGGTTATATCTATTATAAGTATGCAGATTTAAAAGCAATATTTATTGAATTAGATAAGCAGCGAGACTGGAGACATTTGTCTAGTAATGAAATTAGAGATTCCAGCATTGTGAACAGAATGGTGTTACCCATTTCTATTATAAATTGTACCACTAAGAATAATAAAATACGTTTCGTAACCGAATGATGGTACTGTCCGATACCGGAAAGACAAGCCGCTATACATACAACCATGCAGGTGAACGCATCGTGAAGAGTCATGGCACGATGGAAGGCGTATATATCAACGGAGCCCCACAAGGCATCACGTTCCACGAGACCGATGAATTCACGCTGTATCCAGCAAGTATAATCTCCGTAAGCAAGAACCGCTTTACAAAGCATTACTTCATCGGAAGTAAACGTGTTGCATCAAGAATCGGCTCAGGACATTTCAATAATGTCTATGGAATGAACGGCTGTAATATCACAGCAGGCCAGCAGGACTATGCAGAGCGATTAAACCAAATCGAGAGTCAGAAAGAAGACTATTACAGAGAACTCGGCATAGCCCCAGGCATACCGACGATGAAGGGCTCATACGGTGACCCTGAAAATACAGGAGTTGGTTATAACACGATAATTAAAAACCTCGGTGACCATAGTGTCCCTGCCGAATGGGCAGAGTATGTGAAGAAGAACGAGCAGAAGGAAACCGCCCCTGGTGCCCCAATAGCATGGGAGCGCCCATCCCAACCAGAGGAAGTACAACCAGGATACGGATATGTTGCTGACAACAACGAAACTGAAGAAACGTTCTATTATCATTCAGACCATTTAGGAAGTACAAGTTACGTTACCGATGACAGTGCACGCATCACTCAATACACTGCATACTTGCCATATGGTGAACTTTTAGTTGATGAACATAGTAGTGAGGATATGCCATATAAATTCAATGGCAAGGAACTTGACGAAGAAACAGGCTTGTATTATTATGGTGCACGTTATATGCAACCAATCACCTCTGTATGGTATGGAATAGATCCGTTGACAGAGAAGTATCCTGATGTGAGTGCGTATACATACTGTATGGGTAATCCGATCAATATGATTGACATGGATGGAATGGATGGTGTAGCTATTGTTGACAATGAAAACAAAGTCATTACAATAAAAGCAGATTATTTTGTTGAAACACAAGACAAACCTTCGAATGTTAATTATAGTAATACAAATATTTGTCATGGTTATACAGAGCAAGATATTAAAGAAATGAATGGCTATAATGATTATCTAAATAAGTTGGATTTGTCTGTAACAGAGGGAGAATACGTAGGATATTGTATACAATTCGATTTAAGTTTTATTGCCGGTGGTTCGTCTTTTGAATGCGTGGAGAAGGCAGAAAATGATGAATTTATTCAATCAGGTATTAATATTGGAAATAGTTTATGTATTTATGATGAAACCGTTCCAATATTTAGGGAGAAAGACAATGGCGATAAAACAGGAGGAGTAACATATCCTAATAATCATGAGATAGTAATGAATAAATGTTTAGATACACAAATGAATCGAATTCATGAAATATTTCATACTTTCGGATTTGACGATTATGAAAAGCACTTAGCCCCATTTGGTAAAGGTATTATGAGATACCCACCTCAGGACCCCAATAGAAAAGATGCAAATACTTTAGTTAATAATAATTTTATGAAAAATAGAAGAGTCTTAAAATGAAAAGAATTATATTGTTTTTATTATTAATGTTGATTTATAATTCAATGATTCAAGCCGATTCAAGTCGTATGAAAACAATTTATTATTATGAGTTTCATATTGATGGTGATGGACGTGAATTTTATGGGTATTCAGAAGCTCACAACACATTACCAATGAAGGGCTATGATCTTAAATCATATGCGGACAGTGTATATAGCATATTACATTGTTGTTTTGATGCTTTTTTCGGTTTAAAATATTTACCCAGTCAGATATTGTCGCATGAGAATCTTCAAAAAGAGCAATACCGTGTTAGCGGACTACAAGATACTAATAAAGCGAGTAATTATTGTCGCAAAATAATATTAAACGATAGTACCCAGATATCTGTATATTGTTATAAACTGAAATGCCGTGTATATCCTTATGAAGAGCAAGCGATAGGTGCACATACAGGGTATATAAATTGGTATTTTCGACAAAAAGCATTAAAATGGTTTATTATATATGATATTAAGAAAATGCGGGTTTGTAAAAGAATATACTTTAATGAAGGTGTAATTAATTCTATTGATTATAAATTTTCCGAATTTAAGAGAGCAGTTATAAAAATAAATAAAAATGAAAATTAGAGTGTTTATATATATTGTTTTCTCTTTATTTGTGTATAATTGCAAAGCACAAAAAACAGATACGTATGAAAAATGGATTGATTGTGATTCATCTTGGATTTTTAATATGTATAGTAGTGTTGGAATTGCTGATGGAGATACAAAAAAAAGTAACAAAAGCATACAATTGTTTTTACCTAAAACAATTAAACGATGTAAAGAAACAGCCGGAAAGGTTGTTTTCTTACTGAACGGTAATCAGTGGATTTTTGTTATAAATAGTCATGAATTCAATGTCTGTTATGATAAT
>JAIKZH010000007.1 GCA_024682395.1 Bacteroidaceae bacterium
AAATTTAAATTAAAAAATGAAATCAAAAAAATTATTATTAAGTTTTATTGCCATTGCATTAATGGCTGTGAATGTTTCGTGCAGTAGTGATGATGATCTCGAAGTAACAACTACTGATAAAAAATTAGAGAATTATGACAATGACCTTATAGCACAAAGCGCTATATCGTTTGTGAAATCACTTAAAGGACCTACTACCCGCGCAGCATCAAAGGTTGCAGTAAAAGGTATTCAAAAAATGCAGTTGGATATTCCAACCGACACTCGCGCAGCAAATACCAACGACTATCCTGATTTTTATTCTGTTGGTTTGGAAGACAGTATGGGAACTGTTATTCTCGCAGACAAAAATAACACAATTGCTCCATTAGCTTATTTCCAAGGCGAAAACAATATTGACATCAACGAAGTTCTGGAGGATTCTGTAAGCACACTCTCATTTATCTTACAGACATTAGTTGAACAAAATCTTGACATGGAAGAAGAAAGTCCTACCACTACTACACGTGCAGTGACTAACACTATTGTAGAACGCCTCGAACCTAAATGTAAGGTTTGGTGGCATCAAGAGTACCCATTTAATCTTTATTGCCCTATGAAAGGTGATAAACGCACACTTGCAGGCTGCACTGCTATTGCTGCAGCTCAGGCATTAACAGTTCTTCGTCCTAACGAACCTATAATCAGTTCATGGGATGATGTGATAGCAGAAGATCCATTTTGGGCAACTTTTTATATTACGTCTACAATGAGTGAAATTGCAACATTGATTCATGAAATAGGTGTTAATATAAATATGAATTATGGGACAAAAGAAGAAGGTTCTGGGGCTAATAAAAGTGACCTTATTAATTACCTCAAAAGAAAATATGGAGTAGTTGACTATGATTGTAAACGAGCTATTGAGGTTCTAAAGACACCGCATGGAGTTATAATAGTAGGAGGGTTCGCTGAAAAGAAAAAAAGTGGCATCTTATTTTGGAGAAAGACTAAATACTATGGTGGACATGTGTTTATTGCTGACGGATATGTTAAATATGGTAACATAGATACAAGGAAAAACGATGATCCATATTATCTGCACATTAATTATGGAGGTGGTGAAAATTGTTCAAAAGAGGCTTATATATTATCTGCAAACAAAAACTACACTAATGATGCTGAAAATTATACTTATAATGGTAAGATTTATAAATATAATATAACTTACGCAACATTAACATATCCATCAGAAAGATTCTGGTAATAATTAATTAAAAACTAAATATTTCAAATTATGAGAACATTAATAAGAAGAATTAACATGAAAACTTTACTTTCTATTGTAGTGTTAACTGTACTCTCACTATGCTCATGTAACAAGAATGAATATGAACCTATGGGCAAAGGAATACCGATGAAATGGGAAAAAACAAATTATGAGCAAATCAAAAATAATGAAGGAGAGTATTATACAGTTTCACCTGAAGGAGACTCTTTTATCTTTAAATGCACAAATTATCATCAAAACATCTCTTTAGCTGATATTATATTTGAAAATGGAGATGATATATGGCATTTTTATCAAAAAGAAGGATTGAGTGACAATCCAGATATTATAGATAAATATCGTAACGATTTAAAAAATAATCGTTTTTCAAATGACATATGCGATGTTACTATAGAAGGAGATATTGTAAAACTCACAATCAAACCTAATATAGAGAGCCAACGAAAAATAGTATTACATGTAGCGGTTTTAAATAATGGTGAAACCTTTAACTTCATACAAGATGCAAGTCAGAAATAAGTGTATAACAACTGACAATTGTGTCTAAAAAACAAATTACCCTTGGGAGCAATTATCTTTCGAGGGTGATTTGATACATAAATGTGATATAAACAAGCAAAAACAAAACATGAATATAACAAATATTGTTGCACCTATGAAGACAACTTCCGTTGTTTTCTTATTTACTGCAATAAGTCTGGGTATAAAGGCGCAAAACATCATAACATTTGAAAATAATTCACCACGATGTGATGACATAATCGAAAAGCAACAAGTTTCTTATGTCCCTTCTGGAGATGCTGGAGAGGGAATCGTGTGGGATTTCTCGGGTGTAAGAGTAAAAAACGATTTGAGTAATGAATTTTACTGCGAGTCTGATTCCACAATATTATTCGAAACAACATCTAATAGTATTAACAAATACCATGTAACTAATCAAGAACTCAACCTCACTGGATATGAAACTCCATATCAATCCATGATCTATAATCAGCCTATATTACAAGTTGCTTATCCGTTCTCATACGGACAAGTATCTGTGCACGATTATTCGGGTGTGGGTAAATATTGTAACACAAAAGGACTTCAAAACACTGGTAATGTACGTATTGAGGCAGATGCTACAGGTATAATGTATCTTTCCGACTCTGATACAGTGAATAATGTCACTCGCATACATAGCATCCGTTCAGGTGCCTATGGCATGTGTAACATAGATGACACAACCACTCTTGTAAGAGATAATATGAAACAAGAAATTGAAGAACGTTATCAATGGTATGCACTGGGCTATAGATATCCTGTATTTGAAACTATATCAATCAGTTATTATGACAACATGGAACTTGTTTCATGCAAACAAACTGCATACAGATATCTTCCAGAAATGCAAAGACAATTAGATGACGAAGATAATGAAAGAATACTTCAAGAAGAAAATGAAAAGTTAAATGATAATGACAATAACGACAACGACGAAAACATCGACATTCTGCATTATGACGTTTCTGTAAATGGAAATACTATTAATCTTAAGTATGACTTAGACAAAGATGCAAATATCACAATACTTGTATGCAACTATATGGGATGTACATTTAAACATATGTCCTTTAAAGCTACTTCTGGAAAAGGATTAGAGACTGATATAGACTGTTCTGGACTGTCGCCTGACATTTATGTGCTCTATATCAATGTAAATGGGAAAATTTATAACGAGAAAATAAACTTAAAGCATTGATTATGAATAAGAAAATAATTATAATTACTACTATACTGGCATTTTTTATTAATTTAGGGATAAAAGCACAAACACAATCTATGTTTTTTACAGACATAGTTCCATCTCCAAATGTCCAAGACTTTTGTCGTTACGGTAATATTCCTATGAACTACTACACTGGACGTGCTGATGTTTCTGTTCCAATATACAGCACAACGCAAAAAGGAGTGCCACTTGATATAAGTTTTAAATACGATACTGGAGGATTGAAAATGAATCAATTACCAACATGGACAGGACATGGATGGTCATTAAATGTTGGTGGAGTTATTACTCGAAAAAAGAATGGTGCACCTGATGAATTCAAAGAAGAAGTAGATATAAATTATAAAGGATATTTTCATAATATTTCAAATATTCATACTTATTTAAGTCAATATGGTATAAGTGATAGAGGGCTCTATGAAGTATTATTAAATAGTCCAGCTGAGAAATGCGACTTATGTCCTGATGTTTTTGTATTCAATTTCATGGGATATAGCGGACGTTTCTTTTTAAATTCAAATAATGTATGGTGTGTACAATCTGATCACAATATAAAAGTAGAATTAGATATATATGATTCGACAAATTATATATACCCTTTCACAAAAGAATATCCATCCTTAAGTCCAAGGTCATGGGCAAAAAAATCATTAAAGGGATTTACATTAATTGATGAAAATGGTACAAGATACGTTTTTGGAGGTACAACTGATGCTATTGAATATTCAAACTATCAATTTCAATCTCCATATATGATATCATCTTGGATTCCAGATAGCTGGTATCTTACTAAAGTAATAGATCGTCATGGAAACATATTGTACAATTTAACATATGAAAGAGGTAAATTCATTCTTCAAGTCCAAAATTATTTGGTGTTAGAACAACAAATAAAAAGTGAAAACTCTCCAGGTTATTCTTATAATTCTGGTGTGATAGAAACAACAAATAACTCATATCCCAATCTTCCTTATCAATTTACTCTAAATGCCCCTGTCTATCTTTCTAAAATTCATACATACGATAATCATGATATAGACTTTTCTCTCTCTAATACTATACGCTTAAAAGCATCTGCCGATATATATAAAACACTGATTGATAATGTTATAGCTGCAGAGGATTCTCTTTATCGCAGAGGATTCATTCCTTTCCATCTTCCACGTGAATATGCAGGTGAATTTAATTATAAAGAATATAATGGTATTCAAGAGAATTATGAACATTATTATAATACAACTATGTATTGGGGAACAATGCTACGTCACCGATGGCCTCCGTTTCTTAGATACGCAATGTACTACACACATCATTGCGAAAATACTTATAGTGGTATTGAACCATATTACGAAGCAAAAGAATATTTCTATTATTTAACTAAAATAGACCCTAATCAAACGGAAGATTATGATGCTAATACAAGTCCTGACTATACAAAATATTGGTGCGACTCCACGGCAAAAAAACGTGCGTGGGATCTCGGTCATTGGACTCCTCAAGTAGCGGATTATATGAATCCTATTGATGCTATTGAATTTATTCCACTTGAACACATAACTATAACAGACCCATCAGGTAAGAAAATACGTTATACACTTACATATGATAAGAACCCACGATTGCATCTAACTGATATCTCGATGTATTCATATTCTAATGATGAGTTTGTTAAAGAACAAAACTATCATTTCAATTATCAGGATTACGATAAACTTGATAATGATTATACTACACGCCAAACAGATTATTGGGGATATTACAACGGAGCAAAATATACGTATGGCGCAATTGGCATTCCATACATGTTTGGATTAACCCCTATGTTTGATGCTTATCCTGATAAAACTGCACATCCAGATCTTGCACAGTATGGAATGTTGAAAGAGATTATTTATCCTACAGGAGGTAAATCTGTATTTGAATATGAGGGGAATAGTTATTCACAACAACTGACTTATACTCGTAAAACATTAAATAATCTAAAGAAAGATGAAAAAACGGGAGGTTTAAGAATAAAGAGTATTTCTGAATATGATTTCGAGGGAGAATTATTGAAAAGTAAAACCTATGATTATACTTTAGAAAATGGTCTATCAAGTGGACAAAGTTTTATTAAACCAGAGTTTGAAGCGTATTATGAATTAAACAATGGTAGCATTAAATATCAAATCTTTAACCATAAACCTTGCGGAATTGTACCAGTTTCTAATAGTTATGGTATCCATGTTGGATATTCAAGAGTTACAGAAACCCTGTCTGATGGCAATAAGATAATACGTAAATTCACAAATCTTGGAGATTATAAAGATAGAGAACCTATCGTATATTGGAAAGATGATGATTCTTATACACCATATGATAATTTTTCTGAACGTGGATATATGTGTGGAAAACTACTATCTGAAGAGGTTTTCGATAATAATGGTGATTTGTTGTCTTCATCAGTTAATAAATATGCTATCGATTACCCTGGTAAATTTGTATTATCGTATCCTGTACATCCTTTATTCCAAGATGGAAGATTCTGTACATATAATAATTGTGCCTTTGTAGTTGGTAATATACACCAATTATTCTACTCGAGACTTAATCTTGTTTCAAATGTAACAAAAGTTAAACAGGATAATGGATATGTTACTGATTCTGTAAAATATGACATAAAAGATTTGTTCAAAGAAGAATATAATGTGACCCACCCTGAGGTTGTTACAAAATGTATGAGTAAGACTGTATATCGTAAAAGTGGAAATGATATCACAGATAGTATAAGAACGAATTATGAGTATCCTAAATTGGATTGCTTTAACAAACAATACTTCTTCCCTGTAATTGGAGAGATGAATTTTCACAACAATTACTTTATGGGAGGTAAGAAAACTGAATATAACAAAGATAATGAAGAGAATAGTCTGTTCAATTTCAATTTGTTGGTTCCAACAAAAGAAATGGTATTCACTCCTATAGGAAAGAGTGATAAGGATAGTATCACAACGATTACCTACAATTCTTTCGATACTGATGGTAACGTAGAAACCTACACCGAACCAGGAAAGTGTATGACAAAACTATTCTATGAAACTATCGCTGGAGCAAAACGTTTGGTTGCCAGAGTGACATGCGCAAGTGGTTATTACGGAATCACATGTAACCCTGTGGCTGCTGATCCTCGATATATTATACAAAAAAATGGTGTAAGTATATTCAACATCCCAGAAACTGAAGCCATTGTATATTCATATGACACAGCAGGAAGAGTCTCAAGCATCACATCGGGAAGTGGACAATCACTGTATTATGTCTATGACAATGTCATGAGACTTTCAATAATAAAAGACCAAAACGGAAAGATTGTAAAAAGATATACGTACAACTACAAGAACAAATAAAAGAAATATATGAAAAAATTTTGTTTTAACTTTATAATTTGTACCTTTGCAGCTACAACGGTACAGGCACAACAGCCTAATACCAATTATATAAAGACTGAAACAATGCTGGACGAAAGCGGCTCGGGTTCAATAACGTCTATACAATATTATGATGATTTGGGACGACCTTCACAATTGGTATCGAATGGTATCAACAATAACGGAACATTCGTACACACAGCATTGCAATACGACGGTAATGACAGAGAGGCTGTAAAATGGCTTCCTGTTGTAGGAGGGGCTTCTCCAGACTTAATTAAGGAATCAAGTCTTAAAGCAAAGGCTAAATCAACATATGATGATGAACAAGCAAGCTGTACTACTATATATGACGCTTTGAACAGACCTCTGTTTGTGTCATCGCCAGGAAAGGAATGGAGTGGTAAAGGCGTTACAAAGCGATATGTAACCAACGAAGCCAATTCTGTAAAGCATTATCTCTCCAAAAACAATACAAACGATGTTGTAAGCAAGCTTGACCCATACCCTGCCGGGGCTCTTAGCGGTGAAGAAACCACCGATGAAGACGGACACAAGATTGTGGTGTTCAAAGATGCATTAGGTAACATTGTATTGGAACGGCGCGACGATAGCAACGACACATATTATGTGTATAACCAGAACGGACAGCTTAGGTTTGTGCTTCCACCTATGTGCACAAGTAATTCTACAGCCAATCTGAACAATTATGCTTATCAGTACAAATATGACAGTAAAGGAAGATGTATCTGGAAGAAACTTCCAGGATGTTCTCCTGAGGAATATTGGTACAACAAAAACAACCAGATGACATTTATGAAGAACGCATCATTGGGAAACAGGTATCGATTCTATCTCTACGACAAACAAGGTCGGCTTGCCGTTCAGGGTACATGTACCAATGTCTGGGAAAACGACATTGAGGGTACTACTGTAAACCTGATATGGGACGGAAAGATTGTAAATAATACCCCTTATTCTCTCCCAAGTACTCACACCCTGAATGACGTAAATGTCGAGATCGCTCATTTCTACGATAACTACTCGTTCCTTGACCACTACTATGTAAAGGATGTGTTCATTAATCGTGGTGCTGTCTATCCACAAAACCCTGCATGGGCTTCTACAAGACTCACTGGAACCGTGCAGTTCACTACGGATTACAACTCGTCGAATTATGAACTATTCTATTATGATGAGAAAGGAAACATATGCGAAAGAATGGAGTTCTATGGTAATTACGGATATGTAAACACAAAAAATACATATACTTTCACAAACCAGCCACTCTCAGAATTAACTACAATAACACGATGGGACGGAAATGTAACCCACTCCATGCGTGTAACGAATGAATATAATGCAAACTCTGGACTGCTCATGAAGCAAATCCATTCCTTTGACAACTGCCCATATCCTACCGCAGAATATACATATGACGATTTAGGACGTGTGACAATGATTTCAAGACATAACAACAAATTGTTTTCATCTTACAGCCACAACCTAAGAGGGGATCTTACTGCTGTATCGAGTGACTACATGTGGACCAAGCCACTGTTTTCTGAGAATATACATTATACTGACCCTGAAGAATTTGCTACATTCAACGGCAACATATGTGCCATTGACTGGAGTATACACAACCCACAGACCAACAACATAGAGAATTTCACTTCTGCATACAGATATGATGGAATGAACCGCCTGACTGAAGGAATATTCTTCGGAACAGGACAAGAATGTGGTACAGAGAAAATTAAGTATAACAGTAACAGTAGCATAACCTCACTTGAACGTAGCGGCTTAAAAAACGGACAGAAATGGGGTGTCATTGATAAACTGACATACTCCTACACGGGTAATCAATTGAAGAAGATAACAGACAAGGCCTCACCACTGCTCTATAGTGAAGCATTCGATTTCAAGGACAACACTCTCACCAACGATCTTGAGTACGGATACAACGAAATGGGAGCTATGACCTACGATGCCAACAAAGGTATCACAAATATCGAATACGACAATATGAACCGTCCGGTGCGCATACAGTTCCACAACGGGAACGTCACTGAACATATATATACACCTGACGGCAGACGCATACGTACGAGACACACCACAGCCGTTCCAAATGCAGTAGAACTTGCTGTCGGAGAAACTCACACACTGACACCTCAGCAAACCCTTTCTCACACCACAACCGACTATGTTGGTAATTTTGTATTTGAAGGAGGAGAATTCAAGCAATATAACTTCGATGACGGATATATCTTCCCTTATTGGAAACCTGAGACACAGACTTACAGTCAGGGATACAACTACTACGTGAAGGACCACCAGGGTAATATACGCATGATTGTAAACAACAACGGAACTGTAAGTCAGGTGAACCACCTAACTGCTTATGGAGCCACAATAGGAAACAGTTACAATCAGGAATTCAACAAATATAAATATAATGGTAAGGAACTCGACCGCATGCACGGACTCGACCTATATGACTATGGAGCACGTCAATACGACCCGGCTATAGGATCTTTCACAAGTATGGACCCTTTGGCTGAAAAGTATTACCATATTAATCCATATGCTTATTGTGCAGGAAATCCTGTTAGATATGTAGATCCAGATGGAAGGTATCTAATCATTTATTACGATAATAACAAATTTTATACTTATACAGAAAAAGGACACAATGCGCCATTACCTAATAACAGATTTGTTAAGCAAGTTTTAGCGGCTTATAATTATAATAAAAGAAATTGGATTAAAACATATGGAACAAAGGAGAAATCCCCATCGATGAAAGCGGCTTTAGCCCCCAACAGAAAATATGTAATTTATGAAGGACAAGAACAAACTTATAGTAATGGCGCGGTTTCTTGGAATCCTAAATTAGGATTGAAAACAATTAATGATATTGTTATGTCACCAGCATCAGCATTAGATCACGAATTAGATCATGCTGTACGAGCGCAAGAAAATAATTTAGATTATAAAACTGACAGGGTAAGTCCAGATAAAGATTACGATAATCTTGAAGAAAAAAGAGTTATCACAGGATCAGAACAAAAGACCGCTTTGGCTAATAATGAGATAAAAAAAGGACAGATTACAAGATCCGATCATCACAATGGTGAACCTGTAATTGTAAAAGGAGATGTTTCATCAACAATAATTGATAAAGTTCGTACAAATGAATGGATACATAAAAAAAATAATTGGTCATCAGGTCATTAGACTTGTGACAATATTATTGGGATTTTATTCACTCTTATCTTGTTCTCATTCACATTATATCAATGTAGATCATGTAGAATATATAAAATTCGCATATCTTCCTAAAGGTCTCGAAACAATTAAAGGTTTGAGTTCATGGGAAGATGTGGTTTCACATGAAAACAAAATTGATACCATCATTGATAATACAAAATTTATTAGTGAATATGTTGACTTACTAAATTCAACATTAGAAACAGAGGATTCCGTTAGTCGTGATTTCAGAGTAGTGTCATTAATTAAATTGAATAATGGTAAAGAACATTATGTGTGTTTGGGTGAAAACAATGGCATTTATTATGATTCAATTATTTTGCAAGATAATAAGCAGATTTTTGATTTCATAGACCAACATTTGTATACAAAAGAACAATTGAGAAAGTTTCATCTAATGTTTATAAAACACTTTTGTTCTGATACATATTTACAATCAAATAAATTTGATACAGACTTCGATAGTTTATACCACCACTATTTAATTAACAATGATTATGATTCGTATTCTACAGCAATCTGGGATATAGTTGAAAACTTATCAAATGACATTGTTGAAAAATAGAAATATAAATGATCACATATGAACAACTTAGTTAGTAAATGTAAAGACATTATACTAATATACACCATGGGATAGTAGTATAAAAGTTAGTGTCATTAACAATATTAATTTATTAAACCTAATCCATACGAGATATGAGAAGTAGTGCTTTATTATGTATCTTATTTCAGTTTGTGTTTTATTCGTGTTCGTTAGATAATAACGAAAATCTATCTTTTTTCTATAAATGTATTGACGAATATAGACAAGACCTTCATTATGATCATTACAACAAAAGTGATGAAGACTCTCTATTTTATTTAATTGCATTTTTTAAAAAAGGCGATAAATATGAGATTTTGTTAAACGCAAACAATGTAGAGATTCCCAAAATGATAGAACGACCTTCACCAAATAAAAAGATGGAACCAATAAATAAGAATTTTATCGGATATAAAGAATATAAGAATAACTTCCTCTTCATATATGATTATTCTGATGGGGAAATTCCAGTTTTGTTGTCTCCTCTAACTGAAAACTTAGAAAAGGACATTAAGGCAAATCGTCTCTTATCAAAATATGATACAGAAGAGTGGACTCTTGATTCAAAATGTTGGAGATTGTATTTCGATAATAATCTAAGATTAAAATGTAAAAAATAACAATAACACAATATGAAAAACCTCATTAATATAATTTTGATTATTATCACGAGTTCACTATTACTCATTTCATGTAGTAATATACATGAATACGTTCGTCAAGACGATTTATTTAAGTCGTTCTATTTTGAGAAGTTAAGATATCCTATTTCAATGGACGAAATATTGGATATGTATCACGATGGAGTCTATCAGAAACTATATAATGAAGCTAATGATTCATTAGCAGCAAAAAGATTTATGGAATTACATGAATACGAGGATAGTGTATTGGCAAATGGTACGGAGGGTATGAGGTATTTATGGTTTTATAATTATCTAAAGAATAATAAAGAACATATCGACTACGTCCAGAAAGAAAATTACATTAAACTCTTTGATAGAAAAGAGAAAGATATGTATATTATTCCACGCTACGATCTAGCAGAAGAAATTCGAAGCTTATATTCAAATTCAAGCCGTAGATATCATAAAATAAAAGTTAATTCATATTTTTATGAAGACCCATCTAGTGACGATACACTAAAACTCAGTGAAGATGATTTAAACATCTGGGATCATCTTATAAGATATAATGCAAGACACATAACTAATAAAAACAAGGAATGTATCCTTGTAGAATACTTAGAAAACAACGGAATCTATATTATAGACAATCCTAAAATAATAAAAAAGACATATGAGGAACAAGTACAGAATATATTACCTTCAGTAGAAGAGTTCCTAAAAACAAGACGCAATATAAAGCGAATTACCTTTCCAATGTTTGTTGATAAAAAAAATAAAAACAATCGTTTTTCAAAAGCACTTATAAGGTAATTGTGAATTCATACCAACTGACAATTGTGTCTAAAAAACAAATAACCCTCGGGAGGCATACTCTCGAGGGTTATTTATATCATTTGTTAATAAAAAAGTCTTTGTATAAATAAAAGTTGATTATTCTGTCAGGATACGACAAATTCTGTCTTGAAAAGCTTTTCCTTCCGCTGCTTTGCGCACACCATTATTCATAATAGAAAATGCCAGTATATGACCATTGGATGCTGTTACATAACCTGCAAGACAACTGACACCACTCACCGTACCTGTTTTTGCATGTACATTCTTATATGCCTTTCCATTTCCCATACGACTTGACAAAGTGCCGTCGATTCCTGCAATTGGGAGGGATGGATATAATGCAGAGAATATCAGTTTATTATTATATGCATAACGGAGCATGGCAACTTGTGTGCTTGGGGTGACATAATTATATAAAGAGATGCCACTACCATCGGCAATCTCAACATATGAAGTTGAAGCCCCAGACTTCTCTATCACTTTCTCCACCTCGGCAGCACAATCTTTCCATGATATATTCTTCTTGCGGTCGGCTGCTAATTGGTAAAACATTGATTCTGCATATAAATTATCACTCTTTTTCATCATTTTAGGCAGAACTTCCGCGATGGAATGGCAGATTTTTGTGATGAGCATCACTGAGCCTCCTCGTGGAAGAGTCTTTATACCATATCCGTTGCTTACTGTTATTCCCTTTTTATTCAGTTCCTTTGCTAAGATACTTACGAAATCTAATGCTGGATTGTATCTGTTAATCTTCACATTCTTACATTCGTATGAAGAACCTGTAAGACTTAAAGGTGTGAGGTATGGTTGACTGTCGTCCCAACACCATCCGTTACCCAAACATAATGTATCTTTCATAGATATGTCTGCAAACACTTTACCAGTTATGCCATGAATGCCATTTTCTGCTATTGCACCTGCCATTAGGTGAATATCGGTCAACTCTAATTTCGGATCGAAATCGCCCACTACATATATGTCGCCGTTTAGGATCTTTGAACCATCTTCTTGAGTAACTATATCTCCACAGGCATATACGTTTGTGGAATATAAATGATCTGCACCTAAAAGGTCGAGTGCTGTGATTGCAGTAAGAAGTTTCTCAGTTGATGCTGGACGCATCATTTTCTGTTGATTATATCCAAAAAGAACCATCCCAGCTGTAAGGTCATAAACACTTATTCCTGTGTTGAAATGATAGTGATCAGCATCCAAAGCAGCAGCATTTAATTTTGCTCTTACAGCATCTTCCCATCGTGGTGTAGGATTCTCTATCTGTTCACCAATATAATGTTCAGAATCTGCGATGGAATCAATCAAATCAACAACATATGATTCCTGTGAATTCATCGTTGTCGCAAACAAAAGCGACAATATAAATAATATAAACTTTTTTCTACAATACATAATCCTAAATATTTCTGATAAATATCAATATCGATATCTATTACTCTGTAATATCACCGATAAAATTCTTCAAATCCGATTTCAGCTCCTTTATAGTTGTTCCTTTTGCTACTATCTTATGATTCTTGTCTGACAAAACATATGTTGGCAATGACATAATTCCCAACTGTCTTACAAGAGGTGTTTCCCATGCTAATCCGTCGCACACATGAGATGAATATAGAGTATCATTACCTATAAAATCCTGCCATCTAAAAATCTGATTGTCGAGCGACACTGTTATGATTTTTAACGAAGACTTGTTTTCACCATATTTCTTAGATAAATCCCTAAATCCTTCGATGAATTCGTATTGATAATCTATCCATGAAGCCCAAAACAATAATAAAGTGTAATCTGAATTTATCTTAGATAAACGTATTTGTTCCTTTTGTTTTGTCTCCAGTTTTACATCAGGAAGTTTTTTACCAATTCCTGTTGACGACATTTGTTTTAACTTGTATTCTGTTTCCTTTAGCAGCATATTATCTTGCCACTTTGGTTTCAATATATTCAGTTGTTCTTTAATATCATTTATACGTGCATTCTCATTTTTTGCGAAATAACGTTCAAAGAGATAAATGGCTACATATGAATCTGTGTTTTCTTTGATATAACGTGCTGCCATATCTTGAGCCTGAATATCCGAAAGACCATCTATATCCTTACGAAATCTGTTCATCAATTGATTTTCATCACTACCTCCTACTGAATAATTCTTCAAATCATTAGCTGATGCCTTATAAGTAAGGTTATCGCCTGGTGCTGCAAAGAAAACCTGTTCGAGAGCGTTTGGAAAAACAATATAATATGGAGTTAATTCTTCAACATGTCCAACATATTTAAACTCGCCGTTATTGATATATATTGTATCAAAACAAGCCGTTTCATCACCCACATTATAGACATATAACATTCCGGCTGGCATATCCTTGAATTCACCTTTTATCTGGAATTTGCTTCCGTTTGGACCACATGAAAACATGGTCATAAGAACAGCTACAGATAATGCAACTGTTGTGAATTTCTTACTAAGATGTCTAACTGGATACCACACAGAAAGGAATCCAACTATTATGACTGTAAAAAATATAATTACTATGTCCATTATATGTATATTAACTGGATATGAATCTATAATATAACTACCTGCTGAATGACCAAACTTTATTACACCATATTTCTGTTGGATATAACAAAGAACAACACCTATGATAAGTCCGATTATCGCCCCTACAATTGCTATCAAACGTCCTTCTATCATGAAAACACTTGCTATCTGTTTTTCTGTTGCTCCTAAATTTCGTAATGTAATAGCATCTTCCTTCTTCTCGATAATCAACATCGACAAAGAACCAATTATGTTAAAGCAAGCAATTACAAGAATTAAGACCAGGAAAATATATGACATTAGCTTCTCTATCTGCATTATCTTAAACGTGTCTTCTTGTTGTTCATATCTGTCTAAAACCCTATATTTCGGTCCTAACAACTTGGATAATTTCTTCTTCACACTGCCAATATCACATCCGTCCTTAACCTTTATTTCAACAGAAGACAATAAACCTTCGCGTTCGAATATTTTTTGAGCAAACTGCTTAGAAGTCAACACATAATGTGAATCGTATTTTTGTTGACGGACATTAAAACAAACACGAGGAGAATAAAGTTCGTCTTGGTTGAAAGACTCAGTAGGATCGTTTAAATCGATATGACTGCCACCACGGGGAGCATATACTTGAACCGGAGTTGAGAAATCAGTACTGATACCTAATGTTGATAGTAGGTTGATTCCAAAAATACCATATTCCAACACGTCGGCATGTAATTCATACGCACCAGCACCATATTTGATACGGTCGAAGTCAACTAATTTCTCAAAATTATCATCCACTCCTTTAACAGTGGCCATAACCTGATGATTATTAGCAACCAAGAGTGCATTATCCTCGATCACTTCAGAAAAAACAGCGATATCGGGATTCTTTTTTAATTCCTGTAATTCTTTAGTGTCGGCCGACATAAATTTTCCTTCTACAGCAACAACTTTCAGTTCAGGGTCGAATGCGTTGAAGAGGTCGGCAACCATATCCTGAAAGCCATTGAACACAGACATAATACATACAAGAGCCGCTGTAGCTACAGCCACTCCCACAACAGCAATGCCACTTATTATATTGATAGCATGATGTGATTTTTTTGTCAGCAGATATCTGCGTGCTATATAGAAAGAAAACATCTTAAATCTGACTCATGAATAAGATGAATGGTACTCAGTGTGAAAAATGAGGATTTATTCGTCTTAAACTATTTAGTTTTTATCATCCTTCTTCAATAGATTATCGATATTCTCAATATAATCAAGAGAATCATCTACAAAGAACTTTAATTCAGGAATTATTCTTAACTGATGACGTTCAAGAACACCTAACTCATAACGTATTTTCGATGAGTTATTATTAACATTAGTAATAATTTCCTCAGCACGTGAAGAAGGGAATATGCTTAGATACACCTTTGCCACACTCAAATCTGGGCTGACTCTCACAATACTTACAGAAACCAAGACACCCTTCATCATACGTGTCTCTGCTTGAAATATATTACTTAAATCCTTTTGGATAAGTCTGGCTATTTTACTTTGTCTTGTTGTTTCCATTTATCTTATAAGTATCTGTTAATCTTTTTAATAGTCTGATTTACAGAGCATTTTGTTATGTTTTTAATCTTTATTCCTTAATCTTTATCAATGACAATCCATCCCTGATAGGAAGAATTATTTTTTCAACTGAGTTGTCAGCAGCAACCATATCGTTGAACTCCATTATACCTTTAGTCTGAGGATCTTGAGGCTCGTTTTCAAGTACATGACCATACCACAATGTGTTATCTGCAATAATATATCCTCCTGGATTCATATATGATTTTATCAAACGATAATATTCGGGATAGATACGTTTATTACCATCAATAAATGCCATATCGAATTTTACATTTAATTGTGGAATAATTTCAAGTGCATCTCCTATATGAAAACGGATTTTATCAGCCCATAGTGAATTCTCCAACCAATAACGTGTAAAATCTTCCAATTCATCGAATATTTCAATTGTATGTATAACACCATTTTGGGGTAACGCCTCAGCCATGCACAATGCCGAATAACCACTGAAAGTACCAATTTCTATGATATTCGTTGGTTTTATCATCTCAACAAGCATCTTTAACAACCTACCTTGTACATGTCCGCTTGCCATATGACCATAAAGCAACTTTGTCTGAGTCGCCCTATACAGTTTATGTAAATATTCTCCTTCGCTGTCTATATGATCTTCAATATACTCGTCTAAAGTCATTTACAATCATTTTTATTAATAAACGCCTGTAAAGCAAGTCTGTAAGAATCAAGTCCGAATCCAACGATAATTCCCATACATGCAGGTGAAATCATTGAATTATGACGGAATGACTCACGTTTTGTAACATTAGAGATGTGTACTTCAACAACAGGAGTTGTGACAGCTCTTATAGCATCCTGAAGAGCAATACTTGTATGAGTATAAGCACCTGCATTTAAAATAATGCCATCATAATCAAAGCCTATTTCATGTATTTTATTTATCAGTTCACCTTCTATGTTGGATTGATATGTAGATAAATCCACATCAGGGAATTGACTACATAATTGTTTAAAATATTCCTCGAATGACATTGAGCCATATACTCCTGGCTCTCTTTTTCCAAGCAAATTAATGTTTGGACCATTGATTATCATTATTTTCATATCACTTTTTTCTGCAAAGATAAGAATTTCTTATCAAAAGTCAATTCACATTTGATATTTTATTATTACATTTGCATAATTATAATATCTTTCAGTTATGGATGAAAATGAATTGCAGGGACTGCTGCGCAGATATTATCAGTATTTGAAGTTGGAAAAAGCATATTCCGACAATACAATAGATGCATATATACGCGACTTGACGAAATTTTTTAATTTTATCAAAAATTATAATATTGACCCTCTACAAGTAGAACTCACACATTTTCACCAGTTTGCAGCTGCAATCATTGACATCGGAATTGGAGCAACATCATTATACAGAATACTTATGGGAGTGAAGAGTTTCTATAAATTTCTGGTAATGACTTGCGTTATAGATGACGACCCTACTGAGTTATTGGAGTTTCCACAAAAACCACAACATCTTCCTGATATTCTTACTGTTGAAGAAGTGGACATGATTGAATCTGTTATTGATCTTAGTTCTCCTGATGGTCAGCGAAATAAAGCTATAATAGAAGTATTGTTCAGTTGTGGATTACGAGTAAGTGAACTATGCGGCCTAAAACTTTCTGATTTGTTTCTCGATGAACAATTTATCAAGGTTACAGGAAAAGGGTCAAAACAACGACTTGTACCAATCTCAAAAAAGGCAATCAACGAACTTAACCTGTATTTTATTGACAGATGCCACGTGGAAATAAAACCTGGATATGAGGATTATGTGTTTGTAAGCCGACTTCGTAAAAAGAACCTGTCACGTATCATGATTTTTCACATGATAAAAGAACTGGCAGAACTTGCTGGTATTCAGAAAAATATAAGTCCTCACACTTTCAGACATAGTTTTGCAACAAGTTTACTTGAAGGAGGAGCCAACTTACGTGCCATACAAGCCATGTTAGGTCATGAATCTATCAGTACCACAGAAATGTACACACATATTGACACAAGTCATCTGAGAGAAGAAATTCTTACACATCATCCACGCTATAAAATGAATAAATAAACAAAAAATATAAGCATATGAATTCACTTCCAAACGACCCAATGATGCTCTTAAGTATGATAAATATGAAATTAAGAGACAACTATGAATCATTAGATCATCTTTGCGATGATATGAACATCAACAAACAAGAATTATGCCAGAAACTTGCAGAAGCTGGATTCGAATACAACGAAACAACCAATAAGTTTTGGTAAATAATAAATACATATTTTTTTTCATTCTTACAGTTTGTAAACTTTTTATTTGTATATTTGCGAATCATTATTAATGTTCATATAAACTAAACTATGAGATTCTTTTCTACAATATCAACAGCAATAATAATACTTACAAGTCTTACTTGTTGTCAATTCAAAGCTAAAGGAACATACAAAAACAATGATATTAATAAAGAACTACCATGTTCTGCAGACAAAAATAATGACGAAAAAGAAAATGAAATAAAGACTGATTACGAAAACATATATAAAACATTTACAGATACACTCAGTAATAATTACCGAGTACTGCATAAAGAATTTAATCAGAATATACATAAAATTTACTACATCTCACACAATCAATATAGAGACAAATGCACTCCGATTTATGTGTTAGACGTAGATAAACAAACAACAAAAGAAATTATATCAAACGATTATTTTCAACCTAAAAACTATAATAACGAGGTTATTTTAGTTTCTGTTGACAACAATAAAACTATAGATAATCATCTTTATATCGTGGGCAACCGAGAAGCATGTGGAAGCGGATGGATTATAGAACACCCAATAGTATATATAGACATGAACACAGATATAGTCTATGGATTTGATGAATGTGCTGAATACAAATTCTTAAAAGACAACAAAATAAGAATGACAAAAGCAATACCAACTAATTTAGACTCTGCCACATGTTCTGCAGAATATACATATGATACTTGGGAAGAAACGAAAACATTAAAATAAGTCACTAAAAACAACATTATATGAAGAATTTCTTTTTTTATACAATTTGCTTCCTTATGCAAATTATTTCTTTACCAATCAATGCTCAAGGAAAATGGAAATATGACTTTATAGTGCCTGATAATGGATCGTTCGTTCAGGCTATAAATGCTGCAAACAGACGACCTGATAAAAACAAACGTTATAGGATTTTCTTGAAACCAAGTTACTATCGAATAAAAGGTGAAGGAAACACAATTTCTTGCGATGAAAACGGGAAAAACATCAGTTTTCCAAGTCCTATAACTACACTCACCGCACCTAACACATCCATCTGTGGCGAATCATGGTCAACAACACAAGTCGAGAATTGTCCACAACATGAGGGACTAAACGTAACAAGTACTCTTTATCTCAAAGGTGCTGATAGCACATATATTCAAGACATCGAATTATGGTCAAATTATAAAAATATACCTAACCCATATGCAAATTCATCTGTTGCACTCAACGAAGAGAATTGTAAAGGAAATATATTAAAGCAGGTTAGTTTATTAAGTACAAAAAATACATACTACACCAACAACGGAGGAACTACCTATCTGGAAGATTGCAGAATATGCGGAACAACTGATTTCATATGCGGAGGTGGAACTATTATGTTTAACCACTGCGAAATGAAGATGTTACCATGCGGAACAACAGGTAATGCAAATATCGTGGCTGCACCAGCAACAGAAAACGGTAAAAAATATGGATATGTGTTTGTGGATTGTTATTTCGATGGAGAGAAAGAACAAGACAATAAGTTTCTCATTGGCAGACCATGGAAAAACTATCCTAAATGTGTATTACTTAACTGCTGCATGAATGTAAATCCTGCAAGTGAGGGATGGGGCGATTACTATCAGACAAAACCTTCATACTTCTCTGAATATAATACCACCGACGGACATTTTGAACTGCTTGATCTTTCAAAACGCAGAACATCATATAATGTGAATGGACAATTAACAAATATCAGTTATTCCCCAAGTATGTCTGACGAAGAATCTGAAAATTATTCCATCAATAAAGTATTTGACGGATGGCGTCCTGATAACAGAGCAGATCTCGTACATCCACCTGTACTTAAAGCATCTGGTAATGTAATTTATTGGGACGATATTCCTGAAGCTGGATGTTATGTGGTGTGTCTTGATCGTAAGATTATTGCTTTTACAACACAAACAAGATTCACTATTCCTTCATTAAGAGAAGGAGCTTGCTATAGTGTTAGATGTGCAAACTGGTATGGAGGACTTGGACCTCGTTCAAAAGATGTTGTTTATCCATTCAAAGAATCAAAATAAACGATTTTTATGATTCGTTTTTAACATCATCGTTCATAAAAACAAAATATCGATGATTGATAATCTGTAAATCGAAAGAGTCTTTATGATTATGATTATACAGTTTTTGATAAGGCATTTAAAAAGAAAAAACCTTCTTGCAGTTTCTTTCTGAATTGTTTTACAGATTCTTTCATTTTTCTGTAATCTTCATCAGAAACATTTTTCAATAATTCAGGTAATTCTCTTAATGAGCCAACAGCAATACCAAGATTATTTTCAAGGATAAAATCTGCCATTGCCGATTGCTTCCATACAATAACAGGTAAACCTGCACGCAAATAAAAAGAAGTCTTATGAGGATTATTTATTTTTAAGTATTCTCCCCACTGACCCGAACACTCATCAATTGAATCACCATCCCACACTAATCCCCAATTACCTGTACCTGATACACTTGCTACGAATTCATCGGAATGTTTCGGACCATTAAAACGTAAATTTTTCCAATTAATGTCTTTTTCAATTTTTCCGTTTCCATAAAGATCTATAAAACAACCATCTACCACTTCGTCTAACTGATAAATAAACATGTTTTTTCGTTTATTAAAACCACCAGCATAGACAACATGTACGTATGGAGGTTGAGAGTCAACATCTTTAGGATCTGTATCAGCAAGATAATCAAATATGTCAAGACTTATTAAATGCTGTTTGCAACCATGATTTTTCAACCACTGTATCATTGATGGATTATGAGCGATTATAAAATCAGAATGAGACAAACGTTTAATTTCTTGAGTTGCTGTTAATTTATGTCTTCTAAACGTACCTAAGTCGTGAATAAGAGTCACAACTTTTGCACCTTTCTTATGAGCTATATTACATTGAAGTTCATAAAATTTCTTGAAAGGATATTGAATTACCAAAGTATCATCTTTCTGTAAAGTCCAATATAATTTTAAGACACTTAATAACTTATACAGAAATTTTCTAACTTTTCCTTTTTGATTTATATTTACAGCTACATTGACAAAACCATTCTTTTTCATTAAAGAATCTATGTCATTCTTAGCCTTGTTTCTTGATTTAATTTGAATATAATAATTCATTTCATCGATGATTTTTAAAAAATTTTTTCATTCTATTATTACGTTCCATCGTGTCAAGATGTTTGATTACATACTTTTGACAAACATCAACATCCCATTTACGCGATACGGCATATAATCGTATTATTTCCATTAACAACGGACGTATATGAGTTAGTCTAACCAATCGTTTAAGACATTGTTTTTGCGATGGATTCGTTATAAACTTTGATCTGTTTATATCTATTGTTGTTACTATATAGCGTTCGCCAAGTTCATTTTTTTCAAGTCGAAAAAGATAATTAGACAAATTAGGATCACCATGTAAAAAACCTTTTTCATGCTCCATTACCAATTCATCTACTAAAACATTGATTAATTCTTTGTCATGAGTTTCGTCGGACAATACTCTGAAATCTTCATCATAACAAGGTGCAGAAACAAAATAACCTATATGAAATAATCCATTTTTATATCCTTGTACACATGCTATAGGTTCAGGAGTATTTATACCTAATTCCAATAATTTCAATCCATAAAGGTAAGCTCTCATTGCTTTACTTTTACGTAAAAAAGTATAGTCGAATCTCTGATGAAGCAAAGGAACTTTATATTTTTTTACTACTAATTCTATACCATCATCAGTAATCAAATCATAAACTTTGTTTCGTTTATCATAAATAATACGTCCTTTACCATTACTGATAAATTCGGGTATTTTTTCTATGAAACCGCTTAGATTATTATATTTTGGATTGACAATTATTTTATAACGCATTTCATATATTATTTATCTAATATGTTGCAAATATAATGTTTTTTCTGCAAACTTAAACATTTAAAACCCGAAACAATTAAAATCAACCAAATAAAGATATGATAGCTTTTTTATGTCATATATCTTTACTATATATAGTTATTTCAAAATAAGGTATAAACTAAAAAACGAGGCAAAAGCCTCGTTCTATTAATTATAAACATCTAAGATTCGAAATTAATATTAGAATGGTAAATCTTCAGTAGAATCTTGTTGTTCAAATGCAGGAGGTTCTGGTGCAGAAACAGGTTGTGCATTAACAACTGGAGCAGCAGCCTGATCACCTACATTACGGTCAATACGCCATGCACGTATATCATTGAACCATCTACCTTGGTATTCTCTGGCATTTATATCAAAAAATACATTTATTTCTTCATTTAATTGAATATTGAACTGATTAATTTTATCTTCTCCAAATACATTGAATACCATACGACGTGGAAACTGTTCATGAGTTTCGATAACGTAATCTTGAGTTTTCCAAGGATTACCTGTTGATTTGCTTACCCCACCTTTTGGTTCAAGTACAGCAATTACTTTTCCTGCTAATTCCATATTATTACTTTTTTTAATTTTCAGTGCGAAATTACAATTTTCTTTGCAACAAATCTAATTTTAATTACTTTTTTTTCTTTCTTTGCAAAACTATTTATAACTTTGTAGCAAAATACACTATAAAAGTAAAGCAAATTAACAATAACAATAATAAAATTCATACCAAATGAAGTTTAACGTTTCAAGCGCAACATTCTGCAATCGCTTGCAGACACTTAATAAAATTAATGGTTCAAAAAATTCATTACCTATTTTAGATTGCATTCTTTTTAATCTTGAAGGTGAAAAACTTAATATGACAGCATCTGACGGAGATATTACTCTTGTTTCTACTATCGAAGTCACTTCAGTTGAAGGTAATGGTAAATTTGCCCTTAATGCAGTACAAATCATAAATGGTTTGAAAGAAATAGCAGACCAACCTATTATGATTAGCATAAATGATGAAACTTTTGAAGTTGAAATCAAATATCAGAACGGTAAATGTAACTTCATTGGACAAAGTGGTGAAACTTATCCAATACCAAATGGTATAAGCGATAATGTTGAAGTTCTTAAAATAGATACTAACGTTCTGCTTCAAGGTATAAGCAAATCTATTTTTGCTACTGCTGAAGATGAACTTAGACCTGTAATGAATGGTATTTATTTTGATATTTCAACTGAAAATATCACATTTGTAGCAAGTGATGGTCATAAACTTGTACGTGACCGTAACAGCAGTGCAAAAGGTGAAAAATCATCTGCATTTATTCTTCCTAAAAAGCCTGCAAAGACATTAAAAGATATTCTTGCTCACGAAGAAGGTGAAGCAATTATTAAATTCGATAATAATATTGCTGAAATAAGTTTAGAGAATTATTTATTAACTTGTACACTTATTGAAGGACGTTATCCAAACTATAATTCAGTTATTCCATTGGATAATCCATTCAAAGTACGTATTGACCGTCAATCTCTTATCAGTGCTTTACGTCGTGTATTGGTATTTGCTAATACAAGTACAAACTTGATAAAAATACGTATTACAACTAACAACATAACTGTTTCAGCTCAAGATATAGATTATTCAACAAAGGCTGAAGAAAACATAATATGTGAATACGAAGGAAATTCTATGAACATAGGTTTCAAAGGTCCTTTCCTAATTGATATACTCAATAGCATAAATTCACAAGAAGTAATTCTTGAATTGGCAGATCCAAGTCGTGCAGGTGTTATTCTTCCTGCTGAACAAGAAGAACAAGAAGACCTTCTTATGCTTTTAATGCCTATGATGCTCAACGATTAAATTAATTCATGAAATTAAACATACAAAAACCTATAGTTTTCTTAGATTTAGAAACAACCGGACTTGATGTAGCACGAGATCACATTGTGGAACTCTGCTACATCAAACTGTTTCCTGATGGACATAAAGAATCTGAAGTTATAAGAGTAAAACCTACAGACTCTTTAGGTAATCAAATTCATATACCAGAAAATACAACTGCTATACATGGCATAACAGATGAAGATGTTAAAGATTGTCCTACATTCAAAGATATAGCAGACAATTTAAGTAAAGTTATAAGTGGTTGTGATTTTGCTGGATTTAATTCAAACTATTTTGATATACCATTACTTGTTGAGGAATTTTTACGTGTTGGGATAAATATCAACATAAATGAAAATAAATTTGTTGATGTAGGAGTTATCTTCAAAAAGATGGAACAAAGAACACTTAGTGCTGCATACAAGTTTTATTGTAATAAAGATCTTGAAAATGCACACTCTGCAATGGCTGATACACAAGCTACAATTGAAGTTCTTGAAGCTCAACTTGACATGTATAAGAACAGTTTAAAAAATGATGTTGATTCTTTAGCAGAATTATCTTCAAACAATAAAAGAAATGTTGATTTTGCAGCAAGAATTGTATTGAATGATAAAAATGTTGAAGTATTCAATTTCGGTAAATACAAAGGACAACCAGTAACTGAAGTATTTAAAAAAGATCCAGGCTATTATAATTGGATAATTCAAGGTGACTTTGCATTAAATACTAAACAGGTAATAAAGAAAATAAAGTTATCTTGTTGATAATAACTATTTATAATTGCTATCTTTATAATTTTATTATATAAATTGTTGTCATATGTTAGAAGGTAAGCACATTGTATTAGGAATTACAGGCAGTATAGCTGCTTATAAATCATGTTTGATAATACGTCAACTGATTAAAAAAGGTGCTGAAGTACAAGTAGTGATTACTCCTGCAGGTAAAGAATTTATTACTCCAATAACTCTTTCTGCACTTACAAGCAAACCAGTTATAAGTGAATTCTTTTCTAATCGTGATGGTACATGGAATAGTCATGTAGATTTGGGTATATGGGCTGATGCAATGTTAATAGCACCTGCTACGGCCTCAACTATAGGTAAAATGGCAAATGGTATTGCTGATAACATGCTTATAACTACATATCTTTCTATGAAAGCTCCAGTTTTTATAGCTCCTGCTATGGATTTGGATATGTATAAACATCCTTCTACACAAAAAAATTTAGATATTCTTAAATCATATGGTAATCATATAATAGAACCAGGTGTAGGATTTCTTGCATCTCACCTTGAAGGAAAGGGAAGAATGGAAGAACCTGAAAATATAGTAAATATATTAAATGAATACTTCAAGTAAATTAAGAGTTTTAATTACTGCAGGACCTACTTATGAAAAAATTGACCCTGTACGTTTCATAGGTAATTATTCTTCTGGTAAAATGGGTATTGCCATTACTAAAGAATGTTTAAAAAGAAATATAGAAGTTGAATTAGTATTAGGCCCTGTCAGCGAATCATTGTATAATGATATACATTCAGATTTGCTTCATATAACTCATGTTGAATCAGCAAACGAAATGTATGAAGCATGTATGAATATATATCCTAAATGTAATGTTGCTATACTAAGTGCTGCAGTTGCTGATTTTACTCCGGAAATTGTATCAGACCAAAAAATAAAAAGAAAAGGAGAGATGACGATTCATCTTATTCCTACAAAGGATATTGCTGCTTCTCTTGGTAAAATCAAAGAAAACAGAATACTTGTAGGTTTTGCTCTCGAAACTAATGATGAAGAAGTTAATGCAATAGATAAGATGAAGAGAAAGAACTTTGATTTCATTGTTCTCAACTCTCTTCAGGATAAAGGAGCAGGATTTCGTCATGATACCAACAAAATAACTATCATAGACAAAGAAAAAAAGACTGTTTTTCCATTAAAAACAAAAACAGAATGCGCTTCTGATATAATTGATAAAATGCTTCAGTACTGTTGAAAACATGTTGAAAACTTGTAAATAAATAATTAAAAACTTTTTATAAATAAATTTGCAATTTTCAAAACAAAATATATAAGAAATAGATAAATTTTAAAACAAATAAAATTGTTATTTTTTATAAATTATTTGTTTATAAGTTATCAACACTTATAATTTTATTAAAATATTG
>JAIKZH010000013.1 GCA_024682395.1 Bacteroidaceae bacterium
AATGTAGGCAAGAGTACGCTTCTCAATAGTCTTCTTCATGAGGAAAAGGCAATCGTGAGCGATATTCATGGAACAACCCGTGATGTAATAGAGGACACGACTATCATTAATGGCATTGCTTTCAGATTTATAGATACAGCAGGTTTCCGCAATACTCAAGATCGAATAGAACAGCTCGGTATAGAACGTGCATATCAAAAGCTGAATGAAGCCACTATCATTTTGTGGGTTATAGATACATTGCCTACACAAGAGGAAGTTGAAAACATAATTTCTACTACGGCAGATAAGAAATTGATAGTTGTTCATAATAAAATAGATGTTACTTCTCAAAAGATTTCTTCCGAAGACAGATTAATCAAAGAGACGGTACAAGGGATACAAGAAGCCTACATTTCCGCTAAATATCAGCAGGGAATTAAAGAATTAGAAGAGAAAATATTTGCAGCAGCCAATATTCCTGAAATTACAGAGAACAGCGTTATTGTTACAAGTGCACGGCATTATGAAGCATTAATCCGTTCTGATCAAAGTATCCTTCGGGTGATAGCGGCAATGAATGAAGACCTTAGTGGAGACTTAATCAGCGAAGACCTTCATATTTGTTTAGAACAATTATCTGAAATCACGGGCGGTCAAATTACTCCTAATGAAGTTTTAGGTAATATTTTTCAGCATTTCTGCATCGGAAAGTAGATTTTGCGTGGGAAAGTGATTTTTTGCAAAGAAAAACATACCATCTGCAAATATTGCTCATAATTTGCTTTATTTCAAGCACTATGAATAATGCCCATATTTGCAGATTTTTGTTTTTTAACTACGATATTTGCAGATTTTCGCCCATTTTTCCCCCATCTGTCTTTGGAGATTCCTCTCCTATTCTGAAAGTTGTACCTTTCTCTTCTGATGTCAAATTAGACCTGAAGCTATCCCCAGTGCTGTTGTTTCTGGAGAGAAGTCTTTCATATATTGCTCCCAAATTGTCTTTCTGCATTCTAGACAATCCTTTATATCCTCTTTGGTATAATTGTGATTCTTTATTAAACAATTTATCACTTCTTGCTTGTAGCGCTCTAAAGCTTCTTGTTGGTTTGTATTCTTTTGTTTTTTCATTTTTGTTGCTTTTATTATCTTTTAAAATTTGTCCTTTTCATAAGGAAGAACAACTCCATCTAACTTATGCCCCGAGATAGTCAAAAATAGCCGAGAGACAAAAATATCTCATGGGTGGTGATTCTCGTTTTTACTCATGTTTTGGCAGATATACATTCCAGCTTAAACAATGTAAAGCGCCACCTTCTTTTGCTATCTCAGCCATTTCAATTTGCTCAATATTACAATCAGGAAAAGCTGCTTGAATATATTGTTGGGCTATAGCATCCTCTTTAATATTGAATTTAGGCATTATGATGTTTTTGCCAACTTGAAGGAAGTTGATATATGCCCAGTTGAGATCATAACAAGGTTTATCAACATTGCCCTTGAAATGCATTTCTGTAACTTCAAAACCATAACTTTCAAGAATCCTACGGATGGATGCAGCTTCATCTGGATAGCAATCACCATGATTACCCATCAGTATTCGATTATCACCACACCATTTGATGAATCCATCCGAATGTCCATACACATCATCTTCATGCGGAGTCCAAGGAATAATGATAACAGGGTGTCCAATTTCTGATTCCAACAAAGCCTTAAAGTCTGTATCGTCTTTCCTTTTCCTGTTTTCTGCAAACACTTTATCTGTCATCACGATGTACGGTCCGCATGGTACCATATTACCGCCATCGATGATTAAGTCGGTCGAACGACAACTAATACCCATACCTCGCAACACTTTTGTTGCATCAGTAATAGTCCCAATGTCATCTATATTTACGAGATAATCTGGATAATAATGATAATTCAAGAATTCATCCTCACCCAGTTGAATAGGCATATAGTCACGTGCCCAATAATCATTTGTACATTTCAGCTCCCTAAACTCTATTTTCATCTCATTTAGTTTGCTGGTCAGGCGCTGATAAAACTCTGGATGTCCTTCTTTCTCGTCTTTTAACCAATGTGAGAAATAAACAATATTTGTTTCCTCATCGCACATCAACTTGTCACATCTTATAAATCTATATTGCTTGTCCTTAAGGGCGGCAAAATCATTGCAGAACTGCTCTTTAAATGAAAGAAGGTCTTGATAATTGGCAAGTATACTGTTTACCTTTTCTTCTACTTGTTGTTTGGATGGAAGAATATTGATGCGTCTTTTACGTATATACCCTACCATACCATTGTCGAACTCAATTAAATTGGGGTTATCGGATAAATCATTATGTTCGAATAACTCTGCACATTTTATGGGTCCACTCAACACCTCACCATAGCCAGTATTATTGACACAAATTAGTTGTCGAATTAAAATGCCACCAAAGTATGCTTCGTCATCCATTATGTTTTTCTTCACGTTATTCTCTTTACCATTAGGTCTGCTTTCAAACTTAATGCTACTATCGAAATTCAAATCAATACCTCCAAATCTGTTGTTATAAAAACATAATGGTTTTGACGTGCGGGGATAAGTGATAATATCGCGATGATTCTTATTGTAGAAGTAGAATTCAATATCTTTAAAGAGATACTTTGTTTCACCTTTTTGAATCGCGAAACGCTCAAACAGCATCTTTGCTATTTGTTCAAAACGAGACTCTATTTCTGGAGTGCTCATGTTGGCATCAAGAGCCATCAATTTGTGAAGTTGATCAATATTATTCATTAATATGACAAATATTATTATAAACTAATTTAGTTTTGTTCTGGGTTTATCTTATCGCCGTGTTCGCAAAGAAAGACCAAAGGATCAATATCGGCTGTTTCCTTCATCCTTTCTTCAATAAAATCATTAGTAGAAGGTGCTATATTAAGCTTAATATTCTGGAATATTGGCAGCGATTTTATCTTATCTTGATACTTCACGAACTTATCTTCTCGCGGTGTAAGAGCAAAG
>JAIKZH010000031.1 GCA_024682395.1 Bacteroidaceae bacterium
TTCGTTATTATGAAGTGATCAAGCACTTCCTTGGGTAGCACCATACGGGCTAACATTAATAAACCTTTGTCTTCCATAGTGCAAAGGTAATTCTATTATGGGAAATTTAAAAACTTATCCCTATGAAAAATCTATTGAGCCCAATTTTCATTTCCCTTTGTTGGCATCGTCTTTTTGTTGTTTTTAGTGTTTTACCTATAAATAATTACTAAAAGATAGTTTTCAAAAAAATAGTCTATAATCATCCATAAAACACCACTTATAATACACATATTTGGGTATTTATGGATAATGAAAACCTTTATAACTTTGCACCACGAATTTTAGGATTTATTGATTCCGACTATAATTTGTTTGGGTAAAACATATTATAGTCTTTTATTTACGTGTCAACATAAATAAATTAAAAGAAGTTATAAAAGAAAAATGAGGTTTAAGATTGTTTTTTTAGCCTTGACCGCTGCAATTGACCTATCTGCACAGAATAAACAGAATAAAGCAGATACGAGTGTTGTTGCAAGTCATGAACTTAAGGCTGTTACTATTGTCGCAACAAGCGAAATTCGTAAGATGCGTGAAGCTGCTATGCCTGTCTCTGTATTAGGAACACGTCAGTTAGAAGGTACCACAACAAGTATTAACGATGCACTTGCACGTACTACGGGTATTACGGTGCGCAACACAGGTGGGGTGGGAAGTGCCTCACGAATTTCAGTACGTGGTCTCGAAGGTAAACGTATGGGTGTATATATCGATGAGGCCGCAATCGGTCAATTAAGCGATTATATGAGTCTAAACGATGTCCCAACCGATATGATTGAACGCATTGAGATATATAAAGGTATCGTTCCTTATCGTTTTGGTGGTTCTGCTCTTGGTGGGGTTGTGAATGTGGTTACAAAAGAATACCCTGCTTATTATATGGATGCAAGCTATGAGATTGCATCATTTAATACACACAAACTGAACACTGCATTCAAGCGAACTAATGCTGCTACAGGTTTACAATTTGGTATCGGAGGTTGTCTCACTTATTCAGACAACAATTATAAAATGCACCTTCAGAATCATGATAACCGTGTAGTAGAGCGCAATCACGATATGTTTAAGAAGATGATGGTGGGTGGTTCCATAAAGGCTACAAAATGGTATTTTGATGAGGCAAAACTTGAATTAATTCTTGTCGGTACAAAAGCAGAGATTCAGGGTATAGACAGCGATATTCGCGAAGCATATAACCATGGTATGTCAGGAATCGCAGCATTAACCCTCAAACGTGATAATTTCTTGGTTGATGGTCTCGACCTCGATTTCGACGGATGTTTCAGTTATGGTAAGAACGGACTTTGCGACAAAGCTATGTTTCGTTATGATTGGGACGGTAACAGATATCCATCAGTCTCTCCTTACGGAGGTGAACAGGGTAATTATGCGTCGGATTCAGAAAACCGCACTTACGACTATGTAGGTAAACTTAACATGAATTATTTGTTGAACAAGCACCACTCATTCAACATAAATCTGTATGCAACTCATACACGTCAGAATCCAGAGAATGAACTAATGGACAAGAGTTTTGGCTACCAAACTAATTTCCCAAGCCGAATGAGTAGTTTTACTGTAGGTTTCTCACATGATCTCACTCTCTTTAATGGTAAACTCATGTGCGCAACAACTATAAAAAACTTTAACTATACTTCTAACACAAAGGTTCTTGAATATACTTATATAAATAATCCTACAGACGTGAACATTACACGTAACCACTGGGGAGCAAGTGAGGCAATGCGTTATAAAATATCTAAACATCTCCTTGCAAAGGCTTCGTTTAGTTCTGAAGTTCGTATCCCTACCTCTGAAGAACTTGCAGGTAATGGATACTCAATACTTCCTGCTACCAATCTCGAACCTGAACGTTGTAAGGGACTTAATGCTGGACTGATTTTTCATCGTGCCAACCAATTTGGATTCATAGAGATAGAAACAAATTATTTTCTGAATCAACTTGATAACATGATACGATATCAAGCCGATATGATTCCTTCTATGGCTCGTTATGCTAATTTCGGAAAAGTTCTTACTAAAGGGGTGGAAGTCGAAGTTAAAGGTGATGTTACTTCGTTCTTATATCTTTATGCCAATGCCACATATCAAGACCTTAGGGATAAGCGTGTGAAAGAAGTTGGTTCAACTGCACCAAACCCTACATACAACAAACGTATGCCAAATATTCCATATTTCTTGTCTAATTTCGGTTTGGAACTTCATAAAGAGAATCTTTTCGGCGGAAGAGCTCAAAATAGCCGTTTCCTTGCTGATGCTTCATATATTCATGAGTATTTCTACGATTTTGAGATGAGTAAATATCAAGACCGTAAGATTCCAACTTCGTTCACGATTGATTTAGGTGTGGAACATAGTTTTGAGAATAACAAATGGACACTGTCTTTTAAACTAAAGAATCTCACTGACAGAGTCGTTTATTCCGACCTGAACCGACCTCTCCCTGGACGTAATTGGGCATTCAAAATTAAATATATAATGAAATAACATAATAATAACAACATGAACATTAAACATTTATTTTTAGTAGCTGCATTGGCTGTGTCGTTTACAGCATGCGACAAAGATGACAACACCAACAATGGTGATTCTTCATTAGGTAAAATCTTGTTCTCAACAACTGTAACCAATCCTTCTGGCGATAGCGGAAGTGGGTATCTACAGGCTGTAGGTGCATTAGGCGGAGGAGTGAATTATAGTAATTATAATGCTATACCACTTGGTTTTGGCTCATATCCATGTGTCTGCGAAAGTGGAAACATCTATGTTTTCCCTGATTATATGGGCGGAACCGAACTGAAACTTAGACGCTATGTGCTTAATGATGATAATCAGTTGGAACTCAAAGGTTCAATGCCTCTTCCTGCCAATTCAAGTGCAGCAATCGTGGTAGAAGCAAGTGCTGATAAAGCATATGTATGTTGCCAGAGTTTGGATCTCATAATTGTATTCAATCCTAAGACAATGACAGAAATCTCACGTATTGATGTCTCAGACCTTCGCAACGAGGGAGTTTCTGCTTATCCTGGTGCACTCTATGTTCGAGACGGGATTCTTTACGTAGCCTTAGAGCAATACAACGCACAATGGATGCCAAATGAGAATTCTCTCGAGATGGCTCTTTACAATGTTTCAGATGATTCATTTATCAAGAAGATACGTAATACCTCACTTGGACTTTGCGGACCTACACGTCCAATCGACAACCAGTCAATCTTTGAAGATGAAAACGGAGATATCTATATTAACTGTACAGGTTCGTTTGGCTATATTCCAGGACTTAATTCAGGTATTGCACGAATCAAGAAAGGAGAGACTGATTTTGACGAGTCATATAGTATAAATTTCTCAGAAACTAAGGTCAAAGGTCTTAGCTGTGATTATTTGAATGTGTTGTTGATGTGCCGTTATGTTGGTAATGGAAAAATGTATTCATATGGCTATGCCCCAGCTCTTGATCCTACAAACACAAATACATTTATCGCTCGTATCGGACTTCCTGTTATAGTTGATATCTACAATAAAACAGTGGAGGTGATAGAAGGACTTCCTCGCTCAAACGGACATGGTGTTGCTATGGGACGTTATGGTAATAAGATGGTTTATGGTTCGGCTAACGATGAATACAATGGTTTCTGTACTGTTGATATAAATACAGGTCAAGTCGAAACAAAAGTTGCAACCGTAGAAGGTTATCCATCATTCTTCTATAGTTTTGAATAGGAATCGTTAAATCAATAAAACAAGGGGATGCTCATAATTAATCAAGCATCCCCTTGTTTTATTATATTGTCTTAAATCAGTTGCTTAAAACTGCCATTTCAGTGCTAATGTAGGATTAACAAAGAATGTTTTGTTGTTGTATGTGTTATAAATGAAGTTGTTACTGATACGAACCTCTGTACCCACACTGAGATTGGTGTTCTCAAGTCCTTTAATAGTGTTGAAGTTATACCATAACTGTGGCTCGGTTAATATAGTGAGTTTTCCGTGTCCGTTAGGCTTAACATCGCGATAGAAATCAATAAAACCAGAGAAAGTCATTGCTTTGTCGGCAAATGATGTGCTCCACACACCAGTAAGCTGCATACTTGGAAATGCCTTAGTGTAGGAATAACTCTTAAAATATTGCTTGTACATCAACTGAACAGAGTAAGTTGATGAGAAATCACTATTATGTCCGTTCCATGCTGCTCCAAATAATCCTGATTGTTGGAAACTACCTTCTTTGTTTAATCCGCCATCATATTCCACATGAACAGCAAATGGTGATTGCTTGCCAAGGTTAAACTCACGCGCAATTTCTGTGTATGCTCCTTCGGTAAATTTGCGACTCATGTCAATATCGACAAAATAGAACCAATTACCCCATTTATCAGCTTTGAATTGTTCTAATGTAACTGTGACTTTTGGTCTGCCGGCTTCTTCGTTTTTGTAAATGTTACGTCCGAAATCATAATGCAACTGAACATTCTGTGCATTAGCTGCAGATGCTGCAAAACTTAACAGCACTGCATAAAAAAATCTTTTTACCATATTCTTATTTATTATATTCGGGTGCAAAGGTAATAAAAAAATGTCAAATATAACACCAAGTATATTTTTCGTTATAATTTACTAACACCTCTTTATGTGAATGTTATATCCTTTTTCTGCTTTTATGTAGCAAAACAATACATTTGCTAAAAAAAACAATGATTTTTCTTATTTTTTTGCTAAAAAATTTGGAAGTCTGTTGTTTATTATATTGATTTGCAATAGATTTGTGTCTTGACACAATCAAGCAAGTCTTTTTGGTAAAGAATTACCTAATTTCTTTACCATAAGTCTTACCCAAAAGCTTAATCATGTCCCTGCACTATAGCAAGCAACCATGAGAAAGTTAAACACCGACTTAGAAGTCAACCCCTTGGCAAATCTCAATATGATAAATGCCAATCAAATCATGAATGAAAATATATTTATAGTACTGCAAATATATCAATCGTCAACTGCAGATAAGGCGATTGCTGACCTTACAGTGTAAAGGAGCGGAATCCGAAAAGCTTTATCGAGTAGGAATAAATGATGACAGAATCTAGAGTCTGTTGTATTATTAGTATTAATCTGGAATATTTAATATTCCGTAATAAAAACAATATGAAATTAAAATTAATTTTACCTGCATTTGTTATTGCAGCGTGTGGTGTTACTTTTGCTGTAACAACTTATAATAAGAATAAACAATTATCTCATTTAATGTATGACGATGTTGAAGCTATTTCTGCATGTGAAAGTATTGGTTGGTGGGATAATGATGGAAACTGTGTACATAATAGCGTATCTAAAGAATATTTTTGTTCAGATGATACATGGAATAAGCTAACAGACTGTAAACGCTAATAAACTTTTGAGGATGTTTCATTATGATGCATCCTCAAATTTATCACATTATAAATATCTGTAATACTAATACCTGTATGAAGAAGAATTTATTTTTATTGACATTGTTATTGTGTTCATGTAGTTCGGAATTGATGGTGAATAGGAATCCTAAAACCAATGTCGCACAAGATAGTACAATGATAACAATGGATGACTATATAACTAAAGAAATAAATGTAGGTGATATCATAACAAATAGACCTGTTTGCTCACAAATGGCAGAAATCGAAGGCAAAGAAAAATACATGTTGCTTGATATGAATAAAATGTATGTTTTCGATTGGCAGACTGGTATGCTTGAGGATTCTGTTGATTTCCATAATTGTGGTAAAATAACAAATTTATCTGGATTCGCATATCGCAATAAAGATTCTATTATGGTGTATAATTATTCTACAAAGAGAATGTATTGTGTGAATAATGATGGAAAAATAATCGGAGAATGGAAAATCCCAAGATCGGATGATTCTTCTTCTGAATATGTTGCTGCAGAGGCTATAAATGGAACTAATATTATTTGTCTAAATGGCGCATCTGTAGTTTCAGGTCCTATATTTGGTAATCTACAAGATTCTCCAGATAATAAAGAACGTGCGTCATTGCTTTTCTCAGTTAATGAGACGGATAAAAAAGGATGGATGAGATTTCCTGATATCTATTATCAGGCAAATTGGGGTGGTACATATATGAATTCTGTTAGCCATTGTAAGGTAGATTCAGTCTCTTGGGCTTATAGTTTCCCAATAGAACATTATATCCATAAATATAGTTTAAGTTTCTCAAATGGTGACTCGATTTATATGGGAAGCCGTTATATAGATGAAATTGTTGAAACCGATATAAATTTTGTTGAGATGATATTAAATTATTACTGTCCGCTAAACGCAAATCTCCTATGCCCAACCTCTTTATTACCAGTGGTTGGGCACATGTAATCCATATGACAAGCCCCTCATACTTGTTCTTTATCATATTGGGGTGCTTCAGAAGCCTGTTCAAGCATG
>JAIKZH010000032.1 GCA_024682395.1 Bacteroidaceae bacterium
ACACAATTTCATTATGAACATATGCTCTGCTCTTACTGCATATTGTTTCTTTGAAAACAAACCTGAAGCACTACCTGTGCACGTAGAACAATCAAGACAACTTGAGTTGTTTTAAGCATTGCTTATCCCGAACTCGCGTATAAGTGGAAATATCAAAAAAAGAGGCACATCCTAAGATATACCTCTGTATCAATAATTGTTGATTTTAAATTGACTAGGCTTGTGTTGAACCAGCTTCGATAGATGCAGCAAATTCCTCATCAGTCATTTGCAACCATTTGATTCCATCAAGAAGAGCAAGGATCCAGAACACGATACCAGCAGCGAAACATGTAACAACTGTAACAATTAGGTAAATCCAACCTTGTTTCATCTGACCGATGTAAAATTTGTGTGCACCATATGCACCTAAAAGGATTGCAAGAATAGCTGCAGTAGTTCTACTTTTCATATTTAAACGTTTTAATTGTTAATAAAAAATAAAATTATAAAAATTACTTTATTACAAAGATAAAGTAAAAATTAGATATATAAAAATTTTTTTATATATTTTTCGCGTTTAAGGTTGTTTTTAGTTACATTTTTTATAACGACATATGCTGCATCTTCTTTGAACTACTCAAAGTGTAAGGTTTCGGCAGGTTTATTTATTGAAACCAGATGTGTAGAACAGAACACAACAGCAAAAGTAATTAATAAAGTGGCGATATCGATAATGATAAAATATTGCCAATGAAATTCTATTGGAACAGAATCAATATAATATGTTTCGGCATCCAACTTTATTATGTGAGTATAATATTGAACTGCAGCAATAATAAAAGCAGCTATATTTCCTATCACAACGCCCTTAAAGATAAGGTTAAAGGCAAAACGTGCAAATATCTTACGTATTGCGCTATTTGTGGCTCCTAACGCCTTTAAAAGACCTATCATGCTAACTTGTTCCAACATGATTATCAAAAGCCCTGACATAATGGTTACAATCGAAACAAGTAGCATTAACACAAGAATAATTATCACATTCATGTCCAACACCCCAAGCCATGAGAATATATTTGGAGCAATCTCTTTTATATTAAAAACTCCGTAGGTACAGCCATTTCGATCAAAATTATGATTTATCTTATCAACCAATTGATCTGTGACAATTTGCAATTGATTAAAGTCCTTAATCTGAATCTCATATGCGGTTGACTGTTCCTTATCCCATCCCTGAATTTTTCTTAGGGTATAAATATCTGTTATAACAATACTTTTATCGTATTCTGACAGATTTGACTGATATATTCCTACGATTTCATATCTGCGAGCACGCATTCCTGATTGTGAGATATAATAAGCATATATTTTATCTTTTATAGATAATTTAAGCTTATTAGCTATGTATTTAGACAACACAATCTTATTAGAAGCCTCTTTTGAGGAGAAATGTGGGACATATCCCTCTACAAGATTTATATGTAAAAATGTGGTATCATAATCTTCATCAATTCCTTTGAATTGCATGCCAAGAAAATCATCATCAGTCTTTATCATTCCCATAATCTGCACATATGGTTGCACATGGGCTACTTGTCGATTCTGCATAATGATAGACTTTAAACTATCATTTGTAAGAATAGGCATAATCTGATTGTTTTGATCTCTTGTAAGTGATAAAACCTGAAGATGAGAACCAAATCCGGTTATTTTATCTGTTATCTGACGTTTAAAACCCATGATAACAGCAATGCTCAATATCATCACGGCTGTACCTATGATGATACCGAGCAATGCAATTCGTATTGCAGGGCGAGATATTCTGTTTTGCTCTGCATTTTTGTCGGTATAGATATGACTTGCTATAAATCTTGACAAGCTCATTCTGTACGTCCTGGATATTTTTCCAATGCTTTCTTAAGAACTAATAATGCCTGAGCCAAATCTTCCTTCTTGAGAACGTATGCAATACGTACTTGATTTTGTCCAGCACCAGGTGTTGTATAGAAGCCTGCAGCAGGTGCCATCATCACTGTTGCACCTTCATATTCAAATTCTGTAAGACACCATGCACAGAATTTTTCAGCATCGTCAACAGGAAGTTTTGCTACTGTATAGAATGCTCCCATAGGAATAGGAGAATAAACTCCCGGTATGCGATTCAATCCATCGATAAGACATTTACGACGTTCAACATATTCATCATAAATATCACGCATATATTCTTCAGGTGTATCTAAGGAAGCCTCAGCGATTATTTGTCCTATTAATGGAGGAGAGAGTCGGGCCTGACAGAATTTCATAACGGCCTGACGCACTTGTTTATTTTTTGTTATTAACGCACCGATTCGTATTCCACATTCAGAATAACGTTTACTAACAGAGTCGATCAGCACAACATTATTCTCAATACCCTCAAGGTGGCAAGCTGAAATATAAGGTGAGCCTGTGTAAATGAATTCACGATAAACTTCGTCTGAGAAAAGATATAGATCGTATTTTTTAACAAGATCTCTGATTTGATTCATTTCTCTTCGCGAATACAAGTATCCTGTAGGGTTATTAGGATTACAAATCAATATAGCGCGTGTACGTTCGTTTATCAATTCCTCGAATTTCTCAACCTTTGGAAGTGCGAAACCTTCTTCTATTGTAGTTGCAATAGTGCGGATTGTGGCTCCGGCAGATATTGCAAAAGCCATGTAGTTAGCATATGCTGGTTCTGGAACGATAATTTCATCGCCAGGGTTAAGGCAAGAGAGGAATGCAAATAGCACAGCCTCACTACCGCCACTAGTAATGATGATATCGTCGGCAGTTAACTTGATATTATATTTATCATAATAACCAACAAGTTTCTCACGGTAACTACGATAACCTTGTGAAGGTGAATATTCAAGAATTGAGCGATCAATATTACGCATCGCATCTAATGCCACTTGTGGTGTTGGCAGGTCTGGCTGACCTATGTTCAAATGATAGACATGCACACCTTTCTGCTTTGCCTGTTCAGCAAGTGGAGCAAGTTTTCGAATTGGGGAAGAAGGCATTTGAGTGCCTCTGACTGATATTTGTGGCATCGTGTGATTTATTTAGAATATTTTTGATTCAATATACAATTGTCTGTAAAAACAAATGCTTGCATTAATATTATTAACTATTACAATTTAATATTCAACTGTCGGAGTATTTCAGCTATTTGACTGAATGTATCTATTTTTGCTGGTACAAGTGGCAAACGCAATCTGTTTTCAATGAGTCCCATTGCATTAAGCATTGCTTTAACACCTGCTGGGTTTCCATCTACAAATAACAATTTAAACAATTCTGTAAACTGATGATGTATAGGAAGAGCGTTATTGTAATCGCCAGCCAGTGCCAGACGAACCATTTTACCAAATTCAGAAGGTAAAGCGTTACCAATAACACTTATAACACCAGTTGCGCCAAGTGTTATTAATGGGAAGGTAATTCCGTCGTCACCAGATAACACTACGAAATCTGCTGGTTTATTTTTGATTATATCATCAATCTGAGTGAAGTTTCCACTTGCCTCTTTTATTGCTACTATATTCTCAACATCGCGAGCAAGGCGCAATGTTGTTTCTGCTGTCATATTTACCCCTGTACGTCCTGGAACATTATACAGAATCACAGGCAATTTAGTTGCAGCAGCAATTGTTTTGAAATGTTGATATAATCCTTCCTGAGAAGGTTTGTTATAATATGGACAAACACTTAGAATACCATCAATACCTGTAAAGTCGTCTGTCTTCAGTGTTTCTACAACTTGCTGAGTATTATTACCTCCGCATCCCATTACGATTGGGATTTGTCCTTTCACAGTCTCAACAATGATTTGTTTTATCTTATTGCGTTCTTCAGCTGTAAGACATGGTGTTTCAGCAGTTGTAGCAAGAATGCACAAGAAATCAGCTCCGTTTTTAATCTGATATGTGACAAGGTTTCTCAATGCTTGATAATCAACCTCACCTGTAACAGTGAATGGAGTGACAAGTGCGATTCCGAGTCCTTTAAATTGTTTGTGTGTCATTGTATCGTATACGTCTGTTAAATATTTTCAATTTGGTTGCAAAGTTACGAAATAATAACGAAAATATAGACAAAATAACTAACAAATACAACCTTATTAATGTTCAAGACTGAATAATCTGCAAAAATTCGTCCTCTGTCATTATTCTTATACCCAATTTTTGTGCCTTTTCAAGTTTTGAAGGTCCCATATTATCGCCTGCCAACACAAAAGAGGTTTTAGAACTTATGCTACTCACATTTTTACCTCCATTACGTTCAATCATTGCCTTATATTCATCTCGACTATGATGATTAAAGACTCCGCTTATCACGATATTCTGTCCGTCAAGCAATGTAGTAACCCCTTCAAGTTGTTCTTTTGCAAGTTCCATTTGCAAACCGGCGGCTCTCAAACGTGAAATAATCTCCAGATTTTTCTCTTTTGAAAAGAACTGAATTATACTATCTGCTATAACAGCCCCTACTCCATCAACCTCCAATAATTGTTCACGAGTTGCCACTGAGAGGGCATCCATCGACTTAAACTTACGCGCAATTAGTTTCGCTGTAGTTTCTCCAACAAAACGGATACCTATGGCAAATAACACCCTTTCAAATGGTACTGATGCAGATTTTTTGATTGCCTCAACTGCTTTCTGCGCTGAAACCACACGGTTTGGGTTATTATTAGAAATCTGTGCAATAGTCAAGTCGTAGAGATCTGCCACATCGTGAACAAGTCCACGCTGATAGAAGTCATCAACTGTTTCCGGTCCGAGACTTTCTATATTCATGGCTTTTCTTGAGATAAAATGTTCAATACGACCTTTTATCTGAGGAGGACATCCCACATCGTTAGGACAATAATGGGCGGCTTCTCCTTCAAAACGCACTAAAGGAGTACCACACTCTGGACAATTTTCTATAAACCTCACAGGTTCAAGTGATTCCGAGCGTTGACTACTATCAACACCTACAACTTTAGGTATTATCTCACCACCCTTCTCCACATATACCATATCACCAATATGCAAGTCCAACTGTGATATGATATCTGCATTATGAAGAGATGCACGTTTTACTATTGTTCCAGCCAATTGTACAGGGTCCATATTTGCAACAGGTGTGATTGCTCCTGTGCGTCCCACCTGATATGTCACTTCATTTAAACGAGTACAAGCTCGTTCTGTCTGAAATTTATATGCGATAGCCCATCGTGGCGATTTTGCAGTATAACCTAAATGATGTTGCTGACGAATGGAGTTGACTTTCAAGACCACCCCATCTGTAGCCACAGGAAGATTCTTGCGTTCTGTGCTCCAATAATCAAGAAAATCTAAGACATCTTGAAGAGAACGGCAAACTTTCATTGCGTCACTTATCTTAAATCCCCACTCTTTTGCTTTTTGTAGTCCTTCATAATGTGTGGCAATAGCGATTTTATTCGATTGAACATTTCTTTTATCATCATTTTGTTTGTTATCAGTTTCTGCAAAAAGCTCCAACTGGGTCTGTACTGGTTCTGCAAACAAATCAAACTGAGCGTCATTCGTTTTCTTTATCTCAACCTGTTGGGTTTTATTATTTCTCTCAATTACAGGAGTTTCGCCATCAGGCACAATTAAATAATATAAGTAAGCATCAAGTTGTCGCTGAGCCACGACAGTTGAATTCTGACTTTTCAAAGTTCCACTTGCTGCATTACGAGGATTGGCGAACAATGGTTCCTCACGCAATTCACGTTCACGATTCAGACGTTCAAAACTTGCCCAAGGCATCAGTATCTCACCTCGAATCTCAAATTCATGAGGATAATCCGATTTGTTTTGCAAGACAAGCGGTATCGAACGTATCGTACGCACATTATTGGTTACATCGTCACCTTTGACTCCATCACCACGTGTAACAGCCTGAGTTAGTTTTCCGTCAATATATGTTAGACTTATGCTTAGACCATCATATTTTAATTCAGCAATTATCTCAAAAGGTTCGCCATTAAGTCCTTCGTCAACTCTTCTATAAAAATCACGAACATCGTCTTCATTATATGTGTTAGATAAAGACAACATAGGATATTTATGTGCGACCTGTTTAAACTGTTGATTTAAGTCGCTACCAACTCTTTGAGTTGGAGAATTCTCATCTGAATATTCTGGATGTTCGGCCTCTAATTGTTCAAGTTTGTGCATCAACATATCGAAATCATAATCAGATATAGTTGGCTGATTAAGAACATAATAATTATAATTATGTTGATGCAGTTCTTGTCTTAGTTGTTGTATTTGTTCTAATACAGACATTGATAAAATCTAATTCAGTATTAATATATATTACTCTAATTCACGTTGTCTGCAGAAATAACCCGCAAAATGTATGTCAACATCCTTCAATGGATGTTTAAATATTCCATATACACTACTGCCGCTACCCGACATAGATGCGTATATTGCCCCCATATCATATAGAAGATCCTTTATTGCTGCAATCTCAGGGTATTTTGCAAATACACTTGGTTCGAAATCATTCACCACATTATCGCGCCATGACTCAATCGGCAGTTTTAGAAGTTCAGACAATGGACGTTCTGGTTGTGCTGGTTTTACTAACCTATAAGCATCTGGGGTTGAGACAAATATATCAGGTTTAACAAGCACTATCGTCTTACCTTTTAATGAAAGATCTATAGGTTGGAACACATTTCCGATACCAGTTGCCAACACAGGTTTGTTTTTAATAAAAAAAGCACAATCGGCACCTAGTCGTGAGGCATACTCCTCCATTTGCTGATCAGATAAATTCAAAGAGAATTTTTCATTTAAGGCCTTGATAGTAAATGCAGCATCACTACTTCCACCGCCCAGTCCAGCACCTGTCGGTATGTGTTTAAACAAGTTAAAAGAACAACTTGGTATATTAAAGTCATTACGCAACATCTGGTATGCTTTTATTACCAAATTATCATCAGGAGTGCCATCAAGAATATTGCCTGACACCTTCAGTTTGAACGTGTCGCTTGACTGTTCATTCGAACCTATAGTGTTCAATTCTATAGCATCTTGAAGAGGTATCGGATAAAATACTGTTTCCAAGTTGTGATACCCATCTTGACGTTTCTCCACCACATTTAAACCTATATTTATTTTTGCATTTGGATAAAATATCATAATTATTCGGTTTTAGTTGGAATATAATCTACTCCATGGTTGTTTTGCAAATATACGAATTATTCTTTTATAACAAAAATAATAAGAGCACTTATTTTCCTAATAAGTGCTCTCCTGAAAACATATTGATATAGTGAGAAAATGTGTTTATTTCATTCATTCCATATTATTTCTCGTGCCATTCTCTATTAAATACTCCCAATCAATATTATCAGATTATTCATTAAAATTTCCGCAATACAGATATAATCTCTTGCATCTATCAATATGACAGTTCTGTATATAACTACATATCACGACTGATTAACAATACATTACATCAGAATGGAGCCACATCATCGAATGCAGGTGTTGGGAAATCGTCATTTTGTATCATGGCATTTCCTTGCGACATGATTATTTCTTCTCCACCCAAAGAAGAGAAATCTGATTCATCAGCATTTGCAAAACGTGCATACTCTGATATAAATCTTAATCTCACATCACCCACTTGACCGTTACGATGCTTTGCAATGATGATCTCGGCTATACCCTTGGTTGAATTACCATGTACATCCTTGTATAACTTATAATACTCAGGGCGGTGAATCATACAAACCATATCGGCATCCTGCTCTATGGCACCTGATTCACGCAAGTCGCTCAACTGTGGACGCTTATTATCTGGATTATCATCAGTTGCAGGACGATTTTCAACACCACGGTTCAACTGTGACAAGGCTATTATCGGGATTTGTAATTCCTTTGCCAATTGTTTAAGCGAACGAGAAATTGTAGAAACCTCTTCCTGACGGCTGTTATAACTCATTCCAGAAGCATTCATCAACTGAAGGTAGTCGATTATTATCAGTTCCACTCCATGTTCGCGAACTAATCGACGAGCTTTTGTTCTCAATTCGAAGACAGACAAAGACGGAGTGTCGTCAACATAAAGCGGAGCTCCATACAAGTCGTTGATTTTCACATTCAGTTCATCCCATTCATATGGATCGAGTCGTCCGCTTCTGATTTTTTCACCAGGAATCGAACAAACATTTACAATCATACGGTTAACCAACTGCACATTCGACATTTCCAAAGAGAACATTGCAACAGGTTTCTTGTAATCCACTGTTATATTCTTTGCCATTGACAACACAAAGGCAGTCTTACCCATCGCTGGTCGTGCAGCAATGATGATAAGGTCAGATTTCTGCCATCCGTTTGTAATAGCGTCAAGTTTATCAAATCCAGAAGGGATTCCCGACAAACCATCTTGATTGGCAGCCGCCTTATTTAATTGTTCAAAGGCCTCTTTTATGACAGGGTCGATCTGCGTGAAGTCTTTCTTGAGATTAGTTTTTGAGAGCTCAAACAATCGTCCTTCGGCTGATTGCATCAGTTGCTGAATATCCTCACCTTCATCAAAAGCATGACGAAGAATTTCACTTGCATATGTTATCAACTCACGTGCAAGTGCTTTTTGGGCTATGATTTGTGCATGGTATTCTATATGAGCCGAAGAAATCACTTTTTGACTGAGTTCGGCTATATAAAACACTCCTCCAGCTTGCTCTAAATCACCATTAGCTCGTAATTGTTCCGTAACAGTAAGGATATCTATCGGCTTATTCTCAGCCGCAAGCATCTGGATTGTTTGATATATAAGTTTGTGTTTAGTGTCGTAAAATGAAGCAGGTTTCAATATATCGCTCACCAACCCATGAGCATCTTTCTCAATCAAGCATGCGCCCAATACAGCTGCTTCAAAATCGAGAGCCTGTGGTTGTTGGCGTCCGATTTCATTTACAACTATAGGTTGGTTTACCGATGATTTTCTTTTATATGTTCTCTTCTTTTCTTCTGGCATTTTCAGTTTTTCTTAATTGCAATTGCAAAGTTAATTCTTTTTGTCATGTATTCAATAAATATATCACGAAATTATTAAACACAGGTGTTGATAACTATGTTGAAAACGTTAATAACTTACGCATAAAAAATCCTTAACCGATTAAGATTAAGGACTTTATATTATTATAAAGATTTTCCGCAGATTATTCTTTACATATTAATAACTTATGTTGTGAGAGTTTTCTTACAACAACATGTTATTTAACTGTAACTTTTGCTGCCAAGGCCTTACATTTATCACGTAATTGTTCAACAGATTCGCCAAGTTTATCGTAACATACTACAACTCCCATACGGCGTCCGACATGTGCATTTGGTTTACCAAAAATACGAAGATATGTGCGTTCTGCTGCACAAACTTCCTCAACACCTTCATACTGTGGATTCTGTGTTGCAACTGGTGATAATATTACTGCACTTGCACCGATTTTCTCTTGTGTAATCTCTGGGATAGGTAATCCTAATACTGCACGGCAATGGAGTTCAAACTCACTGAGATTCTGTGTGCCTGCAAGTGTCACCATACCTGTGTCGTGTGGGCGTGGTGAGAGTTCGCTGAAATAAACACCTTCAGTATCTGACAAGAAAAATTCAACGCCCCATATACCTGAGCCAGTCAATGCTTCTGTAACCTTTGCAGCCATTTCTTGTGCCACTTTCAGTTGTTCAGGACTGATTGCTGCAGGCTGATAACTTTCACGATAATCACCACCCTTCTGCACGTGTCCGATTGGTTGACAGAAAAGAGTCTTGCCATTCTTCTGTGTAACAGTAAGCAAAGTGATTTCAGAGTCAAATTTTATGAATTGCTCAACAATAACTTCTTTAATATCTCCACGTGCTCCAGCCACAGCATTGTCCCATGCACGTTGAAGTTCAGCAGGAGAATCAACCTTGCTCTGACCATGACCTGATGAAGACATCAAAGGTTTCACGATGAAAGGATAACCTATTTCGTCAGCAGCAGCAAGAAATTCGTCATATGTCTTGGCATATTTATAGTTTGCAGTCTTCAAACCGAGTTCGGTGTGAGCCAGTTCACGAATAGCCTTACGGTTCATTGTAAAGTTCACAGCACGTGCAGACGGAGTAACTTGAATGCCCATCTTCTCACAATCATAAAGCTTTTCTGTACGAATTGCTTCAATCTCAGGAACGATGATATCTGGATTGTGTTTACGTACAGCAGCCATAAGTGCATCACCATCAAGCATTGAGAATACCTCACGTTCATCTGCGACCTGCATTGCAGGGGCATTATTATACTTGTCACAAGCTATCACATATGCGCCTTTGCGCTTACATGCGATAACAAATTCTTTTCCAAGCTCTCCAGAGCCAAGTAGCATGATTTTTTTCATGTTAACGATATTTAGAATTATTAATGAGGTTGATGTTGAGTTCTTAATAAGTCATTCACTGTTTTTACTGGATTGAATGTCTCAAGAGGCACTTCCACAAAGATAGTATTCCAATCGCTCATTGCACCATTCCAGAGTCCAGGTAATTCTAACGCACGTAGTTCTTTACCATTCTTACTCTTTGATGAGATAAAACCAGTCTGAGGATCTACATAATCAAGTAAGTTGAAATGTTCGCCTTTATAATTCTTCACAGCGCATACCAAATCAACTGGGTTGAAGTGAGTTCCGCTTTGGAACATCTTTACATATTCTGCATTAGATGTATCAATCTGACTGCTCTCCAATATTTGAGGAGAGATAGTTCCATCAGAATTATATGCGAGGAAAGGTCCACCTCCGGGTTCACCCACATTACGTACCATTCCACACACACGAATTGGTCGGTTTAGTTTCTTACGCAGATAGATAACGAGGTCTGCATCTTCCAAATTTGTGAGATTTGGATTTCGCTGACATAAGACATCACGAACAAAACGTATGATTTCTTCCATATCAGAATGAGAATATGACCCAGAATCGAGTAGATTCAAGTACTTAAAGATTTGATTCTGTACAGAAACTAATATTCCTGCTATAAGTTTCTTGTTTTCAACAGTAACAGGTTTCAAACCATCAGGTACGACATTGTCAATATTCTTTATAAAAATCACATCAGAATCGAGATCATTCAGATTTTCAATCAAAGCGCCATGACCTCCTGGACGGAACAATAATGTACCATCTTCATTGCGGAATGGTTCGCCGTCGGCTGTTGCAGCGATTGTATCTGTGCTTGATTTCTGTTCAGAAAATGATATATTATAATGCACCTTGAACTTCTCTTCAAAGTCACTAACTTTGTCTTCTACTAATTGTTCGAACAATTCACGATGTTCAGGACTAACAGTGAAATGTATGTTTACATTCTTATCGTTTCCCGATGCATACAAAGCACCTTCAACAAGATGCTCCTCGAGAGGGGTTCTTACGCAATCGTCATATGCATGGAAGAACAACAAGCCTTTTGGTAGGCTTCCGTATCCAAGTCCCTGTTCATCAAGCAGATTAGCCACAACACTCTTATACTTACCTTCGCTTATAAGTTCGTCTATTTCTTCTTGTTCATTAACCACACAAGCATCATTCAACGCATCATAGAAAGCGAAGTCGTGTATATTCTCAAAGAACTTCTTTATAAAGTCTGAATCTGGAGTATCACTCTCACCATCTAAGAATTCAAAAAGATTCTTAAACATACGTGATGCTGCGCCAGAGGCTGGCACAAACTTTTGAACCTTATGATTTTCCTGAAGATACTGATTCCAGACATCTAGATATTGTTTTCGTTGCTCATCATTTACGATGAGAATACCTTTCTCTGGGGATGCCGCATCAACTAATTTTAGAAAAGGAAAACCTTCACGATGTTGTGTAAGTTGGTGATTCAAGGTTTCTTCGCTAATCTGTTTCTGTTTTAGAAACTCTTTATCTTCTTTTGTAAGCATATGTTAATAATGTAAACTAAACGTTATTATCGATTACAAAGTTACAATTTTTTTCTTTGAATGTATAATTTTATTCAGATATTTTTTATCAATTATTATGGTTCGACATTTTTTATATCCTTATCAAGCATAGAATCAACAGACAAGCGATTATGATATAACTATGTCTAATGCACTACTATTTCTTATTCTTCAGGTATTTAGAAATATCATATTGAAGGATTCTATCTGTTTTAGACTCTAAAGCATAGAATTTATTTGTAATTATTACTGTCCGCTAAACGCAAATCTCCTATGCCCAACCTCTTTATTACCAGTGGTTGGGCACATGTAATCCATATGACAAGCCCCTCATACTTGTTCTTTATCATATTGGGGTGCTTCAGAAGCCTGTTCAAGCATG
>JAIKZH010000066.1 GCA_024682395.1 Bacteroidaceae bacterium
ATGTTGCAAATGTAATACATAAAAATTGAATATTCAAAATTATAAAGAATAAAAACTTTATATTATACTTATTTAATAATTGAAAATCAAAATATGTTTATTATAAACATAATTACGAAAAAAATATGTATCTTTGCAAAATAAATGCTTGTATTGGCTTATAAACATATAACAACATGTTGCAACTTAAAGACGTTTCAATCATATATGGTGATAAATCTGTAATAAAGCACCTTTCTGTTAATGTAGATAAGGGGCAACTTGTGTGTTTATGTGGCGAATCGGGGTGTGGTAAGACTTCATTGCTGAATGCTATTATGGGGTTTGTTGATTTTGAGGGAGAGATTTTGATTGATGGCATAAAAATGTTGCATACGAATATCGATTCTATAAGACGAATGATTGCCTATGTGCCTCAAGAACTGGCTTTGCCACAAGAAACAGTGAGAGAAATGGTTTATCTACCTTTTTCATTGAAAGCCAATCATCAAAAGGATCATTCTGACGAAAAAATATTAAAAGAATGGACTTACTTAAATCTGGATCGTTCTATATTGGATAAGAGAACGACTGAGATTAGTGGGGGACAACGTCAGCGAGTAATGCTTAGTGTGGCTGGATTATTGCATAAGAAGATTATTCTTGTTGATGAACCTACCAGCGCACTTGATCCTGAATCGGCTCAACTTGTCTTAAATTATTTCAGATATTTAATCAATAATGATAATGTAACTATTATAGTTGCGTCGCATCATAAGGCAATAATTGACAATTCTGATAGAGTAGTTGAAATTAAATCATTAAACGCATAAATCTAAAGAACTTTGGTAGATATTGATATATTTGGATTAGGAATAGGACTGGTTCTTATGCTGATACCTCTGTTCTTCCTTTATAAACTGAGAACAGGACTGGTACATTCTACATTGTCAGCCACCATTCGCATGATTATACAACTATGGCTGATAGGGTTGTATTTGCAGTTCCTTTTCTTAAGTGATGTGTGGTGGGTTAATCTGATTTGGGGACTGATAATGACATTTGTGGCAACTGGTACGGCACTGCAACGTACTCGTCTCAAACTGCAATATGTTGGAATCCCTTTGCTTGTTTCATTTCTTTCTACGGCTTTGATAATAAGCATTTATTTTATAGGATTAGTCTTAGGATGCTCTGAAATGAAATTCGATGAGTTTTCTGCATCACCAACCATATTGTTGTCATACCTCTTCTCTGCAAGATATTTTATACCAATCTTCGGGTTGTTGTTGGGTAATATGCTTGGCGTTAACGTACTTGCATTAAGTACTTATTTTGAAGGTATTCGAAGAGAACAACAGATGTACCGATATCTATTGGGGAATGGTGCAACAAGATGGGAGGCAACTCAGCCCTTTTTAAGAAAAGCGGCAATCAAGGCGTTTAATCCATGTATCGCTAATATGGCTGTCATGGGACTTGTTGCTATGCCTGGAACTATGATTGGACAGATTCTGGGTGGAAGTGATCCGAGTCAGGCAATAAAATATCAGATGATGATTGTGGTGATTACGTTCGTGGCTTCTATGATGTCGCTTATGATTACTATATTTCTTGCGCAGAAACAATGCTTTGACAGCATGGGGCTTTTGAAAGATGTAATTGCTGATAAAAAAGATAATAAATAACGCCTTGTGTTAATGGGATTTTTACTTGTATTATAATATGGAATATCTGGAATTTGGTGCGTGGCTTACATCTCAATTAGGTTATAAGGCTCAAAAAATATCAATAAATGCTGGATTTACTTGCCCTAACAGGGATGGACGTGTGGGGCTGGGTGGATGTACATATTGTAATAACCAATCGTTTAATCCTGATTATTGCAAGACTGATAAGAGTATTTCGCAACAATTATGTGAAGGACGTGAGTTCTTTAGAAAAAAATATCCTGATATGAAATACCTTGCTTATTTTCAGGCATATACTAATACTTACGGAGAATTCGATGATGTCATTCGTAAATATAAAGAGGCTCTTAGTGTGGATGATGTCGTAGGACTTGTTATCGGAACACGTCCCGATTGCGTTTCGGGGAAATTATTAGATTATTTACAGACTTTACACGATAAAGGTGTCTTCGTTTTAGTAGAATATGGTATAGAAAGTGTTCACGATAAAACTCTTGTACGTATTAATAGAGGACATGATTTTGCATGTACTCGTAAAGCTGTGATTGAAACAGCAAAACGAGGACTTCCTGTTGGGGGGCATATTATATTAGGATTGCCGGGCGAGGATAAAAACGATATATTAACCACGGCGGTGAAATTATCGGAATTGCCGATAACAATATTGAAATTACATCAACTGCAAATTATAAAAGGTACACGTATGGCGGTGGAATATGCTACACATCCAGAAGACTTTATGAGGATGACAGTTGATGAATATGTAGATCTGGTTTGTGAATTTATCGCAAAAAGCCGACGAGATATGATCTTTGAACGTTTTGTCAGTCAGTCACCTCCCGACTTGTTGGCAGTCCCAGGGTGGGGACTTAAAAATTATCAGTTTGTGGAGAAAATAAAACGACGTCTTCAAACTCTACCTGATAACCGAGTTGGTTGATTATATGAGAGATTGATTGCATAGCATATAGTTTTGATTTTCGTCTGTTTTCTTTGGTGTCAAATCTGTTTTTGATTTGCGCTTCAATTTTTTTCTTCATGTTTTTTGTTGATGAAAGATTCTGGTACCAATAGTCTTCATCATCGGATACAAATGAAGAATGTATTGTCGATGCGTTGTACAAGGGTTCTGGTAGTTTAACCAATACTTTCTTGGGCTCAATCATCGTGTATTTTATATCTGCCATTCTTATCTTATGACTGACTTTCTGACGTAATACCTGCACACATGAATGCTCTTCGGGAATTAGTCCTAAATGATATTCTGTTTGATGTGCAGTGGTGAAATCCTCAATGATGGCGGTCGATACATATAAATCATTGGTTGGCATAACCTCGATGATGGCATCGGCAGTTTCTTCAAGCGTGATTTCTTCAGAATCGTTGTTTATTTTCTGCATTACAAAAACACAGATTATTATTATGAGTGCAGTAAGTCCCGTTATAAGTATTGTTTTCTTATGTTTCATATTCGATAATGTAATAAATTGAAATACATAAATCTTAGAGAATAAGTTATTCGATTTCAACACCATTATAACCTAATGATTTTGCTAAACTATCAAAAATCATCTTGGCATTGTTGCGTATGTCCTTTTCTGCAATTTCCTTAAATTCTCCTTTCTTCAAAACTTCTTTGTAAGCTTTTCGACTGATGGTTTCAATCATCTCGTGTCCTACAGCAGAACGAAGTCCTGTGGATATGCACACAATATTGCCCGACTCGGTGTCTGTGTTATAACCAGAATCAATAACTTTTGCTTCAGGCAACTTGATATGTATGATTTTGCTTGAGTCGTCAATACGAATACTCTCGAGTTTTATGTCGCGTATGTCGTATCCATATTTTATATTTATCGACACTGGAACTACACATTTTCGGCTCCCAAATTTCCAAGTATTTGGGTCGCGTAACGAAATCTTTTCTGTCTTGTCTGAATCATATATGGCAATCTTCCGTATTGTGAGTTCTGTCGTGACAATATCTGCTTCCTGATGAATGGCAGAGAGTAAAACAGATTCTTTATCTGGTTCGCTGCTCTTGTCTTTACAAGAAACAACCAACACGGACAAAATGAACATTATAATGATTTTTTTATACATAATTGTCGCTCTTCTTACTGATAAATTCGTAAATTTGTCAACAAAAATAACTAAAATAAATTGAAATATGAAATTTTTATTGAAGTGGTCTATTACATATATATGTATTTTGACTTTTCAATTGCAAATAAGTGCGAAAACAATAAGTATGATAACATTAGAGGATGTAGTATCTGGTCAATTTGCTGAAAAAGGAATAGGGAACGTCAAATTTCTTCTTAATGGAGATTATTATACAATTCAGAGTAAACGTAAGTTGATTCTACACTCATCTGCGAATCCCGAATCTCAAAAGGTTTTGCTTGATCTTGATGAGGCTATAGGTGAAAAACCTGATGCCATCGTAGATTGTGTTATAACTCCTAATATGAAATATGTGTTGGTGGAAGCGGATAGGCGACCTATTTATCGTCATTCTGCTGTCTCAAATTATTATTTGTATAATATAAGGAGTAAAAAGATGCGTCTCCTTTCTAATAAGGGGAATATAGAAAGTCTTAAACTTTCTCCAGATGGCTCTATGGTGGGATTCGTACGTGATAATGATCTTTATGTTGTGACGTTAAAAGATAGAAAAGAAAAAAGAATCACAAATGACGGACGTTTTAATCATGTGATAAATGGAAAACCTGATTGGGTGAATGAAGAGGAATTCTCATATAATTGTGCTTTTGACTTTTCTTCTGATGGGAGATTTATCGCATGGATTAGATTCGATGAAACGGATGTGCCTACATTTTCTTTTCCAATAAGCAAACATGTTGATGGCTCTGATTCTGTTGAGATGTATGAATATAAATATCCTAAGGCAGGTGAAACGAACTCAAAAGTGAGTGTGTTTGCTTATGATATATATAATAAGGAGTGTTGTAGAATTAAGGTCCCTGTGGATGCTGACGGATATATACCGCGTATTCAGTTTACATGTGAAGCTAATAAACTGGCAGTTGTGACATTAAATAGAGCTCAAAACGTATGTAGTATTTATAAGGCAAATCCATCGAATGGTGATTGTGAACTATTGGTCTCTGAATCAAATAGTACATATGTCGATGAGTCATTCTATCAGAATCTGGACTTCTCACATGAACGATTCGTTTTGTTGAGCGAAAGGGATGGTTTCCGTCATTTGTATCTCTATGATATGAAAGGAACGATGATAAAACAACTTAGTAAGGGTGATTTTGAGGTAATCGATTATTATGGTCAAGATGATAAAGGAAGGTTTTATTACTCAAGTAATGAAGGGAGTCCTCTTGAACAATATGTATATTCTGTTGATGAAAAAGGCGAAAAACTTCTTTTGACAAAGGATAAAGGTGTAAATATCGCAGTTTTTGATGATAAATGTAATTATTTTATCAAGAAATGGTCTTCTTTGAAATCGCCTTCTAAATATTCTCTTTGTGATAATAAAGGTAATGAACTATACACAATGGAGGATAATAATGCTTTAATTGATGCTTTGAACGAGTTAGAATCAAGTAGTGTCGATTTCTTTCAGTTTGCAATTAACGAGAATGTCTTGCTAAACGGATGGATGGTGAAACCTGATGATTTTGACGCAAATAAGAAATATCCTGTACTTATGTTCCAGTATTCAGGACCAGGAAACCAAAAAGTGAAAAATCAATGGGCAAATGGTTTGTATTCAGGTTTGCTATGGGAAAAACGATTGGCTCAAAAAGGGTATATTGTAGTGTGTGTGGATGGACGAGGTACTGGCGGACGTGGCGAAGAGTGGCGTAAAACAACATATAAACATCTTGGTTATATAGAAGCCAATGACCAAGTCGAAACAGCTTTGTATTTATCGACTTTACCATATGTCGATAGTGACCGAATCGCTATTTGGGGATGGAGCTATGGAGGTTGGAATACGCTGATGGCAATGTCTGAGGGACGTCCAGTGTTTAATTGCGGAATAGCAGTCGCTCCGGTTACTTCTTTCAGATTTTACGACACCATATATACAGAGAGATACATGGGATTACCTTCGGAAAATTCAGATGCATACGATGATAATCCTATGACAAGGGCTGATAAACTACATGGTGATGTGTTGTTAGTTCATGGTTATGCTGACGATAATGTGCATTTTGAAAACATGGAAGAACTGACAAAAGTATATGAACAACATGGCATACAATTCGAAAAAGAGTTTTATGCTAATCGTAATCACCATTTGAATGTGGGGAATACACGTTTGCATCTTTTGACAAGAATGGAGAATTTTCTTGATAGACATATGGGAAAAAAGAACGATAACGAAAAAGAAAGAAAATAAAGAAATATTGCTCGTTTAGTGAAACCCATATTGTGCAAAGTTGATGTCTTTAATGACTATTTTGATAAATTTAAGTTTTTTATGTATTATGCGTTGTGCTATGTGAATTTAAATTTGTAACTTTGCACAAAATAAAATCTATAAATATTATGTCATCATTTCTTGAAGATAAAGTAGTGATGGAGGGACTTACATATGATGATGTACTTCTTGTACCTGCATATTCTGAAGTTCTTCCTAAAGCAGTAGAGTTATCAACTAAATTTTCGCGTAACATCAACCTTAATATTCCGTTCGTGACAGCAGCTATGGATACTGTTACGGAGGCTCCTATGGCTATTGCTATTGCCAGAGAAGGAGGTATTGGCGTTATTCATAAGAATATGTCGATAGAAGAACAGGCTCGCCAAGTCGCAATTGTGAAACGTGCTGAAAATGGAATGATTTATGATCCTGTTACAATTAATTGTGGCAAGACTGTAAGCGATGCGTTGGCAATGATGTCTGAGTATCATATCGGCGGAATACCTGTTGTTGATGAGGATAATAAGTTGGTTGGTATCGTTACGAATCGCGACCTTCGTTTCCAACGTGATGGTAGTAAACTTATTGATGAGGTTATGACTAAAGAAAACTTGATCGTAACTCATCAACAAACCGATTTGGAAGCTGCTTCACAGATATTGTTAGAACATAAAATAGAAAAATTACCTGTAGTGGATGATAATAATCATCTTATAGGTTTGATTACTTACAAGGATATTACAAAGGCTAAAGATAAACCTATGGCTTGTAAGGATGAGAAAGGTAGATTGCGCGTAGCTGCTGGTGTTGGTGTAACAACTGATACTATGGAACGTATCGAAGCATTGGTTAATGCAGGCGCAGATGCTATAATCATTGATACAGCTCATGGTCATTCAAAGTCTGTTATTGATAAAGTGCGTGAAGCAAAACAGAAATTTCCACAAATCGATATCGTTGTCGGCAATATCGCAACAGGCGATGCTGCAAAGATGTTGGTTGAGGCTGGCGCTGATGCAGTGAAAGTAGGTATTGGCCCTGGTTCTATATGTACAACTCGTGTTGTCGCAGGTGTGGGTGTGCCACAATTAAGTGCTATATATGATGTTGCAAAGGCTCTAAAAGGTACTGGAGTCCCTCTCATCGCAGATGGAGGTCTTCGCTATTCAGGAGATGTCGTTAAGGCATTGGCAGCAGGTGGATATAGCGTGATGATTGGTTCGTTGGTTGCTGGAACAGAAGAAGCTCCTGGAGAAACAATCTTGTTTAACGGACGTAAGTTTAAGGCATATCGTGGTATGGGCTCACTTGAAGCAATGGAAAATGGTTCTAAGGATAGATATTTCCAATCTTGTGAGAAAGATGTTAAGAAATTAGTGCCAGAAGGTATTGCGGGACGTGTGCCTTACAAGGGAACTGTTCAAGAAGTTATTTATCAATTAGTAGGAGGTCTCCGCTCAGGTATGGGATATTGCGGCGCAAAAGATATTGCAGCACTTCATAATGCTAAATTTACAAGAATAACAAATGCTGGTGTGTTGGAAAGTCACCCTCATGAAGTTATTATTACAAGCGAAGCTCCTAACTATACACGACCACAATAATTCAAAAACAATCAAATGAGTTTCATACTTATTATGGAGATAATTTCTTTTCCGTAAAATGTATGAATCTCATTTGATATGTTATATAAAAATATAATAATCAAATTCCTTACAATGAAGAAGATACTGATTTCAGCTTTTGCATATATGGCTGCAGCAATGGGATTCGCTCAATCTAATGATCCCATTATAATGACAATAAATGGAAAACAAATTACACGCTCAGAGTTCGAATATAGCTATAATAAAAATAACTCAGATGGTGTCATCGATAAGAAAAGCGTAGAAGACTATGTACCTTTATTTGTTAATTTCAAATTAAAAGTACTTGCTGCCGAAGATGCAAAATTTGATACGTTGACTTCTGTAAATAATGATCTTATGAGCTACCGCGAACAGATGTTATTACCAACTGTTGTAGATAGCTCTTATATTGAAAGAGAAGCTTATAGCCAATACAAAAGATATGTAGATCGCTATGCAGGCGAAGATATACTGACTGCAAGTCATATTTTTGTTTTAATGCGTCAGGATGCAACTCCTGAACAACAAAAAGCAGCTAAAGAAAGAATCGATTCTATATACAAAGCATTGAATAACGGAGCCGACTTTGCAGAATTGGCAAAGAAATGTTCTGACGACAAGGGCTCTGCTGCTCGTGGTGGCTCACTTGGACAATTCGTAAAAGGACAGATGATTCCTGAATTCGAAAATGCTGCCTTTAAAATGCAAGCAGGACAAGTTTCTGCTCCTTTTAAATCCTCTGTAGGATGGCACATAATTAAGATGATTGATCGTCACCAGATTCAAATTCAATCATATGAATATTATCATAATGATATCTTGAAGAATCTGAAAGCTCGTGGAATTCAAAAAATATCTGCAAATCATTATATAGATTCTTTAGCAAATAAGGAAGGTGTATCAAGACAAGTTATTATTGACAGAGAATTCGATAAACTTATTACTAAAGATATAGATCAGAAATATCTGTCACAAGAATACTATGATGGTACACTTATGTATGAAATAGTGAAAACTACAATCTGGGATGTTGCAGCACAAGATGAGGCTGGAATCGCTCAATATTTCGCAAAGAATAAAAAGAAATATAAATGGGATAGCCCACGATTCAAGGGTATATTGATAAGAGCAAAACAACTTGGAATCATCGAAGGTGCTAAACAGTTGATTAAGAAGGAAAAAGATGATAACAAGTGGGGCCAGATGATAGTTGACAAATATAATACGGATTCACTTATTGTTGTAAGAATTGAACATGGAATCTACAAACAAGGTGATAGCAATAATGTAGATATCCTCCAATTCGGTAAGGAAGGCGAGATAAAGAAACAAGGTGGTTTTGATTATGTGGATACATATGGAAGAATGATTTCAAAACCAGAAACATATAAAGATGTCAGAGCTCAAGTAGTCTCTGATTATCAATCAGTAAAGGAACAGGAATGGGTGGAACAATTACGTGCAAAGTATCCAGTTTCTGTTGATAAGTCAGTCTTGAAAACCGTTAATAATCATTGATATGATATTTATGGTTCTTAAATATAATTAATAAAGTAATAGTAAATATGAGAAGAATCCTCTTTTTTGCATGCTGCATATTGACTTCTGTAAATAGTTTGATGATGAAAGCCCAATCAAACAAGAATGTTATAGATGAAGTTGTATGGGTTGTAGGTGATGATGCTATATATAGATCAGAAGTAGAACAAGGAATACTTGAAGCACGAGCTCAGGGGCACCGATTTAATAATGACCCATATTGTTTTATTCCAGAACAAATGGCAGTTCAGAAACTATTTCTTCATCAAGCATCATTAGACTCAGTTCAAGTAACTGATAGCGAAATCTTTGCGAATGTTGATGCTCGTATAGAATTCTTTATCGAGAATATCGGTTCTAAGGAAAAGATGGAGGAGTATTTCAGAAAGTCAACATCGCAAATTAGAGAACAGTTATATGAAACAGAAAAGAAAGATCTCCTGGTTAAGAGTGTACAAAGATCTTTAATGAGTAAAGTTAAGGTCACACCTGCGCAAGTTAAGGATTTCTTTAAGAATGTACCTGAAGATAGTGTCCCATTTGTGCCAACACAAGTAGAAGTACAGATCTTGGTTCGTCAACCAGAAGTCTCTCAAGAGGAAATAGATAGAGTGAAAAATGATTTGAGAAATTATACTGAACGTGTAAACTCTGGAAAAGACCGCTTCTCTACATTGGCTGTGATGTATTCACAAGATGAAGGCAGTGCAGCACGTGGTGGTGAACTCGGTTTTAAAGGACGAATGGAATTGGTTCCTGAGTTTTCTTCTGTGGCATTCAACTTGAACGATGATAAAACTGTTAGTAAGATCTTTGAATCTGAATATGGATTTCATATTGTGCAGTTAATCGAAAAACGTGGAGATAAAATTAATTGCCGTCATATTCTTAGAAAACCTCGTGTAACTGATCAAGCAATCGAAAAATGTATATTGTTTGTCGATTCTGTTTGTGATGAGATAAGAAGAGGTGAATACTCTTTCGAAGAAAAACTACCAAAGATTTCTGATGACAAGGAAAGTCGAAACAATTACGGAATTTTGGCTAATAATTATATTCAGAATGAGGAAAGTGAAAATTATGGCACATCTAAGTTCGAAATGAAAGAACTCCCACCAGAGATTGCCAGAGTCGTTGCTAACATGCAGATTGGAGAAATCTCTAAACCTTTTATTATGATTAACAAGAAAGGTAAGGAAGTGGTAGCCGCTGTAAGATTGAAAAATAGAGTAAATGGTCACAGAGCTACTTTAAAAGAAGATTTCCAATTGATGCAACAAGTTGTAATTTCACGACGTAGCGCAGAACTTATTGATAAGTGGATACGCGATAAGCAGAAAACAACTTATGTGAGAATCAACGAAGGATGGCAGAATTGTGAATTCCAATATCCAGGATGGATAAAAGAATAACTTCTTTTACATCTTATAGTATTTAACCCTAAATTTAGTAAATTATCGTTAGTGTGCTGAATAGTAATATCAATGCTATATATATGATAAGGTGTAAGGTGCTCCTTGTGAGTATCCTTTCCCTTTTTTTGTGCTTACCTGTTATGGCACAGAGAAATGGACGTGGAAGACGTACCGACTCTCGTATACATCTCATACACGCCGATTTGCTTTATAAGACATTACGTGATTCACGCGCTGAGATTCTTGTAGGACATGTGAAACTAAGTCATGATGGTATTTATCTTGATTGTGATAGTGCCAGATACTATCGCGAAGATAATTCCTTTGATGCTTACGGACATGTGAAAATGATTCAGGGGGATACGCTTAAACTTACAGGGGATTCACTTTTCTACGATGGATATGGTATGCAGGCTCATGCCCGAGGTCATGTGGTTCTGATACATAAAAAGTCAAAACTGATCACAGATAAGTTGGATTATGATCGTGCGTATGGGGTAGGTATGTATCTTGATGGAGGTACTTTATATGATGGTGAAAATGTTCTGAAATCACAATGGGGACAATATACCCCAGCAACTCATGAGGCATATTTCACTGATAATGTGGAACTGACCAACCCTAAATTTAATCTCGTTTCAGATAAATTGTATTACTATACTAATACCGAAATGGCAAAAATCGTATCATCCACAAATATTACTACAAGTGATGGTACATTTGTCTATGGTGAGAATGGTGTATATAATACTAAGCAAGCTAAGGCTTATTTGCTGGATCGCTCATATATAATCAAAGATATGAGAAAAATAATAGGTGATAGTTTGCATTATGACAAAGCAACTGGAATAAGCGAAGGATTTGGAAACGTTATAATCACCGATGACGAAAACAAATGTACACTAAAAGGTGATTATTGCAGATATGAGGACTTGACCGGTAACGCAATGGCAACAGGACGAGCTGTAGTGATGGAATATTCTTCGCCTGACACTATCTATGTACATGGAGACACATTACGCATGTACTCGTATAATCATAATACAGATTCAGTGTATCGTAATATTCATGCATATAATCATGTGCGTATGTTTAGAAACGATGTGCAGGCTGTTTGCGACTCTCTTGTGGCTGTATCTCCAGACTCTTGTACATATCTTTATGGACAACCAATCTTGTGGAATGAACAGCAACAGATATTTGGTGAGGAAATACGTGTGTACAATAACGATAGTATTGTGGAATGGGTACATATCTTAAGGCAAGCAATGACAATCGAAAAATTGGATTCTGTGTCATATAATCAAGTGTCTGCTAAAGAAATGATGTGCTATTTCAAAAATGGTGAGATAGAACATAATGAAGCACACGGAAATGTTTATGTGACATACTTTTTCGATGAGAAAGATGGCAATAGGATTGGTATGAATTATACCGAAACATCTGAGTTGCGCTTGTATATGGAAAACAAAAAAGTCAAGAAAATATGGATGCCTGCTGCAACGGGTACCATGTATCCTGCAATGAAAGTACCAGAGGACAAAAGGTACTTGAATGGATTTGCGTGGTTTGACTATATACGACCTACTGATAAAGATGATATTTTTGAATGGAGAGGAAAGAACGCAAATAACATGTTGAAAAAAACAGAAACACGTGTTGCTCCAATCCAAAAACTAAATAAAATAAAGAAACAATAATGGGATTATTTACAGTAAAACAACCAAGAGGATTCCGTCATAATTACATGTATTATGACCCTCGAAAAGAAAAGCTGCAAAAGATCGAAGAAAAAGCAAAACGCGATCTTGGTCTCATGCCCGAAAAGGACTTCGATCCAGAAGATATAAGGGGAAAATTTGTTGGTGCTACCAAACATCTTAAAAGAAGAAAGGAAAGTGGACGAAAACCACTCGCTTCCGGTATAATCATAATGATTATAGTAGTACTGCTTTTTTTACTTAGATATCTTTATACTGGAAAATTGTTTTGATATTATAGATTTGACTCTATAATGGTGATGAATATTAATTGATGAATATAACAATATTATAATTCAATAAATGCAAGATATCATACATTTACTCCCTGATTCGGTGGCAAATCAAATTGCTGCTGGTGAGGTTGTACAAAGACCAGCTTCAATCGTAAAAGAATTAGTTGAGAATTCTGTTGATGCTGGCGCCACTTCCATACAGGTGTTGATAACTGATGGAGGAAGGACGTGTGTTCAGGTGATAGATAATGGTAAGGGTATGTCTGAAACAGATGCCCGTCTTGCCTTTGAGCGTCATGCTACTTCAAAAATACAAACAGCTACCGATTTGTTCTCATTGACAACTATGGGATTCCGTGGTGAGGCTTTAGCCTCTATTGCTGCAGTGGCTCAAGTTGAATTGCGAACCCGTCGCCCTGAAGATGATTTGGGGTGTATGATTCAAATCTCTGGTTCAAAAGTCGAAGCTCAAGAACCTATAACCTGTCCTGTAGGTAGTAACTTTGCTGTACGCAATCTTTTTTTCAATGTGCCTGCACGACGCAAATTCTTAAAATCAAATCAAACCGAATTATCTAATATTATCACAGAGTTTGAACGTATAGTACTGACACATCCTGATATATCCTTTAAATTGACCAATAACAATGTGGATATATATAACCTTAATGCCAGTTCTTTGCGTCAACGCATTGTCAATGTGATAGGACGTAAATTTGACGCAGATTTAGTCCCAGTTGAGGTTGAAACATCTTTAGTGTCAATTACTGGATATGTCGGTCAACCACAATCAGCACGTAAAAGGGGAGCACATCAGTTCTTCTTTGTAAATGGACGATATATGAATCATCCATATTTTAGAAGTGCAGTGGTTCATGCTTATGAAAATCTTATACCAGTGGGCGAACAACCATTGTTCTTTATCTATCTTGCTGTAAATCCATCTTCAATTGATGTAAATGTTCATCCAACAAAAACAGAAATCAAATTCGATAACGAACAAGATATATGGCAGGTTATTCACGCTGTGGTAAAAGAATCGCTTGGTAGGTATGCCAATACTCCTATGATCGATTTTGACACTGAGGATCGCCCAGACATCCCTATAATGGATACAAATAATCATACATATCCTCAACAGCCGAAAATTGCAAGTACCAACTATAACCCATTTACATATAATAATCGTGATAATTGTGCTTCTGTCCCACAGAATTGGTCTTCATTATATGAAGATACTAATGTCTCAATGGAACAGAATCAACAAACTACCTTGTGGGATAATTCCGACTTTGATACACAGGTGTCATCTGGTGAATCATATCGACCAGATTTGACTGTACCTTTCTTTCAATACAAAGGACAGTATCTGGTAATGCCTGATAAAAACGGATTGTTGCTGATAGATCAATATAAGGCCCATGTGAAAGTCCTATACGAACAATATATGGATAACCTCTTCCAACATCAAGGGGCATCTCAAAGAACATTGTTCCCAGAACTAATCCAGTTTACTCCTACAGAACAATTGGTACTTGATAATATAATCGAAGATCTTGAATATATCGGTTTTGAACTGACAAACCTTGGAAACGGTTCGTATAGTATTAATGGTGTGCCTTCGGGTATTGATACCGCAAATCCAGTTAAGTTGCTTCATGATTTACTTGCAGCTTCTGTCGATACTGAAACCAATGTTAAAGAAATTGTACACCGGAATATTGCTCTGACAATGGCAAAAGCAGTAGCTATCCCATATGGTCAAGTTCTTTCAGATGAAGAAACACGTTTGCTTTTAGGACAGTTGTTCGACCTGCCTTCTCCGCGTTACACCCCAGATGGTGATGTCGTGTTTACAAATGTAGATGATTCTGAAATTGATAAACTATTTAGAATTAAATAATTTTTATGCAATAAATATGCCTTAATTGCCTGTTTTACTGCTCAAATATATAAAAAAACAAGTGAAATGTTAAAAAAAGATGCATTTTTTTTGCGTTTATGTTTGTTTATTACGGAAAAATACTAATTTTGCAATTGAAATATTGGCTTATTGCGCTTTTTGGGCACGAGTCAGATGATGAAATGTATAAAAGATGAGAATATAAACAATAACAAGATTATAATTTTTAATTAAAAGTATTTATGAAAAAGATTTTGATTGCACTTGCATTCGCAAGTCTTAGTTCTGTAGCATTTGCACAGAATAAAAGTGTCGAAACTCCTTCAAAGTACACAGTTGCTACAAATTCATTTTTCTCAAACTGGTACGTTCAAGGTAGTTTTGATATGTCACTTATGAATCCTTATGGTGCAAAGGATTGGGCCAAGAATGTATTCCACCAAGGAAAAACATTTGGTGTGAATATCGCAGCCGGTAAATGGTTTACTCCAGGAATCGGACTTCGCTTCAAAGCTAACTGGGAAAATGGTATCATAGATCCACATACATGTGATTGTCATGATTTCTGGGGACCATTTACAGTTAAAGCTTCTCAAGAAGGTAGAGTTAATTATATTGCTGAGCCAATTGATTGGGCTGGATTATTTGGTGATGTAACATTCAACTTAAGCAATTTGTTCTGCGGTTACAATGAAAATCGTGTATGGAACCTCATCGCATATCCACGTGCAGGTGTTGTTCGTGTATTCGATTACAACTCATATTCACCAGCTCTTGGTGTAGGTATCGAGAATACATGGAAAATAACTAAGCGTTTCGGAATCTTCATGGATTTCACTTATACAATGACTACTCGTCAATGGCGTGAATATGTATCAGATGTGTCAACATATGAAACATATAACGGAAATGACAATGGTAGATGTAATGCTTACCTCACAGGTGAACTCGGATTCCAGGTTAACCTCGGAAAGAGCACATTCTCTAAGGCTGTTACACTTGAAGCATACAATGCTCTTGCAGCAGCAAGCGAAGATGCTCTTGCTAAGCTTCGTGCAGAACTCGACAAGGAACGTGCTGAAAACGCTCGTCTTCGTGCAGAACTCGCTAAGAAGCCAGCTCCAGGTCCAGCTCCTGAACGTGTCGTAGCATCAGCAGCAACATCTGTATTCTTCGATCTTAACTCTACTACAATCAACTCTCAAAAGGATCTTATCAACCTTGAGGCAGTTGCAGCAGTAGCTAAGGAAACTGGTGCTAAGGTTATTGTAACAGGTTCTGCAGATAGCCAGACTGGTTCATCAGCATGGAACCAAAAACTTTCTGAAGGTCGTGCAGCTGCTGCAGCTAACGAACTTGTTCGACTTGGTGTAAATCGTGATAACATCACTATTAAAGCAGTTGGTGGTATCAACGAAGTTACTCCTTACGTTCTTAACCGTCGTGCAGTTATCGAACTCAAATAATATTGAATTAAATAACTAAAAATAAGGACTTATATTATGAAAAAGATTTTGATAGCGCTTGCTTTCGCAAGTCTTGGTACTGTAGCAAATGCTCAGACATCTCAGATTGAAACTCCTTCAAAATATACAGTAGCAACTAATTCATTTTGGTCTAACTGGTATATTCAAGCAGGTTTTGATATGTCACTCTTGAATCCTTATGGAGCACATGATTGGGCTAAGAATGTATTCCATCAGGGTAAGACTTTCGGTGTAGACTTAGCTATTGGTAAGTGGTTTACTCCTGGATTCGGACTTCGTCTTAAGGCAAACTGGGAAAATGGAATCATTGATCCACACACTTGTGGATGTCATGAATTCTGGGGACCTGCAAAATATGAACTCCCATTCCAACCAAGAGCCGTTGCTCTAAATGATGAAGTATTTCCTGTAACAGATGCATATGATTGGGCTGGTCTCTTTGGTGATGTTCAGTTTAACTTGAGCAACATCCTTTGTGGATACAACGAAAATCGTGTATGGAATGTAATTGCATATCCACGTGCCGGAGTTATTCGTGTGTTCAACCAGAACTCTTATTCACCAGCTCTTGGTGTAGGTATTGAGAATACATGGCGTATCACTAAGCACTTCGGTATCTATCTCGATTGCTCATATACTACAACAACTGAACAATGGCGTGGATATATTCCTGTAGAAAAGGCTGAAGGTACAGACAATGCAATGTGTAATGGTATCCTTACTGGTGAACTTGGTTTCCAATTCAACCTTGGAAAGAGCACATTCTCTAAGGCTGTTACACTTGATGCATATAATGCTCTTGCAGCTGCAAGCGAAGAAGCTCTTGCTAAACTTCGTGCAGAACTCGACAAAGAACGTGCTGAAAACGCTCGTCTTCGTGCAGAACTTGCTAAGAAGCCAGCTGCAGGTCCAGCTCCTGAACGTGTTGTAGCAGCTGCAGCAACATCTGTATTCTTCGATCTTAACTCTACTACAATCAACTCTCAGAAGGATCTTATCAACCTTGAAGCAGTTGCAGCAGTAGCTAAAGAAACTGGTGCTAAGGTTGTTGTAACAGGTTCTGCAGATAGCCAGACTGGTTCATCAGCATGGAACCAAAAACTTTCTGAAGGTCGTGCAGCAGCAGCAGCTAACGAACTCGTTCGTCTTGGCGTAAATCGTGATAACATCACTATCAAAGCAGTTGGTGGTATCAACGAAGTTACTCCTTACGTTCTTAACCGTCGTGCTGTTATCGAACTTAAGTAAATCATTATAATGATATAATTAAAAGGTCACATCGTTTTGATGTGACCTTTTTTAATTATAATAATATTGTCTTCTGTTGACAAGATTACCTTATTCTGTGTTATTTATAACTTAAGCTTATTCGCAATTGATTTTGGTATGGCATCTTTATGTACTAATATATTCATTGTTTTATTTCTGACAAAAGCCTCAGAAGCATACCATATACCTGCATAATCTCCTCGTTTTCCCCATGAGTTCTTAACCATGAAATATTCCTTTCCATCTTTATCTTTTGCTTTTCCATATATTAACATGCCATGGTCGTCTGTGGTTTCCCAATTGTCATATCCTTTCTGACGTTCTTCTTGAGTGAATACCTTTTCTGGACGTGGCTCTTGGGTTAATGTCTTCTTTCTATCAGCTTCCGACATACTTAACCAATAATCCATATCTGTGCCTTCATTTTCGTTCACTTTTTCAATGTCTGGATATACTGCAAGACCATCTCTAGTAAAACCAATTTCTGATACATCGGATGCCCATGCAACCGTAAATCCTTTGTTTATGGCATTGCTTATAACTTGCATTAATTCATCAATTGGTATATTATAACTGCTTCCCCAACGCCAGTTATCGGGTATTTCCAATATGAATTGTTCATAAAACGGATGGTGGGTATATGATGTCAGATTGATATAATCGTCCATATTCAGTCCAAGACTCTTTTGGAATGATATCGGGGTGTATTCCTTATTGTTATATATGAACTTTGTAGGAACTTCGCCTAAATATGCATCTAATATCCCATTTAAGCCCTTTGGCCATGCTGGTGATAATTTCTTATAATCACCTTTTGATATTCCAGTAACGTATTTTGTTGCTAATGAGAATAATTCTCTGAAGTTTGCCAATGTGTCGCCGCACAATGTGCCAGGTTGAGGCATCGCGTCTTCAGGTACAATACCATAGTTTTTCATGCAGTATACAACATCATAAAAGCAACCGCCTTCCGAAAAACTAATATCTCCGTGGAGTCGCACCGCTTTTTGTGCTCTGTCCTCGTAGGTTTTATGTGCAACAAACATCTCACATAAGTCGTATTCTCCTTTACCCATTCTTAGTAGTTCTGCTTCGAAGAAACCCAGTCCTGAATATGCCCAGCATGTCCCAGAGCGGTTTTGATTCTTTACAGAGGTTATTGGAACTTCTTTTATGGTTGTGAAGCCATAGTTGTCATTGTTTGCTAATACATTTGTTGAAAAAGCAAGACAAAATGTGATCGTTGTTAATTTATTCATAATTCTCTCAAATTGTGTAGTTATTATATGATTAAAGGTTGTATAGATATATAATATTATTGATTTATATAATCTTCAACATCGGATATATGATATGGAATGACATTGTCTCCTAAGACCCTACATCCGCTATCTGTTATTAGAATATCATCTTCAATACGGATGCCTCCGAAATCATAATAATCGTCAATTTTATCGTAACAAATGAACTCCTGATGCTTTTTCTCTCCCTTCCATTGATTTATAAGTATAGGAATGAAATAAATACCTGGTTCATCTGTAAGCACCCATCCTGATTTTATCTTTCTGCCACAACGCAGATTGTTCGTGCCAAATTGATCTGATGGGCGCACGTCTTCATCAAACCCAACATGTTCTTGTCCAAATCCTTCCATATCGTGTACATCCATTCCTAACATATGACCTAATCCATGTGGAAAGAATAGTGCATGAGCCCCTGCCTCGACAGCGTTGTCAACATCTCCTTTCATTAATCCGATATCTTTCAGGCAACTTACCATATGACGGCATACATCAAGATGTATATCAATCCATTTTTTATCGGGCTTAGCCAAACTTATGACAAGATCGTGGCATTGCTCAACTATTGAATATATGTCTCGTTGACGAGATGTGAATCTCCCACTAATAGGGGTCACACGTGTGTTGTCGGAACAATAATTGTTTATCGTTTCAGCTCCTGCGTCGCATAACATTAGCCTGCCTGCTTCCAACGGAGCATCTGATGGACTGCCATGAAATATCTCACCATGCATTGTGAGGATAGTCTGAAATGATTCTATGCAGCCCTTACTTTCTGCAATTCCAGAGAGCACTCCTGCTATGTATCTTTCACTTACCCCAGGCTTACATAGTCTCATCGCTGTTGTGTGCATCTCATAGCCTATAGACAGAGCTCGTTCTATTTCCTTGATTTCTTCAGGTGATTTTATTGCTCGCATGTCTATAATCCCTTTAATTAGAGTGATAGACGCTAATTCGTTGATTTTTAAAGGATGAATGCCCAATATATCACCCAACTGGATCATTATGTCATGGCGATATTGTGGAAGGAAGTGTATGTTTGTATGTGATTGTGATGTAGGAATATGACTGCATATAATGTCTTTCAACTTTCCTACTGGAGCAGTTTTATATACTCCGACCTCTTCCGCTAATTCTTTAACAGATGGCACATATCCAGTCCAAATTATATCATTTATGTTTACATCGTCCCCGAGTAAATATTCATTGTTATTGTCAATGTCAATAATGCCAATAAGACCTTCTCTCTGTTGACCAAAATAATATAAGAAAGAAGAATCTTGCCTATATTTATAGCAATTGTTTGGATAATTCACAGGTACATTATTGTTGCCGAAAAGCACAATCATACCGCTTTTTACTTTTTGCTTTAATACATTCCTACGGTTTATGTATGTGTCCTTACTGAATGCTAACATATAAAATCCTCCTTAAATTATTACCTAAGTTTATTCCTGATGAAATGGCTTTTCACATATATGAAGTAAAATGCAGTTCCTGTTATGTACGAGAAACATGCTGCCCATAAAGCATATGTATAATTGATAGATTCGGCTATGACGCCTCCAAGCAATACTCCAATTCCAAATCCAATATCCCATGAAGACAGAATTGTTGAGTTTGCCGTGCCACGTTGTTTGTGGGAAGCCAAGTTGATAAACATCGTCTGGAAAGCAGGATACATAAGTCCGTTACCTAATCCGATTATCAGTGCTGAAGCATAAAAACCGAACTGATTGGCTACGGATGCAAATATTATATACCCCAATGAGGATATTACAACACCTTTTGAGGCGTTGTTGGTTATAGCCCCTCGACTAAGTGCTTTCGTCCCTGTTACACGCGAGATCATTAGTCCTGCAGCAAGTAATATGAAGAAAGTACCAACACCTTTAGTTATCCCTAATTCTTCTTTACCATAAATGGCAGCGTATGTTGACATAACACCATAGGCAAAAGCGAAAAACATTATTGAAACACTCTCACTCCATCCTTTGGTTAAGAAAATTTTTCTCCAGATAACGAGTATTCTCTTCTTTCTGTTTTGAATATTATTAGCTTGATTGTTCTCATCACCAACCTCAATGGTTGGTTCAGCGTCCTCTGTGATAGGATTTATCTTTATAGTGTATTCTAGTGCTAATCCTATAAACGAACAGATAAGTGAAAGCCAAAATAGGGCATTATAGCTGTTTGTTATCTGTAAAAGATATAATGCAATAGTAGGACCTGTGGCCATTGCCAAATTATTGCTAAGACCATAATAACCAATACCTCTTGCACGCATGTTGGGAGGAAGAACATCAACTGCAACCGTACTTGTAGCAACAGTTGTCGCTCCATATGGAAAGCCATGTAAGGTGCGGAATATGGCAAACATGGTGATGCTTCCTGCAACCAGATAACTGGTAAAAAGCGCAAAGAAAAAGAAATTACATATTAGAAGTACTGCCTTTCTTGGAAAATAATCAACAATATAACCGCTGAAAGGACGAATAAGAAGACATGCAAGTGAGTAGCCTGATAAAACTATACCTATAATATCTTTGTCAGCATGAAATGTGTCTTTAAGGTATAAAGGTAATAATGGCATAAGCAACATAAAAGAAAAGTAAAGCATAAATGTTGATATAAGTATCTTTACATAGTCCTTATTTTGCCATATATGTTGTTTTTTTTTTGATTTCTCCATGTTATTTATTCTATCCATCTGCAAAGTTATAAACTTTTTTGTTTGTCTGTTTTATTTTCTATCTTTTTGACTGATTTTATTTCATTTATTAGTGCTTTTTGTGTATATTTGTATTCATAATTATACAATATGAAGAACAAAGAACTTGCGAAGATAGATTTTTCGACTTTCCCTCACGATAAGGATTCTGTTCAGATTGAAGGAAAACTATTTATGTCGGATAATTTCATCGATGACACTTTCCGTCAGCCCAGAGTTGTTTGTATGGATGTGCCTGTGCAGTTGAGCATGACAATTATATTCTTGTGTGTAGAAGGACGCATGAAACTGAAGGTTAATTTTAAGGAATATAACCTAACTAATAGTACGGTCGTCACTTTACTCGAGAATTCTTACATGCAGGTCCTTGATATTTCTTCGTCCTTTAAAGGGGCAGTGATAGCTATCGCGCGCGATTTTATGGATTATACTGAGGATGTAAAGATGTATATGACATTAATGCGACGAACTATGGATTTGCCTTTTGCTGAGATATCATCAGAACGCTTAAAGGAGGCTATCCAATTGTATAAGATGATGAAACATAAATTAATGGACCCTAATTTTAAGTATAAGTCTCAGGTAGCGCGTGCATATCTTAATCTGTTTAAGTATAATGGTTTGCAGTCGTTCAGCCAGACTGAAAAAGATAATGCTGTTACTAAGCCACATAGCCGACGTGAGGATATATTTAATAGGTTTATTAATGAGGTACAGAATCATTATAAACAAGAACGTCAAGTGATCTTCTATGCAAATATATTGTGTATCTCTCCTAAATATTTATCATCAGTGGTACACGATGTAAGTGGAAAATATGCAACGGAATGGATTGATGAATATGTGATATTTGAAACAAAAGCATTATTGAAAAACTCCAATATAACAATTAAGGAGATTTGTCAAAAAATGAATTTCTCCACTCAATCTATGTTTGCAAAATATTTTAAAAAACATACAGGTTTGACACCACGCGATTTTAGAAAGAAATGATTTGCTTTCATTGTATTTTCATTTGTTGATATTAATAAAATATGTAATTATATGAACACTATAAAAATAAATCCGGCAGATAATGTTGCTGTTGCTATAGAGAATATTAAGGCTGGCGAATCAGTTTGTGTTGATGGCTGTCAGATAACTGTCAACAACGATATTCCAGCAGGACATAAGTTCCTTTTAAAGGATTTAGAAAAAGGAGAGGATGTAATAAAATATGGTTATCCTATTGGCCATCTGATTCAGGATCAAAAGAAGGGAGATTTTGTTAACCATGAGAATATTAAGACTAATTTAAGCGGATTACTTGATTATTCGTACAATCCTATAAATGAAATTAAAGAGGAACAACAAAACACTCCAATTGCTACGTTTAAAGGATATCGACGAAAGAATGGCAATGTAGGAGTAAGAAATGAACTCTGGATTATACCAACGGTAGGGTGTGTCAACGGCGTTTGCAATCAGCTATGTGAGTGCCTTAAACATGAAGTGCGCAATGATAATATCCGTATAATAGCCTTCCCTCATAACTATGGTTGTAGTCAGTTGAGTGACGATCATGAGAACACAAGGAAAATATTACGCGATATGGCTCTTCATCCTAATGCTGGTGCTGTATTAATCGTTGGATTAGGATGTGAAAATAATCAACCTGACGAATTTATGAAGTTGTTAGGCGATTATGATAAGGAAAGAATACGCTTAATGGTCACACAGAAAGTGGAAGGTGATGAGATTGAGGAGGGGATGAAGATATTAAGAGAACTATATTCCATAATGAAGGATGATCGTCGTGTTGATGTTCCTCTTAGTGAATTGAAAGTCGGTCTGAAATGTGGTGGCTCTGACGGATTCTCTGGAATTACTGCCAATCCTTTGCTTGGAGTGTTCTCTGATTATATTGTAGCACAAGGTGGTACAACAGTATTGACTGAGGTTCCTGAGATGTTTGGTGCGGAAACGATTCTTATGAATAGATGTAAAACCAAGGAACTCTTTGACCAAACGGTAAAACTTGTAAATGATTTTAAACAATATTTCCTAAGTCATGGTGAACCTGTAGGAGAAAACCCAAGTCCTGGCAATAAGGCTGGAGGTATAAGCACTCTCGAGGAAAAGGCTCTCGGATGTACGCAAAAGTGTGGCAAGAGCCCCGTTTGCGGTGTTCTCGACTATGGTGATATAATTAAGGATAAAGGATTGAATCTCTTGAGTGCTCCTGGTAATGACCTTGTGGCAAGTACTGCTCTCGCAGCTTCAGGTTGTCATATTGTGTTGTTTACTACAGGTAGGGGAACGCCTTTTGGTACTTTTGTCCCAACCATGAAGGTCTCAACTAATTCTTTGCTCGCTAAGTCCAAACCAACATGGATTGATTTTAATGCAGGAACATTGGTTGAAGGAGAACCAATGAACTCTGTTTTCGAATCTTTCTGTAAGAAGGTTATATCTGTGGCATCGGGTGAATTAACTTGGAATGAACGAAAGAATTATCAAGAAATCTCAATTTTCAAGAATGGCGTAACACTTTAAAATAATAGTATAATAGATAATAATATGAAGATAGTATATTTTCATGGCTTTGCTTCATCGGGGGCAAGTGGCACAGTTGAGTTATTGAGAAAATTGCTTCCAGAGGTAGATGTAGTGGCTCCGGATATTCCTGTGGATCCTGCAGAGGCTCTTCCTTTCTTGCAGCAATTCGTTAAAGATGAACAGCCTGATCTTATAATTGGAACTTCAATGGGGGCGATGTACGCTCAGCAGATGTTTGGATTTAAAAAGATATGTGTAAATCCTGCTTTTAATATGTCGCGTATGTCAAATGCCTTGAAGACAGGTGAACACAAATTCTTAAATGGAAGAAAAGATAGCCAGAAAACTTTTAAGATTACTAAAGACATCATACAGCATTTTAATATGATGGAACGTCAACAGTTTAAAGGAATCACAGATTTTGATAAGGAGAATACTTACGGTTTATTTGGTATCCATGATAAGTCTGTAAACACTTACGACCTGTTCCGTAAGTATTATAAGAATGCAACACGTTTTGATGGAGAACATCAACTTAATGAAAAGGTACTTAAAAGTGCTGTACTACCTTTGGTTCGACAGATATTAGGTATTTGAATGTTATGACTATAGATAAAATTAAACGAGTGAGGAATTCCTCACTCGTTTAATTTTTTGTTATTTCTTGAATTTAGAATATACTACAGATAATTTTATTGGTGTCGTCTCTCCACCTACGAGTCGTGCACTCGTCATACTGAAATCGTGACATAATCTTACAATCTTATTTGATGAGTCGTATGTCACTTCAACAGGAATAAGCAATACTTTATTGTAGTCGTCAGTAGCCTCACCATTATTCTTCTCTTTAATCATAGTCTTCAAAAGATGTGATATGTTGCTAAACTTATAAGTATTGGTTTTCTTGTCGAAAGTTGCTAAATATGATGTCTCATTATCCGATACTTTGTATTTCTCAAAGAATCCATCTTTATAGTCATCCAATCGTACCATTAGTAAAGATTGTGGTATTTCAAGTTTGAAGTCGTTCTTTACTCGGTCGTTGTATCTTGTGAATGTGATTGCTGCAGAATTGATTGTGTCGTTGAAGTTCAACTGTTCCACTGGTAGGGTTGCCATTGTGAATATTCCTGCAGGACTTTTCAAATATGTCGCATTGTTGTCGGTAAGGAGAGCATCCAGATTGCTGTTTTCAAATCGAGTGACTTGTATTATCTCCTCTGTTGCAGCTAACTGACAATATGCTGATGTGTCGCATTTTAATGAATCATCATAATATTTGAAATGTACGTTCAAGAGTGCGATATCGATATATGCCATTGCTCCGTCTCCACTTTCTAATTTAAAGTAGAAACCTTTTGAACCTGTAATATCACTGTTAACCCATGATTCGGTATTCTCGAATGTTTCTGGGGATTTCTTATATAAATTATACATTTCCTGACCAATCTCTCTGTCAAGTTTAATTTGGATCTTGTCGTAATATTGACTACTCCAACGTTGGCTCTCAGGTACTGTCTGGTCAATGATTGTGTACCATTTTTCTGCTAATGGTTTTGCTGTGATATCACAGTATTCTTTAGGATTAATATCTGTATAATATTTCTTATCAGGATCTAAAACTGTGTTCAGCGGGTACACAGATAATTTGAAACTTGCTAATGAATCGCCGATGTAGTTTTTTACATATAACTGCAAATCAACCGATGTAACGTAGTTATCGACAATAGAATCAGGGAAACCGAAACTTTTGTTACTATTGAACTGTGTTATGAAGTCAGATTTTATTATTGTTCCAGTTTCTGGGTCTGTAAAGCGTCCTAAATACGACATGTTTGAACGCGCCAATACAGAGTTTCCTGCAGAATATGATTGTGTGAAAACATCGTATGCCTTACTTTCTTTAATGGTAAGGTCGGTTGATGGCATTATGTCACCACCCATTGTGCCTGTATTATCATCACATGAAACAAATACAACTCCTAATAATACAAGGAGTGTTGCTGTATATAATCTAATTAAGTTCATTGCTAATACTTTGAGGTTTTGTTTTTTATGTGACACTCTTAATCCATTAATGAATCGTAGAAGTCGCTGTATGCTTGTGCATATGTGTCTTCGTCTTGAGCTTTTAGGATTGGCTTGCCAATTTCTTTTGCATAATTAGTGATTTCTTTAGAAACTTTGTTGTCGTCAAGTATTAGTCCATCTGAGAATTTCACTGCAATCTTTGCAAGTCCGTTGTAATCGCATAATCCTGTACAGATATCTGCAACATCATCAGTTGTGATATCTTTAAATGGTATGCTTTGTATGAATTTCTCTCCCATGTTAGTCTTTATCTCATTACTTGAAGCAGAGAATACAACTTTAGCTTCAGCAAATGAAGGTTCGTCTTGATATGCTTTTTTAATGAGTAGAGGCGCTACGGCAGTTGCCCAACCATGGCAATGTATTACATCTGGAACCCAGCGTAATTTCTTCACAGTTTCTAATACACCACGTGCATAAAAGATTGCACGCTCTCCGTTGTCGGTATATTCAACACCATTTGAGTCGGCTTCTATACCTTTGCGCTGAAAGAAATCTTCATTATCAATAAAATAAATTTGCATGCGTGCCGACTGAATAGATGCCACTTTGATAATAAGTGGGTGATCTGTGTCGTCAATGATAAGATTCATACCTGAAAGTCGTATAACATCATGAAGTTGGTTTCTTCTTTCGTTTATGATTCCCCATTTAGGAGAGAATGTTCGTATTTCGTGTCCAAGATCTTGTATTGCTTGTGGCAGATTGCGTCCCTTGAGCGATTTTGTATTTTCGGGCACGAATGGTGTCATCTCTGTAGTGATGAAAAGAATCTTTTTTGCTTTCATTTATGTATCTTTTATATCTCTTATTAAATTTTATTATGCAAAGATATAAAAAAAAATTGTGAATTTTGCAACAAATACCTCTAATTTAATCTTTTTTAGATGTGTGTTTATGGATATTTACTGTTTTTTTGAAATTTTTGCTATGTCTAATGAAATAAAGAAACGGTCATGTGTTTCGCAACAGATGACCGCTTGAGATAATTCTTACATTATTCTCACTTACCAAAAAGAAATTAAAATGTGCTTAAACTAAGCTGATTGAAAAACACAACATTATTTATAATAATGTGTTATATCTTATATTTTAGTATGTACGATATAAAATCCATGCATCAGCATATGTGGCGCGTAATCTGTCGCGTGCAGATATAGCAGCGGCTTTTGTTGATGATGATGAAGCAATTACTCGATACATTCCTGTTTCTGGATTCTGTGCTACAACTGCAGCATAACCTTTGTTTTGTAATGCAACACGAAGATTATTTGCATTGTCAAGGCTTCTGAATGAGCCGCATACTACGTTGTAGGCTTGAAGTGATGCACCATTTACAGCTGTAAGTTTCTCTGTACGAAGATCTGAATAGTCTTCTTGTTGTACTGGAGCTACAGTTGGTACAGTTTCTGTTATTACTGGAGTTACTTGAACTGGAGTTGTTGCTTGCTGTGCTGTTTCTTGAGCACGAGCTTTTTCGTATGCTTTTTTGTAGCTGCTTTCTGTTGATTTACATGAAACCACTGTTAAAGCTGAAACGATGGCTAAGCCAAGAAAGAGGATTTTTTTCATTTTGTTGGATTTTTCTTTATTAATACTTGTTGTTATTATCTCACTAAATGTAATCTTGTTTTTGGAGAATCTTACCTGATAATCTGCAAGATGATTAATATCTAAACTCTTGCATTTGTTTTATTTATCGGTTTTCTCCCGTTCAAACTTCGCTTCGAGCATAGCTTTCTTCATGCTTACTGCTGGGCGAAAGTTGATGTTCTTTACCTGTACTGATTGGGCGTGGATTTCTTCATGTCTATCTACAATTTTTGATTCTGCAGAAAGTGAAAAAGTTCCTATTCCCTCAATGTTGACATTATAACCATCTAACAGGTATTCAGTCATGTTCTGTGCAAGAGAGATGATGGCGGCAGCCATATCGGCATTAGTTAGTGAACAACTATTAGTGATATGCTTGCAAAGGGTTTTTGTGTCTATCGTCCCTTTGGTTACCACCTGAGCATAATAACCTTTTTTGGGCTTTTTGCTGATGTTGTCCTTGAGTGTGGTTAATCTGTATCTTATACTCATAACTGTAATGCTGTAGCTCTTTCAGGGGTTACCTGATGCTCTACATGAGCATTTTAGTACTAACTAATCAATTTCTTACACAATTAATATATTCTCTACTCTTCTTTTTAAATTGGCCTACACCTTTTAAGAATATTTTGTACACGTTTCTAAATTTTAATCTAGACCATTCTTGTAAAAAGGAGTACTGCAAAGATATACCAAAAATTATTATCATGCAAATAATTAGTGTTAAAGTTTTGATTTTTTTAAAAGAAATAGTCATATTTATTAAAAAATGTGGTTTTAAGTGGCTTTTTGTGATTTATTTTGTACCTTTGTCACCACAAATGCAAGAAAGCTATTTTGATTTAGATGGAACCTCATTTTTCTTCAGTCTTATTTGAACGTGCGGTTGACGAGTTGTCTCGTCTGCCTGGAGTAGGGCGTAAAACTGCTTTGCGTTTGGTCCTGCATATATTAAGAATGGACATGAATTCTGTTGATGCAATGGCTAATGCTTTAGTTCGTCTAAGACATGAAGTGAAATATTGTAAGGTGTGCCATAATATCTCGGATACTGATGTCTGCGGAATATGTGGCGACTCTAAACGTGATACATCTATTGTCTGTGTTGTTGAAAATATTCAGGATGTAATGGCAATAGAAGCTACTATGCAATATAATGGTTTGTATCATGTCCTTGGAGGTGTAATCAGTCCGATGGATGGCGTAGGACCTTCTGATTTGCAGATTCAAAGTTTGGTCGATCGTGTAAGTGGAGGAGATGTGAAGGAGGTGATACTTGCGCTGAGTTCTACAATGGAAGGCGATACTACAAATTTCTATATATCGCGTAAACTCAAAGCTTTCACCGAGACTGTGAAACTGACAGTTCTTGCGCGTGGATTGTCTGTGAATGATGAATTGCAATATACGGACGAGGCTACTTTAGGACGATCTATCGTTAATAGAGTACCGTTTGCGTAGCTCATTTTAATGATTTTTCGTTGATAGGTGTGACTGATATGTATAATTTTAATGATAAATACATTAACTGATATATAATATAAATACGACGGATTCTACTCATGTGCCATAAGTGATGTTTGACTCGTATTTCTTTACGAAGGGAAAACATGTGGTTCGGTGAGTTTGAAAATAAATATAAGAGATTATGACTAAGAATATAAAAAAAGTATTAAAGTGGTTGATATGTGAGTATGTGTTGGTGTGGTTGATTGTGATAATGACATTTGTTGCTGGTGAAATGAACTTGATTCCTAATGGTTTGTATTGTGTGGAAGGGGGCAGTAAACTGGCGTATTATCTAAATGTTGCTTGTGTTGTCGTAACTCTTAGTTTTGTGGTGTTGTCTTTAAAACTTTTCACTCTTAATACGCACAAAAGTTTAAAACGCATGAATCATGATGAGGCTCTTAGTTCGTATCATTTGTGGAGTGTTATTCGTATAGGTATGTTGATGTTTGCGGCATTATTTGGCATCGTCTTATACTTTTTATTATTAGATACTATCGGTCTTTTATGTGCATGCATCGATATGGTTGTAACGATGATGTGTGTGCCTTCTGAGGAAAAAATAAATACATATATTGAGCAACTTGATAATAATGTAACAACAGACGTAACAGAAGATTAATGTAAGGTGAAATTATCAGTAATCATAGTAAACTATAAGGTCCGTTTTCATTTGGAACAATGCCTTGACTCTGTTTTTCGTGCAATGAAAGATATTGATGGCGAGGTTTATGTTGTTGATAATGCGAGCGGCGATGATTCTGTCTCATATCTTCGTGCGCGTTATCCACAAGTTATTTATGTGGAAAATGATGTTAATGTCGGTTTTGCAAAGGCTAATAATATGGCCTTGAGCATGACATCTGCTGAATATGTTTTGTTGCTTAATCCTGATACTATAGTTGGAGAAGATGTACTTAAAGGATGTGTGGATTGTCTGGATAATGATCCTCAGGTTGGTGCATGTGGAGTGAAAATGCTTAATCTTGACGGTACATTTGCTAAAGAGTCGCGTCGTGGCGTGCCAACGCCTACAACTGCTTTCTTTCATATGTCGGGCTTGAGTAAGTTATTTCCTCGAAATCGTGTAATCGGGAAATATCATATGATGTTTCTTGACAAGGATAAATCTAGTGAGATTGAAATTATATCTGGTGCTTTTATGTTTATCCGACGTTCGCTTCTTGATGAGGTAGGTTTCTTTGATGAATCATTCTTTATGTATGGTGAAGATATAGATTTGTCATATCGATTGTTACTTACAGGACATAAGAATTATTATTTACCATTACGTATATTACATTATAAAGGTGAGAGTACACGTAAGGATACTTACAGATATGTGAAGATTTTTTATCAGGCAATGCTGATATTCTTTAGTAAGTATTATTCTAATCGTGGTTGGTTCCTTTCTATTATTGTGCGAATGGCGATTTGGGGTAAAGGTGCGGCTGAGTTTATCCGTAGAAAACTTAGACGACTGTTTGTTAGGGAAGTGTCTGATGTGGCTTATTTGAAAAAGATGAAATTCTTCTTGGATGTGGCAGATGTGAATCTGCCCGCAGTTAAAGCTTTCTGCGAAAAGAATCATCTTAATTGTGATGTTGATTCTGCGAAGGATGCTGATTGCGTGATTTATGATGTTGATTCATATTCATATTCGGAGGCTTTGTCTAAAATGGAGTCTCTGTCTTGCGGAACTCATGCTCCATGCGCTGCTATTTATTCTCCTAAATTTGATAATATTATTGTTGGTTCTATTATTTTGCGATAATCATCAATAATATTGTACAGTGTGTTGATTCATTCTCTTTTTCGTATTTTCCAGGCTCAGTATTGTGTGATTGAATAGTGCTGTTGTAGTTATTTTGCTATAAAGTGCGTTTGATTAGATGTGTGGCCGCATGCATATCTATGGGGCGAAATCCCTATAAAAGTGGTGGCTTTTTTTGTTTGTTTGATGTGTTGTTGTGTGCGTACACACTGAAATAAAATTGCTCATATAGTTATAAAATGAGCACGTGTTCGGACACACAACTTGATTTAAATCAATAAATAATGTAGTTTTGCGCTTTTTTTTGAAAAATATTTGGTGGGTATGTAAAACTGCCTTACCTTTGCAGTGTCAAAAGACAAAAACAAGGTTGAAAACATTACAAAATAATAAGTAAAACCAAGAATTTGTTAAATGACACAAAAGAACATCTCAAGACTTAGTCTATAGATGATGTGAGTAAAAATAACATTTAATGATAAGAAATAGAAATCATGAAGATGTTTAGACGCAGACAACGCAAATAAAATAATATAAAGGTTAAAGATTGGTTAGTATTTAGGTTAAAGTTAGTTTGATTAGTTTTTAAAAGGTTAGTTTGATTGGTTAATTAAGATTTGATTAGTTAATGTTTAACATGTAGGGGCAAGGTCAAGTGTGACCCCAACCCTTAAAGAGAAGGGGAGGATGAAATGAGATGATGACGACACATTATTATAAATAAGTGTATACCCCAACTCTGTTTTTAGGATTTTATTAATTTAAAAATTTATATATTATGGAAATTTTAGGTATTTTAGTAGCAGCAGTAGTTATAATCGCTGCCTTAGTGAGCAACATTTCTATATTGAAATAACGCTCTTTCTTTTGAAGTTAACTCTATAAAATATACAATCCATTAGGCGTTTCATTTTGATGAAACGCCTTTTTTTTATATTTTTGCATCTCGAAATAATAGATTGATTATGTTATATTTGCTTTTGGCTATCCTATGTGGTACAACATGTAATGTGCTTTTTAAGGTATTTAATAAGTATAATCTGGATATAAAACAGATCGTACTCTTCAATTATATTGCTGCTGTACTGATAAATTGGATTCCTATATCTTATAATGCCGTGATGAAGTCGGAGGTTGGCTGGGATGCCTATGTCTTATCTCCAATGGTGTATTTTCTTTCGTTGATAGTGGGCGCTTTCTTTATGATCGCTTTCGTTATGATGGGGAAATCTGTCAGTCTTAACGGAGTGGCTCTTACTACGGTTGCGGCTAAAGCATCTTTGGTGCTGCCAGTCGTTTTATCATGGGTGTTTCTTGCACAACCTGCACCTGCAATAATACCAATATCGTTGATTCTTTTGGCTTTGGTGTGTATAGTGATGCCAATAAGCACGAAGGGGCACGGAAAAAAGAGTAAATATGCTCCAATATCATCTAAGATGAGTATTTATTCGATAGTTGGGTTAATGGGCGTGTTCTTTTTTTATGGAATATGCGATTTCTCACTAAAACTGCTTCAACATACGGTTTCTGAGCAATGCCAGGATTCATCTTTGGTTGGCTTTAAACTAAATGCACTTACAGGTAATATATTCCTTATGGCTATGCTTCTGTCCTTACTAATTTGTGTGGTTTCTGGTAGTTTTAAGAAACATCGATTAGGGTGGCGCGTAGTTGTCGGTGGGGGATTGTTAGGAATACTCAATGCGGGATGTACTGCATTCATACTACGTGGACTGTTGGATCTTTCAACCGGTGTTCTATATCCGATGTATCACACATCAGTAGTGTTGCTATCCACATTAGTGGGTGTTTTGTTTTTCTCAGAGCGACTTAGACTGTTACAGGTTCTTGGACTTATTTTTGCGGCAACGGCATTTGTCTTACTTTTTCAGTTTTCTTGATTGAATTCCATGTAAATATTGTGTTAAATAATCTTATATGAACATGAAACTGAAAGAAAAGTTGCAATAAATATTGTTATGTGATAAATAATTATTATCTTTGCAGCCGATTTATGCCAAAGCGGCTTATAAAAGTAAGAATTATATAAATTATCAGTTGATGTTTTATGACTCTTCGCCCTTTGGTCAAAACCCGTTTAATAATAAAAATATGTACGTAATCGTAGAAATTAACGGTCAGCAATTCAAGGCGGAAGAAGGAAAGAAACTTTTCGTTCATCACCTTAAGGATGCTGAAACTCAACAACAAGTTGAGTTCGAGAAAGTATTATTAGTTGACAATGAAGGCGCAGTGACTGTAGGAACTCCAACAGTTGAAGGTGCAAAGGTTGTATGCGAAGTTGTATCTCCTTTGGTAAAGGGTGATAAAGTTCTCGTATTCCACAAGCGTCGTCGTAAGGGTTACAAGAAACTCCGTGGTCATCGTCAGCAGTTTACAGAATTGACAATCAAGAGTGTTGTCGCTTAAGTTTAACCATTAAAACAACGTAAATTAACATGGCACATAAGAAAGGTGTAGGTAGTTCAAAGAACGGCCGTGAGTCACACAGCAAACGACTCGGTGTTAAATTATTCGGTGGTCAGTATGCTAAAGCTGGTAACATTTTGGTTCGTCAGCGTGGAACTGTTCACTATCCAGGTAAGAATGTAGGAATCGGTAAGGATGATACTTTGTATGCTCTTGCTGATGGTATTGTAACTTTCAAACGTGGTTACAAAGACCGCTCTACAATTTCAATCGTACCTGTACAGGCTGAAGTTTAATTAACTTCGAAGCAAATAAGGTTAAGCGACTAGTCGTTCTTTATAAAGAATGATTGGTCGTTTTTCTTTTTATATCATATTTCTTATAGTCTTGCCATATGGCAATCATGGCACTATGCGTAAATGATAATCAGGTGGCAGAGTCACAATTAATAATTGATAATTATTTCATAGCCACTGATAACTTTCACCTTTCACCTTCTTAACTATCTGTTTGTGGTATGAATATTCTTATAAAATCGTTCGTTTATCTCAATGAATCTTCGTATATTTGTAAACAAATAATAAAATGAGTTTTTTCACGTTATAAATATATACTATCTAAATATGGAACATCCGGAAAATAGTAGTGAATATGAAGGATTGATGGTTAACTCTGGTGTTGATCATCAGGATATTGTGAATCCGTATCTTAGTAAACTGAGAAAACGTAGAACAAAAATCTTTACTCCTGAAGAATATCTGGATGGAATATTACGTGGTGATGTCGCTATGTTGAGCCAAGCTGTGACTTTGGTTGAAAGCACACTTAGAGAACATCAGAAGATAGCTCAGAAAGTTATAGAATTATGCTTGCCATATAGTGGCAATTCTGTACGTATAGGTATCAGTGGTGTTCCCGGAGCTGGTAAAAGTACCAGTATCGATATGTTTGGTTTGAAGGTGCTGGAACAATATGGCGGAAAACTGGCTGTGCTGGCAATAGACCCGAGTTCGGAAAAGACCAAGGGTAGTATTCTTGGTGATAAAACTCGTATGGAACAACTTGCGGTTCATCCAAAATCATTTATCCGTCCTTCTCCTACTGCTGGCTCGTTGGGCGGAGTTGCTCGCAAAACACGCGAAACAATTATACTCTGTGAAGCAGCTGGATATGATAAGATATTTGTTGAGACTGTTGGCGTGGGACAAAGTGAGACTGCATGTCATTCAATGGTTGACTTCTTCCTTTTGATTCAATTGGCAGGAACAGGTGATGAGTTGCAAGGCATAAAACGTGGTATCATGGAAATAGCCGATGGTATCGTGATAAATAAGGCTGATGGAAATAATGTGGAGAAAGCCGAATTGGCTGCAAGTCACTTCCGCAATGCTTTGCATCTGTTCCCAAAACCTGCAAGTGGAATTGTTCCAGAGGTTCTGTGCTATTCAGGATTCTATAACCTTAATGTTGACAAGGTTGTGAAGATGATTTTTGATTATATTGACAAGGTTAAGGAATCTGGATATTTCCAGTATCGTAGAAATGAACAGTCAAAATACTGGATGTATGAAAGTATAAATGAGCAGTTGCGTAATGATTTCTATTATAACCCAACCATCAAGGAAATGCTTCCCGAAATGGAGAAAATGGTATTGGGCGGACAAATGACTTCATTTATGGCTGCTAATGGATTGATCAATAAATATTTTGATGAATTAAGAAAATCACAAGATTAAAAATCGTTTAGATGTAATATGTATGAATAGACTGTTACTGACAATCTCGATGTGTTTAATTTCATGTTTTGTGTCTGCTCAAAATGATGATACAGGATATGAATTCTTGCGTATTCCTACATCTGCCCATTCTGCAGCTTTGGGAGGAAATAATGTAAGTATTATCGAAGATGATGCTACTTTGTTTTTTACCAATCCTGCATTGCTGTGTAATGTGTCTGATAAAACATTGAACTTTAACTATACATCATATCTTGCCAGCGGAAATCAATTCAGCGCGTCTTTTGTTAGACAAGTTGGTGAACGTGGCTCATGGGCATTGGGGGCAATGGCTCTTAATTATGGTGAGATGTATGAAACAAATGAAAACTTTGAAGAACTTGGTACGTTTTCTGCAAATGATATCAATATTCAAGGTGGATATTCTTATTTGTTGAGCGATAGATGGACGGGTGGTGTGCAAGCCAAAGTCTTAATGTCTAATTATGGTGAATTCTCGTCTGTGGCATTGGGCGTGGATCTTGGATTGAACTATTATGACGAGGAACGCGGTTGGTCTATCGGTTTGGTGGCTCAAAATGTAGGAGGACAAGTTAAGGCTTTGCATGAAACTCATGAGGCTTTGCCATGTAATGTGGTGCTGGGTATCAGTAAAGACTTTAACAATGCTCCATTGAGATTATCTCTTACTTTTGATAAACTTACTTCATGGAAGTATAAGAAACCAAAACATCATATAACCTTAGGACTTGATATATTCCCTTCTGATGCAACATGGGTGGCTGTGGGATATAATCCGCTAAGAGCCGATGAAATGAAAGTTGGAGATAGCAGTAAGTGGGCAGGATTATCATTGGGTGCTGGATTGAGTGTCAAGAAACTCAAGGTTGGTGTGGCTTATGGTAAATATCATGTGTCAAGTTCTTCCTTGTTGGCAAACCTGAGTTACACATTTTGATATGGTTTTCTTAAAAATTTGATTTATTACCGTTTTTTTGAAAAAACTTACCCAGAGAATGTAGGGATGATATAAATAGAAATAATGATATGAATAAAATAATAGTAGCGATTGACGGACATTCATCTTGTGGAAAAAGTACGATGGCTAAATGGTTGGCAAAAGAGGTTGGCTACATTTATGTTGATACAGGAGCTATGTATCGTACAATCACATTGTTCGCAATACGTAATGGGTTAATACAGAGTAAGACTGGACACGATTCTTCTTCGGTTGAGATTGATGAAGAACAATTGAAAACCAAGCTTCAAGATGTTGAAATAGGTTTTGTTCTTGATCCTAAAACAAAATTGCCATTGGCTTGTTTGAATGGCGAGATCGTTGAAGACCAAATCCGAGGTATGGAGGTGTCAAGTATGGTTAGTCCTATTGCTGCTTTACCATTTGTGCGTGAGAAACTGACAATGCAACAGAAACAAATGGGGGAGAAGAAGGGAATTGTAATGGACGGACGCGATATAGGAACTGCGGTTTTCCCTCAAGCCGAATTAAAAGTGTTTGTTACAGCATCGGCAGAGGTGCGTGCAATGCGTAGATTTAAGGAATTACAAGAAAAGGGAGAACAAAATGTTGATTTTGATGAGATTCTAAAGAATGTTCAAGAACGTGATTATATTGACTCCCATCGTGAGATAAGTCCGTTAAAACAGGCTGATGATGCCCTTGTCCTTGATAATAGTAATCTGACAAAGGACGAACAGAATAAGATGTTGTTGGATATGTTCAATCAAGCTATCAATAAATAAAATCAGTATTCATGGTGTCTGTTTTTGATATAATTAATTGTATCTATTGATAGGCTCGAAAAAAATCAAATACTTGTAATGGTAATAGAAATAGATAATGGTTCTGGATTCTGTAATGGTGTGACCCGTGCAATTAAGGCTGCAGAGACTGAATTAGAAAACTCTGATTCTCTTTATTGTCTCGGTGATATCGTGCATAACGGACGTGAGTGCGACAGATTGAAAGATTTGGGATTGATAACAGTCGATAAGGCACATTTGGCTGATATTCATGACACTAAACTGTTACTGCGTGCGCATGGTGAACCTCCATCAACATATCTTCAAGCTAAAAAACAGAATATTGAGATAATTGATGCAACCTGCCCTGTGGTTTTGAATCTGCAAAAACGAATACGTACTGCATATGAAACCTGTTTGAAAGAGACTGAGAACAAAACTCAGATTGTGATATATGGCAAAAATGGTCATGCTGAGGTCGTTGGGCTTGTCGGTCAAACCGATGGCACAGCAATTGTGATTGAATCTATGGAAGATGCAAAAAAACTTGATTTTAATCATAATATTCAATTATATAGCCAAACCACCAAATCTCTTGATGGCTTTTGTGAAATTGTTGATTACATTCAGTCACATATGAAAAGCAATGCGGTGTTCAGTTATTTTGATACTATATGCCGACAAGTGGCAAACCGTATGTCCCATATCCGAAGTTTTGCAGAATCACATGATGTCATTTTATTTGTCAGCGGTAAGAAAAGTTCAAATGGGAAAGTTCTTTTCGGTGAATGCCTAAAGGTAAACCCTCTTTCTTATCTTATTGATGATGCCAACGAAATTGATTTCTCATGGTTTAAGGATGCAAAATCAGTGGGAATATGTGGGGCTACAAGCACTCCTAAGTGGCTTATGGAGAATTGCCGCACGTTTATAATGAATAAACTGGAAGATAAATAAAAATACCTGAGAAATAATAAGGTGTTTTATAGATAGATTAAAATAAAGATACCCTAAATAATAGAAGGAGAAATATGAAGGTTTGTATAGCGGAGAAACCAACTGTTGCACGAGATATCGCAAATGTGTTAGGGGCAACCCAAACACGACAAGGATTTATTGAAGGTAATGGTTATCAGGTTACATGGACTTTTGGACATTTGTGCGAACTGAAGTCTCCTGGTGAATATACAGATAGGTGGAAACATTGGGATATGTGGGATTTGCCAATGATTCCTCCTCGTTTTGGTATTAAACTAAAAGATGATAAAGGTATCAAGGCTCAATTTCAGGTGATTGAGCGATTAATGAAAGATGCAGATGAGATAATCAACTGTGGTGATGCCGGCCAAGAGGGTGAATTGATACAGAGATGGGTAATGCAGAAAGCAGGTGTGAAATGTCCTGTGAAACGATTATGGATTAGTTCACTAACTGAGGAAGCTATTAAAAAGGGATTTGAGAACCTTAAAGATCAAAGTGAATATCAGTCTTTGTATGAGGCCGGACTTAGTAGGGCAATAGGCGATTGGACTTTGGGAATGAACGCAACCCGACTTTATACAATGAAATATGGTCAGAACAGACAAGTCTTGAGTATCGGACGTGTGCAAACACCGACTCTTGCTTTGATCGTTCATCGTCAAGAGGAAATAGATAACTTTGTTCCTGAACAATATTGGGTTTTGTCAACTATATATCGTGACACCACATTTCAAGCTACGAAGGGTAAATTTCTATCGCAAGAAGAGGGTGAAGCCTATCTCGAAAAGGTAAAAGATCTTCCGCTTATGATAACTGATGTGCAGTCAAAGAAAGGCACTGAGGCTCCTCCACGATTGTATGACTTGACAAGTTTGCAAGTCGATTGTAATAAGAAATTTGGTTATTCGGCTGAACAGACTTTACAAACAATACAGAGCCTGTATGAAAAGAAACTGACAACCTATCCACGTGTGGATACAACATTTCTGAGTGATGATATTTACCCAAAATGTCCAAACATATTAATGGGTATTCGTGGATATGAACAGTATACTCAACCATTGAAAGGTAAGACTCTTATAAAAAGTAAGAAGGTGTTTGACTCTTCTAAAGTGACTGATCACCACGCAATCATACCAACAGGACAACCTGCAAATAATATTACAGATGTTGAACGTAGGGTATATGATTTGGTGGCTCGTTCTTTTATTGCTGCCTTTTATCCTGATTGTAAATTCTTGACTACCACTGTTTTGAGTGAATGTAAGGATGAGAACGATAAAGAAATCGGTTCTGTGGAGTTCAAGGCAACAGGTAAACAGATTATTAGTCCTGGATGGAAAGTGATTTACTCTCAGACTCAGTCTGACAACGACTCTCAGGATAATCAAGATAATGATAAGGTGTTGCCAGAATTCAAAATCGGTGAGTCGGGACCGCACACACCTTCATTAATGGAGAAATGGACCACACCACCTAAATTATATACCGAAGCTACTCTTCTGAGAGCAATGGAAACGGCTGGTAAACTTGTTGACGATGAGGAACTGCGCGATGCTTTAAAAGAGAATGGTATAGGACGCCCATCTACGCGTGCAGCTATAATCGAAACCCTTCTTAAACGAAATTATATAAGGAAGGAACGCAAAAACCTGATCGCAACTCCTACCGGCATACAACTGATAGGACTCATACATGAGGAATTGCTAAAGAGTGCCGAACTGACAGGTATTTGGGAAAAGAAACTTCGTCAGATAGAACGACATGATTATTCTGCTACACAATTTATCGAAGAACTAAAGCAAATGGTTGTGGATCTGATAAATACAGTCAGAGCAGATAATTCTAACAGATACATAGAATTTGTACAGCAGACTGAGGAGAAATCCAAGACAGCGCGTTCTAAACAAAAGAAGAATGCCTCTGACCAAGTCCCTGCTGGTTTTAAACCTAAGGCGTCTAAATCACGTGCAACAAGTAAGAAAAATAAAGAAACGGCAAAAACAACTGATACCACTGATTCATGGATAGGTTTGCCGTGTCCTGAATGTGGAAAAGGTGTCATAATAAAAGGTAAAACTTCATATGGCTGTTCACGCTGGAAAGAAGGATGTACGTATAGACGACCATTTGACGAATAACAGTCTTATGTGCAATAAAAAGCGATAAATATCGTTATTTATTAATAATGTTCTTACTAAATGTAAGAACTTGAATTCAATCCCATCTGTAAGATAACAGATAGATGTGTAGTATAGAAGTTGTAATGAATAAGAATAAGTATCATATTATAGTCAGTATAGCCACAATACTTGTGGTCATGTTTATTATTGTGTCATGTAGTAATGAGGCTGTTTATTATAAGAAAGGTGAACAGGCTTATTCAATGGGTGAGTACTATTCTGCTGCGCAGTTTTTTAAGAAATCTTATTCGGCAATTCCTACTAAAGACAAACCTAAACGAGCTGACCGAGCATTTAGAATGGCTGATTGTTATAGAAGAATAAACAATCCTCAAAAAGCCATGCAAGCATATCAAAATGCAGTCAGATACGGACATCCTGATAGTACGGCTTTGTTGCATTTAGGTATGCAACAACTAAAATTGGCAAATTATAAAGGTGCTCGTGAATCCTTCTCACAATATGTACAGAAAGATCCAAGTAGTGAACTTGGACATTCTGGTTTGCTGTCTTGTGAACTAGCACCACAATGGAAAGCAAATCCTAATTTGTACAAAGTGAAGAAAGAGGCTTTGTTTAATTCTTCCCGTTCTGATTTCTCTCCAATGTTGTTCGGCGACGATTGTGATCAAATACTTATCACATCTACCCGACGAGATGCTATTGGCGATGAAATGAATGGTGTGACTGGTGTGAAATATGCCGATATGTTTATAGCCCGAAAGGATGAAAACAAAAAATGGAAAGATGTTGAGGAAATAGAGTCTGATATCAATTCTGAATACGAAGATGGTGTTAGCTGTATATCCCCAGATGGTAAGATATTGTATTTTACTCGCTGTGCCTCTCACCCTGATTATCCTCGAAATGCAGAGATATATAAATCAACTCGTTCTGATGCAGCGTGGGGTAAACCAGTAAAGTGTGAACTGTCAAAAGACACTCTGTCTTCATATGCTCATCCAGCTGTGTCACCTGATGGACAATGGTTGTATTTTGTGAGTGATATGCCAGGCGGCGAAGGTGGTTATGATATCTGGAGAGCACGCATCCTTGCTGATGGTTTTGGAGGTGTGGAAAATGTAGGACGACCAATAAACACTGCAGGAAATGAGATGTTTCCTTCTTTCCGACCAAATGGCGACTTATATTTCTCATCAGATGGACACCCTGGAATGGGGGGATTAGATATCTTTATTGCCGCACCAGATTCAATACGAGGTTGGATTGTTGAAAACCAACAATACCCATTGAACTCTAATGCCGATGATTTTGGTATGACATTTGATGGATTGCATAATCGTGGCTTCTTCTCGTCAAGTCGTGGCGACAACAATCGTGGATGGGAAAATATTTATAGTTTTGAATTACCAGAAATCCTACAGACTGTTACTGGATGGGTTTATGAGAAAGATGGATATGAACTCCCAGAGGCACTTGTTTATGTAGTCGGTGATGATGGCACAAATGAGAAAATTAGTGTGAAAGGAGATGGCTCTTTTCAGAAAATACTCAAGCCCGGTGTTAAATATGTTATGCTTGGAACAGCTTCGGGATATTTGAATGTTAAACAAGAAATAAGTGTACGCCAGTCTGAAGAAAGTGAAGATTATACACTTCAGTTCCCATTACCTCCAATCAACATCCCAGTTCTGATTGATAATATCTTTTATGAATTCGATAAAGCAACACTTACTGCTGAGTCAACTGAGGCCTTGGATAAGTTGGTGTTAATGCTCAACGAAAACCCAAATATAACAATCGAGTTGTCTGCCCATTGCGATTATAGAGGTAACGATTTGTATAACCAGCGTCTTTCACAAAGACGTGCAGAATCTGTTGTAAGATATCTTATTGACCATGGTATTAAGAAAGACCGTCTTACTGCAGTGGGATATGGCGAGAGCCGACCAAAATTGGTTAGAAAACGACTTGCTGAAGCACATCCGTTCTTAAATGAGGGCGACACGCTTACAGAGGCTTTTATATCTAATCTAAAGAAAGAAGAACAAGAAATATGTAATTCTCTCAACAGAAGAACTGAATTCCGTGTTCTACGTACAACATATGGCCTTTCTATAGAAGAGTTTAATAGTAAGGAAAATAATAATAATAAACGCAGATCCGACAACGGAAATAAAGGACTTGAATTGAAAAGTAAAAGAGATAAAGATTATGAAGAAAACTATATTTTTTAAAAATATAGTAGAAAAAAACAATATAATATTGTGTATTCATAAATAATTATTATCTTTGCGGTGAAATAGGTGGATATTATTCAGTATCCAAAATGCTCCTTTATAAAGTGAAAAATTTATCTATTGTTTAAATATTTATCGTAATATAGAGACAGATTAAAAAACGTATTATTAATAATTAATTAATTAAACAGTTAAAAATGTGTTTCTTATGATAAACGCGTAATTTGTTTAGTTAATTAATTGATGAATTAATTATTTATATTTGTTGTTTTTATGAATTTGTATATTAGGTATTTTGAAAATGACACGTTGGCAACTAACTTAGATGAGGTTGTGGCGTTTTTACAAACTTTGAAAGAAGTTAAGATTGATGATTCTGTCATCAATAAGATTATTAATTTCCAAAAGTCAAATAATCTTTATCCGTTCCGTTTGAAGGCTGGATACACTAATTATGTACTTTTCTTAAAGACAGAAGCACGTACATTAGAAGAATTTAAAGAAATGGAACGCATACGTAATGCTCAGAAGGCTGAGGGTACTTATGTTCCTGAAAGAAAAAAATCTGTAATGGATTTACTTGCAGAGGAACAAATTGGATGGTACGATGCAGCTCTTACATTCAAAAGAGTAATACAGATTCCTGAAACAAATAAGTTCCAATATAAAGATACTCGTTTTAGAGCAAAACTGAAGGCTTCAAGTCCTTTGGATTGTTATAATCGTATCGTGAACCATCTTAGAAACCGACAAGATGTGGATCCACGTAGTCAGTTCCCATCAGCAAAAAGCACTAATTTTGAATATAAATTCTTGGACGAAGAATCATAATTAATCAGATTTGCTTTCTGATACGCCACTCCTTTGGATAAAGATTGTTAGCACGATTACCTATATTTTTTACTTGTCCTAATGGTAATCCTTGATAAGTAATAGTTATTAATCCACGTGGTGTCTCAGCTGGCATGTTTAATGCTTCTCCATGAAGATATCTTAAAGCTGTATTCGAGTCGACATCTATGTATGGCGGCTCGAATTTGTTTTCTATGTTTAATACCTTGAGATTCTTGTTTATAGCCTTGTCAATGGCCTTATTACGTGCGTGAGAATTATCGCCGTGTTTACGTAATAATGCACAGAAAAATCCTTCTCCTTTGGCCTTGTGAGGGTAGAAGTGGAAGAAAGGAGAATCGCTAACTCCCCAATCTGCAGGGACTTCCACATCAATAATGTCAGCACCTAATTCCTCTGCAATCCACCTTACATTGTCTTCATCCTCCTTGAAATTATACGTACATGTACTATATATCATGTAACCGCCATCTTTAAGTGTTGGCCATATCGCTGTTACAATGTCGCGTTGGCGTTCCTGACACATATTCACGTTTGACAGACTCCAGTCCTCTATAGCCTTACTATCTTTTCTGAACATTCCTTCTCCCGAACATGGAGCATCACATAGTATGAAATCAAACAAATCTTTACCAGCTTTCTTGAAATCCTCACTTTTGTTGTTAGTAACATACACATTTATGTCTTTTGTTACTCCCATAGTCCATTTGTGCATATTCTCTCTGAGAATCTGTGCTCTTTTAGGCATAATCTCATTTGTAATCAAAAGTGATTGCTCGGGAAGTTCCGAATATAATAATGTTGACTTTCCTCCAGGTGCTGCACACAAATCTAATGCATTGATTGGCATATCCCATTCGCCTTGTTGCTTAATCCAATTACACAGATATGATATAAACATCGATGAGGCTTCTTGAACATAATACGCACCTGCATGAAATAAAGGGTCCATCGTAAAAGAAGGACGCTCAGATAAATATATGCCGTCCTTGCACCACGGAATAGGCTCTCCTTGGAATTTGCAGTCTGTTTGTATCTGTTTTAATGGGTTTAATCTAATACTTACTGGACATGCCTCATTCATACTATTCATGAATTCAGTATATTCAGCTTCACTAAATTGTGAACGCATCTGATTACAAAAATCATCTGGTAAAAGAATCATATTCGTTTTGTTCCTTTTTTAATAATGATGCAAAGGTAACAATTATTTATATAACAGCAATAATTGAGAGAATATATATTATTATATATGTGTATGATAATTACTTCAAATAAGTAACCATAAAATCACCATCTTTTACTTGTTTCTGCAATCAAACATTTGTGCTTTTTATCAATCTTTTTTATTGTTACAAGTGTCAAAAACGTCATTTTTTTAAAAAAATATAATGTTTTTTGCATTTTTTTGTCAAAAAATTTGGAAAGCTGTTTTTTTTTTTTTGATTTGTATGCGATTTGCGCAAATCTGGTGCAATCGCCTGTGTACATCAAGGATTTATGCACACAGCGGAACGACACAGCAAATCATCGGTATGTCTTATCCTATCACCTT
>JAIKZH010000077.1 GCA_024682395.1 Bacteroidaceae bacterium
ATTTTAAATAAATTTTAAATAAATTACTTCTTATATTTGCGATTTGCAAGTTTTGCGAGGTAAAATATATGTTTTGGTGTAAAAAATCTATTACCGCTGCAAAGTTATAAAATAATAAATTAACTACCAAACAAAATCACAAGTTTTTGTAATAAATGTTATAATCAGGTTATTAATAAATAGGAATACAGAAGCCCCATATCCTGGGGCTTCTAAAAATAATACAATGATTTATATATAAGGGTTGGTAAATATTGCTATTTGGTGGCGATTGAACGAGTACGGAATAACAATTGATGTTTATCTCTTGCGCTTATACGTATTATTTGGTATTTTCTCGAAAGAAAAGTCGGTTACGGAAAACCATTGGCATTGTGCTTTTGTTCCTGTAAATTTATCATCTGTACTTACCCCGTAATATATAGTAGTAGGTTTGGTTATTTTAATACTATCGATAACTACCTTGCTCCATCCATATCCTTTTCCGTTATTCGCATTCATGATATCTCTACGCAGTTTACTATTGATTTCACCGTAAATATGTGCCTGTTCATCGGAAATATGTCCCTTTGCCCAATGCCATAACTCGCCTCCATTATCACCATATGCTGGGATTTCTACAAATATACGATTTGAGTCGTTTATCGTTTCACCTTGTGTCAGGTAAATAAATGCTCCCTTGTCTTGAGCTCGTGCATGAGCACACAGTCTGTATAGACCTGGTTGTACATTTTTGACTATGTGTGATGCAGTGTATTTCATTTGTGCATTGCGGTTATAAGCGTCAAGGTATCTGGTTTCTGTATTTCCATCAAGATATTCTCCTGAGTATGTACATCTGTTGTCGGCGCAGTTGTCGAGTGTTAGTATGAACCATTCGTTTTCATCGATGAATTTCTCTTCTATATTTTCATTTTTCAATTCATTTTCCAACATGTTTTGACACTCAATCTCATATTGTTTTTGATGAATTTTATTGATTTTTTTAATATTAAGCGATGTGTTGCCAATGAGGATGATTAGTGTAATGACAATTGCCAGAATCCATGTAACGACAAGTGTTATGATTATACCGATATTGAGTGGTTTTCTCTTTGAACGCAGTTTGTGAATAATCAAAAATATTGGGATAACTACCGAAATGAACGAACAAATCAGTAATGTTGTTATTAACGAACCATTGTTGATAACTAAGCAATTTACAAGATCATTATTCCAACTATTAAACAATAGATCGCGCATGCCGTATGTTATTTCCTCGGGAATAAATGGTGCCGACATTATTGATGCGAAGATAATCAATGCTAATAGTGCAAACAAAGGGATCAGTAAAATACCAAGTATAAGATTAAGCAACCCTTTTAGACATCCGCCTCCGTTTTTATTTCTTGAATTATTAGTGTAGTATTGCTTATTTTTTTTTTTCGATTCCATGATTATCTCTTCCTTCAGGTTGTTAGGATTCACCTCTTTTCCTTTCATTCTGAGTGTATCTTCTGTGGTCTTAGCTCTTGGAACGATAATCCATAACACGATATATGCACCTACGAAGATTGTAGCGAAACATGTAGGGAATCTGCTGTCAATGAAGACAAAAAGAATAAAGATAATCACAAACAGTATTCTCCAGAATGTTGAATCGCTGAAATCGAAGTATTTTGAGAATCCAGAACAAACACCACCAATCAGTTTATCGTCAGTGACTCTGTAAAGATGTCTGTATTTGAAGTGATTGAGTATTTTTGTTGTGATCGACTCTTTTTTGTTCTTGAGCAGTTCGTCAGTATCGGCCTCAGTTGTCTTTTCTGTATTTTCATCAACACCATTTTCTGATGGGTTTTCGTCGATTTCGGCAGGATTACCAATGATTTTTATGATATCTGTAATCATCTCAATGTTGACAACTTCATTACCTTTTTCCTTTTGTTTCCAGAGCAGTTCTGCCACTCGATGTTCGATGTCATCGGCAATTTCCTCGCCTCCGTCTTGTTTCGAGAAGTAATTACTCATGCTTTCGAGGTAATGCTCGAGTAGTTGATAAGCATCGTCGTCTATAGCATACAAAGTTCCGAACAAATTCATTGTAATATTTTTTTTCATAATGGTATTTATTTAGGGTTTATAATTCCTTTTAATTAATGAAATTAGATAGAGTGAAGTATTGATACCGTTTGCGATAGTTCGTTCCAACTCTCGTCAAGTTGTTTCAGTACTTCTTCGCCTTTTTCCGTCAATGCATAATATTTTCGTGGTGGTCCCTGAGTGCTTTCCTTCCATTCGTATTTTAGAAGTTCTTCTTTCTTGAGTCGGGTAAGCAAAGGATATAGAGTGCCTTCAACCACAATCATATTTGCGGTCTTCAGATTAGTGATTATGTCGTTTGCATACGACGGCTCACGATGGATAAGCAGGAGAATACAGTATTCCAACATACCCTTACGCATCTGAGATTTTGTGTTATCTACATTCATAGCTGCTTTTTGTTTTGAATTCGTGTGCAAATCTATGTATAATTTACTACCTTGCAATACAAAGTACTATAAAAATAAATATTGTTAACAAAATTTAACACATATACTTGTTTTCATGAGTTTAAGAATTCTCCGCTTCATTTCTTCATACCTTATATATATATTATTATAGTGGGAGTAAAGTCGGAGTTAATGTGCAAAAAAAGAATATTTGTAGTTGAAAATTAACAATTTATTCGTAACTTTGCAGCCGATTTAAAGGTAAAAGGATTATGCAGGAAATTAGAAATATTGCAATTATCGCCCATGTTGACCATGGAAAGACAACTTTGGTAGATAAGATGCTTGCAGCAGGAAATCTCTTTCGTGCTGGTCAGCAGACAGGTGAACTTATTCTCGATAATAACGAACTTGAACGCGAACGTGGAATAACAATCTTGTCTAAGAATGTTTCCATTAATTACAAAGACACAAAAATCAATGTAATTGACACTCCGGGACACAGTGACTTCGGAGGAGAGGTTGAACGTGTGTTGAACATGGCAGACGGCTGTATTCTGCTTGTTGACGCATTTGAAGGACCGATGCCACAAACTCGATTCGTTCTTCAGAAAGCACTCGAAATAGGTTTGAAACCAGTTGTAGTTGTAAACAAGGTTGACAAACCAAACTGTCGTCCAGAAGAGGTTTACGAAATGGTCTTTGATCTTATGTGCAGTTTGAATGCAACAGAAGAACAACTTGATTTCCCAGTTGTTTACGGCTCAGCAAAACAAGGTTGGATGGGTGAAGACTGGCAAACACCTACAGATAATATAACCTATCTTCTTGACACAATTATTGAAAAGATTCCTGCTCCTGAACGTTTGGAAGGTACTCCTCAGATGCTTATCACATCGCTTGACTATTCAACCTACACAGGACGTATCGCTGTAGGACGTGTACACAGAGGAACTCTTCGTGCAGGACAGAATATAACTATATGTCACCGTGACGGAAGTCAGGAAAAGACAAAAATCAAAGAACTTCATACATTCGAGGGTATGGGTCACAGAGCAACACAGGAAGTCAACAGCGGTGATATCTGTGCAGTGATAGGATTGAGCAACTTTGAGATTGGTGATACAATATGTGATTACGATGCTCCAGAGGCATTGCCAACAATCTCAATTGATGAACCAACAATGAGTATGTTGTTCACTATCAATAACTCACCATTCTTCGGTAAGGAAGGTAAGTTCTGTACAAGCCGTCATATTAATGAACGTCTTCAGCGTGAACTTGAGAAAAACCTTGCATTACGCGTAGAACAGAAGGATGGAGCAACCGATCAGTGGATTGTAAGCGGACGTGGTGTGCTTCACCTCTCAGTGCTGATCGAAACAATGCGTCGTGAAGGTTATGAGTTGCAAGTAGGTCAGCCACAAGTTATCTTCAAGGAAATCAATGGTGTGAAATGTGAACCTATAGAGGAACTTACAATTAATGTGCCTCAGGAGTTCTCAAGCAAGATGATTGATATGGTTACACGCCGTAAGGGTGATATGATAAGTATGGAAGCTCAAGAAGACAGAGTTAACATAGAATTTGAAATCCCTTCACGTGGAATTATCGGACTTCGTACCAATGTGCTGACAGCCAGTCAGGGAGAAGCTATTATGGCTCACCGTTTCAAGGATTACCAACCATATAAAGGTGAGATGATACGTCGAGTTAACGGAAGTATGATAGCCCTTGAAAGCGGAACAGCCTTTGCATATGCTTTGGATCATCTTCAGGATCGAGGAAAATTCTTTATATTCCCACAAGACACAGTATATGCAGGACAGGTTGTAGGTGAACATGTTCATGAAAACGACCTCGTGGTTAATGTAACTAAGGCTAAGCAGCTTACCAACACACGTGCTTCAGGTACTGATGACAAGGCAAGAATCATTCCGCCAGTACAATTGTCTCTTGAAGAGGCACTTGAGTATATAAAAGCCGACGAATATGTGGAAGTTACACCAAAAAGTATGCGTATTCGTAAAATTGTTCTTGATCACCTTGAACGTAAGCGAATGAACAAGAGCGAAGCATAGTTTTGATACATTTACTTGATAAATGTGCTATCTATATGTGTCATTTTTGCACGTTTTTGCATAAAATGAGTATAGATAGCACTTTTTCTTTGTATTTTATTATTATAATACAACTAAATTAATTACCTTTGTCACGAAAATGTTAGGATTGCTTGAAAAGTCAAGACTTTCATTAATTTGTAAGTAAGAAAAACAAAAGAATACATTAATTAACAATTAAAAATTAAAAATTATGTCAGAAATTGAATCAAGAGTTAAATCTATTATCGTTGACAAACTTGGTGTAGACGAATCACAAGTTAAGCCAGAGGCAAGTTTCACTAACGACCTTGGAGCAGACTCATTAGACACAGTTGAACTTATTATGGAATTCGAAAAGGCTTTCGGTATCAGCATACCAGATGATCAAGCTGAAAAGATTTCTACAGTAGGTGACGCTATCGCTTATATTGAAGAGAACGCAAAATAATAAGCGTTCCACTATTCCGACCATTTACCATCTACCATTAAGGGTCGCAGTTCACGTAAGTGGATATGCATTATCTCTTTGAATGATAAATAGTAAATGGTCATTTTTTATATTAAAGAAATATACTTTTACACATAAATATATTATTAATTAACCAATAATTATGGAATTAAAAAGAGTTGTTGTAACAGGTATCGGTGCAATCACTCCATTAGGATTGACTGTTGAAGAAACTTGGGAAAACATGAAAAAAGGTGTTAGTGGTGCTGCACCAATTACACATTTTGATGCATCTGCATTTAAAACACAGTTTGCATGTGAGGTAAAAGGATTTAATGCAAGTAACTATATTGACAGAAAAGAAGCAAGAAAGATGGATATCTGCTCACAGTTTGCAATTGCTGCTGCAAAAGAAGCTGTAGCTGATAGTGGATTCGATCTTGAAACTGAAGATAAAGACGAAATCGGTGTAGTTCTTGGTGTAGGTATCGGTGGTATTCACACATTCGAAGAAGAAACTTCTAACTACGCAATCAACGGAGCTACTCAAGGACCAAAATATAGCCCATTCTTTATTCCAAAGATGATTGCAGACATGTCTGCTGGTCTTATTTCAATTGAATACGGATTCAGAGGACCAAACTACGTATGTACATCTGCTTGTGCATCTGGTTCTAACGCTATCGCAGATGCATTCAACTTGTTACGTCTCGGTAAGGCAAATGCAATCCTCACTGGTGGTGCAGAATCAGCTATCTGGCCTGCAGGTATTGGTGGTTTCAATGCTCTTCACGGATTGTCAACACGTAACGACGAACCAGAAAAGGCAAGCCGTCCATTCAGCGCAAGTCGTGACGGATTCGTTGTAGGTGAAGGTAGTGTTATCATCGTTCTCGAAGAATTAGAACACGCAAAAGCACGTGGTGCTAAGATTTATGCAGAAATCGTAGGTGCAGGTATGTCAGCCGATGCTCACCATATCACAGCTTCTCACCCAGAAGGTTATGGAGCAAAACTCGTTATGGAAAGAGCTTTGAAGGATGCAGGACTTGAACCAAAAGATATTGATTACATCAACGTTCACGGTACATCTACTCACGTAGGTGATATTTCTGAAGCTAAAGCAATCCAGGCTGTATTCGGAGAAGATGCTTACAAACTTAACATCAGCTCTACAAAATCAATGACTGGTCACTTGCTTGGTGCAGCTGGTGCTATTGAAGCTATGGCTACAATCCTTGCTGTACAAAACGATATTGTTCCTCCAACAATCAACCATGAAGATGATGATAAAGATGAGGAAATCGACTACAACCTCAACTTTACATTCAACAAGGCTCAAGAACGTACTGTAAATGCTGCTATCAGCAATACATTCGGTTTTGGTGGACACAATGCTTGCGTTGTATTCAAGAAGTATAAATAATAGACTACAATGTTAGAGCACACGAATTGTATTAACCAACAAATAAAATTCAGGTGATTTCTACAAACGTAATTGATAAGATAAGGCTAACCTTTATTAAGAATAAGGAGCCTTATCTTAATTTATATAATATAATGGGGTTCTATCCCCATAATCCGAGACTGTACCAAACAGCTTTAAGACATCGTTCATGTCATAATCCGCATACTAAAAAAGGCGAGAGCACAAATAATGAACGACTTGAATTTCTTGGAGATGCTGTTTTGAGTGCGGTCGTTGCTGATATTCTTTACAAACAATATAATAAAAGCCAGGAAGGATTTCTAACCACACTACGCAGTAAATTGGTGAAACGAGAGACATTAAATCAACTTGCTGTACAAATTGGTCTGGATAAACTTGTTCTACATAGCAATAATGTTCCTATAACTCATAATAGTTATATGAACGGAAACGCCTTTGAGGCATTTCTCGGTGCTATTTATCTCGATCGTGGCTATAAATACTGTAAATGGTTTATGGATAATAAAATATTCAATAAGCATCTTGATATTGATAAAATTGCCAAAACAGAAGAAAACTTCAAGAGTATGCTTATTGAATGGTGCCAAAAGAATCAGTTGAAAGTGCAGTTCAAGATTGTGGACGAAGAAATGGAATCAAACAACGTTCCTAAATTCTATAGCATTGTTGATATAGAAGGAGTGGTTTGTGGACATGGAAATGGCTATACAAAGAAAGAGAGTCATCAAAATGCCGCACGTTCAGCTATGAAGAAAGTTAAATCGAATGTGGCGTTTGTGAATAAACTTTATGAAACCCGCAATCAGAATAACAATACAGCACTTGCAGATACTTCTGCAGAAAAATAAAATCTTACAAGCTTATTTTTTATAAAAAGGATTACATATATCCATGTTATGCAAATATATTTTTGTTATTTCAATTATTAATTGTATTTTTGCATAATTAAGCATGGTGTGCAATGGAAAAAAAGACAGATTTTGAATTACTCTCACATATAGAATATCCATCAGATTTAAGAAAACTACAGTTGTCACAACTGCCTCAATTATGCCGTGAACTCAGACGGGACATAATTGAGGAATTGTCTGTTAATCCCGGACACTTGGCTTCAAGTTTGGGAGCAATTGAGATTACTGTGGCTTTACATTATGTGTTCAACACTCCTGAGGATAGAATAGTATGGGATGTGGGACATCAGGCTTATGCGCATAAGATCTTAACCGGACGAAGAGAAAAATTCTGTACAAATAGAAAATTCGGCGGTATAAAGCCATTCCCTTTTCCTGCAGAAAGTGAGTATGACTCATTTTGTTGCGGACATGCCTCAAATTCCATCTCTGCAGCACTTGGTATGGCTGTAGCTGCATATGAGCAGAAACTTGACCGTAAAGTGGTTGCTGTCATTGGTGATGGAGCTATGAGTGGCGGATTGGCTTTCGAAGGACTTAATAATGCTTCTGCAACCCCTAACGACATGCTTATTATCCTGAACGACAATAGAATGTCAATTGATAAAAGTGTAGGAGGAATGCGTCAGGCATTATTGGAGTTACAAACAAATAGTACATATAATAAATTAAGATATAAGGCTTCGCTCAAACTTTACGAGTTGGGTGTATTAAACGACCACCGCAGAAAAGGTCTTATTAGATTTAATAATAGTCTTAAATCTATGTTGACCAACTCTCGTAATATATTTGAGGGATTAGATATAAGATATTTCGGACCAACTGACGGACATAATGTAGTGGCTTTAGTACATGTACTGAGGGCCATAAAGGATATGAAGGGTCCGAGACTTCTGCATATTCACACTGTAAAAGGTAAAGGATATCTTCCGGCCGAACAAAATGCAACTGTATGGCATGCGCCAGGTAAGTTTGATTATGAGTCGGGCGAACTGATAAAACCAGTTGAGAATACGCCACGACCTCCAAAATTTCAGGATGTATTTGGTAATACCCTACTTGAATTGGCACAGCGGAATCCAAAGATTGTAGGAGTTACCCCTGCAATGCCTACAGGATGTTCAATGAATATTATGATGAAGGCTATGCCCGACAGATGTTTCGATGTCGGTATTGCAGAAGGACATGCTGTCACATTCTCAGGAGGTATGGCAAAAGATGGTTTGCTGCCATTCTGTAATATTTATTCGTCATTTATGCAGCGTGCCTACGACAATATTATACATGATGCTGCTATAATGAAACTCAATTTGGTTTTATGTCTTGACCGTGCAGGAATTGTGGGTGAGGACGGACCTACGCATCATGGAGCATTTGATATGGCTTTTCTTAGACCGATACCAAATATAACTATTGCATCACCTTATGACGAGCATGAACTGAGACATCTGATGTACACAGCTCAGTTGCCTGACAAGGGAACTTTTGTAATCAGATATCCAAGAGGATGCGGCAGTCAGGTTGACTGGAAATGCGAGATGCAAGAGATTCCAATAGGTAAAGGTCGTTTATTGCGTGAAGGAAAAGATATAGCAGTATTGTCAATTGGTCCAATAGGAACTGAAGCGGCACAAGGAATTCTTATGGCGGAGATGGAATCAATGAATAAGGGCAAAACATTAAATGTGGCCCATTATGATATGAGATTCTTAAAACCATTGGATACAGAGATACTTGATTATGTAGGAAAGAACTTCAAGCATGTCATCACTGTAGAAGACGGAGTCATCAATGGTGGTCTCGGAAGTGCAGTTCTTGAATATTTCAATGATCATGACCTACACGTACATGTTCATAGAATCGGAATCCCCGATGAATTCGTGCAACATGGAAGTGTTCAGCAATTACGCCATTTAATCAAAATGGATTCGGAAAGTATTTGTCAAACCATACTTAGTGTATCATGAAGATAGTAATAGCAGGAGCAGGAGCTGTAGGCACCCATCTTGCCCGCTTGCTCTCTAAAGACAACCTTGATATCGTTCTTATCGATGAGAGCGAGGAAAGAATAGCCAAGCTCAATAATGAACTTGATATAATGACACTTGTTCAATCGCCTTCATCAATCAAGGGATTAAAACGGGCTGGTATTGAAAAAACCGACCTTTTTATCGCTGTAACTCCCGATGAAAGCGAGAATCTTGTGTGTTGCATGTTGGCGACTCAGTTGGGAGCAAAGCAGACTGTTGCCCGTATTGATAACTATGAGTATTTAGAACATAATAATACTAAGTTATTTGAGAACGCAGGAATCAGTTCGCTTATCTATCCAGAAAAACTTGCTGGACAGGAAATAGCAGCATCTGCTAAATATAGTTGGGTACGTCAGTGGTGGGATTTCGATGGCGATTTGGTTCTCATCAGTGTTAAGATGCATCAAGTGTCACCTGTCATCAATAAAGATGGTTCAAGCGAACCAAATCAGTTGATAGGTCGCACGTTACGTGAGATTGGTATGGAAGGACATCATTTCCATGTGGTTGCAATCAAGCGTAATGGAGAAACCATTATTCCTTATGGTGAGGAACGTATTCAACCTCGTGACTTAGTGTTCTTTATGGCATTGAGAAGTGAGATAAACACTATCAGACACTTGGCTGGAAAAGACAACTATCCACCTGTAAAGCATCTTATGATATTGGGCGGAAGCAAATTGTCGGTTCGTGCAGACTGGGCAATCCCTGATAATATGTCATTAAAGATAATTGAACCAAGTTTGGCTCGTTGTGAACAATTAGGTGCATTGACAAAGGAACGCACTCTTATTATCAATGGTGAGGGGTATGATGTTGATTTGCTTAAGGATGAAGGATATGAACATCTTGAGGCCTTTATTGCCTTAACTCCGAATGATGAAGAAAACATATTAGCGTGTGTTGCTGCAAGAAGAAACGGTGTTCGCAAAACAATTGCCCAGGTTGAGAATCTTGCATATCTCGACATGGCTGAAGCATTGGATATTGGTACCATAATCAATAAGAAGAAAGTTGCAGCCAGTCATATCTATCGTATGCTTCTAAGAGCAGATGTCGATAATGTGAAGATGTTGACAGTTGCTGATGCCGATGTGGCCGAATTCATCGTAAAAGAAGGCTCTAAAGTAACCAAACTGCCTATCATGAATATAGGTATTCCAAAGGATGTGAATATCGGTGGAATGATTCGTGACGGTAAAGGTTATCTGGTTTCAGGAAATACCCAATTGCAAGCAGGTGATAAAGTGGTTGTGTTCTGTGCTGGCTCAACATTGAAGAAGTTAGACAAGTATTTTAAATAATATGTTGAACATCCGATAAGAGATAAATATATTTAGTCGTTATATAACAAAGAAGTATTAGTCAGAAAAAGAATAAAAAGCTATATGATTAATTGGAGGCAAATATTCAGGGTTATAGGTGTCTTACTTTTTATTGAAGCAGGACAACTTTTTGTGACTATGTTAGTTGCATTGTTATATAAAGAAGATGTATTACCTTATCTATGGATTATTCTTATTACTGTATGTTTGGGTGGTACGGGAGCTTTGATCGGAAAAAATGCAAATAAGAGTATGAGCCGACGCGACGGATATCTCACAGTGTCACTTGTGTGGCTTGTTTTTGCACTGATCGGAATGTTGCCTTTCCTCTTCACAGGTAGTATTAATAGTATTTCTGGGGCGTTCTTCGAATCCATGTCAGGTTTTACCTCAACAGGATCTACAATTCTTGATAATATTGATGCATTACCTCATGGTGTTATTTTCTGGCGAAGTATGACACAGTGGATTGGAGGTATTGGAATTATATTCTTTACGATAGCTCTTTTGCCTACCTTCGGTGTCGGGGAAATAAAACTTTTTGCGGCTGAGGCAACAGGACCTTTGCATGATAAGGTACATCCGAGAATCAGTGTGGCTGTCAGATGGATAGGCTCTGTGTATCTTTGTTTGACAGTGTTGTGTATTATATCACTTTTGATATGTGGTATGGGCATTTTCGATGCCATCAATATATCAATGACAACCACTGCAACTGGAGGTTTCTCTCCACATACAAAGTTATTCAGCGACCAGTTTCAATCTCCGGCAATTGAATATGTTCTGACCATATTCATGTTTCTTTCAGGTGTAAACTATACTCTGATATACTATTCAATATTGAAGGGACGAATAAAGAAATTCTTCCAGAATCCAGAATTAAGAGCATATCTTTATATCTCTATTACTTCGATAATTATATGTACATTATTTCTAACCTTAACACATGAAAGCAATGACTTGGAGTTATCATTCCGTCAATCGGCGTTTACAGTGATTTCTCTTCAAACAACAACAGGCTTTGCAAGCTGTGATTATACTTTATGGCCATTAGTTCTTATGCCTGTATTATTGTTTATTATGTTTGCCGGAGCATGTTCTGGCTCAACAAGTGGTGGATTTAAGTGTATAAGATGGGCTATCCTTTGGGAGGTTTTAAGTAATGAATTCACTCGTATTCTTCACCCTCGTGCAGTTATACCAGTAAAGATATGTGGCGAGATGATCTCAACATCTGTTCAGAAAACGTTACTTGCTTTCTGTGCTTTATTCCTGAGTTCTATCTTCGTTGGAGCCTTTTTACTCATATTATTTGATTCAAAATCACATATACAATATACAGAAGCATTAAGTTTGTCACTATCTTCGATAAGTAATGTGGGACCAGCACTCGATTATTATGGCCCAACTCATTCTTGGTCAGTACTCTGTCCTGCATCAAGATTTATTTGTGGCTCACTTATGCTGGTAGGTCGTTTAGAGATATTTCCAATTATGATACTCTTTACCCGTCGTTTTTGGACAAAAGATTAGAAAAAGAATACATACAGATGATTGCAAAGATTTATTCAGCAACTTTACAGGGCCTGGATGCCCTGCCCGTGACTATTGAAATCAACGTTACCTCAAGTTCTGTTTCTCGTTTCTCGATAGTTGGTCTTCCTGACAATGCAATTCGTGAGAGTCAGGAACGCGTGATGACAGCATTAAGTGCTAATGACTACAAAGTGATAATGAAGCAGATTGTAGTGAATCTGGCTCCAGCTGATACCAAAAAGGAGGGCTCTGGTTTTGACCTTCCAATGGCTATCGGTATTCTGCTGTCAATGGGTGATATAAACAATGATGCTATTGACCGTTATATGTTTGTAGGCGAACTTAGTCTCGACGGAACCATACAACCGATAAAAGGGGCTCTTTCCATTGCAATAAAGGCGCGTGAAATGGGATATGAAGGGTTGCTTATACCTGCAGAGAATGCTCGTGAAGCTGCGGTAGTGAATAAACTGAAGGTATATAGTGTACATCATCTGCAAGAGGTTGTCGGATTCCTTAACGGCACAGTTGAACTATCTCCGACGGAGGTGAATACTCGTGAGGAATTCTATGCTCAACAGAGTTCATTCGATTTTGATTTTGAGGAAGTAAAAGGTCAGGAGAATGTGAAACGTGCATTTGAGGTAGCTGCAGCAGGTGGACATAATATAATTCTTGTAGGTTCACCTGGTTGTGGAAAATCGATGATGGCAAAGCGTTTACCTTCTATCTTACCTCCATTATCTCTTGCTGAGAGTCTTGAAACAACCCAAATTCACTCTGTAGCAGGAAAAATAAGCAAAGATACATCATTGATAAGTCAACGTCCGTTTAGAGCGCCACATCACACAATCTCTGACGTAGCATTGGTTGGAGGCGGCACCACATTCATGCCAGGTGAGATCTGTTTGTCGCATAACGGAGTACTTTTCCTCGATGAATTGCCAGAATTTTCTAAATCTGTACTTGAAACCCTTCGTCAACCTTTGGAAGATAGGATAATCACTATCTCGCGTGCAAAATACAATATAACGATGCCTTGTTCATTCATGCTTGTTGCATCTATGAACCCATGTCCATGTGGATACCATCATCATCCAACTCACGGATGTACATGTACACCAGCCCAGATTCAGAGATATATGAACAAAATAAGTGGACCATTAATGGACCGAATTGACATACAGGTAGAGGTTGAGGCTGTTCCGTTTGAGGATATGTCAAAAGCTCCTAAAGGCGAATCAAGTGCAGTTATACGTGAGAGAGTGATAAAAGCACGTATGATTCAAGAAAAACGTTTCCAAGGCCACAAGAGCATACATTGTAATGCTCAGATGACGTCATCATTACTTCATAAGTATGCAGTATTGGATGCCGAGAGTACAGAACGTTTACGCAATGCCATGAAGATGTTTAATCTGTCAGCGCGTGCTTATGACAGAATACTTAAGGTGGCACGTACTATAGCCGATCTTGATGGTAGTGAAACTATCAAACCTATGCATATTGGTGAGGCTATTGGATACAGAAATCTTGATCGTGAGAGTTGGTTGGATTGATTGAGACTCTTCATCATCATAATACCACATAAGTTTGTAGATATTGATTTTCATACGAATAATAGGATAATTGTACGTTTCCTTCATAATTATTGTTTATCTTTGCAGTAAGAATGTAGGTATAAATGCCAATTACGAATCATGAAAACATTTTTCTTTAAACATATCAATCTTACAATCTCGATATTAGTAACATTGTTTGTTGCTCTTTTCTGGTATTTTCTGCATCCCGAGGCAATGAGTTATCAGGAGCAGTACCAGTTATGGCTTTGGGATACCGATTATTTCTATGACAGTGTCTCTCAAATGGGCGGATTAGCCGATTTCATCGGGGAATTTATTGTTCAATGGTACAAGATAGAGTGGCTTGGTGCATTACTTCTCGGAGGTGTTTACGGATTGATATGTTGGTTGGTTCCACGACTTGCACGGTCTGTAAATGAAGCCGATTCATTATTCCCAGTATTTTTCGGTGGATGTGTATCCATGCTTTTACTTTGGCTCATGAGCGATGAGAGCATATTGATGAGCTATCCAGTTGCTTTGATTTTGGCGATGAGTCTTTTCCTTGTTTTAAGGAAAGCCAATGTGTTATATGACATTATCGTAATTCCAGTGATGTATTGGCTTATCGGACCGGTTGTGTGGGTATATGCCATAATGAAATGTATATACAGATACGAGTTTAAGACATTATGGCTTCCAGTATATGTTATAGCATCCCAGATTCTTATTTTTCATTTCTTTATGCCTCAATGGCCTTTGCAATCTGCTTTATGTGGAATTGGGTACTATAGAATGCCGTTGGATTATGCTACTCTCCAGATAATCATCCCAATTGTCATTTGTGTGGGTTTATGGGGCTACAGACTCTTAAAAGACCATTATTCCAAACCATTATGTGTATGCACTGCTATTTTAGCAATAGTATTTGCATATTTGACTAATAGTAAGGGATATAATCAACCTATATATGAATTGATGCGTCAAGATTATCTCATTCGAAACGAACGTTGGAATGATGTGATTGAGAGAGCAGAGGAAGTGACAATACCTATTAATTTCTGGTCGGAAAGTGTGAATCTGTCGCTCGGAATGACCGGACAACTCGCTGACAGACAGTTTGAATTCTTCCAAAGCGGTCAGGATGCCTTAATAATGCCAATGGTTCGTGACATAACCAGCAATATGCCTTCGATGGAGGCTTTCTATAGGTTGGGAATGATAAATGAATGTTTAAGATATTCATTTGATATGCAAGAGTGTCTTCCTAATGGAAAGAAAAGCGGACGACTCAGCCAGCGTATAGTTGAGTGTTGCATCATTAACGGAAAATATTCTATTGCTAAGAAATATATAGGAATACTTAAGAAATCCACTTTCTATAAAGAATGGGCAGAGGAGGCTGAGAAGTATTTGTATAATGATGCAATGGTGGAATCACATGCTTCGTGGGGTAAGGCTCGCCAGTTGCGATATAAAGTAAACATTCTGTTTTATTATCCTCAGATAGAGAAGATGTTTGCCAATTTATTTGCGACGAATACAAGTAACAGATTAGCCTTAGAATATTGTATTGCTCAAGACCTGTTGAAAGGTAATGCCGATGATTTCAGGGATCATCTCAGTTGGGCACAGCAGTATGGTGGTTACCCATCTATGCCACGTGCCTATCAAGATGCCTATAACTGTATTATGGCACAAGGAAACCTTCCTGGTTCGTCTTATGCCGAATATGCTAAGAGAATGTATGATATGCAGTCTGAAGGAGGTTTTGAACAAACTGAGACCCATTAAAAGTAATCCTCACATATGAGTCTTAGAGAATAAGATATTAACAACACAGAAAAAATGAATATGAACGGAAAGATTGTGATACGACTGATGCAGATGTTAGGTATTATGTTACTGCTGGTTTCTTGTTCCCAAAAAGTGGAGAATCCTGAGTTAGTAAACAAATACCCTAATATCTTTCCTGATTATATTGATGTAACCATACCTGCTGATATTGCACCTTTGAATTTCAATATTGTTAATGAACGAAATATAGCTGATGATATTGAATGTGTGGATGTGATTGCCTATGGAAGTAAAGGTGGGGAAATACATTCACAGGGTGAATATGCAGATTTTGATATTGATGAATGGCATAAGTTGACACAAAAAAATAAAGGTGGTGATATATCATTTAAAGTATGTGTGCTGAAAGATGGCAGATGGACACAATACAAGGAATTTTCCACTCATGTAAGTAATTATTCATTAGATGATTACGGGTTAGTTTATCGACGAATTGCTCCAGGATATGAGGTCGGTGGTAATATAGGTCTGTATCAGCGTGACATCCATTCCTTTGATGAATATTCTATTCTTAATGAGTCGTTAGTTCCTGGACAATGTATGAACTGTCATACCCCTAATAAAACCAGCTCTGATGAGTTCATGTTTCATATCCGAGGTGATAAGAGTGCCACAGTGATACAACGTGAAGGAAAGCAAATCTGGATAAACACACGTACAGATAGTACTAAAGCTAATTGCAGTTATAGTTATTGGCATCCAGAGGGCAGGTTTGTGGTTTCCTCAACCAATAAGGTTCATCAGCTCTTCCGTACAGGAAAAGAACAGAATATTGAGGTATTTGATATTATGAGCGATGTACTGGTGATTGACACTCAAAATAATGAACTGATTCTTTCGCCTTATTTACAGACCGATAATTTCGAGACTTATCCGTCATTTTCTTCAGATGGTAAGACTATCTACTTCTGTAGTGCTCGATTCGTAAATGTTCCTGCCGAAATCGAAAAGATACGATATAGTTTATGTAAGATAGGATTTGATGCAGAAAAAGGTGAATATGTCGGTGAGGTTGACACCTTGATAAATGCCGATTCGGTTAATATGAGTATCACTTTTCCTCGTCCTTCGTACGACGGCAAATGGATTATGTACAACACTGCCGATTATGGCAATTTCCCTGTGAATCATAAAGAATCGGATATATGGATTATGAATCTGAGGGATAATACGGTGCGTCCACTCAAAGAAGTTAACAGCATGTTCGTTGATAGTTATCACACATGGAGCGGCGACAGTCATTGGTTTGCATTCACAAGTAAGAGGATAGACGGGACATACAATAATATATATTTTGCATGTATAGGTGATAATGGAAAGGTTACTAAACCATTTCTTATGCCACAACGCAATCCGTTAAAGTATTATAGTGAGATGTTCGATTCATTCAACTGTCCAGAATTTACAAAAGCGAAAGTTGATTTTGATTCTCACGAAGCATATCATAAATGTATGGATAATCAACGAATACAAATGACAATCAAATGAATATTATGAAACCACTAATTGTTCCTTTTTTGTTAGTTGCATCTTCTTTCATGAATATCTCATGCAGTTTCAATACTGATCAGAATAAAACTCAAGATAGTGAGGATTCATTGTATTGTGATAGTATTACTACTGATAAGGAAGATTGTTCTGTACAGATTCCAGAGAAAAACGATTCTGTGAAATGTACTAAATGTAATGGTACAGGGTTTATCTCATGTCCAGATTGTAATGGGGAGGGATTTATTTATTCCGATCCTGAAAACCTAATGGGAGCATCGTGGGGTCATCCGTGTGCTACATGTGGTGGTGATGCCGAGGATGTAGGTTACGACGATTCTGAAGATATGCAGAAAGGTTCAGGACAAATTCCATGCCCAGAATGCACAAAGAAAGGGAATAAATAGTTTTTTAGATATATAACAGACTTTCAGGTCCCATATTCATGATTAAATCGAATATGCTCAAGTTTGGTAGAAAACCATGTTTTCTATCGAATACTTGATAATATGTTTTAAAGTCTGTTATATTGTTTGATTGTCTGTGTTTTATTGAGTCAGAATCAATATTCATCAGATGTTTGCATACTTCGATTAAATCGTGATTGAAATCCACAAGGAAAGTATAATTGCGAGAATATAATGGCTCAAAATCATCCTGATAATACTCAAAAAACGGACTATTATAATACGATGATTGAAGTGCGTGCCAGTGTTTATGTTGCCAATCCCCATGCGAACTGATTTTAATGTCTTTGACCGGTTGTCTTTTGTTCTCTAATTTTTGTATAGGAACAGTCAAACGCAGTTCGCCATTAGGTGCATCAATATTACACCAGTTCATTGCCAAATGTTTGTCAAATGGCGCATTAACATCGATTTCTGGCATTTCCTCATTTAGCCAATTTCTCCACCAACTTATTGATGGTAAGTATGCTGTTGTCATATCCCTCTATTTATCTCTGCAAACTTACTAAATAAAGTTGAAAAATCATTACTTTTTCATGGTTTAGTATAAAAATAGTGATAGAATATCAAAAAAAGAGGATGTGTCAACTATGATATGCCCCCGAAAAGTTGGACATTAAATTAAACATTAATTATTCAACTCTCTATAGTAGTGAGCTCGGTATTGTACCGGGCTCATTCCTTTTAATCTCAATTTTATTCTTTTATTGTTATACCAATCAATATATTTT
>JAIKZH010000049.1 GCA_024682395.1 Bacteroidaceae bacterium
TATTTTTTTTATAATGATACATGCTGTCTAACTCACATTTTACTTTATGAGAGATCATATCTAACATAATAGTATCAAGATTATTTCTTTTAGATTTAATGCAAAAGAATGAGATTGTTCCCATCACTAATATTATAGCAATAATAATTGCTAATAACTTAAAACTCATTTATTGTATTCCTTTATATTGTTTATTCAATGTATTATATATTTTTGATTGACTTATCAAATTATCGTACCCTTTCATCACGTATCTCCATGATTTACATGCAAAGGAACATAAATGATTTTAGCCAAGGATTTGACTTTACAGTCGGTGTTTAACTTTTCTCATGATTTCATGCTATAACGCAGGGACATGATTAAGCTGTAGGGTTAGACTTATGGTAAAGAAATTAGGGAATTCAAAACCATAAAGACTTGTTTGATTATGCTTTGAAAGCAAACCAACGGCAAAACTAAATAAAAAAAAAATAGCATCCAATTTTTTTAACAGAAAAATTTAAAAAATCTTTATTTTCTAGTGCTTTTTATAAAAAAGGATGTGCGGATATATTCTTTATTCTCCAAGAATTATTGAAAAGATAGATGTGTTATTAAAAAAAATCGTACATTTGTAACATATAACAGAATAAATCATAATCATATCAGGAAATAAACTCAAACAAGAGCATATGGGAATAATCAAAACATCAATAACAGCATCGCTCATGTTATTAGCGTCTGTTGGACATATAAATGCCACAAACAATACAAATCAAACAAATAGTGGGAGAACAACTGTTACAAAATATCCCTTCTCATTAACATCGCTCAAGAAGATGATGAAAGAATACGAAGGCGATAGTTTCGACATAAATAAATTTGTATATAAGCTTATTGATGTTGATAAAGACGGACAACCAGAATTATTCGTTAAAGAAAAAGTAAAGGAATATAACACTTACTACGCATTTACAATCGGCAAGAATGGAGATATAGATCTTATCATGTCGCGTTCTTCTGGAGGATACGAGGATTTCAGTTTCACTGACGATGGTTTCCTTTTTCATTACGAAGAACATACAGGCGGACTGTCACAGTGTAGTACTTATTACAAACTGGAAAACAGTAAGGTGGTACAGACTTCTACATATATTTGTAATCAAGAAGTTGTAGGTGAAGGAGAAGACATGGATATGGAAATTGAAGAATCATATTCAGTGGAGAAAGACGGACAAATAATATCAGAGACAGAAGAAGGGTATAATTTATCAATTACCACAAATTCGCATATCAGTTTATATGATATTAACGACTGGAAAGACTTTATAAACAGATAGATCTTTTACCAACGTAAATATCTAAATCCAGAGCTTAAATATATTTATCTGATAATCTGAGCAATATAATCAAGCATAAAAAACCGACAGCCATTCGTGACTGTCGGTTTTTATATTTATCTGTAACTCTGGTTTTATTTGTTCTTCTTGTCACAACGTACAGCATCAAGGAACTGTATCATTTTAGACAGGTTTTCCTGACTATACATATTAAATCCATGTCCGCCACCTTCTACGATATTTAGTTCAGACTTGACACCTACTTCTTGAAGTGCGGCATATAGTTCTTTTCCTTGACAGCAAGGCACTACATTATCAGCAGTACCATGGAAGATGATTATTGGAGGGTCTTTACGATCAAGATAAGTGATGGCACTAATTGCCTTAAACATATCAGAATACTTGTCTTCATAGTCATGACCTACAAGAACTTCTTCTGGAGTGTTTCCCCATTTTCTTGGTTCATCACAATTCATCTTAAACATATCTATTGGACCTGACCAATCACATGCAGCATCGACAGCACTGCTTTCCTTTAGGAAATTTCCAAGATTACCTTCAAGATCCACCTTATACGAACCAACTTTTGCCTTCTTACGCACATTGCTTGTTGTGGCAGCAAGTGTTGATAGATGACCACCAGAAGAGAAGCCCGATGTCGCGATAAATGATGTATCCAGTTTATATTGCTTAGCATTACCACGAATAAATCTTATTACGGCCTTGATATCATTTATCTGGGCAGGGAATTTAGCATCATTGCTTGAACGGTGATTCGGACAAACCACAGCATAGCCAGCCTTTAGCAAAGCATTGACGATTGTACCTAAATCAGCCATACCTTTAGAACTATTACTGAACCATGCACTTCCGTAGATATGTACCACAACCGGATAGGATACCTTCACCTCCTTAGGTAAATAAATATCCATAGTATGATATGCCATATCATCGCCAGCATAATTGACGTCCTTAAATTCCTGAGATGTCTCCAGATTCACCTTTGGCAACTGAAAGCCACCAAATCCACCTGATTGTGCGAAAGCAGGTGAGAACAATGCCGAAATGGCAGCAATTACAAATAATCTCTTAATTTTCATTGTTATGTTCTTTTATTTTTAATAATACTCTGATTTATTTAAACAATTCCTTGACTGTCAGTTCCAAGTAATCACGACAATTCATCCATGTGTGGCCTCCACCAGAGTTATAGAACGTGTGTGTGATTCCCTGTTGAGTAAGATACGAATCCAAATCACGTGAAGCCTTAATCAGAAAATCATCAGATCCTGTACCTATAAACATAAACTGATCGTATTGTTTAAGTGTGGCGATTGGAGCATAAGTTCCATTTTCAAAGTTTGTATGAATCTCATCACCAAATAAAGCAGGAGCATAAGCTGCCACATAGTGGAATTTGTCGGGATTACCCAATCCTGCAGCAAGAGTTTGACGTCCACCAAGTGAGAATCCTGCGATTGCACGATGCTGGGCATCATTTAATGTATTATAATTAGCCTCAACAAAAGGAATAACATTTTCTATGATTTCATCGGATATTTTCTTTGTCTCCATCACATCAGGAGCATCGGCCTTACCTTGAGTGATCATCTCTGGATATGGATTAGCATATGGCATTACGACTATCATTTTCTTAGCCAATCCTTGAGCAATCATATTATCAAGAATGATATTTGCACGTCCTACCTTAAACCATGTTTCATAAGTATCGGTCATTCCGTGAATGAGATATAACACTGGATATTTCTCTTTACTTGAAGGATCATATCCTGCTGGGGTATATACGCACATTGGGCGTTCTATATCAAAAGTCTTTGAATGATAGAATCTATATGACACCTTTCCATGAGGGACATCCTGCACATCTTGTAATGACGGAACATTTCCACGTATATCAACCAGACTACTCTTAAATCTTTCATTAGGGAAGATATACATATTTTGTGGATCAGCCACCTGAAGGCCGTCAACAATGAAAGAATAAGGATAAATATCTGGATTTTCAGGAGTAACGGTTAATTCCCACGCACCTTGTCCATTATTTATCATCGGGAGCTTTTCACGTAACATCTGACAGTCAAGCAATACTTCCTTTGCATTTGGTGCAAGGAAACGGAAAGTTACACTACCATCGTTATTATATTCGGGAGATATCACACCACGTGGAAATGTACGTGCCATGACTTCTGGAGTTAATCGTTGACCTTCTTTATTCTTAGGTTCTGGAGCTCTTACATCCTTTTGTTTAGGGAGTTTACTTTTATCTTGGAACAATAAGCGTAATGACTTATCGAGGAAAAACTTTGCGTTCATCCACGTATGTCCAAACTTATCAGTTGTAAACTCTTTTACTGTATTTATTCCCTTTTCATTGAGAAAATCCATATAATCTTTTGCATTACCATATAGGAAATCATCGGTTCCGATACCTAACCAAAAGAGATTTATCTTCTTATTAGTATTCTCGGCATTATCATATACATTAGGGATATCTGTTGTGGTAAAAGAGCTATAAGAACAAAGCCATGAGAATTTGTCGAGGTTATGCAAACCACATGAAAGTCCTTGATTGCCTCCACGAGAGAAGCCGCCAATAGCACGACTATTTCTGTCGTCAACAATACGGTAATTCTTTTCAACAAATGGCATCAAGTCATTGATGAGATCCGAACTGAAGACATCAAAACCACCATTCGCATTATTTGTGTTAGGTCTTCCTTTATACAAATTCATTGGATTCCCGTAAGGTAAAACCACAATCATCTCTTTAGCAAGTCCTTGAGCAATGAGATTATCAAGTATGTTGTTAACCCTTCCTACCTTGAAATACACTTCTTCTGTGTCAGTTGTACCACTTATAAGATAAAAAACGGGATATTTCCTTTTAGTATTCTTATCGTAGAATGGAGGAGTATAGACGATTGCATTATTATATGTTCCTACTGACTTAGAATAATAACTGATATAGTCAACACTTCCATGTGGTACGTTCTGCAGTGAATGAATCAATGGAGTATTACCACGTATATCTAAGATACTGTTTTTAAAGCCCTCGTTAGGAAACCAATCGGGATTTTGGGGATCCTGAATACCTGTACCATCAACAATAAAACTATAAGGATAGAGATCAGGGGCTGCTGGTCCAAGAGTAAGCGACCATAAGCCGTCGTCATTCTTAGTCATATCATGACGACCTGCAAACTGCACATCCACCTGTACTTTATTTGCATTCTTATTAAAATAGTTAAATGTGACAGTGTTATCAGGATTGACCTTTGTTGTAGGAACAGCAAAAGGACCAACTGGCTGAGCATGCATCACGATAGTCGAACAAAGTGCGGCATAAGCTGTAAAAGAAGCCCTCAACCAATCATATAGATTTTGTTTTTTCATATTAATTTAAAGAATAAGAAGTTAGATTTTAATATATTAAGGTTTAGATTAATCTCAATGTCAGCACTACATGCAATAGTAGGCAACAGTTCTATAGTGATGCTCTGTTAAGTATTCTGACAATACTACCTCCTTTTGGTTATCTCAGCAACCACATTTTCGGCGAGATAACGTCCACCTCGCTCGTTAGGATGAAGTAAGTCACCTGTTTCCAGTGAAGGCACGTTATAAATGAACGGACTTGATGAAGAACCATTTCCTGTACCTTTAGAGTTATTAAACACAAACGAAAGACGTCCTTCACGATCCCAATCAATTGTAGGAATACCAATTATAGCAGCTGCTTTTCTTATCTGATTAGCCTTAGTAATGAAATCGAAAGGAGTATTAGTATGTCCGTAATAGAGTCCACCAGGTGTCACCGCATAGATTTTTGCCTTAGGATATTTATTTCTAAGTTGTTTTACGAGATACGCCAATGCACCACCAAAGTTTGTTCGTTTAAGGTTCTGTATATGTTCAGGATAGTTTTCCACAACCTTATCAATATCAGGATCATCGTTGATTCCACCTTCAAGAAGGATATAATCGGGTTCACTGCTGACTGGAAGACGAAGCAACTGATTACCTAAAGTATTGGTATGACCATTTGCACGTTCTTTAAGTGTTGCACTTGTCTTTCCAAGGTTTATAAGGTTAACATTTGCAATCTTCTCCAATTCACCTGTCCATTTACGTGTGAAACAATAGCTATCACCGATAAGAAGCATAGTACCGAGATTTGGTCGGAAATGATTCCATACAAAGTTATATTTCAACAAATCATTAGCATCCGAGACGAAAGGGACGCACAGCATTTGAGCAACCAATTTAATCTGTTCGTTGCGTTGCTGAACCATTTCAATGTCTTTATCTGTTTTACCATAGTTATTTGTAGCAAGAATAAATATTCTACTATCAGGTAATATTGTACGGAAGTGGTTTACAACTCTATATAAAGAACCAGCGAAATTAGCATTGGTAATCTTTGTAAGATCCTTTGTAACAGCGATATTTTTTGTTCTCGCCATAGTACCAGACTTTGTACATACCTTACCAAATGGATAATCAAACAAAGAATGTTCATACTCCTGCAAAGAACCTGAGACATCGATAGAGTCGTTACATCCAAGTTGAAGCAAGATGACACGTGGAGTTTTGTCAGTTAATGTCGTGTTTGCTATAATCCGTGCCACATCATCAGAAACGCCACGATTAACCTTCAGTTTGCAGTCGTAACAGAAACTTGCATGCTGAGGAGTTAAGCCCATTTCAAGGGAAAACATCCAACGCCAAGTATCTGCTATAGATTGGTTATCTGAGATAAACAAAGCAGGAGTTTGAGCACGGCCGATTACAGAGATACAGAATATTGTAAGAGATAGTGTTATATATTTAATAATCTTATGCATCTTAAGAACTTAATTAATGTTTAATAAAATTGTCGCTTAATTAATATATGGTGCAAAGTTACGAAAAAAGACAAGATAACACGTTATTTTACAGACAAATTCCATTCTCATATAAATAAAACAGATGGTGTGATACAGCTGTACCACACCATCGTAATCATATGTGTTTTGACAAGATTAATCCTTAATCAAGTCTGTACCAGTCATTTCTGCAGGTTGTTCCAATCCCATGATATGAAGGATAGAAGGAGCAACGTCAGCGAGTACACCATCCTTAACTGTAGCATTCTTATTTTCTGTTACATAGATAAATGGAACAGGGTTCAATGAGTGTGCAGTATTTGGAGTGCCATCAGGATTAATTTCGTTATCAGCGTTTCCGTGGTCAGCGATGATGATAACTTCATATCCAACAGCCTTTGCAGTTTCCACTACTTCCTTAACACATTGGTCAACAGCTACGACAGCCTTCTGAACAGCCTCGCAAATACCTGTATGACCAACCATGTCACCATTAGCGAAGTTTACAACCACGAAATTATATTTATCTTCTTTAAGAGCCTCAACCAACTTATCCTTTACTTCGAATGCGCTCATTTCAGGCTTAAGGTCATAAGTAGGCACCTTTGGAGAAGCCACAAGGATACGTTCCTCATTATCGTATGGAGTTTCACGACCACCATTGAAGAAGAATGTAACGTGAGCATATTTCTCAGTTTCAGCAGTATGCAACTGTGTAAGACCCTTTGATGCGATATATTCACCAAGAGTGTTTTCAACATTCTCCTTAGGGAACAAGATATGAACACCTTTGAATGAAGCATCATATGGAGTCATACAATAGTATTGAAGTCCTGGAATTGTCATCATTCCTTGTTCAGGCATATCTTGTTGAGTAAGTACCACTGTCAATTCCTTTGCACGGTCGTTACGATAGTTGAAGAAGATAACCACATCACCTTCTTTGATAGTACCATCAACATTTGCATTATTGATAGGTAGAACGAATTCGTCAGTTACATTGTCGTCATAGCTTTCTTGCATAGCCTGAACCATGTCAGTTGCTTGTTTTCCTTCACCTTTTACGAGAAGATCATATGCAGTTTTCACACGTTCCCAACGCTTATCACGGTCCATAGCATAGAAACGTCCTACGATACTTGCGATAGTGCAACCAGTTTCGTTACATTTATCTGTAAGTTGGCTTATAAATCCTTTTCCGCTCTTAGGGTCAGTGTCGCGTCCGTCCATGAAACAATGGATGAAAGTATTCTTGATACCATATGCTTTACTTATATCACACAAAGTAAATACATGATCCAAAGAACTATGTACACCACCATTTGAAGTCAATCCCATCAAGTGAACGCTCTTGCCATTGTTCTTTGCATATTCGTATGCATTTACTATTTCAGGGTTCTTCATGATGCTACCGTCCTTACAAGCACGATTAATCTTAACAAGATCCTGATATACGATACGTCCAGCACCGATATTCAAGTGACCAACCTCAGAGTTACCCATCTGTCCATCAGGAAGACCTACGTTTTCACCACTTGCCTGAAGTTGTGAATGAGGATATGTTTCATTAAGATAATCCATATAAGGAGTTGGAGTCTGACAAATAATATCTCCTTTTCCTTTGTTTCCGATTCCCCATCCATCGAGAATCATAAGTAATGCTTTCTTAGCCATAATTATTTATTTTTTAGATTATAATTTTCTTTTATATACACAATAAATCTACAAGGCAGATTTTTCCGCATATCCATATATCCGTCATACAATCGGGGTGTCATACAATATGAAAAACAATCCTTACCTTGTTATGTTTGTCCGACATTATCAACAATGTAGCATACAAACTATTTGCAAAGTTACGAATAAATAACGAAAAGGAGCATGAAAAATCGAAAAAAGCGATTTTTCATGCTCCACCTTATATCTTTTATTGTCAAAACTATAGGATTTGTTAATCGTAGTTTCAATTATTCCTTAACTCATTCAGAATTGACAAAGCGTGATTTTCAGCTGCTTCCATCTGTTCGCGTTCACCAGGTCCTTTGTCGTTTATGCCACAAAGATGAAGAATGCCATGGATAATCACACGATGCAATTCACTCTCATAGGTAGTATTTTGTTCCACAGAGTTGGATTCAACGGTGTCGAGTGAGATGAAGAGATCACCGCTGATACGTGAGCCATGAGTATAATCAAAAGTGATAATATCAGTATAGTAATCATGTTGCAGATATTGTCGGTTCACTTCGATGATTTTGGGGTCGTTACAGAAAATATATGCGATTTCACCGCATTTTTTTCCATAATAATCCGCAATTGCCTCAATCCATTTATTGATTATTGGTTGATTGATATCTGGCATCTCAACACCATCTGTATAATAACTTATTCTCATAATTCAATTCTATAGTTATATTGACTGTCCACTCAAAAAATCGGTGACGTAGCAGTCTAACGTTTTATTACCTCAACACCCTTATTGAATATGTTATTTATACTATTTATCACATGATAGTACTCGTTCATTTCCCATAGATCGCGAGCTAATAAAGCCTTTAACTGAACCTTTAGTACAGGAAGAATCTGATTGAATTCCTCATCTGAGTATTTCAGTTCGGTCTTTGAGGCATTTTCTTTCAGCAGTTCAATCATATCGTCAGGCACTTCAAACTCAGCCAGATATTTATCAAACTGCTTATATTTACGATGTAATTTACTTCGGTTCTTATCCAAATACTTCATACATGTGCGGTTCACAATACTCTGAGCCATCAGTTCACGATATAGTTTTGGGAACTGTAATGTATCAAGAGGCACATATTCATCAGGCATGATACCACCTCCGCCATAAACCACACGTTGTTGTTTCAGTGTTTTATATGTCAAACTATCTGGGAAACGAATACTATCAGGATTTGTGAGTTCGCCGCTGTTAAGACGTTCGAGCAAGTCCTTGTCGTAATCAGTTTTCTTACCTTTTACATATGGACGTTGGATACATCTTCCTGAAGGTGAATAATAATGAGCTGTAGTAAGACGAATCATTGAACCGTCAGGCAATCCGATAGGACGCTGAACAAGTCCTTTTCCATAAGTTCTTCTACCCACGATAATTCCTCGGTCATTATCCTGAATTGCGCCAGACACTATCTCAGAGGCACTTGCTGTATAACTATCAACCAACACCACAATCTTTCCGTCACGAAGTATTCCTTTTCCGTCGGCATGGTATTCAGTCTTAGGTGTAGAGCGTCCTGAAGTATATACAATCAGGTCTTTATTATCCAAGAATTCATTACTTATATTAACTGCAGCTTGAAGATAACCGCCTCCGTTGCCTTGAAGGTCGATTATAAGATCCTTCATTCCTTTATCCTTAAGCATATGTACAGCCGACATGAACTCCTCGTGAGTATTTGCCCCGAAGTTAGTAATATGTATGTATCCTGTAGTTGCATCTATCATGTATTTGGCATCGATAGAATAAAGAGGAATTTTATCGCGTGTGACAGTAAAATAATGAATTCCACTCACCCCTGGGCGCATAATTCCCAGTTTTATCTTAGAACCTTTAGGTCCGCGAAGCAGACGTTTGATATCGTGTTCATTCTTTTTAGTACCAGCAATACATGTATCGCCGGCAAAGATAATTCTGTCGCCAGCCATGATACCAACCTTCTCTGATGGTCCATTGCTTATAGGCTGCACAACAACCAATGTGTCTTCAATCATATTAAACTGCACACCAATACCTTCGAAGTTACCTTCAAGAGATTCGGTCACCTCGCCCACATCCTTTGCAGGAGTATATTGCGAATGAGGGTCGAGTTCCTTCAACATACCCACAATGGCATTTTCCACCAATTTATCCTCACTAAGAGAGTCTATATACACTTGTTTGATTGCCGACTCCGCAAATAATAGTTTATGTATAGGTCCGCCTATAAGTCCTTGCAGTGCATTTCCGTTCTGTGCCAACAACTGTAAGGAGAAAAGATTCAAAAAGAATCCTAAAAGTAATATCTTTATTATTTTTTTCATAAGAATTATTTATTCTTGATACTTGAAATAGGTAAAGGAAGATAATTATCTACATTCTTACCATGATGTATAAGTTCTCTAACTATGCTCGAACTAAGTGCAGAATATAAAGGTTCTGTGAACAGCAAGACTGTCTCAATACCAGACAGTTGATGATTTATATCAGCCATTTCACGTTCATATTCAAAATCCTTGTTTGTTCTCACGCCTCTCACTAAAGCATCAACTCCAAGTTCTTTGGCAAAATCAGTAGTCAAACCAGTGTAGCATTCCACTCTTACTCTTGGTTCAGACTCATATACCTTCTTGATATATTCAATTCTAAAATCCACAGGATACATTGTGCGTTTATCAGGGTTCACCCCAACGGCAATAACAACATTGTCGAACAAAAGCAAGGAGCGGTCAACTACAGACTTATGTCCTTTGGTAAACGGATCGAATGTTCCTGCAAATAAAACAGTTTTGCCAGTTTTTGATTTATTCATAAATACATTCTATTTATGTGTTTCTTTTTATCTGATTCAGAAGACAATTAGGTATTATTCAATCCACCCAATCATTCTTCTGCGAGTATTTCCTCTTCCTCAGGTTTATCTTCTTCAATAACAAGATTGTTGATTATGAAGTTCTGACGTTCCATTGTGTTCTTACCCATGTAATACTCAAGTAACTCCTGAACTTTATCGGTTTTCTTCAAAGTGACTTGTTCAAGACGCATGTCAGGACCAATAAAGTTACGGAACTCGTCAGGTGAGATTTCGCCTAAACCTTTGAATCGTGTGATTTCAGGATCTGGGCTCATCAACTGAATAGCTCGCTGACGCTCTTCATCTGTATAACAATAAGTTGTGATGAAATCACCCTTATCATTCTCACGTCCTTTCATCAGTTCTTCAAGAGCAGCTTTCTTCAACTTCTTTTTTCTGTTTCTTACACGGAACAAAGGAGTCTGCAAGATATGAACATGTCCTTTACGCACCAATTCTGGGAAGAACTGAAGGAAGAAAGTAATCATCAACAGACGGATGTGCATACCATCTACATCGGCATCGGTTGCCACAATAACCTTATTATATCGTAAGCCATCTATTCCGTCTTCAATATTCAATGCAGCCTGAAGCAGATTGAATTCCTCGTTCTCATATACCACTTTCTTTGTCAGACCATATGAGTTCAATGGTTTTCCACGAAGAGAGAACACTGCCTGAGTTTCAACATCGCGACTCTTTGTAATACTACCGCTGGCAGAATCACCCTCAGTAATAAATATACAGCTATCTTCCTTCTTATCGCCCTTATTATCATTTAGATGCACACGGCAGTCGCGTAGTTTACGATTATGCAAGTTAGCCTTCTTTGCACGTTCTCTTGCCAGCTTAGTGACACCTGCTATCGCCTTTCTGTCGCGCTCATTATCAAGAATTTTCTGTAGTATAACCTCAGCCACATCGGGATTCTTATGCAAATAATTGTCAACTTCATTTTTGATGAAATCGCCAACAAACTTGTTTACACTTAATCCGCCATTAGGTTCCATCGTGAGCGAACCGAGTTTAATCTTTGTCTGACTTTCAAACTGCGGCTCTTCCACATTTATTGCAATTGCGGCAACAATACCCGAACGGATATCGCCATATTCATAGTTTTTATTGAAAAATTCCTTTATAGTACGTGCAATATGTTCTTTAAAAGCACTTTGATGCGTACCACCCTGAATGGTGTGTTGTCCGTTCACAAACGAATGATACTCTTCGCCATATTGCTCATTGGTATGAGTAAACGCAATCTCTATATCATCACCCTTTAAATGGATAATCGGATACAAAGGCTTTGTTGTCATGGTGTCGGTGAGAAGGTCTCTCAAACCATTTCTGGACACAATTCTGCGACTATTATAATAGATTTCCAGACCAGTATTGAGATATGTGTAGTTTCTCAACATTGTCTCCACGAAATCCACTTGAAATTTATAGTTCAAGAACAAAGTGTTATCAGGTTCAAAGAAGATATAAGTGCCAGATTCCTCGTTGGAATCGAGCGTTTTGTCGTCAACCAGCACACCACGTTCAAATTTTGCGATACGTACTTTTCCGTCACGATAACTGCGAACCTCAAAATGTTTACTCAGCGCATTTACAGCCTTAGTACCCACACCGTTAAGTCCGACACTCTTTTTAAACGCTTTAGAATCGTACTTACCACCAGTGTTAAGCATGCTTACAGCCTCAATCATCTTTCCTTGCGGAATACCACGTCCAAAGTCACGTACAGAGACCGTCAGATTATCCTTAATCTCCACCTCTATACGCTTACCTGCGTTCATCTTGAATTCATCAATAGAGTTGTCTATAATTTCTTTCAACAACACATATATACCATCCTCGGCATGCGATCCGTCACCAAGGCGTCCGATGTACATACCAGGACGGGTACGCACATGATCCATATCGCTAAGATGTCGGATGTTATCATCAGTATATTCAACTATTGGAGCCTCTACAGCCTCTGTTTGAGAGTCCACATTGTCTTCAGTAATATTTATATCTTCTATATTTGCCATTTATTCAGTTATATGTATTGTATCCGTCAAACTATTTGTTTTGTTCTATTTATAATACAACAAACACATTATTATAATTAAATACTCTTCTTGTAACAACGGCGTCTTTTGTGCTGACGTCGATCAAAATAGATCCACTGCGACTGTACCTTGGAATTCACCTCCAATTCAGGATTTGTTTCCACATACTTATATCCTTCCTTTATATAAATAGGCAGAAGATCATGAAAAAGGATTGCGTTCACCCCTTTACCTTGATATTCAGGCAGAACACCCACAAGCATTAAGTCTAAAGTATCAGGATGTTTAAATTTTATTGCTTTCAACAAGTGATACCATCCAAATGGGAACAATTTACCTTTTGCCTTCTGCAAGGCACGACTTAATGAAGGCATGGAAACACCCACAGCCACCAAGCGGTCGTTAGAATCCACAATAGTAGATATCAATTTCAGATCCACAAAAGGAAGATACGACTTAACATATTGATCTATCTGACGTTCAGAGAGTTCCGAATATCCAAAAAGAGGTTTAAAAGCCTCGTTGATTACTCTGAATATCTCATGACCATATTCTTTTGCAAGTTTCTTTGAGGAAGTATATTTCTTGATTCTAAGATTATACTTATCCATCACAATCTTAGCAATACGAGTCAAACGTTCAGGAACCTCATTCGGTACAGTAAGCAACAACTCAATCCAATCGGCATCTTTTTCAAATCCCAGTTTATCCATATGAACTGGATAATATGGATAGTTGTAGATTGTGGCATTGGTACTGAGTTCATCAAAACCCTCAACCAACATACCTTCAGCATCAAGGTCGGTAAATCCGAGCGGTCCTTGAATCTCAGTCATACCTTGGGATTTTCCCCAATCTTCCACAGCAGAAATCAAAGCTTTACTAACATCCTCATCATCGATAAAATCAATGTATCCAAATCGGACAGCCTTTAAATCCCATGTCTTATTAGCCTTTTTATTTATAATGCCAGCCACTCTGCCGACAATCTTATCATCTTTATATGCGAGGAAATAAACAGCATCACAAAAATCCATGGCTGCGTTCTTTTTTGAGAACGTGTCAACCATGTCTTCGTACAAGTCGGGAACGCTAAAAGAATTGTCTTTATATAATTCATAATTGAACCTTATGAATTTTTTCATTTCCGACTTTGATTCAACCTTTTTTATAGATATTTTTGACATAAATAAACTTTTTATATGCAAATATACAACTTTTTTCTCTTTAGTTTTGTTTAATTACCGAATATTAACTAATTTTACACCCAATTTCGCAGGAATCAATAAAAATATAGTTTAATTTATTGTTTCATCTTAACATTTTTTCATACTGTTTTCTGTGAATAAAACCACATTAAACGGGCATATAGAATGATCGGAATTGAATAAAACTAAATAACGAAATATATCTAAAATTGTTTTTTCTTCATTAACTAATCAATCATAACCAATAATCAATTCGAGACGTGTCAACTGTGAAACTGATGCGTCTCACTTTTTTTATACCCCTTATTAAATATGATAATATGTGTGTTTAGTTCCTTAATACATTTATAATAGACTTGTAAAAAACATAACTATATAAAAAAATATCAATTATTTTTCAATTTCATTTTTACATTTCACAAATATTATGTATCTTTGCACCCGCAAAGCACAGCAAGTACTATGTTGAAGCATTGCAAATAGGCCCAGATGGCGGAATCGGTAGACGCGCTGGTCTCAAACACCAGTGGGGCAACCCGTGCCGGTTCGACCCCGGCTCTGGGTACAAAAATCGGAGTTTTCAATTGAAGACTCCGATTTTTCTATTACATACTTATTATAGAAATCGTTACGGCTTCGCCATTCGATAACACACTAACAATGAAAAGCCCAGCTGACCAAGTGGATCAGTTGGGCTTTTTACTATATTGTTTGAGCACCATAGCTTAAACTATTACTTCCCAAAAACCGCCTTTATCTGGACCTACTCGACGAACGGCACTTTGCTCTTGTAGTTTCTTGATGTTTCTTGCAATGTTTCTCCTGTCGACACCTATTATTTCAGCCATTTTAGAGGTTGAAATATAAGGATCTTCCTTTATCAAGTCGATAATTTTCTGTGACGTTTTCTGTGACGTTTTCCGTGACGCATCTGTGACGTTTTCTATGGCATTCACCTTTTCTGTGACGTTTACATTCACCCTTTCATCATTTACAGCCACCTTTTCTGCTACTTTTGGCACTGTAATCTTCAGGATGAACTCATCAGTTCTGAAAGATGGAACATTCGCACCATTAGCCTCTTGTTCACGACAGATACGGTCAAAGCCCTCGCCGAACTCCTTCACAAAGTGATATGCTTTAAGGAATGCTGCTATCTTTGGATTACGAGAGAAGTGGGTATGCCGGATGTTGGTAGGTTTCACTTGTCCTGGGAGTTTGCCTGGAGATTCAAACACCAACCGATCATCAAACATTTTGATTTGTATCTCCGTACCCTTGATGTTGTAGGCCCGATGGCAGCAAGCATTGACTGTCATCTCTTGAATAACAAACTCAGGGTAGTCACGCTTTGTTACGAACTGAGCATGTTGTCCCAGGAACGTATGCTCCCGAACCTGTGTCTCGATAAACTCAATCGTTTTCTTGACCTGGTTCAAAATGGTTCCCTCAAAGGTAACATCCTTGATAACGTTCATCTCAGCACCAACCTTCTCATCAACACCCTCGTATCTGATGAAGCGAGTACGGGCACGAGGGAAGAACTTCTGGGGATACTTGCCAAAGAGAAGAATACATGCGGTGCTCACATCTTCTTCACCTTTCTTATTTGCCTTCACAAAACCATTGTTCTCGCGCAAGTATTGCAAGGGGCTTTTCCCATAGCCGACCAATTTGGCATAGTCGGCAACAGCATCCATGTCGATGTCATCGATGGTTGCGCCATACACTGCTGTATCTTCGTAGTAGCGTTCCCCTTTGTCGTACATCAACTGCACCCGCTCATCAAACGTTAGTTTGCGACTCTTATCGCCAACACGCATAAAGGCTTCATCAGCCTGGTTAGTATGCAGGCTCGAACTGGCAGGAATCTCCATCAACAAGATACGGTTCTCGTTCCCCTCCTTATCCGTGCAAGGCAGGTACGAACAAGTCACGGGAACCGAAGGATTGCAGAAATCAAACGGCACACGCAGCAATTCGTTTAACTTCTCCGTATACTGGTCAATCCCTTCAATCTTCCGAGTCTTATCCGAAACTCCAATGGCTATTATGCCACCATCTGCATTGGCAAACGCCACGATAGGCACAGCCAATGCCTTCGGCTCTATTTGAATGCTTTTGCAGTCAAATGTTTGGTCTTCCTTACGGGTTGTTATTTCTTGTATGGTCATATTAATTATGTTTTATTTCTCATCAGATCTGCTCTCCAAATCTATACCTATTAAAACCGCAAATTGCTGTTGAGTCGTATTATCCTCTTCATTTGCGATTTTAGCAAATATCTGTTTAAATTCATTGGCAGCATCACCAGCTCTATTAATTAACGATATGTAGAAATCCCTATTATCCAATACTATCTCTCTACACTCCTCATCTTTTATAACAGGTTTTAAGAATTTATCTACAACATCCTCTGCTCGATCTGCAAGTTTTCCCTGTATTCTAAGCCTTTTTTCAAAAAACTTGAATTTATTAGTATCAATAGTCATTTGTCCATTACAAATACCATTACGAATATCTGAAATGGTTGAATACATTGTTCGTTTATCAATGTTCTCTATAATTTTAGCGTATTCTTCTGGTAAAGGTAAAAGTTGTGTATTGTTACCAATATCTTTAAGAATCCTCTTTCCAAAATCAGAAATATTGGCTGATTGTGGATGCATGTATTCTGTTCCTATTAATGCATTTATTGCAATATGCCAATAATTCGTTGTTCGCCTGTTTCGTTGTGCATATAAATCGTCAACGGATACCATTGAAATAGCTTTTGCTGCTAATGTATTAATTTTCTCTGTCAGATCATTCTTGTATTGAGCAGATATATTGTAAAAAGAGGCATCTGGTATTATACTTTGGATATTATTTCCAGTTCCATCAATATAATCACTCCAATCAGATAATTGAGTAAGCATTTCTTCATCAGAAACACCTAATCTATCCCGTATTTGAATATAGTGCGGAAGAATTGTTTCTAATGAAAGATTTACACCAAGCCTATGTAGGGTCATATATTTAAGGACTTCATTTAATACGCTGTTATTCCAATTGAGATTTTTTTGCAGAAGGTCTCCATAATCAGCGTAGTAATCAATAACTCCCGCTATATCAGGGATATAAGAATCATCTACCAAGGAAACAGGCTGTCCTTGTACTAACCTCATGGCAACAACATCAACATATCCTTCTTGCGAAGAATCTATTTGTTGTATTAACGAAGTAATTGTTTGAGATGGTAACTTTTTCTGTAATGGTCTATCTTCTGAAAGTATTCTATACGTCAAGAAAACTTCACCTATCGAAGAAACAGTAACTTTATTGTTCTCAACATGCGATTCTATTGCATTTAATAGTTGTGGGAATTCATATCCAGGATCTTTAGCTATTATAGAAATAACATCAGAAAAAGAATACTCGTCATTATTCAATTTTTCTGTTAAATATCTATCCAAAGATTTTTTTTCTGTTTTAACTAGGTACTTCTTATAATCATTATTTGCTTTTCGCAAGTAATCGATGAATATTTCTGGAGTTACATTTTTATCTTTTAACTCCGTTAATTGGGCAGGAATGCTCTTCTCCTGAAGATAATTATCTAATTCATTTAAAGAATCATAGAACGTATTGCCTTTAAACTCTGGATGGTCATACATCTTTAAGTAGAATGATTTTACTATTCTTCTAAGTAATAGCTGGTCTTTTATCTTAGAAAGCATTGCTTTGTATTCAATAATTAAAGACTGCTTATCAATCGGCATTTGGATCTTTCGTTGAGCGATATAATTCCATATCTTCTGTATATTTGAATTCTCTCTATCGAGTTTGCCTAAGCAGTTAATTAAGTTATCAATCGAAATGTCATCTCTGTTGATTGCTATATCTTCCAGAACTGCATCAAATGATTTATTTGATTCTGCATACTCATTTATATCATAGCCATCTGTTCCTGAAATGCAATTTTCGATGTATTTAGTTAGTGGAATTTGTCTTGCTAATTCCACGTCAACCCCATATGTCAAAGCAGCGATTTCTCTTTGCATTTGCATATCATTATCAATCAGAGAGTTTATAACTTTCAAATATTCACCAGATAAAATCTGCTTGTTCGGATTCTCTAATATCTTGTCTTGGAATAATACGAAAATAGCCATATTAATTAGAGATACATCATTGGCACGTTCTTGTTTCAATGCAACAATTGCATTAATGAACATGATAATATCCCTAACATTTGCCTCAGGTTTTACCATACGACACAATCTATTTATCATCTCGCGAGAATCCTCTTCTGTATTTCCAAAAGCTTCGATAAAAAGCTTATTAAAAAGATTGCGGTAATCAGTAATGACAGGCGGGGCGACTCTGTATATTACAGGAAAAGTTTTGCTAATAAAACGATTAGTAAGATCCTTTGCCTCGTCTGAGTCCTCATTCCCGAAAGCACAGGACAGATGCTTTTTGTCGAAAGGAATAATTGCCCAAATATTCTCAAATCCGTCATCTGCGAAAAAAGTATGAATCGAAGACCACAATTCCTTAACTTTCTCAGCTGGTAAACGATCCATGTTGTCAAATACTAGTATCAATCTCTGCTTGTTATTATCCTTAATATAGTTAGAAATATCCTTCATCCAGATTTTAAACTCCATGACAGTAGGTTCATCCTCACTTAATGTTTCATAGCATACATCATTTTCGACCTTATCATTGTAAATTGCCAATAAGTAGCTCAATCCATACTTATGATTCTTTCGATATGCACAGGACCAAACTATTAATCCAACTATTACGGGAAGTGCAGAAATAATTATTGAAATTAATGTCTTCCACCAATTATCACAGATTGGCTGGATAGCATGTGCTATGTATGTAAAAATTGGTGTTAAAACTGCAACTAAAGCAGCAGCAGCCATTCCGTTACTAATTTTAGGGTACTTCTCCGTAACGGTTTCTGTTTTTCTTGACAATAAATACTTCAGTTTCTCTGCCCAAGAAACATTTTCTTCTCCTCCGCCTTTAACTTTAATTGTTGATTTACCAGCCAAAAAGCCATCTTCTATCAGTTTGCTCGTCAATAGTTCTAAAATAGAACGTCTCTGCAAGTCTTCTTGATGTCCCCATGCATCATATTCAAAAAAATAGTATTTATCAGACAATTCTTTCTCTAATAATCTTACTAAATTTGTTTTGCCTGCCCCCCATTCTCCTTGGATTCCAATGATTTTGGGCAAGGCATCCTCCTTTGGTAAGGCATCATTCATAATAATTTGTTGAGCAATTGCTTTTGCAAGCTTTGTTTGAGATGCACCATCAAATTTATCAAGTCCATTAGGACGATTTTGAATAAATCTAGGGAAGAGGCTACTATTCATAATATTTCCTTTCTTTTTAAAACATCCAAGCTACAGCTCATTCAAATATTGCAACAACTGCTTCACAGTAATAGCACCTTCGACATCTTTTGTTTGGAAGACCATGAAGTATCTATAGTTATTCCCTGCTAAGTCTGCCCATTTGTTGCCAAGCCAGATTTTATTCTTTGAGTCATCATTAACTAGATGGTCACCCTTTGTCTCTACAAGAATCGTCTTTCCAGACTTCATACGAACAATAAAGTCGGGATAATGGTTAATGAAACCATTGATACAAAATTCCTTCTTTTCTCGATTGCGATGCCAGAAAAGAACATTCGGATTGTCTGCAATTGCAGATATTACATCATACTCAAAGTCGTTGACAGTTTCTTCTGCAACATAAAGCCCCTTATCAATACCAACAAGTTCTTCTTTAGTCATGGCAATTACTTCCAAGAACGTGTAATGACCATCAAGCTGAATTCTTCCAGTATTCAACCATTGCTGAAAGACTTGCTTTTGATAATCTTTCAACAATCCTTCTATCTTTTCCTGTATAGTATCGCGAGTCAGATAAAGATTATCCACAAGACTTGATATTTCATCAGCATCAAGATTAGCAATAACCCTGTCGACATATTTCTTAATCTCTGGCTCTACAACATTATCCAACTTTATCATACTTGCAATCTGCCGACTAAGTAAGTCTTTCTGAACTATTGCCGACTTGTCCATATATTGCTGACGGATAAAATCAATTGCTTGTTGGTTGTTTCGACGAATAGGAACATAGTCATCTCCAGATTCAACAACATCAATGGTAACACCTAAGGGACGAACAATGGTGAAATCCACGGAGGCATCTTTTGATGGCAAGTCAAAACCTTTGGTCAACATGGACTTTTCCAATGGGATCCATTCATCATCAGAAAATATAGATGCAACTGTCTTTGTATAGAATATGGGGAGGTTCATTCCTGCTGCAACCTCTTTGTAATGTTCATTGATTGGATAGTACATTTCTTTCGGTGTTATTGCTGCAAGTGGATCGAGTTCTCCACCCTTGGTTTGTTCTTCAATCTGTTTGTTATACTCTTCGCTCATTTGTTCAGCTTGCTTTTGCAAGTTTTGAATTTCTTCATTTTGAGACGTGTTCTGCAATTGTTCCTTAATGGCAGACGATTCTTCCTCAGTCAAATCAATGACATTGTCTTTTTCTTCTTCTTCCTCTATTTGCCTTGGAGTATCGAAAAGCCCAGGAATCGTTACTGGTGGTTTGGCTGTCCCTTGCAAATCAACTGGGGTTGCTTCCCTGAAATCCTTTTTACTAAATCCTGCTTTTTGCAAAGACAATATGATTTTCTCTACAGTATCACGGAAATCATTGCTACTGGTGAAAACATAAGAAAGATTCAGCAAGGGATTTTGATGCTGAACTGTATATGGTTGACGAAGAATACGACCCAAGATTTGCTCCACATCCACCCTGCTTGTTTTATTGGCGAGCGTAGCTAATATATATGCAAAAGGACAATCCCATCCTTCTTTCAACGCATTCACTGTTATGATGTATCGTACTTCGCAGCCACGACTCATTAAATCAAAACCTTTTAACTCATCCTTATTGGCTGTCTTGATTTTGATTTGATTCTCAGGTATACCAAAACTAATAAGGTTGGCTTTTATCTTGTCAAAAGTAATGTTGTCATCATCCGTTTTAGGTTGAGCTTGGAACAAAACTATTGGACGAATATACCGTCCTCCCTTCTTTTCCATTTCAACGGCATGTTGTTCAAGGCTGTTACGCATTCGGATAGCATTTACAAGTACATCCTTCGGCGTATTGCGGTTCTCCACGATAACGGGCAATTTAACCATGTTTTCCCGCTTCAATTGCATGGCATCAACAAAAGAAATGATATTACTATTATCACGAGGGGTTGCTGTCAATTCCAAAATAAACCGAGGACTGAGATTGTTAAGCAATTCTACCCTTAAATCAGCTCTGAAGTTATGGCTCTCATCCACAATCACCACTGGGCTTTGTTGTGCTATAACTTGAATCAGTGCCGTAGGATCAGCACCACTAATCAATTGTTCAGGATGAGTGTAATACTGTGTATGCTCCAAAAAGTTTCCATTCTCGCGGAATGCACGTGGTTTCAATTGTTCTGCACTCTTATCTTTCTTAACTCGAATCGTCTCAATAAACGATTGGGCACTTAATACAAAAATAGTTAAGTTATCGTGCATCTGAACTGGGCTTATACCTTGACCCATTAATGCTGCCTCTTTGTCAACAACCACAACACGATGAGAAAACAATGCATCAATAGTCTGTCTATAAGGATGGGTAACATCTTGCAGCTTTTCCAGAGTTTGTTTCAAAATGGTATCGCTCGGAACAAACCAAGCCACAACTTGATTAGGTGCACCTGTCTGTAACTTATCCATGATACGCCTGATTGCATTGCAAGCAATGAAGGTTTTTCCTCCTGCCGTTGGAACTTTTAGTGTAACACGTGGCACCCCATTAACGCTGTTAATATAAGGATGTAGGTAACTATCGCTGAAACCATTGACAGAAACACCTTTATCTGCCCAGTATTGGGAATAGGCAACAGAGAGGCTTTTACTATCGTTCAAAGTCTCAATATATCGTTCCAAATCTCGGAGCGTCTGATGTTGATATTCTTTTAGTTGCATACCTTAAAACCTATTTATGTCACGAGGAATTTTCTTAAATGTAATATTCATCTGTGCCAGTTGCTCTTTGCTTATAGTACAGACATCGGCATAAATCACATAATGGTCTGCCTTCTTAGGAACAATGTTAAGAGTGTCGTGAGACAATGTCGTTATCATGTCGGGTTCATAATAAAAGAAATACCCTGTTCCGTCAAAATAATCCAACAGATATGGATAATCGGTATCTTGCTTACAAACCAATTTTTCATGTGTTTCTGTATAGTAAATGTAAGAGCGAATTTTATCTATGCCAACTGATTCGTTCAGATTTCCATCCGTTTGGAATAACGGCTCACCTAACTCGTAGTAGTCAAAAGCTCCGCCTAATCCTTTTATATTCTTATTCCCTTCACCATATCCTTTTATTACTCTACGAACACGCTCTGCAGTAATATCCTCTGCATAATCCATTAGCTCAACTAGAATGTATTTTCTTTTGCCACCATCTTCTTTATTCTTTTTCATTACTGCATGTGCGGTCGTGCCACTGCCAGCAAAACTATCTAATACGATGCTATCTTTTTGAGTGGCTATTTGAAGTATTCTATCGATGAATTTTGTTGGTTTGGGAGTCTTAAACAAATCGGAGGTATTCTTTTCTGAAAAGATTTTCTTTAATTCATATTTCGCATTGCGATTATGACCTGTATCTTCTATATTCCACCAAATATCAGATGGAACAAGCCCTTGCTGGTCACACAAATAAGTCTTCCTTATAATTCGGGTACCATCTTCGGAGAAAACCACTTCACCGTCATCTATCATCGCCTTCATAGTTTCCCAACTCCAACGCCATCCATTTTTAGGTGAATGAATAGCTATTCCCTGTGGTGAAATAACATCATAGGTTAAATTTTTTCTCGGATTAGGCGAGGACAAATTCCCAGGGCACCATGGTCCTTTGGGATCATTATCAGGATTTTTATAATGATTATTATTGTCTTCTGTCCTCTCAATTCTATTTGGTTCCCATCCAGATGATTTTGAGTAAACTAAAGTATGATTATAGTCATATGAAAACTGTTTTGCATCATGGTTTGAGCTATCTGCAGACCTCCATATTAAATCTGCAACAAATCCATTGCGACCAAATATTTCTTCACATATAAGATTAAGATTTGCAAACTCATTTTTATCAATCGAGATAAAAATTACCCCATTTGATGATAATAATTGGTGTAATAACCTTAATCGTGGATACATCATACATAGCCATTTATCATGTCGACTTAAATCTTCACCTTCTGCACCTACAACCTCACCAAGCCATTTACGGATATGTGGATCATTTACATTGTCATTATATACCCACCCCTCATTGCCTGTATTATATGGAGGATCGATATAAATACAATCTATCTTCCCTTCATATTCTGGCAACAAAGCTTTCAAGGCTTCAAGATTATCCCCATGAATAATCTTATTACCACTATGAGTTTCTGAGGTATCAGCAGGATTATCCCCCCGATACCCATATTTGTGCTCCAACACTCGGAATGATACTTCCGCATGGTGGTTTATAACCTTATCTTTTCCTATCCAATGTAATGTTGGCATATCGTCTTGATTATTTAAATAGAGTGTTTTCTACTTCTGCATCTTTTGTTTCCTCTTCTTCAACAACGCCTTGTTCCTCTTCCTTGACTTTAGCCGGAAACAACCTGGATGTAAAAGCCTCATTCCTTCTTTCTGCTCTCTTCAATATTTCAGAATATGAGATTACTTCCATATATAAACTACCATCTTGCTTTCCCGTTGTATCATTTTCAAAAACAACTCTTTTGGATGGAAGATACATAAAGTTAAATTTGGGGTCATATTTAAAATCGCCATCAGCAGCTCGAATATCTCTTGGTTCTAATGCTTCACCTATAAGATATCCATAGAAGGTGTCAATAACAAAGGATTCAGATGTGAAATTTCTTAGTAAATTTGCATACTTTTTTATTTGATCCAGATGCAACGCTAAATTGACCTCTGGTGTCTTCAATTCCACAATAATGCATTTCCGTTCGGAAGGAAACAGCAATATATCGGGTCGTTTAATTCGTCTATTTTCGCCTAAAGAGGACAAGTAACGTTCTTCTTCCTCTGTTACTTCATCTCTAAATAACTTTGTACCATCTATGATAATTTGATTAAGAGGCTGGTCTGAAACACCCTTGAAATACAGATAATCTTCATTTAACATCCACAAATCACTATCCCCCACATTTTCAGAGTGTTGGGTGAATAGCAGATTGTGAAGTAGCTTCTCGTCGATATTTCTAGAACCTTCAATGTTTTGAGAATTAGTTCCTCTATTAAGAATCTTAGCCATTAGATCAAGAACAAGCCTACGATGAGTAACATAACGTGATAATGATTCTTTGTCTTGTATTGGAATTGCCGCAGTCATCTTGGCAACAAGTTCTTGCAAGTTTTCATGATAGGTTGGAGAACAAGTATCCAATGTGTTTAATTCTTCTAACATCAAATGATATGCAGCATCACGTACTGCTATCAATTTTGCATCATATGTATATGCCTTTTTTAATATGTCTTCAACGCTATCGTTTACATCCGCTTCTGCTAAAGCCTCGTCAGATAGCATATATGTCTGCTTTAATGTGGCTAATTGTGCCGCATGTATTTCTTTTTGTTCACTAATCTCTGCATACATTTCTCCTGCTTTATTGCTGACCTTTTCCTGTAAATCGTCTAATACGATTTGTGGTTCAATCATTCCATATTGTTTAGCCCTCTTTTTGAATTCTGTTTTATTTAGTATTTCCAAGGTGTCGCGACTGTCGCCTATGCGATTGTCAAAATATTCACTGGATAACAAAAAGAGAAAAAATGAAGAGTCTATCTGCATATCTGTCGGAAGACAATCAAGTTTGACTTTTACAGAGTCCACCACTTCTCCCTTACAAGTGACTTTTACGGAATTTTTCTTTAATTGTCTTTGTGAGAGTTTATAAGACTTGATTCTTACTTCAATGTTATCATCTGAAACTTCTATCCGTTTCATGTCTGATGACATCTTACTTATTGGAATATTGATAGTCTCGTCTTCGTGTGACACTTCGGGGACATCTTCTGTCCTTATTTCTCGTGTTGCTATTATATTTGGTCCATGGTAATAGTTAATGATTATTTGAGGCAAATTATTTCTGTTTACACAAAAATATAGAATATAATGATCTAACAGAGATTCTTTTATATCTTGAATTTCTAAGTCATTATAGAACTTCATGTCTGTTTTTGTTCTTAAGTCAGCAAGAGAGAGTTTCGTCTTTATTTCTGCTCCGTCTTCTGCATCTCCCTCTTCATCAAGACGTATAATTGAATTGTGCTGTAAAAAAGATTCTGCTTTAGACAAGACAAATTTTCGACATTTGTAAAGATCATTTTGTTTAAACACACTTTCATATGTCGCTGTTGTGAAGGAATGTATCAATTGTATGCGTCCAGACCCTCTATTATCATATCCTTTTGTGTCATCTTTAAAAACTTTAAGGCGGTCAAAATTATCATCGTCAAACCCAATTCCATTATCTGTAATTGAAAGACGTGTTAGTCCATCACTCTCGTTCTCAATAGTTTGATTGAAATAGAAATCCAAATGAATATACGGAGAAAACTCATCTCCCTGTTTTTTGCGCATATCAATGGCTTCGAGACTGTTTGTAAATGCCTCAAACAATGGTTGCATTAAATTCGTGGCTTTCGGGAATCCTTTTAGTAGTCCGCGCCAGCTCAATCCATCACTAGTTATATATGACATAATTAGTTCTTTTAAACAACTTTACTTTATATTTCCATATGATTCACAACAAATCATCGGGATTAATACCTCGTTCCATGAGCATTTTGCGCACAACTGTGTTATTGTCGATTTTCTCTTTATTTATAGAAGCTTTGCCTTGGAGTTTTTGGGATTGAATATTAACAATAGTCATCTCATCTGCAAGTTCCTTGGCCATATTATCAATATCCGATACCATTTTCTTTTCTTTGCCAAAATCTACCTCCAACAATTCTTTGATATCAACCTGGAGCAGGCGGGCGATTTCTACGAACTGTGCCATGGAGGGCTGTATTTTGTTAGTCTTCCAACGGGAGACGGTCATATCGGTGACACCCATCTGTTCAGCAAGCCATCGGTTGGTAATTTGCTTGTCGGCCAACACCACTCTGATTCTGTTTTGGCAATCTTTCTTCGTCATCTATTTTAATTTTAGTTATTTACATGTGCAAAGATAAACATAATTTGTTAAATTACCCAACTTGATGTTGAATATTAACTTTAATTTAGCACTTTTTGTGTTTCTTACTTCTTGTCTCGATCATTTATGAAACTTATTCTACCAGTTTTAGTTCTGCGCATATTTTTTCTAACATCGGAGGTATTTCTTTATGGTTTTCATACCATATTACGTTTACACCAAGATCTTCTAATTGGTTCTCAATAATTCGGAAATGAACCTCGTTCTTTTCATGTTTTTTATCGGATGCATATAATTTTTCTCTCTTCAGAAATGCGAAATGGCGTATTTCTTTATCACTATCTTTATGGGAAATATCTAGTAGCCTTCTTAAGTTAGGATCTGTCATGGAAAGCCCAATAAAAAAACATGTATTTCTATCAAGTGCATGCAACTGCTCAACGTTAGACCAATGGTAAGAATCGCTGTAGATAGCATGATATTCCTCTTCACTCAACACAGGGGTACTTTGGACATCAGGTGTTTTTTCTGGTATCAATCCGTGTACATGATAAACAGGGATTTCATCTTTTAAACTCCTGCTTTTTGAAAATAAGCTTGCAACCTCAATATTGTATTGAGTTAATGCGGTTTCTATAAGATCATCATAGTTATAGGTGATAATGCTTTCTATCTTTCTTGTAGATACCATATGGCATATAGCAGAGATTAATTTTGATTCTTTGATATCTACATCCTTATATAAAACATAGTCGTGAAGATATTTTGTAAGAATTTCCTTTTGTTTCTTGTCCCCGACTATGTATCGTCCCATGATGATTGGCGACATCGAACACGCTTTATAGATTCGATTGAAGTCAACTTTGGTTAAGGGTTTACGGAGTCTTTTCACAGATTTCATTAGTAAGGTATTCCAAGAAGGGCCGCCAGCATCTTGGCTGACACCAGCCCCTAGAAATAAAGTACAATTATCTTCTCGAAAAGAAAATTGGGCTGAGTCAAGGATGGCTATACGCTTTTCTTTCCAAGTCTTCTCTTCTTGTCGTATCGTATCATTTAGTTTCTTTTTCTTCTCAACATCCGATATAAATTTGTCTACTTTATAAATATCAGAAAGCCTTAAAGATTTTGCTTTCCTTAGCACAGTCTCAGATACAATGGAGTTTTCCCCATATAAAAGGTAAACTTTCGAATTGGGATACTTATGTTTCCATAGTTTTGCAATATCATTTGAACGATGAAGAGCATCAGCAATAAGATTTCCTTTTATCTCGATAACACTATTTGCTGGTATTTTCAGAATAGAAATACCTTTGGGGAGATATATGTCAAACAAAACCATCCTATTTTCAATAGAATTTTTATAGGACAGGATAATAGATTCACCCTTACCATCATCTATTCTTAGCCCCAAGGCAAAGTACACCCTAGCGAGTAGCAACCGTTCTCTTACTGCGGTGTAGCCACCTTGTTCATCTATCAGCTGATTGCGTTTCTCTAATACATTATCTATATCCATATTGTATTTTTTATCAACAAAACTATTATTTCTATACCTGTTGGATGAATTAATTTTATAAGTTTTTTACAATGAAAAAGTTGCACATATCGCAGATTTTTAGTAACTTAGTGGTGTCCAAATCATAAAGCTACAACATCATTGCTATGCACAACTTCATTGCAAAGTTCCGAAAAATTCTTGAAATCTGCAAGCAATATGCAGGAAATCAAGTAAACGAGAGGGGAAATGTTCCTCGTCGTGGTGTCGTTCCCACTTTCTCCGACCTGGAGGTTGTTGCACTCTCCATCACAGCGGAGGCATTCAGTATTGACAGCGAGAATTATCTCTTTGCCCGTTTGAGCAGCGAGTGTCCCAACGCTATTCCTAATCTTATCACCCGTCGGCAGTTCAATCAGCGTAGGAAGTTGACCCGTCTGCTTGGCGAGAACATTCGCAAGTCCATAGCCAAGACCATTGACGGAGGAGAGTTTGTGTTCAGCATTGACTCCAAACCGGTCAAGGTGTGCCAGAATGCACGTGCTCAAAGATGCTCGATGGGTAAGGCTGATATAGACCATGCCCCATCTTGGGGCTATTGTGCCTCGCAGAAC
>JAIKZH010000050.1 GCA_024682395.1 Bacteroidaceae bacterium
GTTCTGCGAGGCACAATAGCCCCAAGATGGGGCATGGTCTATATCAGCCTTACCCATCGAGCATCTTTGAGCACGTGCATTCTGGCACACCTTGACCGGTTTGGAGTCAATGCTGAACACAAACTCTCCTCCGTCAATGGTATTGGCTATGGACTTGCGAATGTTCTCGCCAAGCAGACGAGTCAACTTCCTACGCTGATTGAACTGCCGACGGGTGATAAGATTAGGAATAGCGTTGAGACACTCGCTGCTCAAACGGTCAAAGAGATAATTCTCACTGTCGATACTGAATGCCTCCGCTGTGATGGAGAGTGCCACAACCTTCAGGTCTGAGAAAGTGGGAACGACATCACGACGAGGAACATTTCCCCTCTCGTTTACTTGATTTCCTGCATATTGCTTGCAGATTTCAAGTATTTTTCGGAACTTTGCAATGAAGTTGTGCATAGCAATGATGTTGCTAGCTTTATAATTTGGACACCACTAAGTTACTAAAAATCTGCGATATGTGCAACTTTTTCAATGTAAAGAACTTATAAAATTAATTCATCCAACAGGTAGTGATAAGGTCCATTTTTAATACAATTTACGATAATGAGAACAATTGCATTTATTTCATTGAATAATCCGACAAAGGTTCAATCTAGTGGTATAGCATATAGTATATATCATATACTAAAAAAAAAATATAATGTAGTTTACATATCTCCAGCCCCAATCTCTTTATGGTATAGATTCTTGAAACTATTGAATGATGTATTTAGTAAAATTTTTATTATATGTGGTAAAACAAAGATAAATCAGGATTATTTAACAAGTTATATTCATTCAAAAACAGTAATGAAAGAATTAAACAGAATTCCGTATGATGCTGTTTTTTGTTTAGATTGTACAGATTTTGCTTTTCTAAATATTGATAAACCAATTTTTTATAGATCAGATGCAATATTTCATTCATATGTTAATTATTATATATTTAATGTTCCAGCGTTTCTCAGTATAATGGGACGCAAAGTAGAGGAAAAAGCATTAAAAAAATGCACATATTTTTTCTCTACTAATCAATGGACTATTAATAACATTAAAAATAGTATTATTCTTCCTGATTATACAAAATTATTATTAGTTCAAAGTGGTGCAAATTTTGATAAGTCGGAGATTATACCTCATGTTCGTGAGTATCATATTGATAAACAACTAAACATCCTATTTATAGGATATGATTTAAAACGTAAAGGTATAGATGTCGCAGTTCAATGTTTAAATTTCTTAAATGATAAATATCATGTGAATGCGATCTTGACAATAATTGGAGGTATGCCTGATGAAACAATAATTAAAAATAATAGGATAAGATACGTAGGTAAATTAAATAAAAACAAATCTGCAGAGCGTTTAAAGTTCCATCAAGAATTATCAAAAGCAGATTTATTTATTTTTCCGACAAAAGCCGAATTCTCAGCAATTGTTAATTGTGAGGCTTGTGCATATGGATTACCAGTGTTCACTTATAATACAGGAGGTTTGTCTTCATATGTTTTTGATGATGTGAATGGTCGCTTACTAAATCTTAATCAATCAGGTGAATCTTTCGCTGAATCGATCTATCTGGCTTTGAAGAACAATAAGATGAAATCTTATTCAGATAATTGTCATAGATTGTATAATAGTATTTTCAATTGGGATGTCTGGGGAAATATTGTTTCAATGTATATTGATAAAGTTATATAATTTAATTATTATAATGTAAAGTATTATCTATAAATACCCTTTTTATGAAGTTATTTTTCCCCTATTTAAATAACCCATCACAAATGATGAGTAAGATAAAATTATTATATAGAAATAATATAGAATTCGGTTTATTTTTTCTATTAAAAGAATTTTGGGCTCGTTTTTTGTTAAGCATCAGTAAAAGCGATGCGAATTATGAATATCGACATAAAATAATACTATCATATTTGTATAAAGATAATAAAACATTTTTCGATATGATAAAATCTGAAGATATTCAGTGTGAAGATAAACCAATAAAAAAAATATGGTTTTTTTGGTGGCAAGGATTTGATTCTATTCCAGAAATATGTAAACTCTGTTTAAATAGTATTAAACATTACAAAAGTGATTGCCAGTTAATCCTTTTGTCTAAGGATAATTATAAACAGTATTCATCAATTCCTCAACATATTATAAAAAAGGTAAATGATGGACATATTCTAATTGCGCATTTAGCAGATATGTTACGTTGTGATTTACTATATAATCATGGCGGATTGTGGATTGATAGTACTTTGTTGGTAACACAACCACTACCAAATGATATTTTTAATTATTCGTTTTACTCCGTAAAGTCCAAACAATTAGATAATACCTCTATCTCAAGATATCAATGGGGAACATTTATAATGTACTCTAAAAAAGGGAATACTTTTATGAAAAATGTACGCGATTTACTATATAATTTCTTCTCAAGATATTCTGTCCCAATTGATTATTTATTAATTGATTATTATATGTATTTATTGATTCAGAACAATTCAGAGTATAAAAGAATGATTGATGTAATACCTTTCTCAAAT
>JAIKZH010000051.1 GCA_024682395.1 Bacteroidaceae bacterium
ACTTGCTTTTTCTGAGTAATTATTGTCAATAACAGCAATAGCGCTTGCGTTAGCACCAACGCCATTCCAAGTTCTGTAGTTAGTAGCACCGATGCTTGTTTCTCCATTAGGAACAGTTGTTACTTCTACATATGAGCTACCACCATTATTTGTCATAACACCATTTGCATAGCGCTTACAGAAGTTCCATACTTCAACACTTGTTAACGCACAATTATTATCCATTGAATACCAGTGTCCTTTATCTTTGAAAGCAAGAAGAGCTACTTCTGTACCATTTCTACCTCCAGTCCATCTGTAGAAAGAAGAACCTGAGTTTGGTTTGCTTGTAGGGTAGTGTTCAATGTAGTGGTCGTTGCTTGTATTACATCCGTCATATGCTGCCCAACGTTTTACAAAATCATAAATACCCCCGTAGTTGTCAGCAGTACCATGACTGTGAATGATTGGCACAGCCTTGTTGTTAGGTGTTGTTACATCACTTGAAGGAGAACTTACAGGAGCGAATGCAGAGAACAAGTCTGGTCTTTTACGAGCTGCATAATAAGTCATCATACCTCCCATTGAGAAACCATTAAGATAAACACGTGATTTGTCGATTTTGTAGCGATCATACATTGTGTTGATGATTTTCTCAAGGAAGTTAAGGTCGCTTGATCCGTTGATATCCCATGCTCTGTTGATACCATCAGGATAAACGACTACGAATTTAGCTGTATCTGCAACTAATTCCCATTTAGCTTGATTTTGCTGATATCCAGCATCTTGGTTATAACCATGCATGGAAATCACCAATGGTCTGTTTTGAGGCAGATTGCTTGGTGCATAAACAATCATGTTTCTGTTTGTTCCATTAACATTTAATGTTTCAGCAAACGACGAAACAGTTGCAATGCACATAAGTGCAAGCGTAAATAATTTTTTCATTGTTTGATTGTGTTTAATTAATAATTAATATAATTATTCGGATGCAAAGATATATTTTATTAATAAAAACATATAATAATAATGTAACAAGAATTTTATGTTTTGTAACTTTTTTATGTTTGATTTAATACATTTATGTTGCAACATTCTCTGTTATGTTACATATGCGTTTACTTATTTTTTCTTTTGTTTTATAAAAAAAGCGGTGGAAAAACAAATTCCACCGCTTTTTTTACGATTATTTATAGCTGATTTATTTCACATAAATCTTTTCACCATTAACGATGTTGAATCCTTTTTGTAATTCATTAAGCTTCAAACCTTGTAAGTTGTATATCTTCTTGGCTTGTTGCTTGTTGTCATTACCCTTTAATTCATTAACACCTGTAGGAGCGAAATCAATGAATCTGATTGATGCTTTAGCATGTGATACTTCACCTGAAGCAGATTCATTAACAAGGTCGTTTGTTGAAGCGAGCCAACACTTGAATGGAGTTGCTATTGGCTTGTACATGTTACCTTGTTCTTCTCTGTTTACAGAATAGAAAGCAAATTCGCCATCTTGTTTTTGAAGAACGTAGCGATTTGGCACGAGTTGAGGTTCGCCCCATGATGGATCGCCTTCTTCTTCCTTAACATATGGGTTATACTTACGATATCCTGAGCCTGAACCTGGAGTACGTTGAGTAGTATAAGTACCAACTAATCCTTCGTTCTTAATTTCAAATGGAGTAGCGTAGATATAAGATGATCCTTCGAATGTGTGAGAAGTGCTTTGGCCAGCAGGAACTCGTAAGAGAACAGGAGTGTTTCCGTAGAGTGTGCTTCCTGGTTCAAGTTGACGTGCTTCAACATATGGAGTAGTTCCATCAATTTTACCAACTACAGTATATACTTTCATTATGTCTTCATCTGGTACTTCAGTGTCAAATGGCAGAACCAGAGTGCTGAATTGGTCTATTATTTCTGCTTCATATGAAACAGTGTTACCATTCATGTCAATATCAATTGGAGTGTAGAAGTTATTAGCATTGTTCAAATTGATATCTGTTGTTGCTTTTCCATCGCAAATAACGTTCTGACCGATGAGGTGAGCGTTGTTAGTGAGGATTAGACAGTTTGAATTCTCAGGATTACGTGGAAGTATATAATCTTCTGTAGTAGAAACGTCTTGAGCATCAATATATGTTGCATTAATATCTGCAAGAGCATTTGTGATGCAGTTATTTTCGTTTGCGCCATTGATGTTATCGCCTCCAATAACATAACTTGCTTTTGTTTTGTAAACTGAGATAGCATCAACTGTTGGAGCTGCACTTGATTTCATTCCTTTGATTCCAATTAGATATGCTTTTCCTCCGCATACTTTTTTAATTTGTTCAAGGTCAACTGAACAATAGTGCTCAGTTACTAATAATGGGAAGTTAGTTCCAACTGAATCAACTGTTAGATAACCTGTAAGAGTTTCAGGATTTGCTACGAAGAATACGCGTACAGGAGCTTCGTTGTTGTTCTCAGTTTCATAAGTGCAGTATTCTTTCCAAATTCTTAATTCAGAATATTCGCTAAGATCTGCATATCCACCTGGTCGTGTGTTAGTCTCAAGAATATAACTACCATCTTCGAATTCATATGTCTTAGTTCCATGAATATTGATGAGGTCGCTTATTTTATCATCAGCAGGTTGGTCAACTGTAAGGAAGTTATCATTACTATCCATAATATAGTATGATTGTATATCGCCATCACGACCAACATAAGTTGCTCCAACTTCACCGAATACTACTTTAGTTGAAGCGCCAATTATAACGTCTGCTATTTGTTTATGGTATGTATCGTTATAATAAATATTGTCATCTGCACGATAGTAGTCCATATCTGTTACAGCATATTCTTGACGTGCTTCTGCATAAATTGGAGTTGATTTGTAAAGTGTAATATTCTTTAAGTTTACATGGTCATTTTGTTTGAAGAATACTTTAATTCTTGCAACATCTGTGAGTTGATTTGCATTGATTGAATAAAAGTTGAAAGGTGAATCCTCTCCATTAATTGTTTCTACATAAACTTCATTTCCATAACTATCGTAGAATGCAACACCAGCATCAAAGTTTTGATAGTCTCCTTCAGCTTCTACAGATATACGTTTAAGTTCACTTAAATCTTCAGGATTAATAGGAATATAGAATGAATCCCAACTAATTGAATTCTTATATTCGAGGATTGGTCTAAAATTCAATTTAGTGTTATCAATCAAAGCTTTATGATATTTATCCCATTCAAGAGTTATATAATTTGTAAAATAGATACGTGAAAAGTCTGCACTACCATCTTCATGAGAAACAACTTTAAGTCTAACATTTTTAACTTGTGAAATTTGTTCTTTAGTTAGCATTTCGTTGATATAGAAGTGTGCTGTACCTGATTCAGTTGTTGTATATTCATTATTCGCTGTTATTATTGAATTATCGTTCATTAAGAATTCAGGAACGAAAGAAACTTTGTTGTTGGTGTTAACAATCACTGAAATGAGTTGTTGAAAGTCTTTGATGTCAGATCCGTTAATTGGTCCATAAGGAATGAATCCCATACCTTTAAGAGTTCTGTTGAGATGTATATCTGCAATTCTTACGCTTCCATTTTGTCCTTCACCTGCAATAGCAATACATCTTACATCCTTAAGTCTTTCAATATCATTTCCAAATAATTGAGCAAAATTTATAGTAGTTGTGCTAACTCCTGCATCTATTTTAATTATTTTTTTGTTGTCAATATTACCATATTCATCCAAACCATTGCCATAATATACGATTACACGGTATGGACTAGTTGTAATTTCTTTATGGTTAATTGTTATAGATTCATATTGAGTTAAGTCTATGATATCTGTTCCATCATTCCATTTTAAATAGATTTGGTTGGCATTTGGACCTTCCCATTCGAGTATATTGTCGTTTTCCCATGCATTTATATTTACGTTTGCGGCATAACCAGTAGGTGAATATAATGGGAATCTGTCATCATATACATTAGGTAGAGCAATATCAGTTAATAATTTGAATCCATTTATACTGATGACTCCCTTTGGATGTTCATAGTCTTGTTCTCCTGCAATAGTTAATCCTGTAATATTTTTAATGCTGATATTGCCATAAATATTTTTAAAGAGACTATCAATATCGATAATATGACTACCATAGCCATTTAAATAAACCCATGGACCTTCTCCATCTGTTGATTCAAGTCGGAATCTGATATTATTTCTTGACTCATATCCTTCACGTGTTGCAGCAGATGTATTTATAGCAACTTTATATCCAGAGAAATCAATAGGGTCGTCAAAATTATTTGGTATATAAAAGGTGATGAAATTACTATTTGCTTGATCCCATGCAAAGATTGCATTATTCTCTTGTACGTCTAATGTTTGATGATCAGAAAAATTCTTAATATTTTCAAGGTCAATATCCTTAATATTATCAAATTTTACAATACCACCTTTATATAAAGTGATATAAGGTGATTTATTAGAATTAATTGCATTTGTTCCAAATCCATCTCCATTATCGTGAATATCGTTATTTATTAAATCACTTGTAAAAGTGAAATTAATTTCTCCTTGTGTAAGAAGCTGTTCTATAGTGAAATTTACGATTTTTGAATTATCGATATTTGTAGGAATGTTTAACGTTTTACTTCTACCAGCATTGTTGTCGCTGCTTGAATATGTTGTTGAAACTTCTGGTCTAGAGTTATCGTTTAATACAGCACAAATTCTAAAACGTCCTCCGTTAGTATTACGTTCAGAAAAGTTATTAAAGTTTAAACGTAATTGTTTGGCATTATTAAATGTACCTGTGGGTTGATTTGATGTAAAGAGATTGGTCACTATGTGATCTTGGCTTGAGCGTGCATTAAAAGTTTTCACTCCAGAATTTCTGATTTCTGTATTACCATTATAAACTTTAGAAATTGCGTCTAAAGTACAAAAACCATTTTCGCAAAGAGGTTTGAGGTATATGCCTGTAATTTGTGATTTGTTAACATTGTTAAGATAACAATCTTGTGAGCCATTTGCAACTTGATATTTAGCATTACCTTCTGTTGGAGAAATGTTTGCTTCTCCACCTCCGTCTAATGTGGCAATAACTTGAAATGCAATACCGCTATGTGAATCAAACACATTTGATAATTCCAAGGTTATTCTTGTTGCATTAGAGAATGTACCAGCAGGTAAGTTTTGGAATAAATACACATTCCCAGTATATGTTCTTAAACTGAATTTCTGTGGTGAAGTTTCAGAAGCAACAATTGTAGGGACATCAAATGTAACGTCTTTTACGTATAAAGCTCCACCATTGTCTCCTGAGTGTAAACTTTGTAAGAATATTTTCTTAATATTTGCTAATCCACCTACAATTTCAGGATCAATAGTTAAGTCCATTGTTCTTTCATGAGATTTTGTTCTAATACCTCGAAGATTAACAATTGTTTGACCATTTATTGAATTTCTTAATTCAGCTTTTGTGTCGTATAAACCATATCCATCTGGTAATTCTGTGTCTAATTCATAAGTAATATGCATTGTTACTGCATCATAACTTCCGAAGTTACAGTTGTCTTTAAGAGTCACAGTGTTTGTGGTCTTTGTTAAAGCCAATTTTTTTCCAAGGTTATTCCATGTAAGTTGATGCCCACCTTCAATGCTTTGCCATGTAGCGTCATTAGCAATGCTATAAGCCAAGTTGGCATCTAACTCATTATGTTGCGCATGCAACGTAGCATTATATCCTAAGCAAAGGACCGTTGCTACAGTGAATAATAAGTTTTTTTGTTTCATGATTTATAAATATTGAGTTGGTTATTAAACTTTCTTACATGTTATATAAGGTGTGTCAGTTTTCGTACGATAATCATCTGTGTATCATCTATCTTACAGAATAAAATTAATAAACCTTAAAATTAATACTCTTAATCCTGTTAAACATATTCCCACATAGCTCGCTGATTCTATCAGATGGCAAATAATCGTACTAATATAACTAATATAGAATATAAGTACATAGGCGCGTGATATTTTGCCGTTTTCCACTTCATGTTCCTACTATACTTGTTGTTTTTAGACTTGTTGATAATGAATATCATAACAGGCTTTCTGAGCCAATTACACAAATCCGCTGTAAATTTACAACTTTTTTTTTATCTATATGCTAATTTTTCATAATTTTTTATAATAATTTCAATTTTAAGGTGTTAGGCGACGAAGCCAATTCATAATTGAGAATTGACAATTAATAATTGACAATTATTTGCGTATGCTATGATTTGATATATCAAGATATGTCTGGGATTATTTATGTAAATCTGGGACTCTTCGAGTCAGAAATCTAAAAGGGGAAAACGAGGAATCGGATAAACTAAGAATCGATTAAATCATAGCATAGTCTAATTTTCAACTCCTTCATGGAGTAATAAAAAATAAAAATGCGGCAAAATGAGAATTGCCGCATTTTCTATTTATATTTAGTTTGATTTTTATTGAGAATTAGGGTAAAAACTTCTCAAGTGTTTAATCTCCCCAAATATCGTCTCCGAAGTCTTTCTTTTCTTTTGCGAATGCATCATCATCGTCTGGACCACCGCCTGGCTGTGCACCATTTCCAACACCGATAGAGATGTTTTCCATGAATGGTTGTGCTGTGGCATTCACAATCTCAATTTCAGGTTTTTTATAGATTAATTTCATAATACTGATTATTTTGGTTCCCTCCCCATGTGAATGGGGAAGGAACATGTTTATTGATAATTATTTATTGTATATAACTTTACCATTAATGATGTTGAAACCTTTTTGAGGAGCAGCAAGACGTTGACCTTGTAAGTTGAATATTCCCTTACTTGCAGTCTTGTCTTCTGGAGTTTCAGTAACACATTTGATACTTGTAGCATCAACGTCGATGAATCTAATAGATTTTTTAGCGTTGTTTTGTTCTGTTGAGTGTTCTGCTGCATTAACCAAATCGTTATCAGAAACTAACCAGCATCTGAATCCTTTCATCTTAGGTTTGTACATGTTTCCAGCTTCCTCTCTGTTTACAGAATTGAAAATGAAATTACCATTAACCTTTTGTAGAACGTAGCGGTTTGGTACGAGTTCTGGAGTACCCCAATCGTATGAGTCGTAATTAGTCTTAACATATGGGTTGTATGTACGATAACCAGAACCAGAACCTGGAGCACGTTGTGCTGTGTAAGTTCCTACGAAACCTTCGTTCTTCATTACGAATGGAGTTGCTTCGATGCTTGTACCAGTGAATGTCCATGATGTTGAAGTAGAACCTCCTTCTGGTACTCGGATAAGAACAGGAGTGTTAGCAGGTAATGTGGTTCCTGGAGTCATTTGATGTGCCTCAACATATGTTGTTCCTTCATCAATACTTGCATAAACAGTATATACTCTTAAGTCTGTAGCCTCAGGAATTGTTGTGCTGAATGGCAATACAAGAGTACTGAGGTTGTCAGAAATGTTAGCTGTGTATGAAACAGTGTTTCCGTTCATATCTACGTCGTATGGAGCATAGAAGTCTTTTCCGTAAGTGAGGGTGATATCTCCTGTAGCCTTACCATTGCAAATTACGTTCTTACCAATAAGGTGTGAGTTAGTTGTGTAGATAAGACAGTTAGGGTTCGCAGGATCGCGTGGAAGTGTATAATTATTAGTTGTTGACACATCTGTTGCGTCAATATATGTTGCGTTAACATCTGCAAGTGCATTTGTGATGCAATTTGCAGCATTTGATCCTTCAATCATGTCACCACCAAGTACATAGTTGGCTTTCGTTTTGTAAACAGATACATTTGTAACAGTTGGGGCAGCGCTAGAGTTCATACCTTTGATACTAATCAAGTATGCTTTTCCGTTACAGAGTTTTTTGACTTCGTCAAGATCCACAGAGCAGTAACGTTCAGTAACCAACAATGGGAAGTTTGTGCCTACTGAGTCAACTGTGAGATAACCTGTGAGGTCGCGAGTATTTGCTACGAAGAATACACGTACTGGTGCATCGTTGTTGTTTGTTGATGCTGTACTTGTGTAGTCCTTCCATATTCTCAATTCTGAATAGTCGCTAAGGTCGGCATATCCACATGGATGTGTGTTACTCTCGAGGATGTAACTATTGTCTCCAAATGTATGTAACTTTGTACCATGAGTATGGATAAGATCATATCTCTTACTTTCGGTTGGTTGGTCTACTGTAAGGAAGTTGTCATTGCTGTCCATGATATAGTATGACTGGATGTCACCGTCACGACCAACGTAAGTTGCACCTACTTCACCGAATACAACGGGAGTTGAAGTACCCATAACCACATCGGCAATCTGAGTGTGGTATGTGTCGTTATAGTAAGTATTGTCATCAGCTCTATAATATGTCATATCTGTTACAGCCAAGTCTTTGCGCTCTTCTGCGTAGATAGGTAGAGATTTATAGAGAATCAACTTATTAAATACGACACTGTCTTCAGCCTTGAATTTAATTTTAAGCATTGTAACAGCACCATATGTAGCTGGTAATGTTTCAAGATACCAGTTTAATGGTGGTGTACCATTGTTCATAGGGTGAGCTCCTAATTCAGAATCATTAATATTATCATCATCGAATACTATAACACAATCGAATGATGCTTTTGTATTACTTTCTGCTTCAACAGAAATACGTTTTAACTCAGTCAAGTCTTCTGGGTAAATTGGAATAATATATGTGTCCCAGTCGTTATTATATATGTTTTCTGTTGTTAATGGAATTCTTAAGAGATTATTATCAAGAGTAGATTTTTGGTATTTATCCCATTCAAGAGTGATTCGGTCTGAGAGATAAATGCGTGAGAAATCTATCTCAGAATCTTCATGTGAAATAATCTTGATACGTACTTGTTTAACTTGCGAAATCTGTTCATCAGTGAGCATTTCATTAATATTGAAGTGTGCAATCTGTTCAGTGGATGAATTTGCAGTAGGAATGAATGATTCTTCAGAAGTGATAATCTCATTATTATTCAAAACAAATTCTGGTGCATATTCAACCTTAACACCAGTTGTATAACTTATATTAGTGTTTAATTGTCTGAATTTTACGAGGTCTGTTCCGTTAATTGGAGTCATAGAAAATGACGCAGTCTCATTCTTTCTAATCAAATTGATTCGTGTGAACTGACAACTTCCGTTATCTCCACTACCAGCAATAGCAATGTTTTTAACATTTTGCATTGCGGCTGTGTTGTTTTCGAATAATGTTGCCAAATTAATGGTAGCATCACTAGATGAGATTGTAGTAGAATAATTATTTGAAATATTGTTATCATTACCAACTTCGTCATCATAATAAACCATGAGACGATAACTGCTTGCTGCTCCAGAAGTTCCAACATTTGACTGGAGTTTAATAGATTCAAATTTCGTTAAATCTGATATATCAGTGTTGTTTGGCCATGCTAAATAAATCTGGTTACCATAATGTTCGGTCCAAGTCAATGTATTGTTAGTTTCCCAATCAATTCTGTTAACATTATCTGCATAACCTGGATTATCAATTAGGTTAAGAGGGTATTTCGGAGTAACCTTACCTAATATTGCATTGTCGCGTACGATAGCAATTTTATCGATTACAATAGAACCTGTAGGAACAGAATTAGAACCACCAATTTGAATATGTGTGATATTCTCTTTTATAGATGCTGGAAGTGGATCTGAAGTGTTATTTAAAGTTAATGCATCAACATCAATAATTGTCTCACCATAATTTGATAAAGTAAACCAATTATTACGATGATCATCATTTGTCTCAGAACCTATACGAACACGTATTGTTGGGTTTGAATTACTACTTGCTACTGAAGTCTTGATATAAATCTTCGCACCAGTTAAATCTTTTAAATCAGAAGGGATATTATATTCTATTGCGTTACTATAACGATCAGTCCATGAAAATACTTGATTACTGATGTTAGTGATATCAGTTGCTCCAGCCGCCCAAACAGGGTGTTTTATATCAATCTCATAACTTCCAAAATCTTTATATAAAGTTAGATAAGGATCTTTGTTCGCATTTATTCCTCCTATTCCATATCCATCTCCATTGATACTTAAATCAGTGTCAATAATGTCAGTGGTAAAATAGAAATTCATTTCACCAGATGATTGTATTTGTACAAGTTGGAAGTTAACAATATTTGCTTTGTCAGCTTCAGAAACATCGCCAGAAACAATATCTAATGTTTTGACTTGTCCATTATTACCATCACTTCCTGAATATGGAATTGTAATTTGTTTTATAGTATTGTCATTTAATTTTGCATTTAACTGGTATTTACCACCGTTTACGTTGCGTTCTGATAAATTTGAAAAATTCAAACGTAAACGATCTGCATTAGTAAATGTGCCTGCAGGTTGATCCTCTCCAAAAAGATTCACTGTTACATTGCCTGCTTCATTAGTTCGAGCATTAAATGTTTGGGTCTCTGATTCACGAATAAGCGTTCCTCCATTTGAAACTCTTATTGAAACATCAAATGTAGCAAATCCTATAGTACATTTAGGCTTAAGGTAAATGCCTGTTATATCATTTACATTAACATTATTTAGATAGCATTCCAAACCTCCTGGAAGACTCCATTTTGTGCTGCCACCAGGAGTAATATTAACGTCATTGCCGCCATTAGTAGTGGCCCATACCTCGAATGCTTCATTTACTCCGTGAGTGTCAAATATATTTGACATTACAAGGTCAATATTTGTTGCTCCAGAAAATGTACCTGCTGGAAGATTTTCAAATAAGAAAACATTTCCATTAGTTGTTCTAGAACTAAAAGGTTGCTGTGATGTATTACGAGCAATAATTTGTGGAGTATTGAAATAAACTTCAGTTACGAATAATGCCCCTCCATTATCTCCATTGTGAGTAGATTGTAAATAAATACTTTCAATGTTATTTAAACCTCCTACTCTTGCAGGATCGATATCCAGATCCATTGTTCTTACGTGAGATTTAGTTCTATGGTCTCTTAGTAAAACATCAGTTTCTCCATTAACTGCAGTTTTTAGATGTGCTTTTGTGTCAAAAATAGCATAACCATCTGGTAGTTCAGTGTCTAAGTCATAGACCATGTGCATAGTTACCGCATCATATGCACTGAAATCACAGTTGCCTATGAGCGTAAGTGTGTTACTCGTCTTAGTTAAAGGCAATTTCTTTCCTAAATTGCTCCATGATAGTTTATATCCGGAAGAGGAAGATGAAGGTGCCCATGTCGCATCGTTTGGTTGGTTTGCTGGAAAATTGGCATCCAACTCAACCTGTGCGTGTAACATGGAATTACTTCCCAATCCCAATAATGCTACCATTGATAAAAATAATACTTTTGTTTTCATTGTAGTTAATAAAATATTGTGATTATTCGTTTTTTGTTATTATTATAAATTAAACTTTTTTATAATGAATCCTAAAAGATATATATCGCTACAAAGTTACTGTATTTTTGTGAATTATTCGCTTTTTTTACCCATTTTTTTTCTTTTTCCAACTAAAACAGATAAATAATGGCACATTTTTATGATTTTTTGCAATTTTTTTGTTGTGATGAAGAATTATCATATATTTGCAAACAAAATAAAGATTTTAAGCTATAAGGAAAGACTTTTTTCTACTCACCCGACTTGTGAAAGTAGGGTGAGTTTTTTTATTGGGGTAAAAGGAATGTGACATGAGGTATTTATGTTTGTTGATTTCAAAGCATGAGATGCTATGGGGAAAGATGATGGCTTTGTCTAAAACCAATTGCGGAACCAATCTTATGATGAAAGATCGGTTCCGCAGAGAGGATGATACATATAGACTTTAGTATTCTTCCCATATATCAGGAGATCCAATTTGCTTGTGTTCTTTAGCATCAAGAATCAAGTCGTCGCTATCTTCAGATATCAATTGTTGGCTGAGATTTATCATGTCGGTCACCACTGCTTGGTACACCTCCATTTTAGGTATAATATATTTTTTCATAATTCTATCTCCTATATTTTTTCTGTCCGTTTCTTATAATTATACCATTGTAGTTGTCATCTACTTTTTGACCTGCAATGTTGAAAGTGCTGCTGTTTTTAGCATTGTCAAACTTCGCCTCACTGATACCTGTAGAATCTTCAACTCGTTTTATATAGAACATAGCTTTTGCATTGTTTGTTGTTGATTTAGTTTGCAAGAAGAATGCTCTAAAAGGCTTCATAGTCAGTTTCTTAGTGGCGTGGATAAACTTGTCGCCGCTGATTCCATATACCTCGTAATCTTTGAGGTATGGGTCTGTTTTAACGTCGGCAATAACTTTGTTTTCCATTGCTTGACAGATATACCAATTGCTTAAACCATTAATAGGTTGTATGTTGTATCCCTTGATGGTTGCGCCTAAGTCGTGACCGCTGATAGTGGTCTCGCCCATATTGGTGTTACGATATACGATACATGTGTTGGCAGGTATTGTACCAGATTCAACTTTGGTGAAGTTCATCATATCTCCATTTACACTGCTAAGTACGTATATCTCAGGATCGACCTCTTCTACATCGAACTCAAATGGAATTACTGCTGTAGCCCATTCTGTTGTGAGGTTACGTGTGTATGATGAGGTAGGTACGGTGGCATCGTGTGGTGAGAAGAATGGATATTCATCGCGCAGTTCTACATTGGTTGATGAGTATGTGTTATTTCCATTGTCCACCAGCACGTTCTTGTCGTTTGTCACCTTGTCGGCGTCGTCAACAATGAATATACAGTTAGGATTTGCACCATTTATGTCTTGTGGCGATTCGGCAGAGTTGGTCAGATTTGTTGCATCTATGACTTTTGCCTTTGAATCGTTGAGGGCACTTATGGCGAGTTGGTCTTTATTGTCTTTTCCGAAGAGATAGTAATCAACGTCATCATCAAATTCAATATTATCATTAGATAGTACTATTGACTTAACTATTACAGAATCGTCAACTCCAATATTTGCAATTTTAATAGCATTAAGATGGATATATTCATATTCTGATAAGTCAATAATTAATTCGCCGTTACTATCAAATGGTTTGTTTATCTCTATAAAAGGACCTTCGTGGTATTCACGATTTAAAAGAACTCTAATGTTTTTATTAGGTGTTCCGTTAATTTTCATCTTATTGAATCCAGTAAGGTTTGCATATAGCAGATAGTTTACACTTGCATCACCATAAACAACTTCTCCTTGACCTAATTTTTCTCCAAGATGTGTAGGGTATACATTGGTATTACTTGATTGATCATCGTATTGTGCGTTAATAGAACTGATGGATCTTTCAGAGTAATCTCCACCGATAAGATTGATTGCTGTAACTGTTGTTCCATCGTTCCCCCAATTGACTTTGATTGCATTGAGATGTACATATTCATAACTTGTGAGATCTAATGATGCTTCACCATTAGAATCAAATGTTACGATTCTTTCAGTATAGTCATTTGTCGAAGCTTGACGGTTGAACAAAATACGTAATTGTTTACCAGATGTACCTCTTAACTCAAGTTTTAAGTAATCGCTTATATCTGCATAATTTCCATAATAAACATTATTGTCTCCATAGATTAAAGCTCCATTATTTTGCTGACTATTAAGATTTAATGAGCAAGACTCTGGGTTGTTATACATACTTGTAGCGATAGGGGTACTTGTGTAATTGCCTTGAGCTAAGATAACGGAATTAACAGCCATTTCATCGCTTCCGGCTTTGATCGCATTAATCTTACAGTTTCCAGAATAACTGCTTATGTTGATAGTGGCTTTGCCTTGAGAATCGAATGTGGCACTTAGAGTAGCTGCACTCTCTGTCTCGGCATTGATATAGATGTTAACAGTTTTTCCAGCAGTACCAGTGAGTATGATACTTGAATATGAACCGACATCCAGATAGTTTTTTGCCCTGACTTTGTTGTCTCCATAAATCAGGTCACCATTGTTTACAGTTGTTCCTAAGCGTGAAGTGTTCCAGTTCATATCATTATCAGACCATCCTTTGAACATGTCTTCGGTAAGAGGAATTTGTTTTCCTCCTTTGACTGTGAGAACTGACGGTGCTGGTTCTCCGGAAGAAATACCTGTCTGGTCGATTTTGAGTGCACACAATAACAATTCATTTCCGTCTGCTGCAGAGAAACGTATAACATAGTCGCCTTCGGTTGTGATATCGAAGTCAAGTGACTTGGTGTCGGCTGCGGAACCTGTAATAGCTGCAGTTCGGTCACCGTCCATGTTTATTGTTGTAGAGTAATCCTGTGAGGCAACTACAGAACCGCCTTCTGTTACTATTGCAGCAGTATATGAAGGTGTTCCTTTCCATGCGATGTTTGTAAATGTCATTGTGTAGCTTCCTGGTGTCAGATGGAGTTTATGATCATTTTGTTCTCCATAAGTCAGGTAACCTACATTGCCGTCCCAGCCTCTCCAATACATTGCACTTGTGTATTCGCCACTATTACTGAATTCGGCAAATACTCGAGGACCTTGATTGTAGCTTTCATTGTATTCGTGAATCTGAGAACCAACTGTTGATACCATTCCAACAGGAATACCTCCGTTATATTGTGCTCCTGAGATTCCTTCAAAATCCATAGTGTAGATATTATTGACAGGCCTTGTGACTGAAAGTGCGCATAACAACAACTCGTTTCCATCTGCAGCAGAGAATTGTATCACGTAATCGCCTTCAGTTGTAATCTCGAAGTCAAGTGACTTGGTGTCGGCTGCAGAACCTGTAATAGCTGCAGTTCGGTTACCGTCCATGTTTATTGTTGTAGAATAATTCTGAGAGACAATTTCGGATCCGCCTTCTGTTACTATTGCAGCAGTATATGAAGGAGTCCCCTTCCATGCAATATTGGTAAATGTCATGGTGTAATTACCAGGAGTCAGATGAAGTTTATAGTCGTTTTGTTCTCCATAAGTCAGGTAACCTACATTGCCGTCCCAGCCTCTCCAATACATGGCACTTGTGAATTCTCCAGTATTGCTGAAATCTGCAAATACTCGAGGACCACTACCGTATGTATTGTTATATTCATGAACGTCGGAACCTACAGTTGAAACCATTCCGACAGGAATTCCGTTATTAGATATGCCGTCGAAACTCAAAGTATATACATCAGTACCTATAGGCTCAACAGAACCACCACCTTCTTCTTCCTCCTCAATGATAGAGTAGGTTACGTTATCAATAAATACATTTGTGCCACCTACATTCTTATATACAACCTCGTTTTGTCCTTCGTTGAGATCTGCAATAACTTCGGCTGTCTTCCATTCGTTGGTCTTAGTGGCAGGTAATATTGCAGCTTTGGAATTACCATTAACATTGATGTCTAATGCACCGTTAGCAGAGTCAGCCATGTAGCGTACACTGATGTTGTATTTGCCTGTGCGGTTCAGTTTAACGTTATTGCGAAGGGCTGCTTCTTTGTTGGTTCCCATAATTTGGAATCCCATAGCAGAGTGTCCACGAGTTGACTGGTAATTGCTGTAGTATTGGTTAATGATATTCTCTTTGATGTTCTTGAAATCCATATTTTCAGCCTCGATAGTGAGCGGACCATAATATGGAGCAGGTTTGGCAATAGAGTTCGGATTAATTGCAGTACGTGTGATAGCATCGGTTGCCGTACGGCTGTTGCTACCAGAGCAACTGATACGGATGTCAACAGGTCCGTTATGAGGCACTCTTAATGTATATACACCATTTGACCATGTCTCGCTGTAGTCGTTTACAGCAGCAGTAGAACCTACACATCTGTTCTTGTTGTAATAAGAACATGTAGGTCTTGAACTTGCACCATTGATTGTAATTATATCGGTTACTACGGTTGTGGTGTCCATTCGGTAGTTGTTGAGATAGATATCGATATAGTCAGAATGTTCCTCAATAACTCCGTTACCGAACTTATAATATTCCAATCCTAAACTGGTACATGTGTTATACTGTAATGGTATGGTTGCAGAGGCTGTATTTGCAGCTCTTATGTAGCTGTATGGGTAGTAGGTAATCAGTTTGTTCTTGAAACGTGATACGAACAAATCGCCACTGCTTACAGAAGGGTACTGATTGTTGAACGCATTGACCTTAGCCTGTTGGTTTGCCCATGTGGTATTGGCATTATAGTCAGAACGATTCATCTTTACAGGTATGTTCTGTGACACTGCGTCATAACAGTCAATAAGTACAGGAATTGCTCTGTATCGTCCTGTGCTCTTTAAGAAAAGGTGGTTGTCGTCAACTTGTCCATTTCCCCTGCTGTTCATGACGTCATTTTGCTTATACAATCCATCATATAAATCATCAGGAGCAGCATATGCATTATTCTTTAAATTTGTGCCGTCTTCATCTGCAGATATGTCATTGATGATTGCCACTTTAGTGCGTTCAACAACTTCCTGACGAGTAGGTATGTACATGGTTCCGTCTATGATCTTACGGAACATGTCGATCCAACCATTATCGAAGCAGTCGAATGTTCCCCAGTTGCGTCGTTTGTAACCATCGCTGGTGGTTGTGTTACTAAGGTTTTTGAAGTCTTCAGTCCAAATCAATTCAGGTCCGTCCCAAACCGCACCACCATTGATACATGTTTGTTCCATGATAGTTCCGTATCCGACCGCATTAGGGTAGGTGTGTCCGCTTCCTTCTCCGAAGAATGTGTCCAATGCTCCGTTATATCCACAGTTATCATAACGTACGCCATAGTTGGTGGCGCGTCCAGAGATGAATGGAGAAATGGAAACACTTTCATTATTGTAGAAACATCCAGATGTGGTGTATTTGTATAACCACACACATGCTTCAGGATATCTTTCACATGCTTGACGTAGGTCGCTGTTTCGTTTCATCATTCCTACAGGGTTCAATGGGTGTGACCATTGGTTTCCGCAGAAACTGATAGTAAGGAAACCACCATATTTATGGTGCATAGGAACCAATTTTGCAAATAGCGCAATACGTGAAACATCGGAACTTGAACTTCTGTCGTTTGGCTCGTTGAATCCCCAGAATTGTTCTGCGTAGTTCCAACCTAAGAAGTTAGGATATTTCTTAAAGAAATACTCGAACGTATCGAGGTCATCGTCTTGAATATGAGTATGCCCACCACTGGCAGGTTGACAAGTGAACCACATCTGATTGGTTTGACATACAGATGCCCATGATTCATACGTAAGGATCGCATTCTGAGGTCTGCGATAGATGTTCAACTCCGTGTCGTATGAACATGATAGAGATAGGTTCAGGATTACAAAAGGCTTGATGTCATCAGGAATCAAGTCAATAATTTTCTGTGGGTCGGCTTCGTTCCATACATCGATATGGATAAGCCATGCCGGATGCTGGCTGTCTATAGGTCTTCGTGCTTGCGCATGAACTCTATATGACGTTGTAATCATTAATATACATAGTATAATAATGGTTAGGCATTTTGTAATGTTAAGTTTTTTCATAGTTACTTTTTTATATGTTTTATTGTTAATCCAAATAAGTAAGAAAACAAAGAAGGTTTATAGTGTCAATAGCGTAGGGTTAGCAATTTTATTTGCTGTATAGAGTAATATATAATGTATATATTAGGTATCATCTAATTCGCAAAAATAAGATTTATTTTTATATAAAACAATTTATTAGTGATATTTTTTTCTAATATTGTTTTTTTCGATTTATTTGTTCGTTAATTGTAATCTTTATTTCACTAAACATAGATATACGATTACATGATGTATAAAAACAACAAGAAGACTGCCTTTGGGGGCAGTCTTCTTGTTTAAAGTATATGGTTGGCGATTATTTTACCAAAACCTTCTTGAATGTACCATCAGTCATCTTGATAATATTAATACCTTGTTTAAGAGTATTGATTCTTATACCAGCAGTATTATAATATCCTTCGATTGTTGCTTTGTCTGCTTCCTTCTGTTCGATAGCATTAGGGTTACCAGTTTCAGTAATTTGTCCCATTGCTTTTACAACAGATGAGTTAGCACCTTTTGTCAT
>JAIKZH010000064.1 GCA_024682395.1 Bacteroidaceae bacterium
AGGTATATAGGGATTCTTTTTTAGAAAACAATTCTTTTTATCAAAAAATATCGGATAATCAAGTTGCAATTCATCATAATATTCTTTATATGAATACAAATCGTGATTTTTCACAGAAAAAATAAAAATACATGAAACATCATGAACATCATAATCTTGCAATAATCTATTCCATTGTTTTAATTCATATATTTTACATGGTTTACAATCCATTGAATCATAATAAACTACATATTTGTAACGAGAATTTAATATATCACGAGGTGAATACTTACTACTATCACCTAATGCCAAATATTGATTTATAGGAATGTAAACCGCATGGCTTTGCATAGTATGTAGTTTTTTACTGATTGAATAAGATTTATCACATGAACATAATACACAAATAATACAAATTACACTTATAAATATTAAATAAGTTTTTTTACCCATAATTCTTCAAATAGATTAAAACATTACACAATGCAAGTATATTTCGTTATATTATATACTCATATTATAATTGATCTTATATAAGCATTATAACGGAATATACTCACATAGAACTATTATTTGCAATCATCAATAATATCATTTGATTCTTGCAATAACAATTAATGGATTATCAGAGTTTTGATATTCATTGACGATTTGCTCAAGTTGCTTATTGGAAAAAACTTCTTTGGTATTATGTCGTTTACATTCAGCCTTATATTGCATGATTTGCGAATTAGGGACAATAATTACCATAGAACTTGGCAACCCACCTAACGGATATATCGTGGAACTCATAAACGGGCAATCATCATTCTCTACATACAAATTTAAAGTTGCTTGATTACTTTCTCTTACAGCACTAACTAAACCTGCTTTATTTGTATTAAACAACAATAAGGAATCTGATGCAGAGATATTATAAATTAGCGAAATCTTATCTTTATTAAAATTTAAAAAACTAGATCCTCTCAAATCCTTTGATTTGCTATAATCAAACCATCTATCTCCAAAGTCTATTAAATATTCTGATACTATTTTTTTATCATTTATCGAATATATCTTATTAGAGAATGGTAATGAAAGCCAGCATTTACTTCCGTCGCTAGTAAGAGCCTTACCCATCCAACCAACTCCTTGAGCAATCTCATCTTGAGTTAGTAACACTTGATATTCTCCATCTGGATGATGCTTATCATATTGTCTCAATTCCAGAGCATCCTCATTTGAAGTATAGCACAATGAATACAAACTATTTCCTGAAATTGCAATCTCGAAAAACAATTCGTTAAGTTGATAGGTATTTACACGCTCTAAATCCATATTAAAGGTCATCATTCTGTATGGTGAATCGAAATAAACATATAGCAAACCTTCAACAGGATCAATTGAAGCATCTAATATGCAAACATATTCATTTTTACTTTTTCCGATTAATGACTCTGTTGATTTGATAAAATTACCAGCATAGTCGAAGCATAACACTTTATTAAGCATTCTATCAACTATAAAAATTCTATCATCAGATGCCAATACTCTTTCAGTACGACCGATAACAGCCTCTTTTACAGTTGAAGCAGGCTTTATCACTCGGATGCTATCCATCAATGTAGAAGCATCTTTAGGATCGTTCATATAATTAACTGTAACTTCATTGGCTGAGTCTTGAATTGTACGACACGAAATTGTACAAATAATAATCGCTACTAAAAATATCAAGTATTTATAATTCATCATTATTGTAGGGTTTTCTATTTATCTAATATCATATCTATGTAATGCATAATTACAGCCTGTATAAAACTCATTACCAAAATCTGTATCCCAGAACATCATATTATTACCAGGTTTCTTGCCGGTTCCGTAAGCATAACAGCCTTTAAACTTTACAATTTGACAACGATCAAGCGAATCAGCCACATGAAATCTCAATGTTGTTTCTGCATCACCAATTAGAGAAGTTGACCAGCGAGCTTCACCAGGGCATTCAGGAATACTGGGATCGTCATTATCACTTAATGCTGAAATATTCTCAACAAAGAGTAAATTCGAATTATCGAAAACTAGTATATTCCTCTTATATAAAAGGCAGAAGAAACGATCTGATTATAATGACACAGGTCGGAATCACAGTCGCGAGTCCGACCTTTTCTACTAGTGACTAAAATACATACAACTTACAGTATATCATTTATTTTCTTTCCACATTTTCCTTTAACACAAGAAGGAGCGGATTATCATTTGCCGACAACTGATCTATATTATAATCGTGCAACAGGTTCTTCTCTGCATCCGTCAATGACATTGTAGGGATAAAAGAATATATGCGGTCAGAGGAAGTGTATGTAGGCCAGAATTCCACACTTGGCAACAACGATATGTTCAAGCCTCCGTTTTGTTTCGGATTACCTTCAACACTGTAAACCACCTCCTTTTTGTTCTTATCAATCAAAACACAACGACACTTCATATTATATGCAGCAATCATATATAAATAGTTAGCCGTCTCACTCATTAGAAGGGTCTGCATCTTTGACATCATCAGTTCATTTTTCTTACTCATATCCTCCACATAATCACGAGTTGGCAACAAGTCATTAGATTTTAATGAGACTGAGGAACACTTAAAATCCGAGATTGAATATATATGATCATCAAAATCCAACTTACACTTAATCGTATCACCACACTGATAAGTGTTACCATATGATTCTCTGTCAATTGTGAAATCATAATCGTCTGAATATATGACAAACTCTTTGCTTCGGCTACCATCATCCTTATAAGCACATAATTTCATGGTAACACCTGGATTATTATATTGTCTAACCTCACAAACGAGTCCCATTTTCTTATCATATTTTATGGACTTTATGTTCTCGTTATCTTCTGTGAACAATTTCATCTTTTTTATAAACTTACCATCAAACGAGTAAACACACACCTGCTGTTCCATAGTAAGTATATATACCCGACGATCTGCCTCAGAACAACACGATGACATAATACGTCCATGCTCCGACGCTCCTTTACCATATACACCTATCAGGTTTCGGAATTTTCCAGTACGATCAAACCTATACACATTATTCCTTGAACGGATGATGTAATCTGAATCTGTGACAGCCAACATAGTTGCATCTGCACCAAGCATTGAGTTCGGTGTTGTTTCCAGCCTTACTATATCTACCACGTCATATGTGCAATCAAGACATATTGACGATTTATCATTGATAACTTCTGATATATCAATTGTATTATTATCTACTGAACATGAACATAAAGCAGATATTACTGCTATAAACAAAATGTTTTTCTTCATAAGCTATAAGTCTTTTATCAATTGGCCAAAAGCATCTGTGTTAGGAGATTGTATGCCCACAGATGTGATTTCACCATTAGACAAGTAAATAATAATCGGATATATGTTATAGTCTTTATCTACATTATATCTATTATCCTTATCTACAAGAGAATATAAAGAATCAATACTTACGCCTCTCAAATTTCGCTTTAATAATTTCAACGAATTAACTTTGGTAAAAATCACCTTATTTTCTTTTTGATTTATTGAGAATGCCGAGTCATTTGATGAGATAAACCCCATTCCCGAAGCTATACATCCAGAACATCCGCCTTCTGGTATTATCACACAATGTTTTAATTCTTTTGGAAATGTTATATGTTGATCTTTAAAGAATTCTCGAAGATAATTCGTTTCATGATCAGAATCAGCACATCCCAAAACTGAAAGAATTGTTATCATTAATGCTAATCTCTTCATTGTCCTTTTATTTTATATATATTAAAACTTATCACATTTTCATTCTCTGTCATTTTTCGTATAGCAAGCCCTTCCTTACATCCATACATATCACCAAAACATAGTTTATCAGAATTCTCCCTTATACTTGTTTCTGAAAGCATTTTACCATCCTTAGACATGATTATCAATGAAAATGGTTTAAAAAAAGGCACATCACCATTCCATTGCTTTATAGGATTCTCTGCAACTCGTATAAACAATTCATGGTAATTATCATAAATAATGGGACCATATGAATGTTGACTGACATAATACTTATCTCTCGATTTTCTATTTAATATTATTACTGTCCGCTAAACATTGAAATCCCATCAACAAATTAGGGCTGGCACTTTAAATTGGTGTCAGCCCTTTTGGTTATCTTTGCAGTTGACTAGAAAACAAGTATAACCATGGGCAAAAGTACACATTTTTTCGGAC
>JAIKZH010000039.1 GCA_024682395.1 Bacteroidaceae bacterium
TGAGTTCTTCATGTTCCTCCTGATTTTGGTGACCAAGTGTATGTCATCTACGAAAAGCCCTTCGAAGAGATCCTGACTGATGTATCCTCTGTCGGCAAAGAGTTTTCCGAAGAGTCGCTCCGTAAACTTCTTGTTTTTCAGAGGCTCTCGGTCATCGCAGTTCCCCGGTGTGAGCTGCCATTGGATGATTTTGCCCTTGCCGTTAATGACCAGATGCAGCCCAGATAGAACGATTTGAGGTCACGGAAGCGACTGGTATGGAACAGGACGAGGATGGTCATGATTTCGCTGTCAGACATGCGTCCGGGACGGTTACGATGCAGCTTTCCGGAGGTGGAAATCGCACGTTTTTAAGTTCTGGCTCAAAATATTTGCAGAATTCGTCGAGAAAACAAAAGATTTCAATTATATTTGCAGTCGTCATAGGAGCGTGGATTGTTTGTAACTTGTTGTTTTATAACTACAAAGCTACAAAATAATTTGCACTCCTACAATTTTTTAAGCATATTTCTTATACCGAGCTCACGTTAAAATATTATAATAGACCATAAATAATTCGCCGAATGGTGTGAGCTTCTCAAATATTATTTGTACCTTTGTAATGTCTTGTGTACAATTATCGCTTGATTCCTAATCGCAACACTAAGTTAAGTGGAAAATCTGCTACGGCAAGATCCAGAGTAACATTTGTGTTACTCAGGATGTTAAATGGTTAAAAAATTATTATTGTTGCGGAATTGATAATTTGTATTTTGGCAGACGTAAACATCGGGATATCCTGACAAATAATAATATAGACAATGAAACGAATCTGCATACTATTGGTGCTTTGTACCTTGATACCCGCAATGGCTAACGCACAAGTGGAGGAACGACAGCGCCCCTCAGAATGGAGACATCTGGTGCCGGGCGGACGACACATGGACCGATTCGAGGCGATGGCCCCGAGTCGCACTGCACGCGCCAACTGGGGAGCGGAGGCTGTCAGGGAACGCTATGTGGACAACGGCATCGAGCTGGATGGTATCAGCTTCTGGGGTGGTAACATACTGAAGGGCAAGGACGGACTGTACCACCTATACGTGTGTGGATGGCCCGAGAATAGCCGCAAGGGGCACATGTTCTGGGCTAACAGCACGGTGTTTCATGCCACGAGCCAACAATTGGGCGGTCCGTACAAGTTGCAGAACAGCATCGGAAAGGGGCACAATCCTGAGGCTTACGTGCTGGACGACGGTCGCATCGTGGTCTATACCATCGATGGTTATTATATTGCCGACAAGCCGGAAGGGCCATGGATGTTCGGTAAGTTTGAGTTCGACCAACGCGGTCATAACATCATTGAAGGACTGAGCAACCTGACCTTCTGCCGCCGGCAGGATGGCAGCCGACTGATGGTGTGCCGTGGCGGTGGGGTATGGATTAGCCGGGATGGGTTGCAGCCATGGCGCCAAATCACATCTGGGCGTGTCTACCCAAACGTGGAGGGACGTTTTGAGGATCCCATCGTATGGCGCGACTCATTGCAGTATCATCTTATTGTCAACGATTGGCTAGGTCGCATAGCTTGGTACGAGCGTTCGCTGGATGGCATGCACTGGATTGTAGAGCCGGGCGAGGCTTATACCTATGCCTTCTCACGCCACGAGGATGGTACACCCGAGCCTTGGTTCAAATACGAACGTGCCAAAGTGTTCCAGGACGAGGAAGGACGCGTCGTGCAGATGAACTTTGCCGTGATTGACACGCTGAAGAATGAGGACAAGCCTAATGACACGCATAGTAGCAAGAACATTTGCATCAGGATGAACAAGGGTCTCTTGCTCGAAGTGCTGAACACCGAGCCCATCACGGCCAAGACGAAGAAGATAGAGCTGCGCATCAAGGGCGAAAAGGACTTTATCCCTGCCGCGGAGGTGGATATGAAGAGCCTCATCCTGGGCAGTTACAAGGAGGTGAACTATGGGCGTGGTGCCAAAGCCACCCAGGTGCGCCGGGAGGAGGATGACCTCATCGTGACCTTCAACGCCAAGGGCAGTGGCATCGATGCTGAGGAGTGGGCACCGAAGCTGATTGGACGCAGCAAGCATGGCAGACTGCTTTGGGGGTATGCTCGCCTACCCTACGTCAACTATCGGCCTGCGGTCATCTCGCCTTCTGCCGCCTACGAGAAGGACGGCCTACAATGGGTGAACGTGGAGAACTTCGGACTTAGCACAAGCCAGGCACAATCTATCCGTGTACGCAACATGAAGGGCGAAGAAATAAGCGTAAGCGTCCCCGCTCTTAAACCTTACGAAGAAGTGACGTTGCCGTTAAAGTGACGACTTTTCCCCACTTTTCTGGAAATAGATCACCGGAAGGGATGATATTCTCAGATTTGATTTGCAACTTTATCCAAATTTTTCGGTTTTGCTCAATATTCCAATACTGCAGTATATTTAGACAAGATGAAGAGAAACACGTTTTTGATATTGATTTTGACACTGGTGTGTTTCACAGCCAGAGCCGGACACAAGGTAACCGTTCAAGGCAAGGTCTGGGCAGACCGCATTGGATGGGACAAGAATTATATGATGTCGCTGGATGCTGACCGTCTGCTGGCAGGATTCCGCGAGGTGGCACACATTGACACCAAGGGTGTGAGGCGCTACGGCGGTTGGGAAAGCACCGATCTGAGAGGGCACACCATGGGGCATTGGATGACAGCCATGGCTATGTGGGTGGCTCAAAGTGGCGACAAAGCGGCTGTACAAAGACTTGATTATGTGGTGCATTCATTGGCACAATGCCAGGAAGCGAACAAAACGGGGTACTTGAGTGCATGGGGCGAAAAGATGCTGGATACTGTCGAAGACACAGGTCGGGGTTGGGCTCCCTACTACACAATCCACAAAATCCTTCAGGGACTTCTTGATGTGTACACCTATACTCAAAATATGGAAGCATTGACTGTGGCTCAACGACTTGGCGACTATCTGGCTTCGCGTGCAGAATATATTATCGAAAGAAATGCTCATGAGAATGACCCAAACTGGACAGAACGCGCGGGCAGAAACAAGCAGGTGTCGTGGGAACAGGCACTGGAGATTCAGGAAACAGGCGGATTCGCTGAGGCTATGCTTAATCTTTATGCTATTACCCAAAATGATCGTCATCTGACTACAGCAAGGCTCTTCCATCAGATGAGCAAATTGAATCCGGCCATCCAGAACATAGATGAACTTCACATGGGCAAGGAGCCCAATCATAATCATGCGAACACCACGATTCCGCAGTTCATCGGTGCGGCAAGGGACGCACAGCTCACTGGCAATGAGCCAATGGGGCGTGCGGCAGAGAATTTCTGGAAGATGGTGACAGGGCATCGCTCATATTGCATCGGTGGTACGGGACATCATGAGCACTGGAACATGCCAGCCGACCATGTCGCTGATGAACTGACAGGGCAGACTGCAGAAACTTGCTGCACATACAATCTCATCAAATTATCAAACCTCCTGTTCGACAGGTCGCACAAGGCTAAATATGCCAAATATGTGGAGAGGGCTCTATGCAATCACATTCTTAGCAGCATTCAACCGGAAACTGCCAACTTCATGTATTTCCACCCTACGAACCCCGGTGCGATACGCACCTATGGTGAGAATAATGATTGCTTCTGGTGTTGTACGGGGTCGGGCATGGAAAATCCGATGCGTTATGCAGAGAGCATCTATTACGAGGATGAAACCAATAACCAATTGTTTGTCAATCAGTTTATAGGCTCCACTATGGAAGGTGTGCTGATGATGCAAAGCGAATTCCCGGCAGATGACAAGGCTATCATCACCATATTGTGCGATACGACCATGACATTGATGGTGAGAAAACCGACATGGTGTGGCAACTTCAAGATAAAAGGTGCCAAGGGAAAGGAGATGGACGGCTACATAAGGATAAAACGCAAATGGAAGAAGGGGGACAAGGTGCACCTCTTGTTCCCAATGGATGAGAGAAAGGAATTTGCTCCAGGGAGCAATGAGATTTACTGTTTACTCCGTGGTCCGCTGGTGATGGCAGGGATTACGGTCCCCAATGCATTTGAAAAGAAGGACGTTACTCTGACGGACAATTTCTTTAATGGCGTTTCTAAACGTTTTGAGTCGAGAATGGATATACCGGTTTATGACAAATCATATAACTGCGTGCCATTGTATGAGTTAGGCAACTATCGCTTCACTATATATTGGAAATTAAAGTAAATAGTCTATGAATAAGGCACTAACTATCTTGTTTGTCGTTATATGCTGGGCTGCAAGTCCATCATATGCTCAGATGTTCACGAGGGACAGTTCTACCATCGGGCAGCCTGCACCGGACGGGCCCGCATCTGTTCGCAGATCTGACGGATCAGTTCTGAAAATCGGCCTCAATGGAGAGATCCTGATAAAGATGGGTTCTGACGGCAAATACGTCGCTGTACCTCATAAATCCGCATTCAACGCAAACATAGCGGCAGTCCTCCTGGAGCTCTGGAAGGACCATGTCCAGTATCACCTCCTGGTGAAGACTGCAGAAAAAATGCTCTACTACCGTTCGGGAAACGGAGTAGACTGGACATTCGATGCTGAAAAGCCTGTCGGCACTACCAGGAAAGACCTTGTGCAGAACATCCAGTTAAGAATTATGAGTGGCTCCGCTGAGACCGCTAATACTGAAAGTGTACTTGTCATGATCCCCGCTTCAGAAGGATTCATCCCTGCCGAAGACCTCGCGGAGAAGTCACTGCGATTCGGAAGTCCCGCTGTTGTGGATGCGGGAAACGGAAGCCATTCCGTATATCACAGAAATATGGGCAACAACCTCATTCTCGGTTTCCCTGAGGAAGGAGCAGGACTCTCTTCCCACGACTTCGCGATCAAGGTGGCCGGAGAGAAAAAGGACGGTACCAAGGTGTTCTGCTATGCAAAAATGATTGGATACAACGGTGAAGACCAGATATTTGCCACCGAGGACCCTTACTACATCAGCAATGACAAGGGTTCAGTCAAAGTCACAAATTTTGGTGTCAAGACTTCACACCGTGCGATCGTCACAGCCTTCCACAACAAGCAGAGTATTGCTACAGCCTCCTTGCCGCCGCTGAAACCGGGGGAAAGCAAGACGGTGGTGCTGGTAGGCGATTTTACAGCACCGAAGACTAAGTCGCGTGAGCATACACCCGTCCTCCTGACCAGCAAACAGCTGGATATCACCGTCGAGCGCGAGCGATTCGACTGGGAGAATCCAATGGTAATCGGCATCAACAAGGAACCCTATCACGCTACTCTTCATCTCCCCACCGAAATCAACAAGCGAAGCGACGTCACAGTGCTTGATGGAGTCTGGAAATTCCATTGGGCACCCGACCCTCAAAACAGACCTCAAAACTTCTACGAAATGGGATATGACTGCAGCGGATGGGATGACATCATCGTGCCTTGCGCATGGCAGTTGCAAGGTTTCGGTAAGCCTATTTACACCAATATCACTTCACCATACAAAATCTCCACTGACGGAAGTGTGACAGAGGAACCTGACAACAAACAGTGGTACCACTATGATCACCGTAACCCTGTCGGCAGCTACATTACCACTATCGACCTGAAGGAGAAAGAAACCGGAAAGCATTATTTCCTTGAATTCGGAGGTGTCAAGTCAGCCATGTACCTGTGGATTAACGGCCGCAAGGTCGGTTACAGTCAGAATTCCATGAGTCCTGCGGAATTCAACGTGACTGAATACCTTCATAGTGGTCGGAATAAACTTGCTGTGGAGGTATACAGGTGGTCGGACGGCAGTTATCTCGAAGATCAAGACATGTGGCGCCTCAGTGGTATCTTCCGCAGCGTGAGGCTTTGGAGCAGACCTGAAGTGTTCATTCGCGACTATAGCCTCAAACCCGTTCTCAACGATGCCATGGATGAAGGTGTGCTCAATGCCGAGATTGAGGTGGACAACAGGGCGGGCCTCAAATCTGGCAGTACCATTGTGGAAGTGACATTCAACGGACAGACACAACGCATCCCTGTAACGCTGGACGGAAGAAACCAGAAGGTGACCACGTCATTCAGCATCAAAGCACCGAAACTCTGGTCAGCCGACCACCCGAACCTCTACAACGTGGACCTTGCGCTCATCCTCAACGGTCAGAAAGTGGAGACATTCAGATACCATACAGGCTTCAAAAAGGTCACCATCGATGGTGAGTTCTTCAAAGTCAACGGTAAGGTGGTGCAGCTCAAGGGTGTCAACCGCCATGAGCATGATCCACGCACTGGCCGCACCATCACGGAAGATGTGATGCGACGTGACCTCGAGCTTATCAAACAGTGCAACATGAACCATGTCCGCACGAGCCATTACCCTAACGACCCGCGCTGGTACCAGCTTTGCGACGAGTATGGTATATACGTGATGGACGAAGCCAATCAGGAAAGCCACGGAACAGGACGCTGCAATACTGCTATCGGAGACAACGAAGACTGGACAGCCGCTCATGTGGACAGGGCCCTGGCACTCGTTGAAAGAGACAAGAACCATCCTTGCGTCACCATCTGGTCGCTCGGCAATGAGGGTGGCATAGGCCGTAACATGAAGGCGATGCGGGAGGCTGTGAAGGCACGCGACCTTTCCCGCCCTGTCATCTGCGACACCGACCGCGACCAGTCCGACATCTATGATGACGGCTATCTTCCTCCAGAGTCACTCCGTAAAGAGGCACAGAGAATCAGCGACAGACCTTTTATCATGCGCGAATACGCCCATTCCATGGGTAATACCTTGGGAAACTTCAAAGATTACTGGGATGTAATCTATGCCGACAAGTCCATCATGGGTGCAGCCATCTGGGACCTTGTGGACCAGGGAATAGCTACTCCGATAAACGGCTCGCTCAAATACGACGGTAGTGTCACATCACTGAAGAGACAGCCGGGAGAATACTGGGCCTACGGAGGTGACTTTGGCGACCAGCCCAATGACGGAGCCTTCTGCGCCAATGGTCTTCTGGCAGCTGACCGCACTCCGTATCCTCACTACTATGAAGCCAAGAAGGTTCATCAGAATATAGCTTTCAGTCTTAACGATGACGATACAGTAGGGCTCACCAACCTCTTTGATTTCAGCACACTTGATGAGTTCGACTACGGCTGGGAATGGCTGGCGGACGGCCGCAGGATAGCCAAGGGTAAAGCTTTCCTTAATGGCAATAAGCTGACTGTCGGGGCGTGTCCCTCTGCTGATGGTGAACTCTGCCTGAACGTATACGCATCACTCCGAGACAACACCATCTGGGCTCACAAGGGGTTCCGCATCGCAGAGGAGCAGTTCCTTGTTCGCCAAACTGCTTCTCAGACAGCCTGGGTCAGAGGGAAACGTCCGAAAGTACATCAGCACTCAGATCACATCGAAATCACCGGAAACGGATTCGGTCTGTCCATCAATGCAGCAAACGGTGCCGTCACTTCCTGGACCAAGGGTGGCAACGAAATGCTACATGGGGATTTGGAACCATATTTCTGGAAACCAGCCAATGACAACCAGCGCCGAAACAACTATGAGCAGCGCTTGGCAAGCTGGAGGAAAGCCGGAGCCGAAAGGACGGTCAAGAATTGCTCTGTCACTAACATAAAAGGGGGAGTGGCCGTAGAATTCGCCATGGAACTTCCTATAGGAGCAGACTACATCCTGCGATACGAATGTATGTCCGATGGCAAAGTCAAGGTCAGTGCCGACTACAAGCCTTTCAAGGAGAACATTCAGCTCATGCCGAAGTTTGGCTTCCACCTCCGAGTGGCGAAGGCAGACTCCATAAAATGGTATGGACGCGGTCCATGGGAAAACTATCCAGACCGCAAGACTGGCTCCTTCCTTGGTAACTGGAGCCTGGGAGTCAAGGAATTTGCAACCGAATATGTGGTGCCTCAGGACAACTCAAACCGCACCGATGTGCGATGGTTCAGCATCGGAGACCTGCACGTCAGCGCCGTCTCTCCGTTTAATTTCAGAGCATGGCCTTACGCTGAGTCAGAACTTGAGACAGCACGTCACCCATACCAGGTGAGAGAGCAGGACTTCATCGAAGTGAATATTGACAACTGCATCCACGGAGTAGGCGGAAACGATGCATGGGGAGCACGCACACTTCCACAATACACCATTGATGGTAACAGTTCCCGTCAATTCTCTTTCATCATAGGATTCTAACGGTTCTGACGCACATGGCTGCTTTGCTTGAGGCCACACGAAGACCTCTTTAGTTATATGCCTCTACCGGTTTGCCGCTATATACGAGCAGTATTTTCTGAGCAAATTATTCAAAGGCAAATCACCTTTCTGGTATCGTTCTGCATCAAGTTTCAGAATCCTTTCGCATATCGGTTTCTTTCCTTTGAACATTGCTTTGAGATATTGAATCCCATTCTCTTCGACAATGTTTACATCAGTGAAGAATTGCGTCAAGTTCTCTGCATCGTAGACGATAGAGTAACTTGGACGCTTGGCACCCGGAATGTCCTCTATCAGGATGTTCTTATCCACGAGATCCTGTATGTCACGTATAGCCGTGTCCTTCGAGCACTTTGCCAATGTTGCCCACGTCTTTGACGTTATTTTTGCTTCATAGCCGTCAAGAAAGAGATTGAGCATCTGGGTCTGCCGTTCGGTCATTGGCACTGCCGATGCCTTCTGCCAGAAGAAGCTCTTATTCAGGATTGTGGTGACGATGGTGTCAGCCTCGTCGAGTGCATCCACTAATTTCTGCATGTACCACACCAACCACTCCGTTATATCGCCATCGCCATGCTGCATCCGCTCCAGAATCTCGTAGTAGCGATTCTTGTCCTTGTTAATCTGTGATGAAACATTATAGAAACGGAAATCACTTTTTTCTCCACGAGCCAGAAGCATGTCTGAAAGGATGCGGGCCAACCGCCCATTGCCATCCTCAAATGGATGAATGCTCACAAACCAGAAATGGGCAATGGCAGAACGGATGACGCTGCTTACAGGCTCCTCTCCATCAAACCAGGCAAGAAACTTTTCCATCTCTTCTTCTACACGATCTGGAGACGGCGCAATATAGTGGATTTTCTCGCGCCCAAACATTCCGCTAACAATATGTTCCTCGGTTGTACGGTACTGACCTATTTCTATCTGGCTTCCTTCGCTATAACCCGAAGGAAAGAAAGCGGATTGCCAGGCGCACAACTTTTCTTTGTTAAGAGACTGGTTATAATTTTGTACAGCTTCCAGCATAACACCTACAACAGAATCAATATAGTGTGAAGGAGCACTATATTTCACGTTATCAATGCCCAGTCTTCTGGCAATGGAAGAACGTACCTGATCCATGTTCAGCTGTATGCCTTCAATCTCCGAAGAATACACCACGTCATAAGTCAGG
>JAIKZH010000019.1 GCA_024682395.1 Bacteroidaceae bacterium
AAGTGCAGGATTTAAGTTGACATTGAGTTTGGGATTAGTTATAATCTCACGTGCTTGACCAATGCCATCTTAGCTCAGTTGGTAGAGCAGCTGATTTGTAATCAGCAGGTCGTGGGTTCGAGTCCCACAAATGGCTCCAAAGAACAAACCCTTGAAAGTTAAGGCTTTCAAGGGTTTTTCTTGTGCTCAAATTTACCTTGAAAATGGCCTGAATAAGCAAAAAGTGTAGCCAAAGTGTAGCTTTTTTCAAAAAACGTGTTTTGAAAGCCTTTAAAACGTTATAAGAAATCGCGGAAAACTGATACATAATGTTTTGCTGACACACACTAAAATATACAAAGAAAACTACTATGCTGGATATGGTTATGATATAGAATATGTAGATTCAGATGGACAGAGAAAATACGTAGAGGTAAAGACTGTAAAGAACCAGCATAATGATGAAGTGTCATTTATTATGAGCGAGAACGAATATGAATTTGGGAAAAAACATTCAAGCGACTATGAGATATTCTTTGTTAGTGATATAGAGTCAGAACGTCCAAGAATACTTGTGTTTGATGATCTATTTACAAACAAATCTTTTAACAAGAGCAAGTTTTCAAGAGCTGAATCCATATAATACACAATTACAGCCAAAGCAGTATTATAATAAAATCTGTTTAAGAGATGTATTCGCTTGTTCCTACTAGTTATATATATTCATTTATTTTGCTTTTGTATTCCTCAATTACGTCTTGTGTAGATGCAATTTGTTGTTCTAATTCTGTGATTTGAATGCTGTATTCATTTATGCGCGGGAGGAGATTTTTGATTTCTGCTCTGTTTGATTTGTTAGATATCATTTGCTTGAGTCCATTAATGGTCATAACTAATCCACTAAGAAGTATGATTACAAAAATGGCATTAACAACTATTCCTAAGCCAGGAATCACAATAATCACGAAAGAACCAGCGAAAAAAGCTACAAGTCCAATCCCGATAAGCGTTCCTGCAGAATCATAAGTGTTATTGAGAGAATTGCTTTTTTGTTTAAGATCGCATAGCGAATCCTCTAATGATCTTTTTTGAGATTGAAGATAACCAACTTTATTAACGTGTTCTTCAAGTGTATTGTTTAGCGTCATTAACTCATTATTGTTTTTTTCTATTTCAGAGTTGATGTATATGTTATATTTTTCGAGTGCTTGTAAGGTCTCTTCTTTAGATGTAATTGCTTTGATTGTGTTGGCAGTATCTTCTAGACTTCTAATTTTAGTTGCGGATTTAATACGCTTGGTATAGATATTTGTGTATATTTCAATCAAACCAAGCCAACCGCGGTAGTTTTGTGGAGCAATCTCCGTGACATATTTGTATTCATTCTCAGCTTTATCATATTTGCCCATCTTCATGTAAGCTTCAGCTGCCTTCAATCGTCCTTCAGAAGAACTCTCGTCTGAAACATTAACTACATTAGCATGAATAGTATCTACATTTATGGTGGTTTTATAATAACTAATAGAATCCTGAACTATATACGCTGCGCCACAAAAAGGACAGTTTGCTGACTTAAGACTTGGATCAACCGTAAGGATTCCACCACAACTCTCACATTTACCCTGAACAAATGGCATAACTACACCTCCAATGTTCCTTCTATCATATATTTTAAATTATATTATTGCATCTCAATAAAGGATTACATACATGTAAACTGTAGGTTAAGGATTTGCCTTAGCTGGTAACAGTTTTCGAACTACATAAACTTTTAGATTAACTCCGTATATGTTCTATAAAACGGACACAATAGGAAATCATTTAGCCTCGAAAAGTGTAACAATTCCCGTAAAGCCTTATCTTATTTCGATTGAGGAAAATATTACAAATTCAGTCCTTTTAATCTCCCAGTTTAGTATTGAACACCGGTTTTTGCCGTGCTAACATATCACCAAGAAAAGAACAAATGTTCTATGTGGAACATCCAATGTAGCAAACCTGCATTTGAAGTCGATCCGAGCCCAATAGACAGATAATGACGGTGAACAGTAAACGTATGAGGTTAAGGAAATGAAGAGGATTAAGTATATGAATAACAATGACATTGAGCTCACTTGTTCGCAGATGCTCGACCGTTATTATGACAGCCTGGGCGTGAAGGGTCAGCTCATACCATCGGTCGACATCGACAACTTTGTTATGAACTTCCTGCACTGTACAGTAGTTTATGAAGCCATAGCAGTAAGGAATAACTGCCTGGGTTTTGTAAGTGACGGAGTACATACTATCGCTATCCAGAGGAACGGCAGAAAGAGAAACGTTCTCTATGACAGAGACGTTATCGTCCTGGATAAGTACCTGCAGATG
>JAIKZH010000008.1 GCA_024682395.1 Bacteroidaceae bacterium
GAAATTCTTCCTTTATAGGCTTGCTATGATATATGCTTATCCCCACTAATTATCTACTGAGCCGTAAGATTTTTTATGACTATACTATTCAATAAATCTATATTGCGATTAATTTATACGCATTTTCACCGTGACTGTGCAAAAAACTACACCATAAAGTTATTTTTATTATATAAATTATAATATTTATAACCTTTTTATTAGTTTTGTGTCGTATCTTAATTTGAATATAAAGCAAATGTTGTTTGTATTAGTCAACAAGTTAATTGCTTGTTTTGAATCTCTAATTTTGGAATTACTTACTTAATGTTATAAAATTTTACACTTAAAAGATTAATATTATGAGAAATCTTATCTATTATGCGTTTGTGATTATTATGTTTGTTTCATGTGGTCCAACACCTGAACAAAAGGCAGACAAATTAATAAAAGATAGTCTGAAAAAAACACTATATAAACCAGAAACCTACAAACCCGTGGAAACAAAGGTTGATAGTGCTTTTGCTCCTTATGATAATCCAAAGCTTTTTGAAGAAATTGTGGCATTTTGTAAAATGAACATGGAATATATGGAATTAGATGAGAAAGTTAGTGATGCAAAATCTTCAATGTTGATTTGGAACTCTCCATACATGTCGGAATTTGAAAAAAACGAGTATCAAGAAGCTAAATCAGATTATGATGAAGCGAATCTTAAAATAGAAAAATTGAAAAATAAAATGATAGACCAATATAAAAAGATTATATCAATGTTGCAATCTGAACGCAAATTTATTGGTTATAAAGCGACCCATAATTATCGTGCAGATAATAATGCTGGAAATACTTTGATTGGTAACTCTATGTTTTTCTTTGATAAGAACTTAGAGGAAATTACCTTTAATTTGGAGGTTGATGAATATAATCAAATACAGGAATCTATAAAACAACTGCAGGAACAATTGGCCGAAACTAAATGAATTTATTTGGAATACAATAACATAATCGGGGAGAACGAATCCGTTCTCCCCGATTATGTTTCAAGCATATTATATTGTATGTAATATGATTTTTAGTCGTTTTTAGCCTGCTTAAAAGCGTTCATTTCGAAATCAAGTTGTGTACTAACTGACTGGTTGGTTTCTATGCACTTGATTGCTTGAGCAAACATCTTTGCAACAGAAAGTTGTTTAACCTTAGTACAAACGTTTGAGTATGGAATTGAATCAGTGAAAACCATTTCTTCAAGACTTGAATTTTGTACACGTTCATTTGCAGAACCCGACATGATGCAATGGCTTGCTACAGCGCGAACTGATTTTGCTCCAGCTTTTTTCATTTCATTAGCAGCAAATGTGATAGTTCCTGCAGTATCCACCATATCATCAACAATCACCACGTTTTTGTCTTTTACATCACCGATGATTTGTATTGAATCTACTACATTTGCACGTAGGCGTGTCTTGTTGCACAATACCAATGGCACATTTAGCTTTTTAGAGAATAATGCTGCACGTTTAGATGCGCCAACGTCTGGTGCTGCTATGATAAGGTTGTCTAATCCCAATGAAGCGATGTATGGAACAAGAACAAGCGATGCATATAAGTGGTCAACTGGTACATCAAAGAATCCTTGGATCTGATCAGCGTGAAGATCCATAGTGATAAGACGGTCGATTCCTGCAACACTGAGCATGTCTGCAACTAATTTAGCTCCTATTGGAACACGTGGCTTGTCTTTACGATCCTGACGAGCCCAGCCGAAATAAGGAACAACTGCAATGATGCTACGTGCAGATGCGCGTTTTGCTGCATCAATCATTAAAAGAAGTTCCATTAAATTGTCAGTGTTTGGAAAAGTCGATTGTACGAGGAACACATCGCATCCTCGAATAGATTCTTCAAATGAAACAACGAATTCACCATCAGCGAATGTTGTTTTTACTAAGTTGCCGAGTGGGCAACCAAGATGTTGACAAATTCGTTCTGCAAGATATTTAGAGTTTGTACCTGCAAAAACTTTGAATTTTTTGTTGGAGTCCATTTTGATATTTTGGGGTTTTATTTGTTTTCTTGTTCCAGAGTATATTGGCTACTTCCATCGAAACAGTGTGTACAGATCTTGCATTTTGGTAATCCAATACATTCGATGAGAGTTTCTAATTTGCTGAATTGTAATGATGTGAGGTTGAATCTCTTTCCAATTTCCTCAACCATACGTTTGTGTTCAGGTGAGTCTGTAGGAATATATTTATCTAAGTTTTTGTTTTCTCCACCTTCAAATTCTGCAATGATTCGTCTTGTGATAAGTTCCATGTCAGACTGTGAACGTGTAAAGTTAAGGAATGGACAGCCATAAAGCAATGGAGGGCATGAGATACGCATGTGTACTTCCTTTGCACCGCAGTTGAATAATTCCTGAGTGTTGTCTCGTAGCTGAGTACCGCGTACGATTGAATCGTCACAGAAGAGCATTCGTTGGCCTTTCATCATGTCTTTGTTTGCAATAAGTTTCATTTTTGCAACCAAATTACGTCTTTCTTGGCTTGATGGAGTAAATGAACGTGGCCAAGTTGGGGTGTATTTAGATATAGCTCTACGATATGGCACTCCATGACCAGCAGCATAGCCTACAGCCATACCTGTTCCTGAATCAGGAATTGCGCATGCGGCATCTACTTCGGTTGGGTCTTCTTTTCCCATGGCGCGACCGCATTCATATCTAACTTCTTCTACATTCTTTCCTTCGTATGATGATGTAGGGAATCCATAATATACCCAGAGGAATGAGCATATCTGCATGCCTGGATTTGGTTTGCGGAGTTGTTCGATTTCGTTAGCTCTCATACGAACAATTTCTCCAGGACCTAAATATTTTGTGATTTCGTATCCAAGGTTTTGGAAGGCGGTAGATTCACTCGTTGCAGCGTATGCGCCTTCTTTCTTACCAATTACGATAGGTGTACGTCCCCATGAATCGCGAGCTGCGATGATGCCGTCTTCAGTAAGAAGAAGTAATGAACAAGAACCGTTGATCTCCTTAAATACATTTTCTATGCCTTCTACGAATGTCTTTCCTTTGATGATTAATAAGCCAATAAGTTCGGTTTGGTTTATCTTTCCAGAACTGAACTCAGACAGGTGCATGTTCTCTTGTAATAGTTTTTGCGCCAACTCCTCTTTGTTGTTAACTTTTGCAACAGTAACAATTGCGAATCTGCCGAGATGGGAATTTATAAGTAATGGCTGTGCATCAGTGTCACTAATGATTCCGATACCTGAATTTCCTTCGAATTTGTCAAGTTTCTCTTCGAAAGCAGTTCTGAAATAAGTAGATTCAAGTTTGTGGATTGAACGACAAAATCCTTTTTTGGTGCTGTATGTGGCGATACCACCTCTCATTGTTCCAAGATGCGAGTTGTAGTCAGTACCATAAAACAAATCGTTTATGCATTTTTGCTCTGAAACGGTTCCAAAGAAGCCTCCCATATTCTTTTGTATTTTATATTGTTTTTAATTACTTGATATCTTTTTAATCGTTGGGTTTATTTTCAGTTTTATCCTGATTTTCATCCGTGACAGTCAACTTTATTTTTTCATCCTCAAGTTGAGCTAATAGTTTTGAACCTTTTGGTGGATCGGTTTCGATAATCAGTTCGGATATCGGATCTTCAAGATTCTGCTGTATAGCTCTTCTTAGTGGTCTTGCACCGAATTGTTTGTCATATCCACGTTTAGCGATGAATTCTTTTGCTTCTTGTGTGATGCTTAAAGAATATCCCATTGCATCAATACGTGAATACAATTCATTGAGTTCTAATTCAATGATCTTAAGTATAGCCTCCAGATCTAATTGGTCGAATGTTATTATCTCGTCAATTCGGTTAAGGAATTCAGGTGAGAATTGTTTGTTGAGTGCTTTTTGAATAACGCTTCTGCTCACCTCCTTATCGTTTTTACCTTCCATGGCAGAAAATCCGATTCCACGACCGAAATCCTTCAATTGTCTTGTTCCTACATTTGATGTCATGATGATAACTGTGTTACGGAAATCTACGGTATGTCCGTTTGAATCAGTTAATCGTCCGTCGTCCATTACTTGAAGTAAGATATTAAAGACATCTGTATGAGCTTTCTCAATTTCGTCAAGGAGTACGATTGAGTATGGTTTTCTACGAACTTTCTCAGTTAGCATTCCACCTTCTTCATATCCTACATATCCAGGAGGTGCACCGACAAGTCTGCTTACTGTAAATTTTTCCATATATTCACTCATGTCCACTCGTATAAGAGCATCAGTTGAGCCGAACATATGTTCTGCCAATTTTTTTGCAAGATATGTTTTTCCTACACCTGTTGGTCCTAAGAACATGAATACTCCGATAGGGCGTGCAGGGTCTTTTAGTCCAATTCTGCTTCGTTGTATTGCGCTAACGAGTTTGTCAATCGCTGTATCTTGTGCAATGACTTTATTCTTCAGCTCTTGTCTCATTCCTTTGAGACGAGTACCTTCGTCGGTTGCCATTTTTTGTACAGGAATACCAGTCATCACCGAAACAGTTTCAGCAACATTATTTGCATCGACGATTTCGCGTTTTTCTGCAATTTTCTTCTCCCATTCCTCTTTCATCTTGTCTAATTGCAGTTTAAGATGCTTTTCAGCGTCTCGATAGTTTGCAGCCTGCTCAAAATTCTGAGAATTAACAGCTTCGTTCTTTTTATGTATTGCCTCGTCTATGAGTGCTTCTTGTTGTTCAATTTCTTTAGGAACATATATGTTGCCTATGTGTACACGTGAACCTGCTTCGTCTAAAGCATCTATGGCTTTATCAGGGAACTGGCGATCGGTGATATATCGTTGTGATAATTTCACACATGCTTCCAATGCATCCTCAGTATATGTTACATTATGATGTGATTCATATCTGTCTTTGATGTTGTGAAGTATTGTGAGAGTTTCTTCAGCCGATGTAGGTTCAACCAAAATCTTTTGGAAACGGCGTTCCAATGCTCCATCTTTTTCTATGGATTTTCTGTATTCATCCAATGTTGTAGCACCGATACACTGCATTTGTCCGCGTGATAATGCAGGTTTCATCATATTGGCAGCATCCATCTGTCCGGCTTGATTTCCAGCACCGATAATTGAGTGTATCTCGTCTATGAAGATTATGATATCAGGGTTTGCAATCAGTTCGTTGATGATGGTTCTCATTCGTTCCTCGAACTGTCCGCGGTATTTTGTGCCTGCCACGACATTTGCAAGATCCAATGATATGATTCTTTTATTGAATAGTGTTCTTGAAACCTTACGTTCGTTGATTCTAATAGCAAGTCCTTCGACTATTGCACTTTTTCCCACTCCTGGTTCACCGATGAGTATTGGGTTGTTTTTCTTTCTTCTTGAGAGAATCTGTGCAATACGTTCTATTTCTTTTTCACGTCCGACTACAGGGTCGAGTTTTCCTTCGGCTGCAGCTTTAGTGATATCAGTACCGAAAGAATCGATTGCAGGTGTGTTGCTTGATGCTTGTTGGCTTGATGAAGATTGTTGTCTTGTGCGACTTGCAGGAGGTGTATCTTCATCATCGTCGTCATCATCCACGTCTATGTCCGCATGTGGGATAGGGCGAGTGAGTGATGCCTTTAGATTCTCATATGTGAGATCATATTTGTCAAGCATATTTCTCTTTTTCTGTATTTCAGATTGTTTGAGTATTCCCAACAGTAGGTGTTCGGGCTCTATTTTTTCGCTTTTCATCATTTTGGCTTCCATCTGACCAATTCTAAGCATATTCGCGGTTTCTTCGCTCATGTTAGGTGCATTTGTTGGTCTTTCTTTGTTGGAATGTTGACTGAGAAGTTCTTCGAGTTGCTGACGATAGGTTTTTATATCAACAATATATTGTTTCCTCATCAGGTTATACGCAGAATTTTGCGCATCTCGAATAATCCCCAGCATAACATGCTCCGGTTCTATGGTATCACAACAGAGACGAATGGCTTCTTCTCTGCTATATTCAAGTATCTGCTTTACTGAGTCTGAATATGGTAATTGGTTCATCTTGATTTTGTTTCTTAACGACAACTTGTTTTAAATTAACGTTTCATCATCATTATCACATCAAGGCAATTTGTTTTGCTTTTTTTTGATGTGAAATCATCCTTTTGTCTTCAGATGTTTGAAAGCAGCATGATGATATATGCTAAGGTTTTTAACCATTTTAATGGATAAAAATATATCCTTAGTATGCTCTTGCGATAAGTACGCGATATTTTGATGGTTTGCCACTAACCATGTCGGTTCCTGGTGTTTGTTCAAACATATAAGGAACACAACGTATTGTAGCTTGTGTTTCTTCTTTAATCTTTGCTTCAGTTTCGGCTGTACCGTCCCAGTGGCAAAGGAAGAATCCTCCATCTTTTATCTTTTCTTTGAATTCATCGTAGTTGTCACATTCATATATGTGTTGATTACGATAATCCAAAGCTCTCTTGTATATATTCTCTTGAATATCATCAAGTAGATTTTTTACAGTATATTCGATTCCTTCAAGTGTTACTGTTTGCTTCTCGAGTGTGTCACGACGCATGATTTCAGCAGTGCCGTTTTCCATATCTCTTGCACCGATGACAATACGTACAGGAACACCTTTGAGTTCGTAATCTGCAAATTTGAATCCAGGACGTTTCTGGTCATCATTGTCGTATTTCACGCTGATTCCCATTGCTTCAAGATTTGCTTTGATTTCAGCCACTTTATTATTAATTGCATTTAGCTGTTCATCAGTTTTCCAAATAGGAACAATTACAACTTGAAGAGGAGCGAGACGAGGAGGTAATACCAATCCATTATCGTCGGAGTGAGTCATGATGAGTGCTCCCATAAGTCGTGTAGATACTCCCCAACTTGTAGCCCATGCATATTCAGGTTTGTTTTCTTTGTTAAGGAATGTCACATCGAATGCTTTACCGAAGTTTTGTCCGAGGAAGTGGCTTGTTCCTGATTGTAGTGCTTTGCCATCCTGCATCATAGCTTCGATTGTGTATGTATCAAGAGCTCCAGCAAAACGTTCAGTTTCACTCTTTACACCTTGTATCACTGGTACAGCCATATATTTCTCTGCGAAGTCGGCATAAACCTTAAGCATCATCTTAGCTCGGTCTTCAGCTTCTTCGCGTGTAGCATGTGCTGTGTGTCCTTCTTGCCAAAGGAATTCGCTTGTACGCAAGAACAGACGTGTACGCATTTCCCAGCGCATTACGTTACACCATTGATTACAAAGAATAGGAAGGTCTCTATATGATTTAATCCAATTTTTGTATGTGTTCCATATGATGGTTTCACTTGTTGGACGTATGATGAGTTCTTCTTCGAGTTTTGCGTTAGGGTCAACTACCACACCGTCATGTGTTTCGTTAGTTTTAAGACGATAGTGTGTTACAACGGCACATTCCTTAGCAAATCCTTCAACGTGTTCAGCTTCTCGGCTGAGGAATGATTTTGGAATTAATAGGGGAAAATATGCGTTTTGTACACCTGTGGCTTTGAATTGTTTGTCGAGTTCTGATTGGATTTTTTCCCAAATAGCATATCCGTAAGGTCGGATAACCATACATCCTCGTACATCTGCTTGTTCAGCCAGTTCTGCCTTGACTACCAGTTCGTTATACCATTGTGAATAGTTGACGCTTCTTTTGGTCAACCCTTTAATTTCTGTTGCCATACATGTATAATTTCCTAAAAATGCAATATTTGTTCTATTGTCTGTATTTCAATTAGCTATTGCTTAAATCGAGTACAAAATTACAACAAAATCCTCAAACAGCAATCTATATTACGGAATTAAATGTAAAAAATATGTGTTTTTTGCATTTTTCTTATAATTTGTTAAGGTTATTTGAATAAAAAAGTCGATATTTGCAAGGTGAATAACATTTTTTAATTATTAATATTAATAACTAAAATCTTTTGATTATGAAACATTCAAAATTTTTCGCAATTGCGCTAAGTGCAATCATGCTTCTTTCAGCATGTAACATGAACAATACTACCAAAGGTGGTCTTATCGGTGGTGGCGGTGGCGCTGCTCTTGGTGCATTAGTTGGTAATTTAATTGGAAAAGACGCTAAAGGTACTGCTATCGGTGCTGCTATCGGTACTGCTGTAGGTACTGGCGCAGGTGTTCTTATCGGTAAGAAAATGGATAAGGCAAAGGCTGCTGCTGAAGCTGTTGCAAACGCTCAGGTTCAGTCAGTTACAGATGCTAATGGTCTTCAAGCAGTAAAGGTTACATTTGATTCAGGTATCCTTTTCGCAACAAATAAGTCAACTCTCAACTCTGTAGCAAAATCTTCATTGAGTCAGTTTGCATCTCAAGTATTGAATGTAAATCCTGATATGGATGTTGCTATCTTCGGACATACAGATAATACTGGTTCTGATGCTATCAACAACCCACTTTCTCAGAAGCGTGCAGAAGCTGTAGAAAGCTATCTTAAGAGTTGTGGTGTTGCTCCACGTCAGATTGCAACAGTTCAGGGTAAAGGTTCATACGATCCAGTTGCTACTAACACAACAGCTGAAGGTCGTCAGTTGAACCGTCGTGTTGAAGTCTTCATCTATGCAAGTCAAGCAATGATTGAAGCAGCACAGAATGGTACACTTCAATAAATAATTATAAGTAAATGACATTTTGATGTGTGGAAATTCATCGGTTCCACACATCTTTTTTATAGATGATTATCGTTTTATAGATTGATTTAATCAAGATTCAACATATTATTTTTTAGTGACGTGAAACTGATAAAGAAAATAGTAAAGTTCTGCATGTGGGTGGTGATACTCTTTTTAGGATTATCTGTAGGCACCACTTTGTTATATAAATATGTTCCAGTTCCTGTGTCTCCACTTATGATTATACGTCTGTTTGAACAGATGAAGGATGGAGAACAACTTAAACTGGCTCATCGTTGGGTTCCAATGGATAGTATCAGTAGTGAATTACCTCGTGCAGTGTGGGCAAGCGAAGACCAAAACTTCTTCAAGCATAATGGTTTTGATTTCGAAGCTATCGAAAAAGCCATAGAAGAAAGTGAAAAAAAAGGAAAACTGCGAGGTGCAAGTACAATAAGCCAGCAAACAGCTAAGAACGTCTTTTTATGGCCTTCATCTACATATACACGCAAAGTTTTCGAGGCATATTTCACCGTTCTCATAGAGACTTTCTGGTCTAAACAGCGAATCATGGAAGTTTATCTGAATACAATCGAGATGGGACGCGGAATATATGGCGCAGAAGCAGTTGCAATGGAACATTTCGGTTGTCATGCGTCTGAGTTGAATCAAAACCAATCGGCTTTGATTGCAGCATCATTACCTAATCCATTGAAGATGAATAGTGGTGCACCTTCAGGCTATATGTATAAACGTCAAGGACAAATTAAACGCCAAATGCGTAATTTGGGACCATTCCCTAAAGATTGATTGGAAAAAATGGAATTATTGCACAGATGTTAGTTATGTTAGCATCATGCATGTTTTTGCTTTGTGACGATTATTCGCAAAGTGCGAATATGTCTTTCTGCAAAATAGATAACTAATTAAATATCAATGGAATCAATGTTGGATTTAAGAAGGTAACATAATTGAAATAACAACAATATAAATATGGATACAGGACGAAAGATTTGTGATGTGTTGAAAACGATCAGAAAGCAAATAGCGGAAATGAATGACATAGTATATGAACCAAAAGTATGTCATTATAAAGGTCATTGCCATGGTAGTTGTCCTGCTTGTGAAGCAGAAAGAGAATACATAGAGTCTGAATTATCATTTCGCAAAAGCATGGGGATGAAAATATGTGTGACAGGCGTTGCTTTAGGCATGTTGACGTCTCCATATAATGTCAATGCGCAGTCTCACTTAGACACCCCAGTCAATTCGACGTTTTTTAATAAACAGAAATCATCCGACAATGATAATATACCACAAGATTCGGTGTTGATTAAAGGATGTGTAAAAGACATGTTGGGTATACCAATATGTGAAGCGCCCGTAATAACTCCTGATGGGCGCTACCTAACGTCTACAGATATAGAAGGTAATTTCTCAATTTATATACCACATGATTCTCCTCTTACTGTACGTTATGTGGGTTATGAAACGAAGAACTATTCATTCGGAGATTTAGATTTGTCTGGAACAAATGTATTATACCTTCCCAAAGCAGAGGGTGTCTTACTTGGAGAAGTAGTTGTTGTAAGAAAAAAGAATGTACGTAAAGAGATACGTAGAATAGGGAGAATTAGAAGAAGAGAAATTAAATATAATAAAAGAAAAGGCAAAGCATCTTTCCCTGGTGGTGATACTGCCTTGCAAATGTATTTGGCAAATAATACCCATCTTGCAGAAATTGCACAAAACGAATCAAATGTACCCGCGCAAGTCCGTGTGTCATTTTATGTTCTTGGCGATGGAAGTTTGGCGGATGTTAAGGTTCTAAATCAATGTCCTTTGAGAATAAAAGAGGAAGTGTTGCGTCTTGTCAAATCAATGCCTAAATGGAAACCAGCCACGGATAGTTCAGGATACATAGTTGCAGATTTGGTTGAATTATCAATAAAGGTAAAAGGATCAAAATAAATGAAATTAACTAAAGTTCCATTAATTGCTATTTCGCGCCATCGTTTAGCTATTGATGGCAAAGGTATTACTACTTTGGTCGGATTTCATGGTTGTCCGCTCAATTGTGAGTTCTGCATAAATAAACGTAGTTTGGCCATGTCGCCTATTTGTAAGATTTCAGTTTCAGAACTTCTTGATCGTTTAATGGTTGATAATATTTACTATTTGGCTACTGGCGGAGGAGTAACATTTGGTGGCGGAGAACCATTGCTGTTTTATGAATTCATTTGTGACTTAATGGCAGTTATGCCTAAAGAGTGGAATATTACAATGGAAACTTCATTAAATGTACCATTGGATAACTTAAAGAAAGTTGCACCATGTATTCATGAATTCATAATTGATATAAAAGACATGGATTCTACGATATATAAGAAATATACAGGAAAAAATAATAATAATGTTCTTTCTAATCTTAAATGGCTTAAAGATAACGGCTATTCAGATAAGGTGATAATTCGAATTCCTTTAATTCCTAACTATAATACTAAGGATAATCAGATTCAGAGTATGGCGAAACTTGAAGAAATGGGTTTTAATCGTTTTGATAAATTCCAATATGTCATTCGTTAGAATTTTGTTATATTTTTATGAAACTCTACATAATGAATTATGATTCTTTCTTTAGTTGATTAGATGTAAGTAATAATTCGAGCATTATTTAATCTAAAATAAAACAATTAGATTTTTATGATATATCTTAAGTTTAAGAAAGACATAAAACATACATCAGAGTATTCTATTAATACTTTAGGAAATAAGAAAGTTTCTAATTTTAAGTCAAGAGTGCCTGCAATTTTATTTATGATTGTTTTACCTTTTTTGATGATAATAGCGGGTATCAATGCTCTTTTTGAGAAAATTTTTAAAAGAATACCAGATGATGTGGATTCTGTTGATACATGGTATATAGAATTTGATGATCAGGAGTATAATGTGGCAATCCGAGAAGTGGGGCTGGATAAAGATGGGAGATATGCCGTTATTGCTCCATACAAGGACTATTTGGGGTTTTGGTGCGACGAGGATTTTAATTTTGACTTCTATAACACTATTGTCGGAGTTGAGGAAATATCAAAAGAACAATTTGAACAGGTCTGGAATGCCTTTTCTGAGGACAATACCACTCATGGTAAAAAACGTAAGAACAAATAAATAGTAGCTTTCTAATATAAGAAATCACAGTTCGTGGGGTACGGACTGTGATTTTTTATTAATCATTATCAAAACAATGCGCTTAATCATTTGTGTTTAATTGATAACAACCAACATCTGGTTTGTTACTTGGTCGTTCAATGCCGTTTAAGTCTGTCTTACAATCAGACGGAGTAAATTTGCCATCACCCATTTTTCTTGCGACAGATAATGTGTCGAGTTGGAAACTATATGTGAAGTTGTTGGTGTCAACTGATCTGAAATTCCCTTCTCTTGATTTCGCCAAATCCTTGTATGATTCTTTGCCTCGTTTGCTGTCGTTTATTGTGTCAACGACACATTCAAGGAAGTTTGGTTCGTCATCTTCTGTCAAGATAGTGTTGATAAGACAATTATTAAATCTGTAATTGAAATTGATGTCGCTGTCGTGTAGTTGACTGCCAAAAATCTCATCGTTTCTATATCCTGTAATTATTGAGTTATTAAATGTGAGTTGGTTAAGAGGGTATTCTTCGTCTCCTTCGTGGTTGGCAAAATACAATGCTCCCAGATATTCATCCCATATATAGAACTGAGCCAAAGTGCAATGTGTAAATTCTACATTTCCACCGATAATTGCAGCGCAATAGCCTTTTGCGTTACTGATTTGTGAATTATGTATGGTGGCTTGTCCGTCTATTATGTATAATGCATTACCAGACACATTATGTATAATACTATTGAGGATGTATAGTCGATTTTCGCTTTTTGGACTCTTGTCGTCTGATAGCATCATAATACCGAACTTTCCACCATGTATGTTACAGTTTGTAAGTTTGTTGCCATTGCTTTCTGGATGTAACTTAATACCTTGCCAAGTGCCAGCCGTTCTGTCGTAAGGAAGATAGGGGAGAAGCTTGTCGGTGCGGTCACCGCGCATGATGATTGGTTGTTGAATTGTTCCTTCAGCCACTAACGAACCATGTACTTCTAATCCTGCGTCTGCGTGAAAGCAGAGAGTGGTTCCTGGTTGTATGGTTAATGTAGCACCTTCTTCTACTGTAAGATTGTTGTAAATCACATATGGTCGCTTTGAATCAAGAGTCATGTCGGTTGTGATATGTTTATCTCTTAATTCTATGATATCTTGTCCATATGCTTGTAAAAACACCTTCTGTACTACGCCATTAGGTAGGGTAAAAATAAGGGAGTCCGATTTAAGGAGCGGAAGATCGGAATCATGTGGATCTATCGTGACTTCTACGAAACAGAAGATACTGTCGCCATGATATATCTCCACATCGGAAAACTGCGTATTTGAAACTCCGTCTAGGTTGACTCTGAAACCGCTGTTACCGCCACTTCCCAGACGTACCGATTCGATGCGAACTCCCTTTTTGTTTTTGTTGTATATCTTAAATCGTTTTGTTGCAGAACCAATAGAAGTGAATATGGTGTCAAAAGTCACTGTATCTGTTGAAAATATCAGATGTGTACTATTGTCATATGCAAATTCTTCTTCTTCGCTACAAGAAACCGATAATATTATCGTTAAGATTGTGATAAATAATATTGATATTTTATTGTTTTGCATTTTCTGTAATTCTTTTTGTTTTATTGTTATAACGATAATCTATACATCTTATTGTGTTATGGCATGTTTTTCTGTTTAATTTGCTTGATTTTGTGGAAGTCTCCAATCGGTAAGAGACGAGTGGGGTATAATTTGATAATAAAAAAATATGAGGATTTGTCTGTTGTGACTAATCCTCATATTTCGATTTTTGTCTATGTTCTCAGAGGTAAGATTATGCCTCTTCGCTTTTGCGAACAAGCTTTTCCTTGATACGAGCTTTCTTACCTGTAAGGTTACGGAGGTAGTAGAGCTTAGAGCGGCGTACCTTACCAACCTTATTAACTGTGATGCTATCGATGTTTGGTGATTCAATAGGGAAGATACGTTCTACACCTACAGTTCCAGACATCTTGCGAACAGTGAAACGTTTTTTCTGACCTTCGCCAGTGATTTTGATTACAACACCACGATAGAGCTGGATACGCTCTTTTGTTCCTTCAATGATTTTGTAAGCCACTGTGATAGTATCACCTGCTTTGAACTTAGGGAACTCTTTGCCTGTAGCAAATGCTTCTTCAGCAATTTTGATTAAATCCATTTTTTTTAAATGTTTTAAATATTAATATTGTTCCAACGAAGCATTCTTTAGTAACTCTCATCTAAACAGCGGCTTCGCTTCCGAGCGGCAAAGTTAGTGATAATTTACTAGTTGACAATGTGGAATTCAATGTTTTTTTAAAAAAAACTGCATTTTTGTGTCCTAAATCCATCGGTTTGCTATTTTGTTGTGTCTTTTTTTCTTATCTTTGCAGTCAAAATCATATAAATATCTAAAAACATAGAAAATGTTTTCATTTGAAGTATTACCACCGTTGAAAGGTACTGGAACAGAAGCTCTTTTCCGTACTATTGATTTGTTGAAAGAATATAATCCGAGTTATATCAATATAACGACTCACAGAAGTGAATATATTTATACTCCACAGGATAATGGCTCATTTTTGCGTAGTCGTATACGTCGTCGTCCGGGAACAATTGCTGTTGCCAGTGCAATCATGCAGAAGTACAACATAAAAGTTGTGCCTCATGTGTTGTGTAGCGGTTTCTCTCGTGAAGATATTGAATATATGTTGCTTGACCTTCAGTTTCTTGGAATAAACGACATTCTTGTGTTGAGAGGTGATAAGGCAAAAGATGATTCAAGATTTCGTCCAGAACCTGATGGTTATAGTTATGCAACCGAGCTTATAGGACAAATCAATAAGTTTAATTCAGGAAAGTTCTATGATGGAACAGATATTCGTATTCCTGGCACTCCGTTCAATTATGGTGTAGCATGTTATCCTGAAAAACATGAAGAAGCCCCTAATATGGAGTCAGATCTTCGTGTGTTGAAACTCAAACAAGATTTGGGCGCTTCATATGCTGTTACACAGTTGTTTTATGACAACAAAAATTATTTCAGTTTTGTAGAAAGAGCTCGTAAGGCGGGTATTACTATTCCAATTATTCCGGGAATAAAACCTTTGACAAAGAAAAGTCAGTTGAATGTAGTTCCTAAGACTTTTCATGTTGACATTCCGAAAGAATTGGCAGATGAAGCACGTAAACTTAATACGGATGAAGAAGTGGCTCAGTTGGGAATAGAGTGGGGCTTGAACCAGTGTAAAGAATTATTGAAAGAAGGTGCTCCTTCGCTTCATTTCTATACAGTTTCGGCTGTAAATAGTATTAATGAGATTGCAAAGCAGTTATTCTGATAGTTTTTTGAAATAAATATAGTATTCGGAACATTTTGTATTTTTCTATAAGATATGACATTTGAGGAAATTATAGGTCAGAACGATGTAAAGGAACGTATAATGTCTGAGATTCAGTATGACAGACTTCCTCATGCTTTGATGTTGTATGGGCCTGAAGGTAATAATGCATTGCCTTTAGCATTGGCATTGGCAAATATCTTGCTTGGCAGACAAGGCGAAACTCAGAAAAAGATGGTCGCTCAACTGCAGCATCCTGATTTGCATTTTTCATTTCCGATATATAAGCCTAAAGGAAATGACGGCAAACCAACTCCGTGTGATTTGTTTTTGAAACAATGGCGTGAGCAGGTGCTTCGCTCTCCTTATTTTGGTTATAGCGAATGGATGGATGCCATCGGCGCAGAAAATCAGCAGTTGATGATTTATGAAGCCGAAAGCGATAGTATCGCAAAGGTTGTCAATATGAAACCTAATCAAGGTGGCTATCGTGTTATAATAATGTGGCTACCTGAGAAAATGAATATTGTGTGTTCTAATAACTTGCTTAAGATGTTGGAAGAACCACCTTCACAGACGATGTTTATCCTTGTTTGTGAGCAGCCCGACAAACTTCTGCCAACTATATTGAGCCGTTGCCAATCAATAATGGTTCCTCCACTTACTATTGATGATGTAGAACAGCATTTGATAAATAAATGTGGTGTGGATGCAGGTTTAGCAAAGAGCATAGCCCGTACATCTTCAGGAAATCTGTGCGCAGCCTTACGATATATAACAGACAATAGTGAGAATGAACAATATTTTGAGTTGTTTGTATCCCTGATGCGATTGAGTTATGTTCGTAAAGTGAAGGAAATGAAACAATGGAGCGAACAGATTGCAGGTTTAGGACGTGAACGTCAAAAACGCTTTCTCGACTATTGTCAGCGTATGATTCGTGAGAATTTTATATATAATTTCCATAATGCAAATTTAAACTATATGAATCAAGAAGAAAGTGATTTTGCTGTTAAATTTGCTCCTTTCATAAATGAAAATAATGTGATAGGAATTATGGATGAACTTAATAAGGCGCAAAGAGATATAGGGCAGAATGGTAATGCTAAGATCGTTTTCTTTGATTTCGCCTTAAAGATGATAGTTTTGATAAAAAATAGATAAAATGCAAAAATTAAGTCGTTGGTTGGCAAAATATGCTTCATGGGTAGTTATATTTGTTGCCGTATTCACTTTTTTTGTACCAGAAGTTTTTGAATGGGTGAAAGGAACCACTCAGACTGTTATTCTTGGTATAATAATGCTTACCATGGGGTTGACACTCACAACAGATGATTTTAAGATTCTGTTGCGTCGTCCGTTTGACATTTTCATTGGAGCATGTGCTCAGTTTATAATCATGCCATTGTTGGCATATACATTGGTGAAGGTATTTCATCTTGAACCAGCATTGGCAATCGGAATCTTATTGGTGGGTTGCTGTCCGGGGGGAGTGTCAAGTAATATAATGTCGTATTTATGTCATGGCGATGTGGCTTTTTCTGTAGGTATGACATGTGCTTCGACTTTATTAGCTCCAGTGATGACACCTCTTTTAATGAAGATTACAGCAGGTGAGATCATTGAGATTGATACCATAGGCATGTTTTTGAACATCCTTATCGTTACTATTATACCAGTAGCAATTGGTAGTACACTGAATTATTTGTTTAGTAAACGCTCCGTCTTTCCTAAATTGCAAGGGATGATGCCTGGATTGAGTGTTATATGTCTTGCTTGTATTGTCGGAGGTGTGATAAGTACTGTTCATGATGATTTGGTATCACGTGGATTGGCTTTGTTCCTGTGGACTTTTGCCGTTGTGTTGTGTCATAACTCATTAGGATATCTTTTAGGTTATATGGTTGGTAAAATGTGTAAGTTCTCTACAGCCAAGAAACGAACAGTTTCAATTGAGGTTGGAATGCAGAACGCAGGTCTTGCCACCAATTTGGCAACAGTCTTTTTTGCTGCACAACCATTAAGTGTGTTACCATGTGCCATATCATGTGCATGGCATAGTATATCAGGAACAATTCTTGCTGGAATATATTTAAAGGTGGATGCTTTTATAGCCAGAAAAAATAAGTAAATCCATACAGCATAGTGACATATTTTGTGTTATTTGGTAAAAATTCTTAACTTTGCAGCCGCTTTTTGGCAGTTTAATAAATTTGATAATAAAAAACAGAAGATAATTTTATAAACACATATTTTTTATTAATCATCCCTTAAGGGGGCGTGTGCTTGACAACCACGCTAAAAAAACAAGAAAAATGAAAAATGTAAAGAACGTGAGTGTTTCCTTTATGTTAATGGGAATCCTCTTTTGTGTGTGCTTAATTGCATCGAATTTGTTTGAAACAAAGTTGTTTCGTGTTTATGGGCCAATATGTCTTACATGTGGTTTCTTAGTTTTCCCAATTTCTTACATTTTAAATGACTGCATTGCTGAAGTTTGGGGTTATCGTAAATCTCGTTTGATAATCTGGACTGGGTTCTTGATGAATTTCTTTCTTGTCGCAATTGGAACGATAGCAAGTTATTTGCCACCAGTTAATCCAGGTGAAGATGAGTCCTTTCGTCACATCTTTCTTTTTGCACCGCAGATAACAATCGCAAGTTTCATTGCATTCGTAGTGGGTTCATTCTTGAATGCGATTGTGATGAGTAAGATGAAGATGGCAGACCGAAACAAAGGACATTTCAATTATTATTTCTCACTTCGTGCGATATTATCTACTATCGTAGGTGAAAGTGCCGATTCAATCATTTTCTTCCCATTGGCATTTTATATATTCCCATGGATATTCGATGGTAAACCATCGGTTACAGTAGAAGTGCTGATAAGTTTGATGCTTACCCAAGTCGTAGCAAAGACCTTGTACGAAATCATTGCGTTGCCTATAACAATTAGGGTCGTGCGTTTTGTTAAGAAATTTGAAGGAATCGATGTGTATGACGAGAATATCTCATACAACGCCTTTAAGGTTAAAGATATTTAATCTTTTATAAGCAAAAATGACTGAGTAATATAAATAATTAATTAGTTATGGAAAAGAGCAGAGAAAACGAGAATCTCAAGTCTTTAGGAAAAAAGACCGTTTATTCGTCAGATTACGCTCCAGAGGTGTTGGAGGTATTCCAGAATAGACATCCTGAAAACGATTATTGGGTACAATTCAATTGCCCTGAATTTACCAGTTTATGTCCGATTACAGGACAGCCCGACTTTGCCGAGATACGTATTAACTATCTTCCAGACATGAAAATGGTTGAGAGCAAGAGCTTAAAACTCTATTTGTTCAGTTTCCGTAATCATGGAGATTTCCACGAAGATTGCGTCAACACAATCATGAAGGATCTAATACGTTTGATGGATCCAAAATATATAGAAGTGACAGGTATTTTCACACCAAGAGGCGGTATCTCTATTTATCCATATGCTAATTATGGACGTCCAGGAACCAAATATGAGGAAATGGCAAATTATAGAATGATGAATCATGGATTGAGATAGAAATATATAAGCATTCTTATAATCATAATTTAAAAAATCGAGCTATTGAATGATAACTCGATTTTTTTTTATATCTTTGTAGCAAATTGCATAAATATTGTCTAAGATAATATGGATAATCGAGACGAACAAGAAATAGAATTGAATCAAGACGAAATACAAGGACAAGAAAATGATACAGATGCATCTTCTTCAATAAATGAGGAAGTGGCTTCTGATGATAAGGATATGGTAGAAGAACTACCCGCTAATGGTGCTCCACATAGTGATTACGATCCGATGAGTATGACAGATAGTATTACTCATCATCTGAGTGGTATGTACCAAAACTGGTTCTTGGATTATGCTTCGTATGTTATTCTTGAACGTGCTGTACCACATATACTTGATGGTTTTAAACCTGTTCAACGACGTATCTTGCATTCCATGAAGAGAATGGATGATGGACGAATGAACAAGGTTGCTAATATTGTTGGACATACAATGCAGTTTCATCCACATGGCGATGCCAGCATCAAAGATGCTTTGGTGCAGATGGGACAAAAAGAACTGCTTATTGACTGTCAAGGTAACTGGGGAAATATTTTAACTGGCGATGATGCCGCTGCGGCGCGTTATATAGAGGCTCGTTTGTCTAAATTTGCTAATGACGTAGTATTTAATTCTAAAACAACAGAATGGAAACTATCTTATGATGGTAGAAATAAGGAACCTATCGCTCTACCTGTTAAGTTTCCATTGCTTCTGGCACAAGGTGTTGAAGGTATTGCTGTGGGGTTGAGTTCGAAAATCTTACCTCATAACTTTAATGATTTGTGCGATGCAGCGGTAAGTTATCTTCATAAAGAACCTTTCAATCTGTATCCAGATTTCCTAACAGGAGGTTCTATCGATGTCTCAAAATATAATGACGGACAGCGAGGCGGTTCTGTGCGTGTTCGTGCCAAGATAGAAAAAATAGACAACAAGACACTTGCAATCAAGGAAATTCCATTTGGCAAGACTACTACAAGTATTATCGATTCCATTCTGAAGGCAATTGATAAAGGAAAGATTAAGGCAAGAAAGGTTGATGACAATACAGCTGCGCAAGTTGAAATATTAATTCATCTTACACCGGGAGTATCTTCTGACAAGACAATTGATGCCTTGTATGCTTTCACAGATTGTGAAATAAGTATTTCTCCAAACTGTTGTGTTATTGATGATAAGATGCCTCAATTCCTCACTGTTAGTGATGTATTGAAACGTTCTGTCGATTACACAAAGCATTTGATAAAGAGAGAGCTCGAGATACAAAGAGATGAATTGCTTGAACAACTGCATTTTGCTTCGCTCGAACAGGTATTTATTGAAGAACGTATTTATAAGGCAAAGCAATACGAAAATGCTGAAACTACAGATATTGCATGTAAATATATTGAAGAAAGACTGACACCTTTCTTCCCTCAATTCGTACGTGAAGTTACTCGTGATGATATCCTTAGATTGCTTGAACTTAAGATGAAACGAATCTTGAAGTTTAGTAAGGATGAAAACGAAGCGATGATTCAAAGAATAAAGGAGGAACTGAAACGTATTAACCATGATTTGAATAATCTGGTCGAAGTCACCGCTAAATGGTTCTTGCATCTTAAAGAAAAATATGGTGCAGAACATCCACGATTGACAGAAATTCGCAATTTTGATACCATTCAAGCTGCAACAGTAGCTGAAGCAAATCAAAAATTATACATTAATCGTGCCGATGGCTTTATCGGAACAGGTCTTAAGAAAGATGAGTTTGTTACAAATTGTTCTGATATTGACGATGTGATAATCTTCTACAAAGATGGTACATACAAAGTAGTGAAAGTTGCTGAGAAGGTGTTTGTGGGTGAAACCGAGAAAGCAAAGGCAGAAAAGCGCAAGACCGAGATAATTCATGTGGCAGTCTTTAAGAAGAATGACACTCGTACAATATATAATGTATGCTATAAAGATGGTAAGTCGGGCATTACATATATAAAACGATTTAATGTGCCATCAGTAACACGTGATCGTGAATATGACCTAACGTTAGGTACTCCAAAGTCTCGTGTTACGTATTTTACTGCTAATGCAAATGGTGAGGCGGAAATAATAAAAATCACATTAAAGCCTCTGCCTAAGTTGAAGAAACAAATCTTTGATAAGGATTTCAGTGAGATAGCCATCAAGGGACGTTCTTCACGCGGTAATGTACTTACTAAGTATGATATTTTCAGAATAGGCTTGAAATCACATGGAGGTTCTACTTTAGGTGGACGTAAGGTGTGGTTTGATAACGATGTCATGCGATTGAATTATGAGAGCCATGGAAAGTATCTTGGTGAGTTCATGAGCGATGATTCAATCCTCGTCGTATTAAAGAATGGTGAGTTCTATACCACTAATTTTGATATAAACAACCACTATGAACAGAATATCCTACGAATAGAGAAATATAATCCTGAAAAGGTTTGGACTGCGGTGTTGTGGGATGCAGATAATCAGAATTTCCCATATATCAAGCGTTTTAGTATGGATGCTAATGCAAAACATCAGAATTTCATTGGTGACAATCCTATGTCAAAGCTAATTCTGTTGACAGATGTAGCAAGTCCAAAACTGGGACTTCTTTTCGGAGAACCTGATACGTTCCGTGGTCCGTTAGAACTTGATGTTGAGGAATTTATTGCAGTAAAAGGATTTAAGGCAAAAGGAAAACGATTGACTACGTTTAACCTTGATAAAGTTCGTTTGCTTACAGATGAGGCGAATGAAGTAAATGAAGATGGCGGTGAGGAAAACGATAATGGTGCTTTGCCAGAGCCAATCGAGGATAAAAACTTAAATACAGAAGAAGTGACAGTGTCTGAGTCGGATGATAGTCCAGAAACGATTGTGGAAGAGCAGGTTGAGACTCAATCCGACACAAATGACGTTGATAGTTCGTCGGATGATCAAAAGGAAAAAGTGGCTGTTGATGTAGCTTCAGATGTGGTTGAGGCTGTGAATGAGGTTGTTGAACAAGATGTTGAAGTCAATGAGCCCGAGCCTGAATTATCTGCAGATGATAAAACAACAGACGATAATGTCGCAACCGACGAAGATGCTACATTAGACGCGAACATCACCACTGACGCGAACATCACAACTGACGAAGTTGTTACAAAAGACGAGTCTGTCCAAATAGACGACGAAAATGTAACAGATGCGACTATAGAAGTTGAAGATACAACTTTAACAGAACAGCTTGATTCCGCAGAAGAGTTAAGTGATAAATCAATAGAAGAGAACACAGAACTTGATTTAGTCAAAGTTGAGGTTAGTGACACAGTTATTCTTGATAGTAAGCCAAAGGTAATACCGCCGGTGAGTCATTCTCCTTCAAAATTGATTAAGCCAGAAATGGTAGTAAAACCAAAACGTACTATAAAGTCTGATAAGATAGAGAATCCAACTGATGAAACTAATGATTCAGAGGATAATGAATTGTCAGATAAACTTTCTGAACCAGACAGACCTAAGAAATATAGTGACGAGGGACCGATTCAATTAACATTATTCTAATAATTACCTTAAATCTAATAATACTATGCGAAAAATACATCGAAATATCTGTTTGTGGCGCTTTACAATACTCTATTGTATGGTGATGATTGCCACATGTGTGTATGCACAGGATATAAACTTAAATAAACAGAAGAATCTGTATGTCGCATTAGGTTCAGCGGATATATTAGACACATATCTGTCTCCGTTTAGTTATAAAGGCACAACTGCGGCGGTCAGTTATGAATATTTTAAGGATAATGACTATTTAGATGGCACTTTGTCGTTTTCCAGGGTGGCTAATCCGGCTGGTAATGTATATGAATACGCTGGTGATTTGCGATGGCGTGTTGCAAAATTCTATGATGTCTTCAATAAAGGCGATTTCTCAGTGAAGATTGGTCCAATGGGTGTGTTTGATGTTGGTGTGCTGTATAATGAACGCAACGGTAATAACCCTGCTCAAGGACGATTCTCTATGATGGTTGACTTCTCATCATATGCACAATATAATTTACGTATAGGAAAAAGAAAATACCCAATAAGATATCTCGTTGATGTTCCTCTGATTGGAGCAGCCTTCTCGCCAAACTACGGACAGTCGTATTATGAGATATTTTCCATGAAGAAAACCGACCACAATGTGGTTTTTGCTCATATCGGAAATACTCCGTCTTTGCGCCACAGACTGACATTTGATATACCTACACCAAAGGTCTCTCTCTCTTTGGGTTATATGGGAATATATGATCAGTCATTATATAATAATCTTCGTTACCATAGTTATTCGCATAATTTTATAATCGGATTCAGCTTATGAAAAAAGTCAGAAAGATATTATATAGTGTTTTCGCCGCAGTACTAATGCTGTCGGCTTGTGTTGATGAGGAAATACCTAACAGAAACACACCTCTGGGCAACTTTGAAGCCTTGTGGCAACTGATGGATCAGCATTATTGTTTTTTCGATTACAAACAGAAAGAACTTGGTGTTGATTGGAATGAGATTCATGACAGATATTACAAGAGAATTACCCCATATATGAACAATGAACAGTTGTTTGAGGTGTTGTGCGCTATGTTGGGCGAGTTGAAAGACGGACATGTTAATCTGGGAGCATCATTTAACTATGGTCGTAATTGGAGTTTTTGGGAAGATTATCCTGAAAATTATCACGATAGTATAGCGCGTAGTTATCTTGGACATGATTATTATATCGCTTCTTCATTGAAATACAAGATATTAGATGATAATGTGGGATATGTGAGACTGGAGAGTTTCTCTGACGCTATAGGAGACGGTAACATAAGTGATATGCTCACTAAATTAGCGATATGTAGAGGTTTGATAATCGACGTAAGAAATAATGGTGGGGGACAATTGACTAATGCGCATAAACTGGCGAGCCATTTCACAAATGAGAAACAACTTGTAGGTTATGTGTATCACAAAACAGGTAAAGGACATAACGATTTCAGTTCGATGCAATCTGAATACATTGAACCGGCGAAAGGTGTAAGATGGCAGAAACAAGTTGTTATATTAACTAATCGTAAGTGTTATTCTGCCACAAATGACTTTGTGAAATGCATGCATACATTCCCAAATGTGACATTGATGGGTGATAAAACTGGTGGAGGCTCTGGTATGCCTTTCACTCAAGAAATCCCAAATGGATGGAGTGTACGCTTTTCAGCCGTTGTGTTCTTAGATAAAGATTATCAGCAAACAGAATTTGGAATAGAGCCTGATATAACTGTTATGATGAATAAAGCGGATGTTTTGAAAGGTAAAGATACATTGATTGAAACAGCAAGAGACTTTTTTAAGGACTGACAATATTTTTTGATGTGATGAAATCACAATCAAGATTTGATTGATGTTTATGCAATAAAATTATGCTATGCCCATAGAAGATTTCAAAGGATACTTTCGTGGACATAGCATATAATTTTTGTTATTATTTTTGTGCGAGCACTGCTTTTAACGCCTTACCTGTGTAACTCTCTTTACAATCGCATATTTTCTCAGGTATGCCCTCAAAAACTATGTTTCCACCATCTTGACCGCCTTCTGGACCTAAATCGATTATATGATCGGCGCATTTGATGATTTCCATGTTGTGCTCAATAATAAGAACGGTGTGCCCGCAGCTTAGAAGTGCGTAGAAGGCAGCAAGAAGTTTCTTGATATCATGGAAATGAAGTCCGGTCGTTGGTTCGTCAAAAATAAATATTGTAGAAGTGTCTGATGTGGATTTCTGAGAGTTCTTTGATAGATAAAAAGCCAATTTCACACGTTGGTTTTCACCACCAGATAAAGTGGAAGAACTTTGACCTAATTTTATGTAACCTAATCCTACATCTTGTAAAGGCTTGAGTTTCTTAACTATAGCACGGCATAAACGTCTGTCTATCATGGCGGACTCAGCCAATTTTGAGTTATTTGAAGATTTACTTTTAGCGTCTTCTTTTCCATATTCACTGAAAAACTCTATGGCAATATTAACTGTCATATTTAGTATGTCGTGAATACATTTGTCATGGAATTTTACTTCAAGAACATCATGTTTGAAACGTTTGCCATGACAAGATTCGCATTCAAGAACCAAATCGTTCATAAACTGCATTTCTACAGTGACAGTACCTTCTCCTTTACATTCTTCACATCTTCCGCCATCGGTGTTGAATGAGAAGAACTGTGAGGTCATGCCTAATTGTTTTGCCAGTTGTTGGTTTGCCATGAGTTTGCGAATTTCATCATAGGCTCCTATATATGTGACAGGATTACTTCGTGTGGATGTGCCAATAGGATTTTGATTTACAAACACGATATCCTTTACCATGTTCACATCACCTTCTAAACCGACAAACTGTCCTGGACGATCGCAAACCTTGTTGAGTTGACGCATCATGGCATTATAGAATATTGTCTTAATGAGAGTAGATTTACCACTTCCGCTGACTCCAGTAACTACAGTCATTACATTGAGTGGAATTTTTACATCTATACCCTTAAGATTGTTTTCTCTTGCACATTTTATAAGAATATAGTTATTCCATGGACGTCGTGATGAAGGAATAGGAATTATGTCCTGATGAGTGAGGAATTGTAATGTGTGGCTATTCTTAATATTCTCGTTATCTTTGATTGTGTCAAAGTCGGTAGGACCAGCCCATACAATTTGTCCGCCTAATCGTCCTGCTTCAGGACCGATATCTATAATATAATCAGCTGCACGCATGATTTCTTCATCGTGTTCTACAACAACAACAGTATTACCTAAATCGCGTAATTCGTGTAATACATGAATCAGTTTCTGTGTGTCACGGCTGTGTAAACCGATGCTTGGTTCATCGAGAATATATAAAGAGCCCACCAAACTGCTACCAAGACTTGTGGCTAAGTTTATTCGTTGGCTTTCACCTCCAGACAATGTGTTAGACAAACGATTTAATGTCAGATATGGAAGTCCTACGTCGATTAGAAATTGTAGTCTGTTGTTTATCTCCAATAACAAACGTTTTGCAATGTGAGCATCGTGTTCGTTGAGTTGTAAGTTATCAAAGAATGATTTTAGTTTGTTAATAGGCATTTCAACCAATTCAGTGATGCTTTTACCGCCTATTTTTACATAATTGGCTTCTTTCTTAAGTCGAGTGCCATGACAAGTAGGACAAGTGGTTTTTCCTCTGTATCGGGCAAGCATTACCCTATATTGGATTTTATATTGATTTTCCTTCAGCATGTTGAAGAAACTGTCAATACATATGTCGTCATTCTCAGAAAGTATTTCGTCGTTATGCTGATTTTGATTAAAATCTCCATCAACCCAATGAGGACCATGCCAAAGTAAATCTTTCTGTTCCTGAGTGAGTTGAAAATATGGAGTGAAGATCGGAAAACCATATCGCTCTGCTCTTCTGCAGAATTCGTTCTTCCATGCACTCATTTTTTCTCCACGCCAACAGAATACAGCACCGTCATATACACTAAGTTCTTGGTTAGGAATAACTAATGTTTCGTCAATGCCCATGATTTTGCCATATCCTTCGCATTCTGGACATGCGCCTATTGGCGAGTTAAACGAGAACATATGCTCTGTTGGCTCTTCGAATACAATTCCGTCGGCTTCGAAAGCCAATGAAAACAACGCATCCTCGTATTCTCCGTTGGGACATTTCACGAGACACTGACCATTACCTTCATATATGGCAGTTTCGCATGAATCAACAAGGTGTGATATTGTATTGTTGTCATCGTGTGCAACAATACGTGATATAATTATATATGTAATTCCATTTATATCCTCGGTTCTGTTCAAACCTTGTTGAGAATATATCTTGAGTTGTTCTTCTTCGCTGCGACCATTACGGCAGATTAAAGGACACATGACCATGAATCGTGTGCCATCAGCCATTTTCTTTACATGTTGTACAACATCCTCGGTTGTATGCTTCTTGACCTCTTTTCCGCTGATAGGGGAGAATGTGTGGCCAACTCGAGCATATAACATTTTTAAGTAATCGTATATCTCAGTTGAAGTACCAACAGTACTACGTGGGTTCTTGCTGATTACTTTTTGCTCAATTGCAATGGCAGGAGGTATTCCTTCGATAAAATCACACTCAGGTTTACCCATTCTACCCATGAATTGTCGGGCATATGTACTCAAACTTTCTATATACCTACGCTGTCCTTCAGCATATAACGTGTCAAACGCCAACGATGATTTACCACTACCGCTGACTCCAGTTATAACAACAAGTTTTCCGCGTGGAATATCAACGTCAATATTCTTTAGATTATTGACTCTCGCTCCTTTGATTTTTATGTAATCTTCGTTTTGCATACAATTTTGCAAAGATAATACTTTTTGGTTATTTTGCCATAACATTTTTGATAATATGATTATTTATCCGTTTATTGCTGTTTTATTAACTCATTTTTTATACCTTTGTAAGAAATATCCGATATCGTATAATAATTAATAAGAATACAACTATGAAAAAAGTATATTTGTTCCTTGCAGATGGTTTTCAGGAAACTGAAGCTATTGCGGTTGTTACAATTTGCCGCCGTACTACAATTGATATAAAAACAGTATCTGTTACAGGTGATTTGGTCGTTAAGAGTGCTTCAGGAGTGTCTGTTATCGCAGATGTCCTTTTTGAAAGTTGTGATTTCTCCGATGCCGACATGTTGGTTATGCCAGGAGGTATGCCTGGGGCAACAACCTTACGCGATTGTGAGAAACTGGATGCAGTAGTTCGTAATCATTTCTCAAATGGTAAGGCTCTTGCCGCTATATGTGCAGCTCCTATTGTCTATGGTAGCAAAGGATTGCTCAAAGGTGTGCATGTAACAGCTTATCCAGGATTTGAAAACGAACTCATAGGTGCTACATATACAGGTAATCCAGTTGAGGTTGACGGACAGTTTATAACAAGTAAAGGTCCTGGAACTTCACTTTTATTTGGTTTTGCAATTGTTGAATACCTATTAGGTAAAGAGACTGTAGAGCAAGTAAAACAAAATATGATGTGGATGTAATGATATAAAATTGCATATGGAACAATTTGATATTCAGAAAGAAAAGTGTGCGGTTGTTATCGTGGCTGGTGGTAAGGGATTGCGTATGGGGACAGATATCCCCAAGCAATTTCTTGTAGTAAATGGTTCGCCAATCCTAATGCAGACCATTAAGCGGTTCTATGAATGTAACTCATCTTTTCAGATTATAGTTGTGTTGCCAGAGGAGCAAATAAGCTATTGGAAGAATTTATGTAAGGAATATCAGTTTGAGATACCTCATGATATAGCTTGTGGAGGTTCAGAGCGATTCTATTCAGTCAAAAATGGTTTGTCGTTAGTCTCTCCCGATGCTTCGTTGATAGCCATTCATGATGGTGTGCGTCCGTATGTAAGTAGTGACGTTATAGTTGAATGTTTTAAGAAAGCAAACGAATCAGGGGCGGTTATTCCTGTAGTAGATGTTTTTGAGACTTTGCGACATGTACAGAAGGATGGTACAAGTATTACAGTGCCACGAGCAGAATATAAATTGGTGCAGACACCTCAGGTGTTCAAAAAAGATATTTTGTTCAAAGCATATTCTCAGGAATTCGACTCAAAATTTACAGACGATGCCTCTGTAGTTGAGAATTTAGAATGTCCAGTTTCTTTGGTGCAAGGCAACAGAGAAAATATAAAAATAACAACAAAAGCCGATTTGGGATGTAAATAATCTTAGAGTCCCCAAAATAGTGTTTTTGTAAAGTCTATATAGCAAAACAGGGTGGCTGATGGCCTAAATTTGGCAGTTTCGAAAAAAAAATGTATCTTTGCAAACGAAAATGGATTAAAGAGTTTTTCGTTCATAACATAATAGCCGACTAAACTACGTATTTGTAAATTTATTAGGTATAGTTATTGAAGGAATTAAAAAGGATTATATTATAAAAGAGTATAAGGCATAATGGATGTCTTTGTGCTTTCAAGATCTGCGAGCGGCAGAGTAATGAGCACTGAATGAAATGGAATGAAAAGAAATTTATGTGTTAAACAAGTTGTATCGGTTTTTGCCGATTTGAGATTTATTGTCTTCGTGTTATTGTGCAGTATAGCCACATGTATGTCTGCACAGGTATATAATGGTAAGGCATCATATTACGGCCCAGGTTTTCATGGACGTAAATGCGCAAATGGTGACATATACGACATGTATAAGATGACTTGTGCTCATAAGACATTACCATTTGGAACACGTTTGAAAATAACAAATAAAAATAATGGTAAATCAGCGATAGTAGAAGTTACAGATAGAGGACCTTATGCAAAAGGTCGTATCGTGGATTTATCAAAAGCAGCAGCTATGGAACTTGATATGGTAGCAGCAGGTGTTGTTAATGTAACTGTTGAGGTTCTTGGTGAGGAAAAACGTAAGTCTGAAGCGAAAGCACCATTGATTCTGTATGCTCCGGAACTATCAAATGAATTTATCAATGAGGTTCCCAAAATGGATACAACTATAGAATTTGCATCATTGGTTAGATGAAGTAAATAAAGATTGTTCATTCTTACCCCACTCAAAAATATTTATTATCTAAGAGGAGGAGAAATGGTGCTGTAAACAGGTATTTAATACAAAAAAGAAATATAATAAATCAAGAAGTATGGGAAAGAATATTGAAACCATCTGTGTGCAAGGTGGATGGCAACCTAAAAAAGGTGAGCCACGTCAATTACCTATTTATCAGAGTACTACATTTAAATACGATACAAGTGAGCAAATGGCTCGTTTGTTTGATTTGGAAGATGCTGGTTATTTTTATACTCGTCTTGCAAATCCTACAAATGATGCAGTTGCAGCAAAAATAAACGAACTGGAAGGTGGTGTAGGCGCAATGCTTACAAGTTCGGGTCAAGCTGCAAATTTTTATGCAGTATTTAATATCTGTCAAGCTGGCGACCATTTCATAACAACCAATAATATTTATGGTGGTACATTCAATCTCTTCGGTGTCACAATGGAGAAACTCGGCATTGAATGTACATTTATTGATCAAGATTGGGATGATGAAAAGATTGAGGCTTGTTTCAAATCAAACACAAAATGCTTTTTCGGTGAAACAATAAGTAACCCTGGTGGTGCTGTCTTTGATATCGAACGATTTGCAAAGATGGCTCATAAGCATGGTGTGCCTTTGATTATCGACAATACATTCGCAACTCCAATTAATTGTCGTCCAATAGAGTGGGGATGTGATATCGTAACTCACTCAACAACTAAATATATGGATGGTCATGCTACACAAGTTGGTGGTGTGATTATTGATAGTGGTAATTTCGATTGGGATGCTCATGCTGATAAATTCCCAGGATTGACAACTCCAGATGAAAGCTATCATGGACTTATCTACACAAAGGCTTTCGGACGTCAGGCTTATATAACCAAGGCAATGACTCAGTTGATGCGTGACCTTGGAAGTATTCCTGGACCACAAAATAGTTTCCTTCTAAACTTAGGTTTGGAAACATTACATCTTCGTATGGCTCGTCACTGTGAGAATGCACAGAAAGTGGCTGAATGGCTTCAAAAGAATGAAAAAGTGGCATGGGTTAACTTCTCCGGATTGAAAGGTGACAAATACTATGACCTTGCTCAGAAATACCTACCAAATGGTGGTTGTGGAGTAATTGCTTTTGGTGTAAAGGGTACACGTGAAGATGCAATCAAGTTTATGGATAACCTTGAGTTTATCAGTATTGTTACACACGTGGCAGACGCACGTACTTGTGTGCTTCACCCAGCAAGCCATACTCACCGACAATTGACTGACGAACAACTCCTTGAAGGTGGAATCCGTCCAGATTTGATCCGTCTTAGTGTGGGTATCGAAAACGTAAACGATATTATAGCCGACCTTGAACAGGCTATGGCAAAAATGTAATAATATATCTAATTATTATATATGAACAATCGTCCTGGAATGCATTCTTCAGCAATAGCTATTGTTACAAACAATATGCTTACAAGTATAGGACTCCAACAAGTTCTTGAAGATATCATTCCTATGGTCGATGTGAAACTGTTCGACTCGTTCGAGAATCTTTTGCATTCTGGGCCAGAGAAGTACATTCACTTCTTTGTTGATTCAATGATATATATTGAACATACCCAGTTTTTTCGCGAACAAGGGAAAAAAACTATCGTATTGATTCATGGAAACATGAATATACAAGGCATGATAACACTTAATGTATGTCAAAGTGAACACATGCTGATTAAATCAATACTTGAATTACATGGTGCGGGACATGAAAACGGTAATGCTCCCGACCCACGACATATACATGAAGTAGTACGGCCAAAACCATCTCAGACATTATTGTCTTCTCGTGAGATAGAAGTGGCCGTACTTTTATCTAAAGGCTTAATAAATAAGGAAATAGCAGATAAACTAAATATATCCATAACAACTGTAATATCACACAGAAAGAACATTATGGATAAATTGAATGCTAAATCCTTAGCCGATATTATCATTTATTCTGTAGTAAATGGTCTTGTAAGATTAGGAGATTTATAACACCTCAGTAATCATATATTTATTAATATAGTTTTAATAAATAATATTATAATCAATAACTTGTAATAATATTTTAAAACTCTATGAATAAAGAACTTATAAACAGCCTTATAAAAGAGAATCCATCGCAATATCATATGACATATGACACTGACCTGACAAGTTCTTTGCCTAAAAGGTCATTATATGCCCATAAAGGTAGTTGCGGCCATTCATTATTATTCGCAGGTTCTGTGGGAATGGCAGGATGCGCTATATTAGCCTCAAAAGCCTGTATGAGAACAGGTGTTGGCAAAATGACAGTATCAACTCCAAAAGAAAATGTTGTTCCAATGCAGATTGCAGTTCCAGAAGTAATACTTGCTATGCGTGATATGACACAAGAAAGCAGTCTTGACATCTATGATGCAGTGGGGATTGGTCCAGGACTGGGCACAGATGAGAAAGCAATGGAGAAACTGGTAAATGTGTTGAGTAGGACGACGAAACCAATGGTTATTGATGCCGATGCAATTACTTTGCTTGGGCAAGCAAAGAATTTGTTAGGCGAGATACCATCGGGCACAATACTTACTCCACATAAGAAAGAACTACAAAGGTTGATTGGCGATACAACAGATGAGTTTGACGAATTACAGAAAACCATAGATTTAGCAAAGCAATATAATATAATAATTGTAATCAAAGGGGCTTTTTCTGCAATTGTAAACCATGACGAACAAGTGTTTTTTAATACAACTGGTAATCCTGGAATGGCAACAGCTGGAAGCGGTGATGTGTTAACAGGTATCATATTGTCGTTATTGGCTCAAAATGTCAATCCTGTGATGGCTGCAAGAATAGGGGTTTATCTTCATGGTCTTGCTGGTGACATGGCGGCAAAAAACCTTTTTGAAAATAGCATAATAGCAAGCGACATGATAGAAAATCTTCCTCATGCATTAGGAAAACTTTATTCTGTGGCTTGTAAAGACTAAAACGGTCATTTATTGTCTTTGTTATAAAAAATCATCTATTCTATTTGCGTGAAACAAAAAATGCATTAACTTTGCACTAACAAAATAAAAACAAATAATTATGAAAAAGAATCTGATTTTGACAATGTGCCTATTTGCAACAACTTTGATGACTCAGGCAAAGGGCTTTAGTTCAGATTGGCAGGATGAAGTTAGTTTTAACATAACAACAGATGATTATCCACTGATAACTGCTGAGTATAATAAGCACTATGTGGTTCGTAATTGGTTTCACACAGGTGCTGGAGTTGGAATAGGAGGCAATACCGATGGTGTGTTTGCTATACCTCTTTATTTAAGCGAAAAATTCTTGATTAACATACCTTCTGCAAAAGGTGTTACTCCATTCTTCGATTTTCAGATAGGAATGGCATTTGCTACAGATTCAGGAGATAGTGATGTTAAATCATTTTTGCGTCCAAATGTGGGTGCAGAGTTTTCTTTGAAAAAAGGAAAAGCTATAACAGTTGCTTTGGGAGTAACCACAATTGGTTCTCATGGCGGCGATGTAGGTTTGAAACTTGGCTATAAGTTCTAATAGATATTACCTTTATCTTAGAAGTTATTAGAAAAAATACAGATGGTAACTTCAGTTAACCAAGTTACCATCTGATACCTTTTAATCAAATCTTATAGTGTATTCATTCAGAAATTACCTATATACAAATTACAATTTTTTTATTAACCCCTTTTTATAATCTTAACAAAAATGGATAATACTAGAATTATGTCTGGATATAATCTTGAGTTCCAGGCAAGTGCTGCATTTTTTAATAAACTGTTTCAGAAAACAATTTCTGAATTTCTTCCAGTGTATAAAGACAAACTAAAAGACCCGTTGATTGTCGCCTTACTTCCAATGATATCTAAGATGGTGGTAGAAAAAACAAGTATTTTTGAAGATTCAGACAAAAATCCTGTCATACGTATAGTTGCAAGTCTTGAGCAAATAAAAGTTAACCTTAGATTGGTATTAAAACGTGTAACAGGAAATCCTGATAAGCATATTGCAGTGTCTTTGATTCTTGAAAACGATATCGATCTGCTAATATTTAAGTATCCAGCAAAGACTTTGATAGAGGATTATGCAGTAAAAGTGCCTGATAACTTGCTTGCTTATGTTTCTGGACAGTTCCAAATCAAATATATTCATGGAAACTCAGAATATGAGGATGTTATTGCTATAATGTCGAACTTGAAACTTGATGGTGCGTCAGTTTCTCCTGAAGGTGACGTTGACAAAGCAGTATCTTTCCTGCCTAAAGGTAAGGAATATGTATTAGGATTTAATAATAATACATATGATATGTTCCTTCAAATTATTGATCCAAAGATACGTAAGCAAGTTAATGATGAAAATAGTAGGGCACATGTAAATAACGTTTATTTTGATATATCAGATCAAACGATAACAATAGTTACCAAAGGTAAATACGATGCTAAACGAGTAATTGATTCATTGGATCCAAGGTTCACGATAAAGACTAAAATGTCATTCAGTATTCAAAATGAAAGTGTGCATGTTGATTGCTCTTCTTCATCGGAAATAGATAAGAATATATTATATAGTATATTAGGGGCTATAGCTGGACTTTTTGTCTTTTCTGTCTTCGGAGCTATAATCGGACTTCATGCTAATTCATTTATTAAGATAGGAACTAAGGATTTGTGTTCTGATATGGCAGATGATTTTAATGAAGGTTTCTCTGCACCAGAGAATTATGGCTATCATAATCCAAATGGAAAAGGAAATATAGGTGTTGCAAGGATGCATAGAAGAGACAAGTTAGTAACACATCTCAATTGCCTTCCAAATGAACCAATTCCACTTTTCAGATATTCAAGTGGCAGTTTGCTGTATGATTACAACTATGCAATACAATTGAAATATTCTGATATTGCGGTAAATCAAAATGGTTTTGCTGTTGCCGGCTCTTTGAATAGTATATCACCATGGGCAACATGTAACAACGTTGTTCTTAAGGAAATGCGTTATGCTGGAGATAATTTACTGTCGCTTGTTTATGAAAATGAACAGGGTGATACTGAGACTGTTGCAAAATCAAAGGCATATGAATATCTGAAAGAAAGCGAACGATTAAGTTATTTCCGCATAGACCATTCCGCAGATGGACCAGTACGCGATGCTCATGGCAAGATTCCTATGACAATGTTGCCAAAGCCAGTAGCAACAAAAAAGAAGAATGGAAAAATCTATGAATATGAATTCTCAACAGGATTGGTCGGTAAGGCAAAAGATTTGATAGAACTGTACGAGGCTCACCTTATTTATATTTATGATGTTACCTTAGTACACAGAGAATCAGGTAGTTATTTCCGAACTAAAAAGGACGATACCACAGACAACAATCTTGATACTCTTCCAAAGATTGAAGAAGATTAAAACTCGTTGAAGTAAATTATAATTTAATCTAACGCAAAGCAACGATTAAGAAACAGATATTCTTTACGTTTGTTTTGCGTTAGTTTTATGAATTACAATTTTATTTATCAAAACTTATTTATAATTTAAAGAAAATGGATAATAGTAGAATCATGTCTGGATATAATCTTGAATTCCAGGCAAGTGCAGCTTTTTTTAAAAAACTGCTGCAAAAAACAGTCACAGAGTTCCTCCCGAAGTATAAGGATAAACTTAAAAACGAGAAAATAGTCCCTTTAATTCCGTTTATTTCTCAGTTGAAGGTTACTGATACTACACTTTTGAGTGATAATAATGGAAATCCTTGTATACACTTTACTGCGAATATGGCAGGAATGATTAATATCAATTTGATGTTGGTCTTGAAACGTGTATATGGAAATGCAGGCAGACATATCTCGGTGTCATTGATTCTTGAAAATGACATAGACATAATGATTTTTAAATACAAGGCTCAGACATTAATCGAGGATTATGCTGTGAAAATTCCTGATAAACTGCTTAGTAGTGTTTCTGGAGAGTTCAGAATGAGGTTTGTGCCAGGTAATGCTGAATATGAGCCGGTTATCTGTGTAATGGCAAATTTGAAACTAAAAGATGCATCTGTTTCTCCAGAAGGAAACATGACAAAAGCTGTGTCTTTTTTACCAAAAGGAAAGGAATATACATTAGGATTTAATAGTAATACCTATGAACTGTTTGAGGAGGTTATAGATAAGCAGGTGCGCACCAGTGCAGAAGATAAACCAGAAGCATCTATCTCGAAGGTAAAACTAAAAATAGGAGATCAAGTTCTTAAAATCGTTGTTGATGGTGTGTATGACGTAGATGGATTGATTGATTCATTAGATCCTAAGTTTACAATAACCACAAGTATCTCATTTGCAATCACTGACGGATTTGTCGATGTGCAATGCAATACATCAACTAAAATAAAGGATAATGTCTTTGTGAGTTTGTTGGGGGCTTTGGCTGGACTCTATATATGTCCTATATTCGGACCGATAATTGGACTTCATGCAAACTCATTTATTAAAATAGCCGCTAAGGGTATATTCTCAAAGGTTTCAGATCAAGTAAACAGTGGTTTCTCTGCTGATACGAATCATGGATATTATCAAAAAAGGAATATCGCACTAATGCACAGAAGAAATCGTTTGGTAACACATCTCAACTGCATGCCAAACGAACCGATTCCTCTTTTCAAATATTCAAGCGGTAACATCTTGTATGATTATAATTATGCATTACAATTGAATTACTCTGATATATGTGTCAATAGTGATGGTCTTTCTGTTATCGGATCATTAAGCAGTATTGATCCATATGTTACATGTAATAATGTGGACTTGATAGATTTAAAATATGCATCAAATGACTCATTGATTTCTTTGACTTATAAGAATGATGAAGGTGAAACAATAACTCTCACAGAATCAGAAGCATATAGCTACCTAAGTGAATCAGAACGAATAAGTTATTATGCAATAGATGAAAATGCTTCCGGACCAGTACGTGATATGCGTGGTAAACTCCCATTGGTAATGCTGCCAAAACCAACTGCGATGAAGATGAAAGATGGTGCAATTTATGAATTTGAATTCCCAAATGGTTTGGTCGGAAAGGCGAAGAATCTAGTGGAACTATATGAGAAACACATACTTCATATTGATGGAGTGGAGGTTGTAGGAAGAGAATCAGGACATTATTTTAGAACATTAAAAGATGATATACCAGATAATAATCTTGGCGTTCTTCCTAAAATCGAATTTGAATAACTACTGATATAGTATATTCTAATGTAATCTAACGCAAAGCAACGGCGAAGATGTGCGAACTCTTCAAACTTGTTTTGCGTTAGTTTTTTGTAAATGATTTTTGTCTTTGAGTTACAAAAATCTTCTATTTTTGCTAAAACAACAATTTTTTTGTATTTTTCACCCCAAAAGTTTGTGAATTCCATCTTTTTTTGTTGATTTGCATTAGATTTATGCCTTATCTTAATCCGCTAAGAATCCGTGGCTTAGAATTTATTCTTTCCATACCATAAGTCTAACCCTTTAGCTTAATCATGTCCCTGCGTTATAGCATGAAACCATGAGAAAGTTAAACACCGACTTAGAAGTCATTTTTTGCAAATTAATATTTTAATCATTAATATTTCCTATTATGAAAACAATCTGTTATTTATTTTTAGTTACCTTATTCTTATATTCATGTAAGTCTTCACCAGAGAACGAATATGAGATAAAATATTCAGTTATTAACACTACTGATACATTGACAGGGCAAGTTCTTGAAATTGATTCATTAATATTTGCAGCTTCAGTCTCATGTGTTGATAAATATCTTATAATAACTAATAGAAATGCGCCTTTATTAAACATATATCAGTCGTCAAACGATTCTTTAATATGTCAGATTGGTACGAAAGGGCACGCCAAAAATGAATTTACAACATACCCTTCAGAGTTTGTGGATAGAAAAGATGAAAATGGAGATATATTATTAGAAGTTAATGACATGCCTACTTTGCGTGTTGTAAATCTTACATCATCAATAAAACAAAAACGTGTAATAGTTACAGATGTATATCGTCCAGAGGATTTTCAGATAACAGATTGCGATCAATCTGTCTTTATTGATAAAGATCATGTGGCTCATTATTATCGGTCACGTTTCGACGGAAACTCCCGAGATAGTAATTACTTGCCTTCGTGTGTAACACTACAATCAGGAAAAACAACAGATACTTTATATACAAATCCTTTTTTGATTACTGAATGTAACGAGGGCTTGATAGGTATAGTGAATATGACAATGTTCCAAATGAAACCAGACCATAGTAAATTTGCAGAGATTGGTTGTACGCAAGATTATTTTACAATAACAGATATTGCAACAAAGAAAACCATTATCGTGGCAAATGATAATCATCGTGATTTTCATGAAGAAGTTAAGAAAATTTCGAATAATAATAATTTTAATGACGCCGCGCGTGATTTAAAGATTGCAAATTTAGACATTTATGCTTCTGATAATTATTTTTTCTTGATGCATGACGGAATGACAACATGGGAAAGGGATGATTATGAAACAATCTTAGGTCATGAAATCAGAATATATGACTGGGAAGGTAATTTTATTTCATCATTTTTCGTTAAAGAGGATCTTATACGTTTTGCATATAATGACATTACAAATTATTACTGTCCGCTAAACATTGAAATCCCATCAACAAATTAGGGCTGGCACTTTAAATTGGTGTCAGCCCTTTTGGTTATCTTTGCAGTTGACTAGAAAACAAGTATAACCATGGGCAAAAGTACACATTTTTTCGG
>JAIKZH010000012.1 GCA_024682395.1 Bacteroidaceae bacterium
ATAGAACTAATGCCTCGAGTATTCTTGGAGATGATGTTATTCATGAAACTTTATGCGTTTGGTAAATGTACAGGAATAACATTTGTTGATAGCACTATGATACCTGTTTGCCACAACGTAAGACGCTATTTCAATAAGGTATTTGATGGTATAGCCAAGGATGGAAAAGGTACCATGGGGTGGTGTCATGGATTCAAGCTACATCTTCTTTGCAACGATTCTGGAGAAGTTATAACATTTTGTCTTACAGGAGCTAATGTCGACGATAGAGATGAAAGATAAAAACATCTATGGGGATTTGGCAGAAAAGCACTTTTCATAGAGAATGATAATCTGGGTGAAAGATGAAAATGTTTACGCATTGTTTACGTAGAAAAATCCAAGTTGTATTGGTCGAAAATGGAATAAGTAGGTAAAAAATACTATAAAAGACGGAATAAGTGTACATATTCACAACTTAAAAAGTGGAATAAGTGGACAAAAATAGTGTTAAAATATCGGAATAAGTGGATTTTTCTTGGAAGAATGAATTATTTGATGTAATTTTGTGGCGGATTCAAATGATATACTTATGCTTGAACGTAAATTCACTTCATTTTTGACAAACTTCCTTATGGAAGAGCCTAATAAGATTATGCTCGTTAATGGCGCTAGGCAGATAGGCAAGTCTTATCTTATTCGTTATGTCGGCCAAAAATTATTTAAGCATTTCGTTGAGATTAACCTCAAAGAAGATAAGGAAGGTGATCAGGTTTTTGCCGATGTTCATACGACCAATGACCTGTATATGCGGTTGAGCAATTTCTATTCAGAGCCTTTGGGTAACAAAAAGGATACGTTGATTTTCTTGGATGAGATTCAAAGTTATCCTCATTTGATGACTATGCTAAAGTTTCTCAATCAAGAGTCACGCTACCGTTTTATAGCAAGTGGTTCTCAATTAGGTGTTGCCTTATCGGAAACACCTTCTGTTCCGCTTGGAAGTGTTACTATTGCGCAGATGTTCCCTCTTGACTTTGAGGAGTTCCTATGGGCTACGGGTGTTGGCAAGGAGTGGATAGAAAACATACGTCAATGCTTTCTTGACAAAAAATCATTAGACGAAAGTACGCATAATATCCTTTTGAAACGATTCCAATATTACTTGCTTGTCGGCGGATTGCCTGAAGCTATAAATAATTATCTGGCTGACAGAAATATGGTACGAGTTAGACAGACACATAGGGATATTCACAATCTCTATCGCATTGATGCTTCGCAATATGACAAAGAGCACAAACTGAAGATTCGTAAGATATATGATCTTATCCCCAGCAATCTGGAAAACAAAAAGAAACGTATTGTATATAAGAATATAGAAGGAAAGGTAGGCAAAACCTTTTCTGATTATGCAGATGAGTTTGAATACCTGATAAATTCAGGTGTAGCTTTAGAAGTGTCGGCTATTAGTAATTCTCGTTTTCCACTTGCAGAGTCGGACCAAAAGAAGTTAGTGAAACTATATCTTAACGATGTCGGACTATTAACCAATATACTTTATGAATTGAACGTTAATGCAGTTTTACAAGACATCAATAGTGTTAATCTTGGTACTGTGTATGAGTCCGTCGTTGCGCAAGAACTTGCTGCACATAATTTCAAATTGCATTATTATGACAACAAGAAAAAAGGCGAGGTGGATTTCTTAGTTGATGATTATGACCAACTCACGGTATTGCCATTGGAGGTAAAGTCGGGAAAGGACTATACCGAGCACAGTGCACTCTCAAAGTTCCTCGAAACCCCTGATTACGGCATTAATAGCGCTATTGTTTTTTCTAATGAGCGCGAGATTATTACCAAAAAAGGTATAACTTATCTCCCTATTTATTATTGTATGTTCCTTAAAAACGAACATGGTGAGGAGTCTGTGATATTACCAGAATTGGAATCTGTTTGATATACCTACTTTGTGATTTCGTATCTCAATGTGAATTATTACTTGGCGCAATCTTGGTTTTTTCCCACGATTGTGCCAAAGTATAATGTTATTATTTGGCATAATCTGCTCACCAAACGTGATATATGCTTATCCCCACTAATTATCTACTGAGTCTTGCAAAAGTTTATTCCATATTGACACAAAAACAAAAAAGAGTTACGAATTATTCGTAACTCCTTGTATTTCTTTGTGGACCAGCCTGGGCTTGAACCAGGGACCTCCAGATTATGAGTCTGTTGCTCTAACCAACTGAGCTACAAGTCCAAGGCTTTAACCTTTTATGTGGTTGGGCCACCAGGAATCGAACCTGGCTCTTCAGAACCAAAATCTGACGTGTTAGCCGATATACTATGGCCCAGTACCTTAAGCAATTCTTGAGTTGATTTTAATATCACCTTCCGAAATGCGGATGCAAAGGTAAGAATAATTTGGAATTTGACAATATAAATTGGGATTTTTTTTATGTTTTATGCGAAAAAAGTGTGTAAAATGGTCTTAAAAGTCGATTTTAAGTTAAAACCTTCGTTAAAAAAGTGATTTTTTTCAAAAAAAGATGTGTAGGTTATTGATAAGTTATAAATATTGTTTACCTTTGCACATATGAAAGAAAAAAAGGAAAAACCAATAATACATAATAAACGACGAAATAAAATACGTCTTCATAGCGAGGGTAAAGAAACACTTTTGCTTACTGGGGCTATTTTAGCAATTGTTGTTGGTGCGAGTCTTTATCTCATTGGGGCGGAAATCGGTCCAAGTTGGGTATATTATACCGTGATGGGCGTCCTTATAATTATTTATTGTATATTACTTAATTTCTTCCGTTGTCCGATACGTATGTTCCAAGGTGCTACAACTAAATCTGTGGTTGCGCCTGCTGATGGTCATATTGTGGTGATTGAGGAGGTTGAGGAGAACGAATATTTTCATGATCGTCGTATAATGGTGTCAATTTTCATGAGTTTGACTAATGTTCATGCGAACTGGATACCATGTGAAGGAACAATTGTGAAAGTTGCTCATCAAGAAGGCAATTTTCATAAAGCATATTTACCAAAGGCGAGTGAAGAGAACGAACGTTCAATGGTGGTGATACGTACTCCCCACGGCGTTGATATTATGGCTCGCCAGATTGCTGGTGCTATGGCTCGTAGAATTGTAACATATTCTGAAGAGGGTCAGGAGTGTTATATAGATGACCATATGGGATTTATCAAATTTGGTTCTCGTGTGGATTTATATTTGCCTCTTGATGCAGAGATATTAGTAAAAATGGGGCAGGCTACAGTTGGTGATGAAACATTAATAGCAAAATTGAAATGAAAAAACAAATTCCTAACATCGTAACATGTTGCAATCTTATATGTGGATGTATTGCAATATGTGCAGCTTTTCAGCATTGGTTTACAGCGGCATTTATTTTCATATTGGCTGGCGCTGTGTTTGATTTCTTTGATGGTCTGCTTGCGCGTGCACTTGGCGTTTCGGGTCGTCTTGGGTTAGAATTAGATTCATTGGCTGATGTGGTTACATTCGGTGTGGCTCCATCTGCTATGTTATATATGTTATTCAGAGAGGTAAGATATCCAGGATTCGTTTACAATGATTTTTGGTTCATGGTGATGCCTATCTTGGCTTTTCTCATTGCTGCATTTTCGGCTTACAGATTGGCTAAGTTTAATATAGACGAACGTCAGCACACAACATTTATCGGTATGCCAACTCCTGCCAATGCTATTTTCTGGGCAGCGTTGATTTCCAGTTGTGGTGATTATCTGACTTCTCCTATGTTTAATTCAATTTTCTTATTGGCTTTTGAATTATTGTTCTGCTGGCTTCTTGTATGTGAGATTCCTATGTTCTCTTTGAAGTTCGCAAATACATCATGGGAAGATAATAAAGTGAAATATACATTTATCATATTGAGTGCAGTAATTTTGGCCTTATTTATCGCTTGTGGCGTAATGAATAGTCATTTATTGCAGTATGTATCTCGTGGTATTGCATGTTGCGTAGGATTATATGTGATCATGGGAATTATTACAGGTGCATACAAAAAGATTGATTAATGGAGATTATTTTAGCTATAGTAGCTTTTTTTCTTTTAGCTATTATTGGATTTGGTGTATATTTCTATTTCTTTGTAAAGAGAAAAATCCGTAAGTTTTTTGGTGGCGACATCAAAAAAGATGAGCCAGAAACTGAAAACCAATGGAATTCACAGCGTCGTCAGGAGAAGGTTTTTAAGAAAGACGAGGGTGAATACGTAGATTTCGAGGAGATAAAATAATGACTGATGAGCGTTTCATGAAAGAAGCGTTGGCTGAGGCACGTAAGGCATTGGCCGAGGGGGAGGTTCCGATTGGCGCTGTAATAGTTGCCGATGGGGTTATTATTGGTCGTGGCCATAATTTAACTGAGACCTTGCACGATGTGACTGCTCATGCTGAGATGCAGGCTATCACTGCCGCATCGGAATATCTTGACGGAAAATATCTGACTCAGTGCTCGTTGTATGTCACTGTTGAACCATGCGTTATGTGTGCTGGTGCTATATCGTGGTCGCAAATGGGGCGTTTGGTGTATGGGGCGTCAGATCAGAAACGTGGCTACACAGTGTTTGCTCCAAATGCTTTACATCCTAAGACACAAGTTGTGTCGGGGGTGTTGGCTGATGAGGCTTCGGAAATGATGAAAGATTTCTTTAAAAACAAACGATGATGAATGTAGCAAACCGAATACATTTAAATCAAACTGATTCCACAAATACGTATTTGAAGGAATTGCTTATGTCGGGGGTGGAATTGCCCGAACTGACTTTGGTGGATACAGAATCCCAGACTAAAGGTCGTGGTCAGGCTGGTAACTCATGGGAGAGTCGTGATGGCGAGAATCTTACGTTCTCATGGCTTTGTCATCCTACTTTTATTAGTGCCGACAATCAGTTCGTGTTGAGTCAGGTTGTGGCACTCGCTGTTAGAGGTGCTTTGTCTGAGTTTGTGGATGATGTTACGATAAAATGGCCTAACGATATATATTGGAAGGATAAAAAGATTTGCGGAATATTGATTGAATGTACTTTGGCAGGTGCAAGCGTGAAAGACTGTATTATGGGGGTAGGTGTGAATGTGAATCAAAAGAAGTTCTACAGCGATGCTCCCAATCCTGTTTCATTAGCTCAGATTGTAGGGCTAACCTTTAATAGGGAAGTTGTGCTTGAGAAACTGACAGATAAGTTTAATTATTATTACGAAATGCTTAAGTCGGGAAAGACATCGGAAATAATTGCAGAATACAAGAATAACCTATACCGAAAAACCGGTTTCTATGATTATTGTGAGCCCGATGGAGACCCTTTCTGCGCTGAATATGTCGATGTGTTGAAATCGGGTCATCTTGTATTGAAAGACGACAAGGGTTTGACACGTGAATATGAAATCAAAGAAGTGAAGTTTATAATATAAAAATGACTATAAAGATATCCTCTTTATCAAAAGATGGATTATTGGGATTTGTATTATGAATACAAAAGAGATAAAGATTGCTGATTATAATTATGATTTGCCTGACGAGCGGATTGCAAAATATCCGCTTCCGGAGCGTGATAATAGTAAACTGCTTATATATAAAGGAAATGAACCTGTGTCGCAGGATGTTTTCTATAATATCGCAGATTATTTGCCAAAAGGGGAACTGATGGTGTTTAACAACACTAAGGTGATTCAGGCACGTTTGCATTTCCAGAAAGAAACAGGTGCACAGATTGAGGTGTTTCTCCTTGAACCATTCTCTCCTGCGGATTATGAACAGGTGTTTCAAACACGAAACAGTTGTTCGTGGATTTGTATGATTGGTAACCTTAAACGATGGAAAGAAGGTGTGATTCTGTCGTTGACCATACCTCATGATAAGGGCATGGTAACTCTTACGGCAGAGAAAAAAGGTGTTGCAGGAACTGGATATGTTGTGGAATTCTGTTGGAAATCGTCTGAAAAATCGGAAAAATCAGAAAAATCAGAGAATAATAGTTGTGATTATAGTTTTGCTGAGATTTTAGATATGATGGGTGAGTTACCAATACCACCATATCTTAACAGAAAGACAGAGGACAGCGATTTGAGAACATACCAGACAGTCTATTCTAAAATCAAAGGCTCTGTGGCTGCTCCAACTGCAGGATTACATTTTACAGAGCGTGTACTTAAGTCGTTGGACGATGCGGGAATAGATCGTGAGGAACTAACCCTTCATGTGGGTGCAGGAACGTTCAAACCTGTAAAAAGTGAACAGATTGCTGACCATGAGATGCACTCAGAATTTATTGTGGTCAAGAAAGAAACAATAAAGAAACTGATAAACCATAACGGATCAGCTATTGCTGTTGGTACCACTTCTGTAAGAACTCTTGAGAGTCTGTATTATATCGGTCGTAAGATAATAAATGCAATGACCGATGGTAAATTGCCTGACGAAGAGATCGACCTACATGTGAATCAATGGGAACCATATGATAAGAATGTAGCAGAGGTTGATGTAATCGATGCGTTAAAGGCAATAGAGGCTTATCTTGACAAACATGATATGTTTGCTTTGCATACAAGTACTCAGATTATTATAGCTCCAGGCTATAGTTTTCATATAGTGAAGATGATTGTTACCAACTTCCACCAACCACAGAGTACATTACTTTTGTTGGTTTCAGCTTTTGTGAAGGGCGATTGGCATAGGATATATGATTATGCTTTGTCGCATGATTTCCGTTTCCTCAGTTATGGCGATTCTTCATTGTTGATTCCTTGAGAAAACCGGAAAAGTAAAACATTGGTGTAAAAACATATTATAAAAGATAGAGGAGGCATCCCGCAGGGTGCCTCCTCATTATTATCAGTTGTTTAGAATGGTTTCTTAGGCTTTGTTTGTGATATAATCAACAATCCATTGTCCAACTTCCTTAGTGCCATATTTTGCACCGCCTTCAACTTGGATCTCAGGAGTTCTTACGTTGTTGTCTAATGACGCATTTACAGCCTCGCGAATGATTTTGCCTTCTTCCTTAAGGTTGAAATATTCAAACAACATTGCAACAGAAAGAATCTGTGCGAGAGGGTTTGCGATGTTAAGTCCTTTTGCTTGTGGCCAACTTCCGTGGATTGGTTCGAATACAGGCGTGTGTTCTCCTGTACTTGCTGATGGAAGAAGTCCCATAGAACCTGTAATACATGAACCTTCGTCTGTGAGGATGTCGCCGAATGTATTTTCAGTAACCATCACATCGAAGAACTTAGGTTCTTGAATCATACGCATTGCTGCATTGTCAACATACATGTAGTCTGTTGTAACTTCAGGGTATTGTTTTTCTACCTCCTGAGCTACAGCACGCCATAAACGGCTTGATGCAAGTACGTTAGCTTTGTCAACAACAGTCAAGTGCTTACGACGTTGCATAGCGTATTGATATGCAACATGCAAGATGCGCTCAACCTCTTTTCTTGTATAGTAGTTGGTATCGTATGCAACATCAGTTCCTTCTTTCTTTTCGCCAAAGTACATACCACCAGTAAGTTCACGAATGCAGATGAAGTCGGCACCGCGTACGAGTTCGTCTTTTAATGGTGATTTGTGAACAAGACAGTCGAATGTTTCAACAGGACGAATATTTGCAAACAAACCTAATTTCTTACGCATAGCAAGCAGACCTTGTTCTGGACGTACTTTTGCATTAGGGTTGTTATCGAATTTAGGATCACCAACACTTGCGAAGAGTACAGCGTCAGCATCCATACATGTCTGGAATGTTTCCTCTGGGAATGGATCGCCTACTTCGTCGATTGCATGTGCGCCACATAATGCTTCTTTGTAAGAAACTTCATGTCCAAATTTTTTACATACGGCATTCATTACGTTGATGCCCTGTTCCATAATCTCTGGTCCGATTCCGTCACCGGCCAAAACTGCGATTTTGAGTTTCATCGTTATCTGATTTTGTTTGTTTTCTTATTTTGATGCAAAGTTAGCAAAAAATATCTGCATAATGATAAAAACCGACAAAAATATGGATATTCAAATCATTGGGAAGATAAAAAACAATATGTCATTATGTGGATTATCTATAATTTTTTCCATTTTCAGCGAAAATCTTGGAAATCTTGTGATTTTGTTGTAAATTTGCAGAATAATGTATATTATGGGGAGGTGTGATGTGTGATAACATTACTGAATTTTTCCCAATTAAATTAACATGATTAGTAATATATGAGTGAATTCAAAGTAGCTAACTGCACTATGGGACTTTGTGTTTGTGGTTGCAGTAAGCAGACAGATAAATTAAATACATATGACTGGTTAGCTGATTTGCCTGATAACGCAAAAGCTACCGATTTGGTTGAGGTGCAGTTTAAACCTCCACGCAAGGGCTATTTTATAAACTCTAACGGATTATCTCTGGAAAAAGGTGATATAGTGGCTGTGGAAGCAAGTCCAGGACATGATATCGGTACTGTGACTATGACTGGTCGTTTAGTGCATCTTCAGATTAAAAAGGCAAATCTCCGTCCTGACGTAGAACTTAAACGTATTTATCGTAAGGCTCGTCCTGTTGACATGGATAAGTTTGCTGAGGCAAAAGCACGTGAACACGAAACAATGATTGAGTCGCGTCAGATTGCCAACGAACTTGGTCTAAAGATGAAAATCGGTGATGTGGAGTATCAGGGCGACGGCAATAAAGCTATATTTTATTATATTGCTGACGACCGTGTGGATTTCCGTCAACTGATTAAAGTCTTGGCTGATCGTTTTCATGTCAGAATCGAAATGAAACAGATCGGTGCTCGTCAAGAAGCTGGCCGAATCGGCGGAATAGGTCCATGTGGACGTGAGTTGTGTTGTGCCACTTGGATGACTCGATTTGTCAGTGTAAGTACCAGCGCAGCACGCTTCCAAGACTTGTCTCTTAATCCTCAGAAACTTGCAGGTCAGTGTGCTAAACTGAAATGCTGTATGAATTATGAGGTTGACCAGTATGTGGAATCGCTTAAACGTCTGCCTTCGCGCGAGATAACGCTACAGACGATGGATAACGAGTATTTCTTCTTTAAAGCAGATATACTGACAAAGCGTATTACTTATTCTACCGACAAGCATATCCTTGTGGGTGAACAGACAATCACTGCCAAACGAGCATTTGAGATAATCAACATGAATCGTGAGGGAAAGAAACCTATGTCGTTGGCAGAAGATGCAGATGCCGCTGCAGAAGTACGCTCTGTTGATTTGCTTGATCAAGACAATATCAATCGTTTTGACAATGCTAAGAAGAAGAAAAAGAAGAAAAAACATAATGGCGGAGTGAACAATCAGAATGTTGCTGCTGGTAAAAACGAAGGTAATGCTAATAACAACGGAAACAATAGCAATAACAACAGCAATAACAACAGCAATAACAACAGCAACAACAACAGCCATAACGGAGGCAATAACAATAACGGCAACGGCAATAACAATGCTAACCATAACAAACGAAATGGTGGCAATCATCATAATCGTAACAACGGTAATCGCAACTATAATAATAACAACGGTAATCGCAACAATAACAACAATAATGGGTGATATATTATCGTCCTTTTCTCGTTATAGATTTTGGGGTGTTGCTATATGTGTGATGATGATTCCAATATTGTTTGCTCAATGTTCATCTGAAACAACATATTTTCACCAATATAAATCTGTAGATATTGACGGATGGGGAACAGAAGATACAATAGTCTTTCATATAAACCCAGCATCGTCCACAACTATGCTGAATGCTGAAATAGGTGTTCGTACTACTAACGCTTTTATGTATAGTAAACTATTTATGAAGGGCGTGTGGCAGTGTGACGGTGATGAAATAGCGGTTGATACGTTGTTTGTGCCGATTTTTGATAAGAAAGGCGTGAATTTAGGACGAGGGCTTCCTTATCCGTTGTGTACAAAAACGATTCCTTCGATAAGGATCGATTCTGGAAGAATTTACACCTATACAATAACTCCATTGATGCAACCAACTATGGTTGAAGGAGTGAAAGATATTGGACTTAGATTGACTATTTCTGATAATTAACACCTACCATGTATAAACGATTGCTAACATATTTTCTTTTTTGTCTGATTGTAGTAAATATATTTGCTCAACCTCAGTTGAATATCAAAAAGCGCAAAAGTGGGTATATCATATCTCGCAGCGTGAATAATCGTGAGATTGTGCTTTTGCGTAGCGACAGAGGGTCATTTGACAAGGCAATAAAGTCAAATAAGTTTTTCAAGCAAATGGTTGATACATGGAATGAACTTCCTGAGAGTAAGATAACCAAGTCAATGAGTTATACATTGATTGACGATGGTCAAGGAACACCTCTCCCTGATTATGTTAGTCCTTTATGCACAAGTCAATGGGAGCAGTATAGCGAACCATATGTGTGGAATACTCCATTGATTGATGGTGAACATTGTTGCGTGGGCTGTACTCCTTTGGCGTTAGCTCAGGTTTTGCATTATTATAAATATCCTATTACAGGAATAGGGCAACACACTTATAACGATTCATTAGGCTGTAATCAGACATTAACAGCCGATTTCTCTTCCCATACTTATGAGTACGATTATATGTTGGATTCATACGATGGAATAAACTATTCAAATCGTCAGGGAAACGCTATAGCGCAACTCTTGAGCGACTGTGGAATTGCAATAAATGCAATTTATGGGGTAGGCGCCACATCTGGCAACCCTATATATCAGACAATGGCATTGGTTGATTATTTTGGGTATGATAGCTCAGATTTGCAGATGTATTATCGTGATTTCTTCACACAGTCGGAGTGGCATTCCATGCTTCACAGAGAATTGGCGGAAGGTCGTCCGATATTGATAAGTGCATGGAACTATAATAACGGACATTCATTCTTGATCGATGGTTATGATGAAACAGGATTGTATCATGTTAATTGGGGACTCGGTGGTGAGTGTAATGGCTATTACAACATAGATTTTATGTCGCCAGACCAACCTCAATGGAATCGATTTAAGGATTCACCTGAACGCGGAAACAATCTGATACAATTGGTGACTGTAGGTATCAAACCAAAGCAAAATCCTCAGGATATAACAATTTCTAAGACTCATGTGTTCGCTTTCTCGAATATATCAGGACGAGAAGTGGAAGGACATCAGAATCAATTTGAGATAATAACAAATGACCTAACCAATATCGGTTGGAACGAATATGAAGGTTCTGTGGTGTTGGCGTTGTGTAATTCAGAAGGGTTTGTCGCTGAATTGTATAATTATGAGCATCCTTTTGACTTACATCAGTTGACAAATAGTGTGTTCTCAGATACCATTACAGTGGATTTATCTTCTTATAATCAATCATTAGTTGAAGGTAATTACCGCATTGTTCCGATGTTTAAAGAAGGAGAATCGTGGCTTGAGGCTCGTACAATGGTAGGAACACCAAATTACATAAATGCTTCATATAGTGATGGAGTATGGAATTTATCTCAACCACAAGCAAGCGCACGATGTATTACATTAAGTAATATGGTTTTTCCTGAGACATTATATCATCGTCAGGCTCCAAACTATTCATTCTCCCTTACAAATAACTCAGAAAGCGATTATAACGGACGAATATATATAGAACTTTATCCGTTGGGAGTTTCTGACCGTACTCAGGTTGCATATAAGCAGGTGGCCCTTCAGGGACTATATATCAAACAAGGCGAGACACAAGATCTGGAATTTAAGTACACACCTCTTCAGATTTCACCCGGAGAATATACTCTACATATATGGTGTGATGTTGATTTGTTTACCGACTCATTAGTAGAGATTTATACATCTGATAACGTTATTAAAGTTGAGTCAACACCAACCGCAGTAGAGAACATCGAAAACGATAAATCTTCATCTGAAATGTATTATGATCTCTCAGGACGGAAACTCTCTCCAGCCGATGTCAGAAGACAACCAATCATCATGAAGAAAGCAAAAAAAACAAGAAAGGTATTGAGAAGTGATTATCAAATACAATGAAGTATTTAGTTCATGACAAAGAATAGACCACATATCTGGGGCCATACACATTCCGCATAATTTACATATTTCCCTATTTTCTTTGTTTATTCCAATCCTTTTCCGTAATTTTGCCACTGCATTCTGCAAAGACTGCAAAACATATTAGTAAAACGAAGCGTTATGCTCGACTTGCTGATGGAAACGTAGGAAACTTCCAATTGTAATGCAAGAACAGTGATTAACGGTTCGCGCGTATAGCGTGGACTGATTACTGCATCTCATTACAAGGTTATTCCTACGACCTCCATCAGAAGACGTGGTATCAGTTCCACGTTTCTATTATTTTATGGAATATGGCTATTGAGAAAGCTACATGGATAAGGACGTTGAAGGCAACAATTGGCATTACAGCTTTAATTGTCGGCGGACTTCTATATGTTATTTTCAGATCTAAAAGCTTGCTCATGTTTGAATGGTTTCGTATGATTGGATTGTCCGATATGGTAGAAAACCTTCGTACAAAAAATAGTGGGTTCAATTTGTATGAATGGGTAAAGGATAGTTTGCCTGCTGGTTTGTGGCTTTTCTCATACTTATTCGTAATAGATTCGCTATGGGGATATGATAAAAATCTCGTTTACTACCTTTTCCTTTCTGTTTTGCCTGCGATTGCTATATGTTCTGAATTTATGCAGTTTTCTGGTATGCTTTCTGGTACGTTTGACTATATGGATTTAATCAGTTATATGGCAGCTATCTTAATATTTATATTAATTAAATAACTAAAAGTATGAAAACAAAAAGCATTTTATCTTTACTAACTCTATTGGTGTTTGCCGTATTAGGTGGAGGGTCTTTCGATAGCAACGGAAGACTGTCAGCTTGGGTATGGGGCGTACTAATACTATTTGTTATTATTGTCTTCGTTATTGCAATACATGAACATAATAAAGAAGAGGAAATAAAAAAGGAACAAGAAGAGGCCCGATTAAAAAGAGAGCAAGAACTTGAAGAGAAAAGAAGACAATACGAAGTACAGAAGCAAAGATTCTTCGAAGAGAATGGCACTCCTGATAAAACAATAGTAATAGACTATCTCGATATTAATGCAGAAATCCATGCCTATGAAAGTTCCAAAAAGGTATTCATCTCTGGTAAATGGTATTCATTTAACGATATCATTTCGTGCACATTCAGTGATAATCCAAGAATAGCAAAAGGGAAAGTTACCGCTATTACAAAATCTAAAACCGGAGATGTAATTGGACGTTCAATTGTTGGAGACGTAATAGGTGGATCAGCTGGGGCTATTATTGGTGGAGCGACAGCTAGTAAGCATACGGAATATATCCAAGGAGATGATAGAACAATTCATGATTATACTGTCATAATCAATATGAATAGTATTTCAGAACCAGTTATACGTATTCATACAGGGGAAAGGGGAAAACTTACAAATGAAATTGTTGGTCTCATGAATGTTATCATTTCAAGGAGGTAGTAATGATTATACGTCAGCGAATGCCGTTTTATTCCATTGTATGTATCAGCATGAAACTTCGCCTTTGAGGAATTCTGATATCAGTCTTGCTTTTATTGCATTTTATGATGGTTTATCCGCATTTAATTATATCATGGGACTTTTGCCAACCATTGATAGGATGTTAGCTGTGGAGGACTCTATTTCTTAATTTTTCTTACAAAGAGTAAGAAAATATATTACATTATAAATCCGTAAGTTTATATCGAAAAGTTATAAAGGGCATGGACAAACAAAGCAAATAAAACAAGAAAGGTGTATCAATAGTCGTTATGGCAACCGATACACCTTCGTTGTTTTTCTATCTGTTAAGAGATGGGTTATTTGCATATGTTGCATCCGCTGCATTTATCGGCAACTCTTTGAAGTCGTTTTGCTGTAATCATGTGTAGGCGATCTCTCAGTGATACCGATTTGAATGCGTTTATAACTTCAGCGGCAAATGCTTGCATGAGTAAGATGCGTGCTTGTTGGAGTGGGATACCGCGTTGTTGCATATAGAATAGTGCATTTTCATCCAACTTGCCTACTGTAGAACCATGAGAACATTTCACATCATCGGCATAGATTTCCAACATTGGCTGTGTAAACATTCTTGCATCGTTGCTTGCGCAGATATTTTGGTTAACCTCATCGCTTATGGTTTTTTGTGCCTCTTCACGTACTAAAATCTTTCCTGCAAAAGCCCCGACAGCATTTTCGTCAATTATATATTTATACAATTCATGACTTATACAATTGCTTACCTGATGGTCAATGACGGTATTTACGTCTGTATGTTGGTTTTCATCCGCAATAACAAGTCCGTTAAGCCAAATCTCGCTGTTTTCACCTGTGAGTGACACATTTATCATAGAGCGGTTGGTGAGTCCAGTAAGACAGATGTTGTTATGTCGTAAAGTGCAGTCACGTCCCACCTTTATATATATGTTGCAGAAACGATTGCATGAATTAGTTAACTCGGATAACTCATATAAATCAAGATGAGAATTATCGTGCATTATGATTTCTATGACTTGAGTAGTGAGGAAGTTTGTTTGTTTTTCATCCTCTTTTGTGCTGTTATCAGCATGGTCAACAATGCGAACAACAGCATTTGCATTCTTCTCAAGCACCATAAGGATGCGTCTGTTGCGCATTTGATCGATTGTTCCTCTAAGATGGTTGTCAACAGTTATGACAGTTGGTCTGTTTATCCCTTCGCGCTTATGCGATTGTATTCTATAGGCATTTATGTCTTGAACGAGCATTGTGTTAAGAGCAGTTATGCCATCAGATATGTCAGCCGCAGTTCCGTAATATTGTTGAAGCAATTCTGGATCGGATGAATTTATGTTTATTGACTTCAGATCTAATCCATAGTCATAACTAAAGGCAGCTTCAACATTGGTATATTTATATCTTTCAGTTTTTTGTGATGGCATGCCACAGAATTGCAGTGACTGATATGCCATGTCACGCATATAGCTGATAGTTGTGTTGTCGGTAGTTTTACGCAATTGTTCCGACATTTGTTTGTATATGTCTATGTATTCTTTTTCTGCCGCCATATTATGATTGCTGTTCATTTACAATCCAGTCAAATCCTTTATCTTCTATCATTTGTGCTAATTCAGGACCACCAGTCTTAACAATCTTACCATCAATCAACACATTGACAATGTTAGGACGGATGTAATCAAGAAGTCGTTGATAGTGGGTGATGACCATTGCGCTTGTTTTCTCGTTACGTAATTTATTGAATCCTTCGGCAACAATACGTAGGGCATCTACATCCAAACCAGAATCGGTCTCGTCGAGAATACAAAAAGATGGTTCGAGCATTGCCATTTGGAAAATCTCATTACGTTTTCTTTCACCACCAGAGAATCCCTCGTTTACACTTCTGGAAACCAGTTTTTGGTCAATATCCACTAACTTACGTTTCTCACGCATAACCTTCAAGAAATCAGTTGATTTCATTGGCTCTTTGCCTTGTGATGCATATTTTGCGTTTATGGCAGCACGCATGAAGTTAGTCATTGATACTCCAGCAATCTCAATAGGTTGTTGGAACGACATGAAAATACCAGCATGAGCGCGTTCTTCGGGAGTCATCTTTAAAAGATCTTGTCCGTTGAAGGTGATACTTCCTTCAGTGACTTGATATTTAGGATTTCCTACTATAACATTACTGAGGGTAGATTTACCTGCTCCGTTAGTTCCCATTAATGCATGAATCTCTCCATCACGAATAGTGAGATTCACTCCTTTTAATATTTCTTTGCCTTCAACTGAGGCATGTAGATTTTTAATTTCAATCATTGATTATATACTTAATAATCTATGTATGTTATTTATTCTTTCTGATTCTGTGAACTTTCTAACCAACAGAACCTTCAAGTGATACGCTAAGCAATTTCTGTGCTTCCACAGCAAATTCCATTGGCAACTTATTGATTACCTCTTTTGCATATCCGTTTACAATCAGTCCTACAGCTTCTTCAGTTGCAATACCACGTTGGTTGCAGTAGAATAATTGATCTTCGGAAATCTTGGATGTTGTGGCCTCGTGCTCAATAGTGGCTGAGTTATTATGTACATCCAAATATGGGAATGTGTGTGCTCCGCATTTGCTTCCTAGCAGTAATGAGTCACATGAACTATAGTTTCGTGCATTATCGGCATGTGTGCCAACTTTTACCAATCCTCTATATGAGTTCTGGCTCTTTCCTGCACTGATTCCCTTGCTTATGATTGTACTTTTTGTATTCTTGCCTATATGTATCATTTTTGTTCCTGTATCAGCCTGCTGATAGTTGTTTGTGACTGCTACAGAATAAAATTCGGCTTGTGAATTATTACCTTGAAGCACACAAGAAGGATATTTCCATGTGATAGCACTTCCTGTCTCCACTTGTGTCCATGACAATTTTGAGTTTTCGCCTCTCAGGTGTCCACGTTTCGTTACGAGGTTAAGCACACCTCCGTTGCCGTCTTTATCGCCCGGATACCAGTTTTGAACGGTTGAGTATTTCACTTCAGCCCTGTTCATCACCACGATCTCAACGATAGCTGCATGTAACTGGTTTTCATCACGCATTGGGGCAGTACAACCTTCAAGGTAGGAAACATATGAGTCATCGTCGCAGATGATAAGTGTGCGTTCAAATTGTCCTGTTCCTCGTGCATTGATTCTGAAGTATGTTGATAATTCCATAGGACAACGTGTGTTCTTTGGAATGTACACGAACGAACCATCGCTGAACACAGCTGAGTTGAGTGCAGCAAAATAATTATCACGATAGGGTACAACCGAACCTAAGTATTGCTGTACCAAATCAGGATGATTCTTTACTGCCTCACTGATTGAGCAGAATATGATTCCTTTTTCCTCCAGTAGTTGTTTGTGAGTCGTTTTGATTGATACGGAATCCATAACGGCATCAACGGCAAGACCACTTAATGCCATACGTTCCTCAAGCGGAATACCCAATTTGTCGAATGTCTTCATCAGTTCGGGATCTATTTTCCCTTTTCCCTGATTGTCAGACTTCTTAGATGTAGGGTCGGCATAGTATGAAATGGCTTGATAATCAATCTCTGGCATTTTTAGATGTCCCCATGATGGTTGTTTCATGGTTTGCCAATGTCTGAATGCTTTGAGGCGAAATTCAAGTAGCCAATCAGGCTCACCTTTCTTTTGAGAGATGAGCCTAACTATGTCTTCATTTAGACCTTTGTCTATTATTTCAGTATGTACATCGGTTGTAAATCCGTATTCATATTCTTTATTTGCAACCTGACGTACAAAATCATTGTTTTTTTCCTCCATTACCTAATAGAACTATCTGTGTGTCTGTTCTGTGAGTTCTATAACTTTTGTTTAACTTCTACTTCAGCGAATGTTTCAAGAATGTCGCCTTCGCGGATGTCGTCGTAGTTTACGATTGAGATACCACATTCGAAATTAACTCCGACTTCTTTTACATCGTCTTTGAAACGTTTCAAGGCGTTAATCTGTCCTGTATATACCACGATACCATCACGGATTACGCGTACTTTGTTTGTACGTTGAACTTTTCCTGATGTGACGAATGCACCAGCGACAGTTCCGACCTTTGAAATCTTGTACACTTGACGTACTTCGAGGTTTGCTGTGATTTCCTCTTTTGTCTCAGGTGCAAGCATACCTTCCATCGCACTCTTGATTTCTTCGATTGTGTCGTAGATGACAGAGTATAGACGAATGTCAACACCTTCTTGATCTGCCAATGAACGTGCTGCCTTAGATGGTCGAACTTGGAAACCGATAATGATTGCGTCAGAACTTGCTGCGAGGTTGACATCGGTTTCTGAGATCTGTCCAACGGCTTTTTGTATGACATTGACTTGAATCTTTTCTGTTGAAAGTTTGATAAGTGAATCGCTGAGGGCTTCGATAGAACCATCCACGTCACCTTTGACGATAAGATTAAGCTCTTTGAAGTCTCCTAATGCAATACGACGTCCCAACTCGTTCAAGTCAACACGCTTCATTGTGCGGAGTCCTTGTTCGCGTTTCAGTTGTTCACGTTTGTGAGCCAATTCGCGAGCTTCTTGCTCAGAATCCATTACGTGGAATGTATCACCGGCAGTAGGTGCACCATTCAATCCAAGGATAAGTGCTGGTTCTGCAGGGCGAACTTCCTGAATTCTTTGTCCACGTTCGTTGAACATTGCTTTTACCTTACCGAAATAAGTTCCAGCGAGAACAACGTCACCTTGACGAAGAGTACCATTCTGTACAAGTACTGTAGCAACATACCCGCGACCCTTGTCGAGAGATGATTCAATGATTGAACCAGTAGCCTTACGGTTTGGATTAGCCTTAAGGTCGAGCACTTCGGCTTCGAGTAATACTTTGTCCATCAACTCTTCAACACCAATACCTTTTTTAGCAGATATTTCTTGGTCAGAGTAAGATCCTCCCCAGTCTTCAACAAGGTAATTCATGTTGGCAAGTTGTTCCTTAATCTTTTCAGGGTTAGCTCCTGGCTTATCTATTTTGTTGATAGCAAATACCATAGGTACATTTGCTGCAACAGCGTGTGCGATAGCTTCTTTAGTTTGTGGCATGACATCGTCGTCGGCTGCAATGATGATGATGGCGATGTCTGTAACCTTTGCACCACGTGCACGCATGGCAGTGAAGGCTTCGTGACCCGGAGTATCGAGGAATGTGATATGTTTTCCGTTTGACATCTTCACATTGTAGGCACCGATATGCTGTGTGATACCACCGGCTTCACCTGCGATTACGTTTGCTTTACGTATGTAGTCGAGGAGCGATGTCTTACCGTGGTCAACGTGTCCCATGACTGTGATAACTGGTGCACGTGGAACCAAATCTTCTTCAGCATCAGCTTCTTCCTCGATTGCGTGGGTTACTTCTTCACTTACATAGTTTGTCTTGTAGCCAAATTCTTCAGCTACGATATTTATTGTTTCAGCGTCTAATCGTTGATTGATAGAAACCATTATACCTATAGACATACAAGTAGCGATGACTTGAGTTACAGGTACGTTCATCATAGTTGCCAATTCGTTTGCAGTCACAAACTCAGTTAATTGAAGAATCTTGCTATCTGCGTTTTCGCCTTCTTCAGCTTCGAGACGATGGCGTTCGCGTTTTTCTTTACGATTCTTCACACTGCTCTTCACTTGTTTAGAAGTGAGGCGTGCAAGTGTTTCTTTAACTTGCTTTGCAACTTCTTCATCGGTAAGTTCAACCTTAACATCTTTCTTCTTGTTCTTTTTCTTACCTGATTTAATGTTATTGTTGCCTCCACCTTGTTGATTTGGCTTTCCGCTGTTCTTTTGTCCGCCGTTATGTTCGTTTTGTGGCAGATTTATAGCAGCGTTGATATCAACCTTACCTTTGTTGATACGTTGACGCTTCTTTTTGTCGTTGTTGTCGTTGCCATTACTATTACCTTTACCTCCGATTTCTTTCATTACGGATTCTTTGTATTTGTTTTTGGCTTCTTGACGCTGACGAACCTTTTCTTCGCGTTCTTTCTTTCGCTCGCTTTTTGATTTTTTATCAGGGCGAGTCTTAGAGTTGATATTACTTAAGTCAATGAATCCAACTTTCTTGAAGTTGATTGGCTCTTGAGCAACTTCTTTTGATTCAATGGTCTTTTTTTCTGTCTCAGCCTGTACTTCTGGCTTTACAGGTTCTTGTTCTGTTTGTACAGGTGCTTTTGTCTCTAAAACTTTTGGTTGCTCTTTTTCCACAGATTCTTCAACTTTAGGCTGTTCCACAATAACCTTAGTTTGTTCTTCTTTTTTTTCTTTTTTCTTCAGGTCGTTGATATTTCCAAGCACTTTGAGTTCTTGCTTATGTTCGTTTTGAAGCTTGAACACTTCTTGCTCTTCTTTGAGCTTTTTAAGTTCGGCTTCACGACGCATTTGCTCTTTACGCTCTTTCTCTTTGCGTTCGGCTTTCTCTTGAGATTCTTTCTCTTTACGTTTTTGGATGTCAAGACGAGTTTCTTTGTTCTTGTCTTTGTCATCGCCAAATGCACTCATGAGGGCGGCGTACTGCTCATCTGTTATCTTTGCATTAGGTGTAGCATCAATAAGTGCCATACCTTTTTTCTGCAGAAATTCAGCAACGGTGTTGATTCCTACATTAAGTTCTTTTAGTGCTTTATTTAATCTTACTGGCATCTATTATGATTTACTATAATGATTTGTATTTATTCAAATTAATCTAAAGTTCTATAAACGAATGTTTATCAGAGTTGTTAATCCTCGAATTCAGCACGGAGTATTCTTAATACTTCATCTACAGTATCCTCTTCGAGGTCAGCTTTTTCAGTGAGCATTTCACGTGGAGCAGCAAGTACAGCGCGGGCTGTATCCAAACCGATTTTCTTGATAGAATCGATAATCCATTGTTCGATTTCGTCGTTGAATTCATCCAAGTAGATATCATCAATACTTTGTTCTGACTCGTCGAGTTCACGGAATACGTCGATTGTGTATCCTGTAAGCATACTTGCGAGTTTGATATTCATACCATTCTTACCAATAGCAAGTGATACTTGTTCAGGATTGAGATATACTTCAGCCTTGTGTTCTGCTTCGTTCATTACGATTGAATTGATGCGCGCAGGACTGAGTGCTCTTTGTATGAGAAGTTTTTCGTTGGATGTGAAGTTGATAACATCGATATTTTCATTTCTCAGTTCGCGAACGATTCCGTGGATACGGCTTCCTTTCACACCGACGCAGGCACCTACAGGGTCAATGCGTTCGTTGTAGCTTTCAACTGCAATCTTAGCACGTTCACCTGGAATGCGGGCGATTCTCTTGATTGTGATAAGACCGTCGTTGATTTCTGGAACTTCTTGTTCGAGAAGTCTTTCAAGGAATTCAGGAGCTGTGCGGCTAAGTATGATTTTAGGGTTGTTGTTCATGTTGTCAACTCTTAACACAATAGCACGTACAGTTTCGCCTTTGCGGAAGTAGTCGTTAGGAATTTGTTCTGATTTTGGAAGAATCATTTCGTTGTTTTCGTCGTCGAGAAGCAACATCTCACGCTTCCAAATCTGATAAACTTCACCAGTTATGATTGTTCCAACCTTATCAATGTATTTGTTGTATAAGTTATCGTGTTCAAGTTCAAGGATTTTTGAAGCCATTGTCTGGCGTAAGTTGAGGATTGTACGACGTCCGAAGTCGGCGAAATTAAGTTTTTCAGCAACTTCTTCTCCGATTTCGAAGTCTTCATCGATCTTACGTGCTTCAGTTAATCCTATTTGTGTGTTTTGGTCTTCTACCTCGTCGTCGGCAACGATGATTCTGTTACGATAAATCTCAAAATCACCTTTATCAGGGTTTACGATTATATCATAATTTTCGTCTGTTCCGAATTGTTTTTGTATAACACTACGGAAAGAGTCCTCTATTACGCTAATGAGGATTGTTCTGTCAATATTCTTAGTTTCTTTAAATTCTTTGAATGTATCAAAGAGGTTAACCTGAATGTCGTTTTTCTTTGCCATCTTTATATGTTATTTTTTTATATTTTCGCTTTTAATATTGTTTTAGAAATCGATAACAGCTTTTACCCATTTAACATCGTTATAACTGAAATCGCGTTGAACATCAACTAAAACAGGACGTTTCTTTCCTTCGAGCTTTTGTTTTTCTGCATATGACACTTTGAATGACTCTGCATTGGCATCTTCAAGTATGCCTGAGAGTTTTTTGCCTTCTGCAGTCATTAGTTCTACTTCTTTACCGATAAGGTTGATGTATTGTTGAAGAACTTTAAGTGGTTGACCAATACCGGCAGAACCCACTTCTAATTCGTAGTCTTCCTCTTCTCTGTCGAAATGTTCTTCGATGAAACGGCTGAGTTGACAGCAGTCTTCAATCCATACACCATCTTTGTGGTCTATTTCAACAGTAATTCTGTTCTCTTTGTCTACGTTTATGTCCACAAGGAAATACTCTTTTCCTTCCAGCCATTCTTCACATACGTTTGCTACTTTTTTTTGATCTATCATACCAATGTTTTATGTTCGAAAGGTTCTGCAAAAGATGTTTTTTATCTAACAATTTTGTAGAGTTTCGTTTTTTGTCTTGTTCTTAAAAACAAAATAAAAAGAGGGGCTATTCAGTCCCTCCATATCCTATTCTGGTTGCAAATATACAAAAAAATACTTAATCAATGGCATAAAAGCCCTTTTTTTATTATAATTATGGTGATTTTTCGTATTTTTTTACGTGATTATATTGTTTGACATGTAAAAATCGCCCGCTGATATGTTGATTTTATCGTCCGCATTCTTGTATTAATGCTGAGATATTGTCATTGAATTCCTTGTTGTCTGCCAGGTCTTCTATTGGTATGTGTATGCGGAACTGCCAATAGTGACGAGGGTTCGAGGGTATGTTGATGCGTTCGGCTGCCGCTTCGGGATAACGTATGTTTTCGTCGATGGAGAGCCAGTCTTGTAGCGTGAGTATACATAACGCTGATGGGCTCATAAGATGTTGTTTGATGATGTGTCGGCATAATTCTCCTGTTATTTTCTCTGGAGCCTCACCTTCGAAGCCGAGGAAGTCGGAGTAGTAGCGTTGTGTACGTTCTTTGTCTTCTTCCCACCATCCGCGAAGTGTTGGTGTGTCGTGCGATGAGATGGTGCACACCGACATTTGAGGGTAGTATAGCGGATTGCCAAATTCTATCCCCATGAGTTTTGGCATACTTTGTATTTCCAACGACAAGATATTGAGATCTTTCATCACCCATGGCACACATTCGGGTACCATACCTAAGTCTTCGCCACATACAATCATTTGAGTTGAACGAGTGAGTGCTGGTAGTTTTTTCATTGCTTCGACATACCAGAATTGATTGTGTCGGCGATAATAGAAATCGTTGTACAAGTCGTCGAAAGCATGTTTCTCCTGCAACGGAAGTTCCTTGTAGGTGGGTTCTTTTTGTGCCGAAATTTTGGGGTGATATAAGTCGTGATGCTTGTTGTCGGGAAGGAACAAGTCGCTATGGAATTTCAGTCCGTAGGATTCGATTTCTTCAACAGACAAAGGTAGGGCTGGCGAGAATGTTCCCATCAGTCCACTTTTGTGTGGTTGAGGAATCTGCCATATTCTGAAGAACCCGAGTATGTGGTCGATTCTGTATGCAGAGAAATACTCCGACATTTTTTGCATTCTTCTCATCCACCAGTCGTAACCGTTGCGCTCCATTACATCCCAGTTGTAGGTAGGGAAACCCCAGTTTTGACCATCTTCGCAGAATGAATCAGGTGGTGCTCCGGTTTGCATGTCCATATTGAAGTATGATGGTTCTTTCCATGCTTCAACACTATTTGTGCTTATTCCGATTGGTATATCGCCTTTCAAAATAATATTCTTCTTTCTTGCAAGATTGCCCGCTTTGAGAAGTTGTTTATGTAGGTGATACTGAACGAAATAGTAATATTCAATATCTTTGTTGTCTTTTATCAGAGATTTTATCTCTTTTTCGTTGTAGGTGTTGTATTTTTCCCATTTGTTAAAGTCGGCATTGCCGTATTTGTCGCGTAGATACGAGAATGCAGCATATGGACACAGCCATTCTTTGTTTTTCTTGAAGAACGACTTGAAATCAGCCGATTTAAGTGTGGTTTCGCCGTCTTGTTCAAATACAAGTCTTGTGTATTCACGTTTGGCGTTGTTTACGGCAGGGTAGTCTATCTTTTCCAAGCTATTGAGACGCCGTCGTTCTTTCTCGAATTTCTTCATCAGTTTTGCATCCTTCAACTTGCCCAACTGTCTTATGTCAATGTATTGAGGATGTAGGGCGTAGATAGAAATGCTGTTGTAAGGATATGAATCAGTCCATTCGTGAGAGATAGTTGTGTCATTAATAGGTAGAATCTGTATGATTTTCATTCCTGTAGTTTCAGCCCATTCAATGAGACTGATAAGGTCGCCGAAGTCTCCAACTCCAAATCCGTTTTTACTTCGTAGCGAGAATACCGGTATTGCCACGCCAGCCACTCTTTTTATGTCTTGCCACCAGTCATGAAGCTCGTATGTTTTTTTGCCTTTTTCTGGGAATAAGATGTGTGGCATTACAGCAACTTCAGACCGTGAAAGATTTCCGTAATTATAGATGCAATATCTGTAAGTGATGAGGTCGTCGGGTTGGTCACATTGATAATGACCGCTCCAGATTATTCCGTCTTCTGTTGTCAATCGTATGATGACAGGTGCGTCGCAACCATTTGACAGGCTGACAGCAACAGATTCGCCCCATTTTGTTTTGTATTCTATTTTGAAATATAGTTCCATATGTTGTGAATGACTACTTTTCTGCAAAGATAGGGAATATAATTGAGAATTGATAATTAATAATTGAGAATTATTCTTAATCAATGAATCTTTACAAGTTGTTCACAACTTGCCTATTTCTGGCTCGTAGAGCCTAAGATTTCCTCAAATTAGATTTCTAGCTCGTTAGAGCTTAAGATTTGCATAATCTAATCCTCACCTCAACATAGATTGTAAGTGAACTTACATCTCTGTATTCGATTCGTCAAGATTTCTGGCTTTAGCCATAAAAGAAAAAAAATATTGCACAGCAATATCCCCAGGAGCAATGAATTAGGTGGAAATTTGAAAATCCTCAGGTGCATCGCAAATTATCAATTGTCAATTATAAATTATGAATTGCGCTTTGCGCATAATATTTGCGATTTTGTGTATGATTTTTTCATCTGTATGGAAAATAATTTTGTGTTTAGATATAAATATATTATATTTGCAAATTAATTACGATAATTAGAAATAGACGAGAGATGAACGCAAGTGATAGCATCGTTATCATTCCAACATATAACGAGAAAGAGAATATAGAAAAAATCATTCGTGCCGTATTTGCTTTAGAAAAATGTTTCCATATTCTTGTAATCGAAGATGGATCGCCTGATGGTACAGCATTTATAGTTAAGCGTCTGATGGCTGACGAATTCGCTGACAGACTTTTTATGATTGAACGTTCTGGAAAATTAGGTCTTGGAACGGCTTACATAACAGGTTTTAAATGGGCGATAGAACGAAAATATGATTATATTTTTGAGATGGATGCCGATTTTAGTCATGCGCCAGCTGATTTACCTCGTTTGTATTCTGCTTGTGCGGATGAAGGCTATGATTTGGCTATTGGTTCCAGATATATATCTGGTGTCAATGTAGTTAATTGGCCTATTGGTAGGGTTTTGATGTCGTATTTCGCATCAAAATATGTACGTTTGATTACTGGCTTTAATGTTCATGACACAACAGCCGGATTCAAGTGTTATCGTCGAAGAGTTCTTGAAACTATCGAATTGGATAAAATCCGCTTTAAAGGATATGCTTTTCAAATAGAAATGAAATTCACTACCTATAAATGTGGATTTAAGATAAAGGAAGTGCCTGTTATCTTTGTCAATCGTGTAGAAGGTACGTCAAAGATGAGTGGAGGAATTTTCTCAGAAGCCTTTTGGGGAGTGATGCGTTTGCGTCTTGACGGATGGTTCCGTAAATATCCCAAGATAAAACAACAGGCATGATGAGTCTGTGATTCATGTGATTATTATTGCAACAAAATAAATAAAACGCCGTTTAATCGATAAATCTATTCAGAATAATTTGAAGACAGTTATATATAATGCAACAATAGTAAATGAAGGTCGTTCTTTCATTGGCTCTGTTATTATCGAAGATGAATTTATAACAGATGTCATTGAAGGTAATGCTTCAGAGTTGGTTGATGATAATCTGGAACAGATTTTTATAGATGCCAATGGACTTTATCTATTCCCTGGTGTGATAGACGACCATGTGCATTTCCGTGAACCAGGTTTGACTCATAAAGCCGACATAGAGTCAGAAAGCCGTACAGCTGCAGCAGGTGGTGTTACCTCATATATGGAAATGCCTAATACAAAGCCTCCTACAACGACTCTTGAGTTGCTGGAGGAGAAATTTGAACTGGCTCGTAGCAAGAGTCGTGTAAACTATTCGTTTTTATTTGGCGCAACTAATGATAATGTAGAACTGCTTAGCGAGTTGGATTCTAAAAGGGTGCCAGGCGTGAAAGTATTCATGGGTTCAAGCACTGGAAACCTCTTGGTTGATGACGACGATGCCATGAAACGTATCTTTGAATCTAGTCCGTTGAGAATTGTTGCTCATTGTGAGGATGATAAGATAATTCAGGAAAATATTCAGCAGTTCAAAAAGAAATATAAAGGACAAAACGATTTTCCAGTAAGATATCATTCACGTATTCGTAGTGTAGAAGCATGTTACGAGGCTTCAAAGCGTGCTGTGGAGTTGGCTAAAGCTACAGGTGCACGACTTCATATAGCTCATTTGTCTTCTGCTCGTGAATTAGAACTTCTTGAGAAAACTTCTGATATGCCTTTGCATCAAAAGCAGATAACATCAGAAGCATGTATAGCACATCTTATGTTTACAACAGAAGATTACGACAAACTTGGTACAAAGATAAAATGTAACCCTTCTGTGAAAACAGTTGAAGACCGATGTGCACTTCGTGAAGCAATACGCGACGGATTGATTGATTTAGTCGCAACAGATCATGCTCCACATTTACTTAATGAGAAGATTGGAGGAGCCTTACAAGCAATGTCAGGCATGCCTTTGATTCAGTTCTCCCTTGTGTCGATGTTGGAAATGTGTGACGAGGGCTGTTTCCCAATAGAATCTGTTCCTCAGTTGATGAGTCATAATCCAGCCGAACTATATAAAATAGACCGAAGAGGATATATCCGAAAAGGATATTATGCCGATTTGGTTCTTGTAGATCCTAATGCTAATTGGCAGGTTGCCGAAGGACGATATTACACAAAGTGCGGATGGACTCCTATGGATGAACGTACATTTAAATGGAAGGTAGTACGTACGTTGGTAAATGGAAAGACAGCTTATCTTGACGGAATTGTCATTGATGGCATAAGAGGAAAAGAACTGGTTTTCGAATGTTAGGAAAATTAGATATACAATCTTTAGCACCTTTGATTAGCTGGCCTCATTTTTTCTATACATGGAATGTGAAAGATAATACATCCGAGGCTGATAACCTAAGATGTGAGGCTGAAGCATTTCTCGATAAATATAAAGAGAAATGTAATGTTAATTATATGATTCATACATACGATGTAGTGCATGATGGCGATGATATAATTATCAAAACAGATGCTCATTCAAATGTGCGTATTCCTTTTCTCAGACAACAAGTTCCCAATTCAGAAGGTTATTGTTTGTGTATATCCGATTTTATTGCAGATAAGGTTACATTATTCGCTACATCTGTGGATCAGATAATGATTAATGATAATGTAGATGATGTGTATTTCTCTTTATTGGCACAAACGCTGTCGGATAGAATGGCAGAAGCAGCAGCCGAGAAAATTGCAAAGGGAGTACGTCCGGCAGTGGGATATCCGTCAATCCCCGATATGTCCATAAACTTCATATTGGACGAACTGATGGATTTTAGTAGGATAGGTGTAGAACTGACCGATAGCGGTATGATGATGCCACATGCTTCAGTCAGTGGCTTTGTTTTGAATCATCCAAAAGCGCAGTATTTTTCTGTTGGAGATATATCGGAAGAGCAACTTTTGGATTATTCTCAGCGACGCGGTTACACTTATGAACAAACAAAACGATTTATTCATGCGTAGATTTTTTAAAGCCATATTGATATTTTTTGCAACAATCACAGCGATTGCCGTAATATTGTTTGCTATAGGATATTTTTATGGTTCTCGTCATTTTATAGTCAAAGAAAATACAATATACATCGATGACTTGCCTGAAGCGTTTGATGGATATCGAATCCTTCAATTCAGTGATTTTCATGCAGGTGCTTTCCATATGGGACATGAATCCGATGTGGAGGAGATTGTGCGACTGATTAATAGTCAGAATTGCGATGTGATTTTCTTTACAGGCGACCTTGTCACCATTAAAGCAAAGGAATTGGATGGTTTTGAAGATCAGTTAAGTAAACTCAAGGCTCCAGATGGTGTCATTTCAATAATGGGGAATCATGATTACAACTTGTATCAGAGAGAAAACACCGTGGAGATGCATCGTGCAGATACACAAGACCTGATCCGAAGACAAAAGAAACTCGGATGGAATTTGCTGCTGAATGCCCATACGTACCTCTATCGTGGAAATGATTCTATTGCTGTTGTGGGTGTTGAGAATGATGGAATAGCCCCTCGTTTCCCTGAATATGGTGATTTGGGAAAAGCTCAGGCTGGAGTGGATTCATCTGTGTTTAAGGTGTTGCTTAGTCACGATCCTACGCATTGGCGTAGAAAAGTGCTCCCAAATACAAATATAAAACTGATGCTTGCAGGACATACTCATGCCGGACAGTTTAAGATCTTCGGATGGTCCCCAGTTGCGTTAGTTTATAATGAATGGAGTGGCTTGTATGAGGAAAGCGGACGTTTCCTATATGTAAACGAGGGTGTGGGATGTGTTCCTGTGCCATATCGTATCGGTGCATGGCCTGAGGTTTCTATAATAACCTTAAGAAAAAAGTAGAATAACATAGCATAATTATTATAGTTGATAATTAAAAAGTAAAAGAGTATGATAAGAATTTTATATACAATCTATTCACTATTGATAGCATGGCCTCTATTTGCATTGGTCACTGCTGTCGTAGGTATTTTGGTCTTTTTGTCAGCATTGTTTGGCGACAAAACTTATGTATGTTATTATGCTCCTAAAGTGTGGGGAATTAGTGCTTGTGTATTATTCTTGCTTCCTGTGAAGATTGAAGGACGAGAAAAATTGGATCCAAAGAAATCTTATGTTTTCTTGGCAAATCATCAGGGTTATTTTGATATATTCCTTGTTTATGGCTTCCTTGGTCATAATTTTAAATGGATGATGAAGGAATATCTTAAGAAAATGCCTTTTGTGGGTATTGCCTGCATCGCAAGTCGTCATATATTTGTGGGTGACAGCATCTCGTCAATAAGTAAGGCGGTGACTCTTGCACGTGAAACATTACGAGGGGGAATGTCTATGGTTATATTCCCTGAAGGAACTCGCTCTTATGACGGAAAGATGCTTCCTTTCAAACGAGGTGCATTTATGTTGGCTAATGAGATAGGGCTTCCTATTGTACCAATAACTATTAATGGTTCGTTCAATGTGTTTAGCAGAAAGGCTAAATTAGTAAAATGGGGACGATTGACTTTAACCATACATGACCCGATTACAGAAGAACAACGTCAAGGAAAACCTACAAAAGTGATAATGCAAGAGGTGTATGATATTATTGATTCAAAATTAGAAAAATAATAAGGTTATTGTTTCGGCTAATTTTGAGTTTTCAATCATCTGTAGATGCAAAATGATATATGTAGCACATCTTTGGCATTTATAGTATAATTCTTATTCGAGTAGTTTGTACGAGTAGTATTAATCAGACTAAGATTCATTGATATGGCAAAAGAAAAAATAGCATATGTATGCAGCTCGTGTGGATATGATAGTCCTAAATGGATAGGCAGATGTCCTTCGTGTGGCGAATGGAATACCTTCTCAGAAGTGAGACAAGGTAAGAAATCTTCGTCTGGCAGTGTTCAAAATATGGGATTTGCGCCCGAGATTAAATCCAGTCCTATTCATATAAGTAAGATTCAGACTGATGCTGAAACACGTATTAATATGAATGATGACGAGTTGAATAGGGTGCTTGGTGGCGGTTTGGTCCCAGGTTCACTCACATTGTTAGGAGGGGAACCGGGCATAGGCAAGTCAACATTGGTGCTACAAACCATATTAAACCTAAAGGATCATAAGGTCTTATATGTCAGCGGAGAAGAAAGTGCCAAACAATTGAAGCTAAGGGCTGATAGAATTATTGGTGAACGCGGTCTGAATCCATCTTCTGATATACAAGTTGTATGTGAGGTGATGATTGAAACGATATTTGAACATGTTAAATCTGTGCAACCCGATCTGCTGGTAATCGACTCCATACAGACAATGGCTACCGAAAATGTAGAAAGTAGTCCTGGTAGTATAAGTCAAATACGTGAATGCGCTGCTATGCTTCTGAAATTTGCAAAAGAAAGTGGTATCCCTGTCATCATGATTGGTCATATTAATAAAGAGGGTAGTATTGCTGGACCAAAGATTCTTGAACATATGGTAGATACAGTTTTGCAATTTGAAGGTGATCAGCATTATATGTATCGTATAGTCAGAGCCATAAAGAATCGATTTGGAAGTACTGCGGAGTTGGGTATCTACGAGATGATGTCGGATGGTTTACGTCAGGTTACAAATCCGTCGGAGTTATTGCTCTCTGATACATCGTCAGACGATGCTTCATTCAGTGGTGTGGCTATAGCCTCTTCAATCGAAGGCGTGCGCCCTTTATTAATTGAAACTCAGGCATTAGTGAGCAGCGCGGCTTATGGTACACCGCAGCGTTCGGCAACAGGTTTTGATATTCGCAGAATGAATATGTTGCTTGCTGTGTTGGAAAAACGTGTAGGATTTAAAATCAGCCAGAAAGATGTTTATTTAAATATCGCTGGAGGAATCCGTGTGACCGATCCGGCAATTGATTTAAGTGTTATAGCTGCAGTACTTTCAAGTAATGTAGATACAAGTATCGAACAAGGCACATGTATGGCAGGAGAGGTGGGTCTAAGTGGCGAGATCCGTCCTGTGAGCAGAATTCTTCAGCGAATTGCCGAAGCCGAGAAGTTAGGCTTTCGTAGAATAATCATACCGCATGCAAATCTTAATGGACTGGATAAGTCAAAATTTAAGATTGAAATAGTCAGCGTGCGTAGAGTGGAAGAGGCTCTCCGTCAGTTGTTTGGCTGATAATTGTTGATAACCATACTATTTGCTATCAAATACATATTACATTTCATAGGATTATATACCATATATCAGATAAAATATATATGGTATGTTTTGAATATTTGGCTATTATAAAAAATATGATTATATTTGCAACAAACTAATCATTTAACCAATTAATAATATTAATTTTTTTATGAAAAAGATTACTATCTATTGCATTCTGCTTGCGTTATTATTTTTCGCACAGATGCAAAAGGCTAATGCCCAATCTCGTCGACCAGTCGACTCCCAACACCCAATGTGGCTTGTACACATTGATGTTTGGAACAAAGCTGACCCACAAAAAATTATTGATTTGATTCCTGCTCAGGTGAAGCCTTTTGTGGTACTCAACCTCTCGCTTTCTTGTCAGTACGACACAGAGAAGAATGAGTATAAGATGCCACAGAATGCTGTAAAGACTTATAAGTCATGGGCTTCTGTATGTCAGGCAAATAACATGTGGTTTACATGTCAGCCAGCCAGTGGTGGACATACTCACATTCAAGACGACGACCTTGAAACTTTTGAATATTTCTTCAAAAAGTATCCTAACTTCCTTGGATGGAACTATGCAGAACAGTTCTGGGGATTCAACGAAGCAGGAGATAAGAGTTCAAGTTCCGACGTAACACGTATCGCATTGTTTGCTAACTTGGTTGAAATGTCACACAAATATGGTGGCTTCCTTACAGTTAGTTTCTGCGGTAACCAATGGTCTTATCATCTTAGCCCAGTTGGTATGTTGAAACGTAACTCAAAATTGATGGAAAACTGTAAGAAATATCCTGAAGCAATGCTTTGGCTCTTCAAATATACTACTTCTGCTTGCTGGTATAACAACGAAAGTCAATGTTTCGGTCCTTTCATCGCAGGTTTGACTACAAACTATGGTGTTCGTTATGACAACTGTGGATGGGACGGAGCTCTTGGTCATTTCTTCGGTGATAACCACTCTCAAAAATATCCAATCGCTGCAGGTATTGGTACTGTTATGGAACAAACTTGTGTGAATGGTGGTGCTGTATGGGATGGTCCTGAACTTATCTGGACTCAAGACTTCCGCGGATTGAGTGACACTACTGTAAACGGATACCGACGTCGTAACTGGGGTACATTCCCTGGATTCGATAATGTATGGGTTGATATGTTCAACAAGATTATCGATGGTTCATTATATATTCCAACACGTGAAGAAGTTGTTAAAAAAACTAAGATTGCCGTAATCAACAATGTAACTACAGGTAAAGATGAAGATAAATATGCTACTTGGAGCGACTTATATAATGGATTATATAATCAAGAAGACCCATTCAATAAAGGTTCATTTGATAACAACTATCTCTTCTTAAAGAAGACAGGACGTTATGGAACTATTCCACTCGTGCCCGTTCTCTATGATGATTTGGCAAAGAGCATCCCTGTTAAGGTATCTAAATCAAATTATACAAATCGTTGGCCAAATCAAGACACAAAAGTTAGCGATTTCAATAGCCAATATCCAGCTGTAAGTTCTGGTGATTTGTTCGTTAACCGTTACAAGAACCAATTGGTAACTTATTACCCTTATTCATATTGTAACTCAAAGATAACAGCCTCTGCTACAATTCCACTCCAATACAACACATGTAAGAGTTTGAATCTTACTTGGGGATTACTTAGCTCAGGATATGTTCGTGAATATTCAGACCATATTGATTTCTATCTTAATAACTTCCGTACAGATACTGTAGAAAATGTTGTTGACAAGATCGTTGTAAAAGGTGTGTCTTCAGAACCTTCATACACAGTGACTAAGCGAGTAAATGCAACTTGTACTTCATCTAAGTCATACAATGCATCAGATGAAACATTCACTCTCGAAGTATCTCACAATGGTCCAGTTGATGTAGTAATCAATTGCTCTGGTAGCCAAACAGGTAGAAGCACTGATTATATTAACAGTCCAAACCTCTCTCTTGATCTTCCAAAACAACCAGAAGACTTCCGTGGTGATATCATCATTGAAGCAGAAGATATGGATTACAAGAATATCAGAAGTTGCGTAACCGACCCATTCGGATGGTATCCTTCTGTTCATGGTCATGCTGGTAACGGATTTATGGATATGGGTACAAATACAAGCGGTGGTTTGACTCATAAACTCAATGTTAAGGAAACTGGTACATACCGTATCTCATTGAAATATACAGCTAAGTCATCAGGAACCCTTTCTTCTACAGTTAATGGTGTTAGCAAGACATTTAGAATCGAAAAGACAAGTAGTGTAAATGAGTGGAAACGTGCTAAGGTTACAGCTACTCTCCGAAATGGTTCTAACACAATGGTATTCACTAACTCTAACGGTATCGACATGTATATTGATAATGTTACATATTGTCCAAATGACATACCAGAAGAGGAATATGATATTATAGTTCGTGAAGTAGAACACGGACGTTTGGTTGCAAGCAAAGAAACTGCTGTTGAAGGCGATAAGATTACTTTGACTGCATATCCTGACGAAGGCTATAGCTTTGACGGTGTAGAAGTTAAACATGGTAAGATTGAATTAGCTTCTGACTATTCATTCATTATGCCTGATGAATACATAACTCTTAGTCCAATCTTCACTGATATGTCAGTTGTTTATTCAATGAATATGTCAGCAACTCTCGCAGGTGAAATTCCTGAAGGATGGCGTTCAATCCAAGAAGGTGGTGCAATTCGTGATTATCCAGCAAATAACGGCCAAGGTCCACGTGTGATGAGTGGATTCACAGGATTCTCAGGTAAAGGATTCTACTGGCGCGATGGTAGTGCTGAATATGGACGTTTGAACAACTACAGACTTAATCTCCAACCAGGTTGGTATAAGCTTACATACAATATGGCTGCATGGAAAGCAGTTCCACAATATAAGGCTTGTATCCTCGATGCGAACAACGATAATCTGATTGCTGAGTCTTCAGCTCGTAATGCAACTCCTAATGCTGATGGTAACTTTGGCGCAGACTTGTCATCTACAAGTACAGCTGAATTACAGTTCCAGATTACAACTGCTGGTAACTACGTAATCAAGTTCTATAGTCTTGATAAGGTTGGTGGATTTGATGAATTCTTACTCCTCGACTGTAAGTTGTCAACTATTCCAGATCCAAACGGAATTAATAATGTAAGAACTTCAACAGGTTCTTTCGTTAATGGTGGTATCTACAATGTTGCTGGTAACCAAATGACAGGCTTGCAACAAGGTGTCAACATCATACATTCAGCAGACGGAACAACTAAGAAAGTTCTTGTAAAATAAAAATCAGATCACTCTATAAACTCATAAGGTGTGGCATTCGTGCCGCACCTTTGTGTTTTAATAGTTTCATGCGTTATTGAACTATTAAAAGTTATTCCCACATAAGCCACCTTTTTTTGATAATCAAAGAGTAAATTTTAGTCTGTACCAATCCTTATTTTCAATGATTTATAAAGCCTCAATAATGATGTGTATATTTGTAATTAATATTATAAAACAAAACATAAAATATACATTTCTACAAACACTTAAACAAAGGTTTATTTTGCTACTTATAAAATACAAAACGGACAATTTTTAAGAAAAATATAACAATTTTTGTATTTTTTTGAAGAAAAATTTGGAAGTCTGTTTTTTTTTTTCGTTTTGCATGCTTTTGCGTTTTTACCACGTAGTTAGCACCTTCTTCCAAAATATCTCACATAATTGAGATATAGGGACAATTTAATCCAACAAGTATTAATAATTAAACACAATCATTTTTAATTTATGAGGAAAGGTTGTTTACGCATTCGTAGGCTTCTGCTATTATTGTTTTTTCTCGGAGCCTCGTATTCTGAGTGTTATTCCCAGCGTGTGATGTCATTTGGATATGACCAATCAGGTAATATTGTTCATCGCCAATTCACAACGCTTGAAAATTATCTAAGCAGTGCATCATCAAAATATACTGCAAAATTGTATTCAAGTCCTACCACAGGTTATGTTCGCATTATAGTGAGCGACGAAAATGGAGTAGTTGGACTTCCATGTGGTGTTAGAGTTTATAGATTAGGAAATATAACGGAAGGAGTTGTTGACCTGCGTTTTGACAATGGTGAAGATACTTGTTTCGATATATCCAATCATCCTGATGGTATTTATATAGTCGAGATAGCTGTAGATATTAATAGTCGCGATTTTGCAACCCATTCTTACAATACATTACCTGCGGTTAAGATAATTAAACAAAGTAAATAACCCCTTTTAAATAGAAGAAAAATAACATTAGTAATATGCAAGTAAAACAAAATAACTACCGTTTTTTGTGTACGTTGTTATTGTCATTATGTTCTTTAGCTTTTTATGCTCAAAAACATAATTATGACGATAAAATCTATCAAACTCAGAATGGCGGAATGGTAGATAGTCCTACAGGAGAATTTACAGTATCTCCGATGGGACAGGCAACGTATGAATATCCTATTAAACTTCCTGAAGGAACTGGAAGTATAAGTCCTAAACTTTCTTTATGTTATAGCAGTTCTACACGACAAGGATCATTTGGCTATGGATCAGATTTAAGTGGTTTGTCGATGATAAGTCGTGTCCCTGCAGATATAATACACGATGGATTTCCAGGTAGTGTAGATATCAACTCTTCACGATTTGCTCTTGATGGTAATCGTTTGATAGAAATAGAACGTAATGAGGAATACATCACATATGCAACAGAGAATAATAATTATGCTCGAATACGTGCATATGGTGATGAAAACTCTCCAAGTTACTTTGTAATGCAAACCAAGGATGGTTTGACCTATACATTTAGATCAGACAAAGAACTGGTTACAGATATAACGGAAGCCTTATTTTGGGTATTGACAAAGGTGGTTGATACCTCTGGTAATTATTTTACAGTTGAATATGAAGGCGAAGCAAGAGATCATATAATATTTCCTAAAAGAATAGATTATACTGGTAATGAAAATAATTCTATAGGACCTAATGTTAGTGTAAGGATAAATGCTGGAACAGGTTACCAACCTGTTAAATATGTATCGGGTATTCGTGTCGGTTCTAAATTAATAAGTAGCATTGCCGTTTATAAAGATTTAAAACCGATCTACTCTTATTCGTTTACTTATTCAAATACTAATGACGATAAACGATATTATTTAACGTCAATTAGTGAATATAATAAAGATAATAAAGTCGCTAAAAAGACGAATTTTGAATGGTCAATGGATGAATTGTCGAATCCTAATTCTCAAAGATTCTACAATAGGCTTATTAATAAAGCAACCTTGACTATGGGTGATTTTAATGGTGATGGTAAAACAGACTTTATTGCTACACCTCAAGATTCCAAAGCTGGATGGAATGGTTACCATTTATTCTTAAGTGAAGGAGATTCATTGCGCTTTTCTCACTCTGGCAATTTTGTGTTTAATACAGTAGAACAAGTCCATAGTGCAGATTATAATGGTGATGGATATGATGATATTATTGTTCTGCTAAAAGATGATAGATTCTACAAAACTTATCTGTATATATCAAAACAAGAGGGTGATGATTGTAGTTTTGAAAATCCTCGATTGATAAGAACAGATCCAAATAAATATAGTATTCAACCGATGGAGTTGAATGGTGATGGTATCATGGATTTGTTCGTCTGGTATCCAAATAATTATGAATGTGGAACTTATTGTTCACAATATAATAATGGTATATTTACCCCTTTGTCAAAGTATATATACAACACAAACCTGACAAAGTGGGATCAGGTTATGTTTATAGATTATAATGGTGATGGAATAACCGATATAATGAATCTTAATGATAAAGGTTATACCATTGTACCTTCTGATGGTAAAGGTAATCTTTCTCGTAATCTAATAATAGAATCATATCCAGATAAATACTACTATGTCTCTACTGGTGATTTTAATGCAGATGGTAAGACCGATTTGTTAGTTACAGGTAAGGTTAATGATAAGAATATTAAAGATTGGACAAGACTCATATCTGATGGAACTGGTAAATATAGTAATGTTAAGATAACAGAGTCTGGTAATCAAATAGATATGGAAAAACAACAAGTCCATGTCTATGATATTAATGGTGATGGATATGATGATGCTTTAATAGTTAATCGTGTCACAGATAGAAAAAAAGAATTCCAAGCTAAATATTATTTAACTGTTGGTGATAATACCTCTTGGGAAATGTCTGGTAATGTGCCAATTAATGCTCTTGATAGATCAATATTATATTTCGGAGACTTTAACGGTGATGGAAAAAAAGACATTTTAACTACCTCTAATTGGAAAATCACACAAGCAAACTATTATAACAATCATTGGGATATCTGGCCTGGATATGATCTTGTTCCGATGTTTGAGGAATCTAATAATCTCATAACAAAGATTACCGACTGTATGGGTAATACTACTGAGATTATTTATAAGCCAATGAGCGACCCTGCAGTTCACAAGCGTGGTAATAATGCAGATTATCCTGTCAGTTCATTCAATTCCTCATGGCCTTTGGTGTATCGTGTAATAACTCCTGACGGAATTGGTAGTAGGAAAACAGTACAATATAATTATGAGAATGCTCTCCGTCATTATCGTGGTCGTGGAGTCCTCGGTTTTGAACGCATCACAACTTCCGATTTTAGAACAAATGCATGGACAGCACAATATAGTACGATTCATCCTACAACGTATATGCTTCTTCCATCATCTAAACTTAGTTTTATTGGTGATAAAGTATTGTCTGAAAGCTATACATTTTATAATCTTGCTCTAAGTCCTGATACTTCTGCCGTATTCTCTCTTCTTCCTTCTTGTACGACTGAAATTAGTTATGAATATAATTCTCAGCAGAAGATAAAAGAAGTTCAGACTTCGATGACATATGATGACTTTGGTAACCTTTTAAAGTCTGTCACTAAGGATGAAAACACCACTACAACTGTTACCAATGTATATTGTAATGATTTGGAACGTTGGTACTTAGGTCGTCTAACATCTTCAGCAGTAACGAGGAAAACAAATGGAGTTTCAGCTCCAAATCATAAAACAACCTATGAATATGATTCAGAAACAGGTTTGCTCTCATCAGAGACATTAGACCCTACTAGTAAGAAATATGGATTTAAGAAGACCTATAAACGCGATCAGTTTGGTAATATCATAGAAAGTACTATCGCTCCGTTACAGACTGGCGATGCTCCACGTACAACTAAGACTACGTATGATACAAATGGACAATATGTAATAAGCGAAACTAATAGTCTTGGATTTACAACAACTAATACTATAGATCCAATAACTGGATTATTAAAACAATCTAAGGATGCTAATGGTAATGTCGTGAACTATGAGTATGACCCATTAGGACGTGTGAAACGCCAATCAAATGCTCTTGGTTCTTCGTATACGATAACTGGTTGGAGTGAAGGTATGGAAGATACTCCTGCCAATTCATTATATTTCATTTATTCAGAATCAACAGGCACTCCATGTTCATGGAAATACTATGATTGTCTTGGACGTGAAGTGAGAAGCGTGATTGAAGATCCTACAGGTACAAAACTTATTTATGCAGATATTGTATATAATCCACAAGGACAAATTGAAAAATCCTCAGACCCATATTTTAAAGGAAGTACATCAATATGTTGGACAACCAATGAATATGATGCTTGTGGTAGATTAATCAAAACAACCTCACCTGACGGAAGTTGTATAACTACTACATACAATGGATTAGTAACTACGGTGACAGATCCGTTAGGTCATACCTCTTCTAAAGAAATAGACAAGAATGGTCACTTAGTACGTAGTACTGATGCAAATGGAGTTTCTTTGGAATATGTCTATGATGCAGCTGGAAATAATACGGAAATTCATGGTCCACGTACTACTATTATCATGCAATATGATAGAAACGGAAATCGTATTTCTCTTGACGATCCAGATGCGGGATTAACTAAATCTGAATACAATGCATTTGGAGAATTAGTGAAAGTTACGAGCGATAAGGGTATAATCCAGTATAAATATGATAATGGTGGACGTTTGATAAAAGAAATACGCCCAGATATAACAATCACCAGCACTTATGACACGCAGTTAAAGGGATGTCTTTCTTCAACCCAAACATCAGAAGGTATTGTTCATTCATATATTTATGACCAATATGGAAGAATTCTTAATGAGAAACTTATAGAGGGTAGCACTCAAAAACAATTCTCAGTTGGTTATACATACAACTCAATCAATAAGATAAGTACTATAACCTATCCTTCCTCTTCATTAGTAGTAAAACGGGAGTATTCAGAAACTGGTATGCTTCAAACCGTGAAGAATGCTCAAACTGGTCATGTTTATTGGCAAGTAGATCCTTTGAATATTTCTGCGAAGGGACAGGTTGAAAGTGAGACCTTTGGTAATGGCTTGATAACAGATTCTCATTACGATTTATATTCTGGTCATTTGACAAACAGAGTAGTACGTAATTCTAATAATCAATTGTTAAATTGGACTTATAATTTCGATTATAATGGAAATCTGCTTGAACGTCGTGATAATAAACGTGGACTGAGTGAAACCTTTACATACGATGATTTGAATCGCCTTCATACTGCATCAAAGAATGGTACTCAGTATCAACGTATGGAATATGATGCAGCAGGAAATATCATCTATAAATCCGATGTAGGTACATATACATACATAGATGGAACAAATAGAATTGCTTCAGTCACAGCAGATAATTATCAACCTAAAGAATGGGATTATATTGAATATACTTCATTCAATAAGATATCAGGAATAGGCGCAAATGGCGACCGTCTGCTTCTTCGTTATGGACCAGAACAACAACGTGTATATGCTCAACTAAGAAAAAATGGTAAAACATCAAGTTATTACTATTTTGGAGATATCTATGAAGAAATTGATGATGATTATGGTGAAATAACCAAAAAATGTTATATCTTTGCAGGTAGCAAACGTATCGCCTTAGTAGAGACTAAGAGCGACAATGTTAATGACGAGACTCATGTGTATTATTTCCATCAGGATCATCTTGGCTCCGTTATCGCTTACACCAATGAAACAGGTGATATAGTTGCTGAGTTGAGCTATGATGCATGGGGACGTCGACGTAATGCTGATACATGGGAATTCTATGACAATATATCCGATGCAAACGCTCTTGATGACTATGGTTTTGGAGAACATGAGCATATCGACTTATTTGAAATAGTAAATATGGATGGTAGAATGTACGACCCAGTGTTGGGACGTTTCCTTTCACCAGACCCATATGTGCAGGCTCCTGAATTCACTCAGAGTTTCAATCGTTATGCTTATTGTATTAATAATCCATTATCGCTGATAGACCCAACAGGATATAGTTGGCTCAGTAAGAACTGGAAATCAATCTTTGCTTCGTGTGTTGGTATTGCCGTATCAATACTAACAGCAGGCTCAACATCTGGTCTTACTATCGCTATCATAGCAGGCGCTGCAGGAGGCGCAGCAGGAGCCTTTGCTGGTGCGTTATTGAATGGCGCTAATTTCAACCAAATTCTAAAATCTACTTTCAGTGGAGGTTTTTGGGGCGCTGTTTCTGGTTTGGCAAATTATGCAGCAGGTTCTGGAAAACTATTGGCACGATTAGCAAAGCATACATTATTCGAAGGTGCCATTGAAGGTGCCAAAGGAGGTAATGTCCTTCATGGAATGATGATGGGTGCAGTCTCAAGTGGCGGTGGTGAATTAATTTCTACTAAATTATCTTCATTTGGTAAGGTGGCTAAAATTGCAGCCAATGCTGTATTAAGTGGTACTGTATCTGAAATAGGTGGAGGAAAATTTGCTAATGGCGCTATAACAGGAGCATTTAGCATGATGTTTAATCACTATATGCATAACATAATAATAAAACGAATGACAAAAAATCAGATTGCAAGATTTGCTGCACAGTTGATAGTGAAGTCTTTTGCGCCTGAGCGTCAACAAAAGCTGAAAGTTGCTATTGAGGCTGACGGAGTATTGACATTTGAAGAAGCAATGTGTTGGTATCAGTATGGTGATGGAAGTGATATAACAGTAGATGCCTCTAAACTGAACTTGAAACGACTGAATGTCTCAGATTATACAGTAAATGAAGAAGAATCTTATCAATGTTTTACAATAAAAGATGCTAAGAACGGAGACAATGAAGCACTTGTTTATGGAAAACTTGGTGTAACAAGACAGAAAGATGATTCTTTTATAATAACACCTGATACATATGATTTCAATATAGAAACGCATGATCTGTTTACAGAACGTAATTTAGGAACTGTCGTTTCTGCTATACTTCATGGACCTGGCTTATCTTTCAATATAAATTTTAAAGGCGTATGGAGAAAAAAATAGTAAAAAGAAGAATTAAAATTGGATGGATTTTAGTTTTATCTTCAATATTGTTTATTATGAGTTGTGATGACCTCCCTAAGGAATATGACTATTATTATTTTAATGGTGAATTAGGAAAGATTATTGATGGAACAATTCGTGATGATGGAACTATTACTATGGACGTCTTAATATATCCTGATGTACAAAAGGTAAAAGAGTATGATGATTTCATTCTTGCGTATCAGATTCCTAATATTTCGGATTATTATAAACGTCCATTTAAAAAAACGTTTGATCCTGAGTTATATGATAGTTTGGAATGGAAACATCATTGCGACAGTATAAATCATAGGATTGATAGAAATCGTAAGTTTAAGGAGTGTTATTGGATAATACAGAAGCGTACTAAAAAGGTTTATGGTCCTTTAACAAAGAAAGAGTATGATAGGTTATGCATTAAACTTGATGTGAAGAAAAAGGTCAATGATGGTAAAGACATCCGTATTTATTGGATGGGACGTTAGGACATCATACGACAAGATTGCATTATATTGTATGTGGGCACATTTCATGGTGCTCACATACAAAACGCATAACATTAAAAACAAGTAAATCATAACTACCTGTTAGGTTAAATTCATCAAAAAGGAGATTTTAAATTCTTCTTTAACAATTGGCCTACTAAAGAGGATGTTGTAAAATGATTCTCAAATAGCAAATTCTAAGTAAAAGATTATTAAGAATCAAACGAAAACAATGAAAATAAAAACAATTATATCATTTATGTTCGCCATTGTTTTGGTGATCGTAAATATGTCGTGCAGTAGTGAAAATGAAGATATAACTCCTACTGACATTCGTAAAGAGAAATACGATAATGATGCAATAGCGCAAAAGGCGATTTCGTTTGTGAAATCCTTAAAGGGTACTACAACTCGCGCTGTATCTAACGTTTCTGTTAAGAATATCCAAAAAATGAATTTGGAGGTGGTTAGTGATACACGTGCAGCAAACACACACGACTTCCCTGATTTTTATTCTGTTGGTTTGGATGACAACATGGGAACTGTTATTCTCGCAGATAAAAACAATACTATCGCTCCTCTTGGTTACTTCCATGGCGAAAACAATATTGACATCAACGAAGTTCTTGAAGATTCCCTAAGCACACTCTCGTTTATTGTGCAAATGCTGGTAGAACAGAATCTTGATATGGAAGAAGAAAGTCCTACCGCTAAAACACGTGCAGTGACTAACACTATTGTAGAACGTGTCGAACCAAAATGTAAGGTATGGTGGCATCAAGATCCTCCTTTTAATGCATATTGTTTTACAAGTGATGGTATACAAGCTTCTGCGGGTTGTCTTGCTGTTGCAGGTGCTCAAGCATTGACTGTATTGCGCCCAAATGAACCGATTATCAGTTCATGGGATGCTGTAATAGCAGAAGATCCTGAATGGTCCATACATTCATCGACAATAACGCCTACTATGAAAGAAATCGCAACATTGATTCATGAAATAGGTGTTAATATAAATACGAAATATGGCGTGGATGTGTCAGGTGCCCAAAAAAAGGATTTAATTAACTATTTCAAAAGAAAATATGGAATCGTTGATTATGATTGTAAACGTGCTATTGATGTTTTAAAAACACCACACGGAGTAATAGTAATTGGGGGCGCAGCTGGAAAGAAAAAGACAGGAATTCTATTTTGGAGGAAAACCAAATACTATGACGGACATGCATTTATAGCCGACGGATATGTTAAATATGGCAATGTTGGAACAAAGAAAAATGATGATCCATATTATCTGCACATAAACTATGGTTGGGGAAATCGTTATGCAAATGATGCATATATCCTTTCCGCAAATAAACATTTTACAGATGACGCACGCATGTATTCTGGAGGTGTTTTATATCAATATGATATTAGTTATGCAACATTTACGTATCCTTCTGAAAAAAATTGGTAACGTTTAATCATATATAAAATAATTATGAATACATTATTAATTAAAACTCGAAAGATTTCTTTCCTTGTTATAGTGGCTTTAACGATAATTGCTTTGTCATCATGTGGAAAGGACGATTTGATTATGGGATATACGAAATTGATAGAATGGTTCCCTACAGACTATTCACAAATTGATGATAATGGAACGATGCGTTATATTGTATCCTCTGATGGAGGTACATTTCAGTTTAATAGTAAAACTTATGATCGTTTATCAATAGGAAGAATATCATTTGAGAGTGATGGCGAGCAATGGTCTGCCGAAGATGATAAAACTATTACGATTCACAATAGTAGTCATTTTAAGAATGACATTTGTGAAGTGATAGCGAATGATAAAATTGTTGAAATTACATTTAATTCCAATGCTTCTCATATGCGAAAAGTTGATATTAAAGTTTATTCAGCAGATGCATATAGTATATTCTCCTTTACACAACAAACTTCTCAGAAATAACTATTTCTGAGAATAAACATGGACGTATCAATGTGCTTTTTTGATACGTCCTTTTGAATTTATTTATCAGAATAGATTTAAAAAGCAACGAGTAAATTATTATAAGACTAAAGTGATGTTGAATTAAAAATGAAACAAATTTATTGCTTATCATGGCTGCTGTGGGTAGTATGTGTGAGCCAACTAAATGCACAGAATCAAGAACAATTTAAAGAAATTTTTGACCTTGGACTACCTGTAGTTATCATCAATACAGTGGATGAAGAAATGCCCATTGCTGATGAAGTTGATCCCCCTGAAGGTTGCTGGGGAATGACGATTAATAATAAATCAAAGGTTTACGGACGATTACGTAAATATGATAAGGACGGTGCTCTTTTGTATGATAGTGGTGATTACACTAAGGACAAAAGTGGCGTGTCGCTAAAGTTGCGTGGTAACACAAGCGCACGTTGGCCTAAAAAACCATACAAAGTTACTCTTGAAAAGGCGGCTGATCTACTCTGTAGAGACAACGATATGTACAATGACAAAGAATTTGCCTTGTTGACTCCAAGAGGCTATTACGACTATCCATCGCCCTTAGTGCTGATGATTGGTACATGGGTTCAGAAACACGTGTGTAAAGGTTGGTATCCAGAAAATGAATTTGTGAATGTGATCATAAATGGTGATTATCAGGGATTATATTCTATCTGTGAAACCGTAAAACGTAACTCCGACTGCAGAATCGATATTGATGGTGGATTAGGTTTTATTGCGGAAATTGATCCATACTGGTGGAACGAAAACATAAGCATCGAAACATCGATATTTAAGTATGAATCCAACCCATTTAAGTTGACACTGAAATATCCTGACGAGAAAGACTATTCAGAAAACTATTTCTCGTATATAAAGGACTATTTTGAAACATTCGAAAACAGCCTCACCACCGAGACTGTTGACGAATATCTCGATTTAGAGTCATGGGTTCGATGGCTATTGGCTCATGATATCCTTGGCTCTGACGATTTCGCAGGTTCAAACATCTTCACTTATAAATATGACATAACTGGTGACACCAAACTACATATGGGACCTCTATGGGATTTCGACACAATTGAACAAACAGAAAACCGATGGTCAAGCATACATACTTTTCAAGGATTGTACTTCTATCAATTGCTTCAGAACGAACAATTCGTAGAACTATATAATAATATCTACAACGAAGAGTCTGAAGAGATATTCAATAAGATTATTCAACTTCATGAGGATTTCAAAAATAGTGATTTGAAAACAGCACTTAAGGCTTCAATCTCCAAAGATATAGAACGATGGCCTTACAGATATATGGAAGATGTGGACGACGCCATAGAGAATAGTGAGATGTGGTTCGTGGACAGAAAATCATGGATGGACGAGGCTGTTACGGATATGTATATCAAAGCAAAAGAGAATCTGGCAGCAGGTATAGATGTCACAGAATATAATCCTAACATGCAACATGATTTCTCAGAGGAAGTGTATTCAATTACAGGTATGAAACAACAAAAACTGCACAAAGGACTGAATATTATAAAAAGCGGAAAGAACCGTTTTACAAAAGTACTTATAAGGTAATTGTGAATTCATAAGATAATAGCCTCAGGAAAAATCAAAACCGATAATCAGTATTATCTTAAAAAAGATGCGAGTATGACAAAACGAAAGAATGAGTAAATCATCACTCCCTAATATAAAAAAATCACAGTCTGTTAAGTGCGGACTGTGATTTTTTATTATCTTTGTCCAATCCCAATAAATAATATGGAAACAAAAAACGTTGATATAGAATTTCGTGATTTGATACGGAAATTTGATAAGTTAGATTATAAGCGCTCATATAAAGCATTAAAGGCTAACGTTTTGAGCGCACTTGAGGTTTATCCTAATGATCCATACTTATTGACGTATTTGTCGTATGCGGAATACCGACTTGATAATATTGAGGCAGCTAAAGATTATGTGAAACGTGCAGAGACTATAAATCCACTGTTTGGCTATATGTTATGTCATAAAGCATGGCTGTTGTATGATTGTAATGCGCCTTTTCAAGAAACTTTTGATGCTTGGAAAGTTATTATAGATTTGCCATTATCAACACTTATCACTCCTGAATATGATATGGGGCTGATATGGGCAAAATCACGTCAGACTGATGCTTATTTTTATGTGGCAAACTTATTAATGGCAAATGGAGAATATGATGAAGCTGAAAGATATGCAAGGTGTTATCTTGAAAAAAGAAAACCTGGGGTGTGGAGTAATTTCTCAAAAAAGGGTGTTGAAGACTTTCTTAGTGATTTGACATTCTATAAACAAAATAATCTTATTCCACCTTCAAGAGAAACTGGGACATTACGCATGTATTTATCTAAGGTAGAAAAGTATATCCATACTTCATCTTACAGATTATTAAAAAAACAACTTCTTGAAGCATTAGAGATATATCCGAAAGATGTTTATTTCCTTACAGAGATGTCGCATGCAGAATATCAACTTGGTAATATTAATGCGTCGAAAGAATATATGGAACGTGCCGAAAAAAATAATCCATACCATTGTATATTGCTATATTATAAAGCATGGCTGGCGTTCGTGTGTGACGCCCCGATACAAGAGGCTATAGATGCTTGGAAAATAATTATAGACTCTCCTATAGAGTCATTGACTTCTAAAAAATATGATTGTAACAAGCGATGGGCGCAATCCATTCAAATAGATGCTTATTTTTATATAGCAATTTTGTTGAATAGGTCGGAAAAATATGATGAGGCTGAAAGATATGCAAGATGCCATCTTGAGAGAAGAAAACGTGGATTTTGGAGTAGTTTCTCAAAAACGTATGTTGAAGACTTTCTCAGAAAACAATGCCACTCATAGAAAAAAAGATACAAGTAGATGGAAATAATAGAATTTAAAATCAGACGTTTTAAGGAACTTATAAAAGGAATCCTTTTAGGTGATGGCGCACGTTGGTCTTTTGTTAGACTAAATGTTGTTGATTATGTATTAGATGGGTTTCAATTTACGAATAAAAGCCACGTTACAAATAGTAACTGGATAAATAAAGACACGATATTGTATAAAATTCTATCAATAAAGAATGACTCAAACGACATCTTGTCCATGATAGACCTTAATATCTTGGATGACGATACTTTGATGTATTCTTTCTTAAAAGAAAAAAATATTATTACTGTCCGCTAAACGCAAATCTCCTATGCCCAACCTCTTTATTACCAGTGGTTGGGCACATGTAATCCATATGACAAGCCCCTCATACTTGTTCTTTATCATATTGGGGTGCTTCAGAAGCCTGTTCAAGCATGATTTTAAGGTCTGCGTCTGGCTGGTTCAAGAATGCTTGCAGGTTGAGATAGTACATGAGGACTATTCTCACCATCGTTGCCAATCCTGAGAAGCTCCATTTGCGTTCCAGCGAGCTTTGTAGTAGTGATAGCAACAGATTCGCAATGAGCGTGACCCAAATCTGGATTTTGATGGCATTTGCGCTTTCGCCATAGAAGTAACGCAAGGGAAAATTCTGCTTTATCTGCTTGAAGAGCGACTCTATCTGCCATCTTCTGCGGTAAATATCCACTATGGTCTCCAGTGACATATCGAAATCATTTGTAAGCAGGGATATGAGTTTGGGCTGTTTGCCTTTCTTGATGTCCACGTATGTGATGATGCGTGCTATGTGGCTTATCTTCCCCTTACGGAATACTACAACCTGCTCGCGGTATTCCATCTTACCCTCTGCGTTCATATCCATGCAGTCTGCAAGAATCTCATAGTTGAGACTCTTCTTCATCTTGGTTACGTACACCACGTCCCTTTCCGTCAGTTCCTCAAACTTCTCATAGTTGATGTAAGCCCTGTCCATGGCGAGGATCTCACCGTGCTGATAATAATTCGGGGCCAGCATGAAGGAGTCGTTGGTGGCTGCAGAGGTGAACTGCACGTCACATGGCACACCCTCATTGGCATGTATGACCGAATGGACCTTTATGCCGCCTTTCTTCTTGCCTGTCTTGGGATGTCGCCCCACACCCTTGAAAATGGCACTGGAGAACAATGAGATTGTCGTTGAATCTATGATCCTCAGGCGTTTCATCCACTCCTCACAGGCGTTTCCTCGGCTGTCCGAGGAAAGAATGTCCTTGTTGCGGGCATACAGGTCGCGGTAGACATCCTCGAAGAACTTTTCAGACCGCCTGGCATTGGCATCCGAGAGCGTGCTGCGCTTGGGAACCTTCCCTATGCCTATATGATGCAGCTTCCTGACTTCTGCGGTCATTGCCGCCTCTATCTCACGCAAAGAGTCAAAACGCATGATTACCGCGAAGAGCATTGTCAGCAGGTGAGTATAACCGTCAAAGCTCTTCACATACCTCTCACTGTTGTTTTTACGGCTCATTTCAATGATTTTATCACGGTCAAGCGATTTTATTAGCTGACCATATACCGGCTGTCCGAAAAAATGTGTACTTTTGCCCATGGTTATACTTGTTTTCTAGTCAACTGCAAAGATAACCAAAAGGGCTGACACCAATTTAAAGTGCCAGCCCTAATTTGTTGATGGGATTTCAATGTTTAGCGGACAGTAATAAAAAAATATATTGATAGGCGTTAGTTTGCACCGTGATGATGTGTTTTATGTGGGTAAGGTAAAAACGATAAATCTCAAATCTTTTGTTTTAGATACATATGATGCACAACTAAAGAAAAGTGGTGATATGACCATTGAGTTTAAAAAAGTAAGATTTATTCAGATACATACAGATTATCTTGATTCTCTAAGTTTACTTTTAGACAATAACAAATAATTATGAAACAATATCCTATAAAAAAAATAATTAAGCACATAATTGATAATGATATTTTATATGATTATAATGATGCGGAGGCGATGGATGTGGCATATGACGATGAAGTTAGTCTATTAAAATCATTTATTCGAAGGCAAGATTTAACAGCATTTATGGTCAATATGGCTATAATGTATGTGAATCAAGGCTTATTATATGCAAAATCTAAATTGTCAAAAAAATTTTTTGATAATTATATGATGTGGTTTAATGTTGATGTTGATGAATATATGATGGCAACACATCATTATTATCCATGTCTAGTATGTTTTACTAGAAGGGAAAATAAACTATTGTCATATTATTATAAAGAAAAGCCTATTGATGTCGCGACGCTAAATATATATCCATTAGTTAGTTCCATTATAGGATTAAGTGATTTTTATTGTTATGAGCATAAATGTGAATTTGATGATACTATACAATATACCTTTATTCCTAAATTCTTTGTGGATAGGTATAATGCAAAAATGAACAAGTAAATCATAACTCCCTAATATAAAAAAATCACAGTCTGTTAAGTGCGGACTGTGATTTTTTATCAATCATTTTTGAAAAATGATTCAATTATAGATTTTTGTATTATCTTTGCAAGGAAAACGTATATAAGTCATGACTTTACAAACATTTAAGATGTATTTATGAGAAAGATCTTATTCATATTGCCAATATTAGCTATTTTAACGATTTCATGTGATGATAATAAGCCTGACATAGTTGATCTTGTTGTTTATCTGGGTGATGGATTTAGATATCGTTATTATAATCATGAACTTCTTAAAGAAGATTCTACCCATTGTATAAAACTTATTCCTCAAAATATTATTGACGATCGTGAGTTTGATAATCATTTTATATTCTATCAACTTCCTGATTGTACATTTTATCATGATATTCATGATTCAGAAATACAGATATATGATTCAGTACAAATAGATTCTCTTGATGCGTTATTTGATAAGATGCTTGATATCTTCAATTGTTATTGGATAGTCACAAAGGAACCAAGTAAGGTTGAAGGTCCGATGACAAAGGAGGATTTTGAGAAATTGTGCAAGAAATACAATATTGAACCAAGTTTTGATGATGGTAGCTTTGCTTATAAAACTTGGAAAGTGTATGATTTCTTCTTTAATAATTGGCCAACTAAAGAGGATGTTGTGAAATGATTCTCAAATGTTTAGATTGTATGTAAAGATATAAATTTAAAGGAGTATGAAGAAAAACAATATCTTAGCAGCAGTTATTGGCGCAGCAATATGTATTCCTGTTAAAAATGGGGTGAATAATCTGTATGATGTGGTATTCTCAGACATGATGAATTCCTCAGAAGGAGTTAAAATGTCTGTTTGTTCGTTGCTTGCAATAGTTATATCTGCTGCACTTGCTGTTGTGGTAGTATGGTTGTTGAACGTGTTAAAAAAATAAGGAGAGCGATTAAACCTTTGGTGGTGATAAGTTATCAAAGTAATAAATGGTGATGAAGAGAATGTTGTTGAATAAGTGATTTGCTTTAAAAAATTTAACCTATTTTTTAACATTAATAATATTTACTTTTATGAAAAAAATTATCTTAATGCTTGTTGCTATGATATTTACAACAGGCTTATTCGCACAGGCTCCACAGGATGCACAAAGACAACGTCGTGAATTTAACCCAGAACAAATGGCGGCACGTCAGGTTACAAGAATCAAAGAAGCTTGTGGCATTGACGAGGAACAAGCTAAGAAACTGCAGGAATTGTTCTTGAAGCAAGCTAACGAACAGAAAGAAATCATGGAAAAGATGCGTCAGGGTGAACGCCCAGAATTCAATCCAGAAGCAATGAAGAAACGTATGGATGAACAGAATGCCGCAATCAAAGAGATTCTCACTGCAGAACAATATGAAAAATATGAGAATGTCATGAAGGAAATGAGAGGCCGTAGAGGTTTTGGCGGTCCTAACGGGGCAAGATAAGCGATTTCTATCACATTCAATAATGCTAAATATGAAATAAATGATATGGGCTGAGTGAATCTCAGCCTTTTTGTTGCTATTAATTATAACTTTTCTCGTTGATTTAGATGTTTATTCATAGTTAATTATTATCTTTGCAAAAAATAATGAAGTGTGTCTTCATATAAAAAATACTGGTAATCAACGGAAAAGATGAAAACTAATAAGAAAACCCAAACAAAGGTACAGCAAGTTCGTTCTAAGAACATACGGTTGACAATGAGATCGTTGGGAATAATAGCTCTTTGTACGTTTATTATCGTTTTTTTCTTCCCTCGTAATACTGGATTAAATTACTCATATGAGATTGGTCAACCTTGGGGGTATGGAACTCTGATTTCAACTCAGAAATTCAATATCATAATGAGCGATTCAACCCTTCAAACTAAGAAAGATAGTTTGAACAAACGGTTTATGCCGTATTTCAGTAAGGATGAACAACGTGTGAAATCAATAAAAGAAAGTCTTGAGTTGTTATCCGACGATGAAATCCTTGTGAAACAATTAGGTGTAGTTCTGGATACCATCTATTCTCATGGCGTGATGAACTCACACGATTATGATAGTCTTACTACCAATGGTACTGACAATATACGTGTAATCGGTGGTAATATTGCCAATATTGTTCCTCTGAGTTCTCCATATACCATACATATGGCTTATAAATACATAATGAATAACCCTATGTTTTTAGGCCGAAGTGTGGAACTTAGAGATATGAATATTAATACGATTCTAACTGAGAATCTTATTTATGAGAAAGACAAATCTAATGCAGAACTGCAACAGCAATATGATGAAATGTCGTCAAGTCTGGGATTTGTTAGGATTAACGAGAAGATTGTTGATAGGGGAGAAATTGTAACTCCTGAGATATATCAGAAACTGAAATCATATGATAAGGTCATAGATCAGACAACAGCCGACGATATTAATATAGCTTCTCCTCTTCTATGGGGACAAGTGGCATGGGTTTTTCTGCTGTTGCTTAGTATTCTGACTTATTTGTATATTTTCAGACCCGATTATTTTGAATCATGGCGACATACAACACTGGTTTACCTCATGATAACACTGTTCACGGTTGTTGCATCAATCATGGTGGCACGCCATTATTTCCATATCCTGATATTGCCATGCTGTATGATTCCAATCATAATACGTGTATTCTTGGATTCACGTTCGGCATTTTTCACTCATGTAGTCACCATGATGCTGATTTCGCTTGTCTTGACTCAAAAATATGAGTTTTTGAGCCTACAGATAGTTGCAGGGGTGGTGACTGTGTTTAATCTGCGAGAACTTACACAGCGTTCACAGATTATCCATACTGCAATCATAATCACGGCTACATATGTGTTGTTTTATCTGGCACAACAATTTGCTGCGGGTGCGGAGATTAAAGATATAGATCGTCATATCCTGACCTATTTCTGTATTAACGGCTTTTTGTTATTGCTCACATATCCGGTGTTCTGGATTCTGGAAAAGACATTCGGTTTGGTAAGCGACGTTACATTGGTGGAACTCTCAAATACCAATCATCCGTTATTGCAGAAAATGTCGTCTGAGGCTCCTGGAACGTTCCAACATTCAATGCAAGTGGCAAATTTAGCTTCGGATGTGGCTAAACGTATTAAGGCTAAAACTCAGTTGGTGCGCACCGGCGCGTTATACCATGATATCGGCAAATTGGAACGACCTGTGTTCTTTACAGAGAATCAGGCAGGGGGAAACCCTCATAAACATCTTCCAGCTCAAAAGAGTGCCGAGGTGATAATCGCCCATGTGACTAAAGGTTTACAGTTGGCAGAGAAATATAATCTGCCTCAACAGATACAAGATTTTATACGTACACATCATGGATGTGGCTTGACCAAGTATTTTCTTGTGACATATAAGAATGAGCATCCTAATGAAGATGTTGACGAGAGTCTGTTTAGATATCCAGGACCTAATCCTGAGACAAAAGAACAGGCAATTCTGATGATGGCAGATGCAGTCGAGGCCGCATCACGCAGTTTGCAGGAATATACCGAAGAGAGTATTAGTCAGCTGGTTGACAAGATAATTGACTCCCAGATGAACGAAGGATATTTCCGTACATGTCCAATCACATTCCTTGATATTGAGAATGCAAAGGATGTGTTTAAAGAACGACTGAGAATTATGTATCACACTCGTATATCATATCCAGAACTAAATGTAAATAATAGTTAATGATTTCGACTGTGAATAACAAATATTATAAAATTAGTGGGTTGACACAATAAAACATACAAATTTGAGTTACATATAAATAGATGCTTAAACGACTGTTGATAATAATAGTAACGGTGTTGGCTTTGCCGTCAGCCGTTAATGCTCAATGGGATGCGCAGTTCTCGGACTACACAACCCTTAAGTCGTTGTATAACCCTGCTGTTTCCGGAACCAATGGAATGCTTGATGTAGCAGCAGCCTATTCAATGCAGATGGTTGGTTATGATGATGCCCCTAAGACAATGTATTTGGGTGCTAATTTACCTATATATTTCCTCGGTCCACGTCATGGCGCAGGTGTGAGTCTTATGAACGATGAGATAGGTATATTTAAAACTCAGAGAATCAACCTACAGTATGCTGTGAATATGAAATTAGGTAAAAGAAGCAGACTGGCTGTAGGTGTTCAAGGCTCAATGATAAGCGAAGAAATAGATCCGAGCGACTTAAAACTGTCTGACACAAACGACCCTGCTTTCCCTACATCGACCGTGAATGGCTCAGGGTTTGATTTTGCCGCAGGACTTTATTTCTATAACCCTAAGTATTGGGCAGGACTATCGGTTCAGCATGCCAATGCTCCAGTGTTGGAAGTGGGTGATATGTACGAGGTTAGCATGTCTCAAATATATTATTTGATGGGTGGATGCAATATTAAGATAAAAAATACGTTATTATCTTTGCAGCCATCTTTTCTGGTGCAGACTGATTTGCAGTCATGGAGAGAGGATGTGCAATGTAAATTGACATATGAATACGAAAACAGAAAAATGTTTTTTGGTGTAGGTTACAGTCCTAAAACATCTGTGACAGCCATGGTGGGCGGAAATTTTCATGGAGTTCAACTTGGATATTCATATCAGATGTACACAGAAGGAATCGGGTTAGAGAATGGATCTCATGAGATAACTCTAAGTTATCAAACCAATCTCGATCTTTTCAAGAAAGGACGTAATAAACACAAAAGTGTAAGATTTCTATAAAGAATAAACAAAATATAAGTAAAAATAATAAAATAAGATATATGAAAAAGGGATTGATAACAACCGGAATTCTATTATCTGCTGTTTTAATGACTGCATGTATGAGTTCTAAGGGGAGCAGTTCAATGGCTGTCGGAGGTGAAGTCACAGGCACTGGTGGCTCATCTGTCTCAGAACCAACCCCATACGGCATGGTTCTTGTTAAACGTGGTTCTTTGAAAATCGGAACAGACAAAATTGATAGTCTGTGGGGTAAGAAAGTTCCTGAACGTGAGATATCTGTTGATGCTTTCTGGATGGACGAAACAGAAGTGACAAATTCAAAATACAGACAATTTGTTACATGGGTTCGCGACTCAATTCTTCGTGAACGTCTCGCTGATGCAGGATATGAGGAATATCGCATAGAAGAAGACAAGAACGGTGACCCTGTTACTCCACACCTCAACTGGGCAAAGGCTCTTCCTTGGCGTAATCCAGATGAAGATCAGGCCGCTATTCTTGAGAGTGTGTATAAGTATCACCCTTTTGACGGAACAAAAATGCTCGACGCATCTCAAATGAACTATAAATATGAAACATTTGACTATGCTATGGCAGCACAACGTAAGTATCGACTCAATCCAGCAGAAAGAAATCTGAACACTGATATAACAGTGAATCCTAACGAGGTTGTAATGATTTCTAAAGATACTGCATATGTAGATGATGAAGGTTTGATACACCATGAAACTATAACACGACCATTGTCAAGTATGTGGGATTTCGTAAACACATATATAGTAAATGTCTATCCAGATACCACTTGCTGGGTGAATGATTTTCAAAATGCTGAAAATGAACTATATATGCGCCTTTATTTCTCACATCCTAATTACAACGAATATCCTGTTGTCGGAGTGAACTGGGAACAGGCAAATGCTTTCTGTAACTGGCGTACAGATTATCTAATGCGAGGACTCGGCGGTAGTGCCAAGTTTGTACAGAGATACCGACTCCCAACAGAGGCTGAATGGGAATTTGCTGCACGTGGTAAAGACGGAAACGAACTCCCATGGGAACAAGACGGTGTATCCAGTGAAAAAGGTTGCTATTATGCTAACTTCAAACCAGACAGAGGTAATTATACAAAGGATGGTAATCTAATCACATCTAAGGTTGGAATATACTCAGCCAACTCTAACGGCTTGTATGATATGGCTGGAAATGTGGCTGAATGGACAAGTACAGTATATACTGAGGCGGGTATTCTTTCAATGAGTGATATGAATCCGACTCTCAAATATAATGCAGCTATCGAAGACGCTTATGCTTTGAAAAAGAAGAGTGTGAGAGGTGGCTCATGGAAAGATCCTGAAAGCTTTATCAAGTCGGCTTGGAGAAGCAGTGAATACCAGAATGTAGGTCGCTCATTTGTGGGTTTCCGTTGCGTAAGAACACAAGTTGGTACAGCTGGAAAAGTAAAGAAATAGTATAAAAATACTTAATCGAATAATAATTATTAATAATCGTACGTTTAGTACATTGTAAAAATAAAAAAAGATGGCAACAAGTAAAGCAAATATATTAAAGCGTTTACAACACTGGATGGACAGTAAGCATGGTCAGATGCTCCTTAATTACGCATATAGCTGGGGTGCTTCAATCGTTATCCTTGGTGCGTTATTCAAGTTGACTCATATCGCCGGTGCTGATATCATGCTCTTTATCGGTATGGGTACAGAGGTTATCGTGTTCTTCCTCTCTGGTTTCGAACGTCCATATGATGTGAACAAAAAAGATAAAAAAGAGGAAGTGGCAGAAGAAAATCCTCAGCAACTTGCTGGCGGTACAGTCATTGTCGGTAATGGTGTGCCTGCTGGTAGTACAGTTGTGATTGGAGGCAGCCCTTTACAAAACTCTGCAAATGCAAACGAGGCCTCTCAAAGTGCCACAAGCGATGTTGACGCATCACAATTGGCTGGTGCAATAGCAACATCTTCTGCAGTAGCTTCTGCTCAGTTCCAGACTATGTGTCCTGAGATGCAAGAAGCAACAAAGAATTATGTTGATCAACTTAATGAACTTACAGATCTTCTTAAGCAAGTAGCAGAACAATCAGCACGTCTCACACGCGATTCAGAGGAAATAGAGAATATGAACCGTACACTTACTGGTATTAATAAATTCTACGAAATGCAACTTCGTAGCGTAAGTGTTCAGAGCGCAACTGTTGATGATGTCAATGCTCAAACAAAGAAATTGGCTGAGCAACTCGAAGAACTCAATAGCGTTTATGCACGTATGGTTGAGGCTCTTAAGGTGAATATGAATAAGTAAGTACACTGACAATATAGACATTAATATAATGGCTGGAAGTAAAAGGAAATTATCACCACGTCAGAAGATGATAAATCTGATGTATGTCGTACTGATGGCGATGCTTGCATTAAACGTCAGTAGCGATGTGCTGAATGGCTTCTCGTTGGTTGATGAGGGATTGAATCGTTCTAAGGAAAATACAATTACTCAGAACAAAAATATATATAATGCGTTGGACGATGCCATGAAGCAGAATCCGGAGAAAACAAAGGATTCATATGATAAGGCTCGTCAAGTACGTTTGTTGTCCGATTCTTTGTATAACTTCGCTGAGGAACTCAAGTGGAAAATTGTTCGCAAAGCAGATGGTGAAGACGGAAATATCCATGACATCAGAGGTAAGGAGAATCTTGAGGCTGCAACTCATGTTATGCTTGCTCCTGGCATTGGACAAGGACGTAAGTTGCGTAATGCCATCGATTCTTATCGCGAACGAATCCTAAAAATGGTCAATGATGAGGCTCAGAAAAAAATCATTGCTAACAACCTGTCAACTGAGGTTCCAAAGAAAGGTAAACTTTTAGGTAAGAATTGGCAAGAATATATGTTCGAGAATACTCCTGTAGCTGCTGCGGTTACATTGCTGACTAAACTTCAGAATGATGTGCGTCATGCAGAAGGAGAAATTCTTCACCAATTGGTTGCAAATATCGACATAAAGGATGTTCGTGTAAACGAGATTAACGCATATGTTATCCCAAGTTCACAGACTGTGGTTCGTGGCGGACGTTTTTCTGCACAGATTATAATGGCTGCTGTTGATACCACTTCACGTCCTGATATTTATATCGGAAACACTCTGTTGAAATCAGGTAACGGACGTTATGAAACTGTGTGCAACTCTATAGGCGATTTCGTACTTAGAGGCTATATGGTTATGCGTAACGGAAATGGCGAAGAAATACGACGTGAATTCGCTCAACCATACACCGTAGTGGAACCTGCTGCAACAGTTAGTGCAACTATGATGAATATGCTTTATGCTGGTTATCAAAACCCTATAAGCGTTTCTGTACCTGGTATTCCGATTAATAAAGTTAATGCAACTATGTCGGGTGGTTCACTCACAAAGAAAGATAATGGTTCGTATATAGCCGTACCGTCAAAAGTGGGTGAGGATGTAACTATTACAGTAACAGCAGAAAATGAAGGACGTCAACAGGAAATGGGTAAATTTACTTTCCATGTACGTAAATTACCTGATCCTACACCTTATATCTCATTTAGTGATGATAAAGGTAATACCAACAGATATAAAGGTGGAAGACCAATCAGTAGATCTGTGTTGTTGAACTCGAAAGGAATCAATGCTGCTATTGATGACGGACTTCTTGATATCCAGTTCCGTGTGGTTGGATTTGAAACAACATTCTTTAATGGAATGGGTGATGTGATACCAGAAATCTCAAAATCAGCAGATTTCACAGATCGTCAGCGTGATATGTTCCGACGTCTCCAACGTGGAAAACGATTCTATATCTCACGTGTGCATGCAATCGGTCCTGATGGTATTGAACGTACATTGCCAACATCTATGGAAGTCATTGTAAATTAATAATTGTATAATCAAGAAATAACTCAATAGATATTATGAAAAGAGTATTCATCGCATTTCTCGGTTTCTGTTTGACTCTTTATGTGGGAGCTCAGCCAGCAAGAAGCCGCGTGGCACAAAATAATCAACGATTAGCCAATGCCAACAAGTCTAATGTATCCAGTCGTGCTGCATTGATGTTCCCGACAGCAGTTGATGTTCCTGAGGATGTTGCATGGCGTCGTGATATATATCGTTTCCTCGATCTTACAAAAGACGAGAACGCTGCATTGTATTATCCGATTGAACCTCATGACGGAAAGATAAACCTTTTCACTTTGTTGTTCCAACTTTTTAGTAAAGGTCAGATTCCTGTGTATAATTATGATCAAAGTGGTCTTGAAAACTTCTCTAAGGAAAATCGTATGCACTTTAGAGAGTTTCTCGATAGATATGAGATTGATTATCAGATAAATGGTAATTCTATCGATGTTATCCCAGGAAGTATCCCATCTTCTTCCGTTAAAGGTTATTATGTTAAGGAAAGCAGTTATTATGATCAGAACACTTCTACATATCATTCTCGTGTAGTTGCATTATGTCCAGTGTTGTTTGACTTGTCTTTCGATAACTCAATGATGTATGACAACTACAACGATAGTTTTGATGATGAAGAAGATGATATGGGTGATGATATGGCAATAAACTCAGAAAAGCAATCAAAAGATGAGATGTATGCAAAAAAACCTATGTTCTGGGTTAAACTTTCTGATGTTGAGGCTTATTTGAGCCAGCATATGGTGATGACAAGCAATATCAACAATGCTGCAGTTATGTCTATGGCTGATTTCTTTGCCACAAACAAGTATAAGGGTGATATTTATATGACTAATAACATGCAAGGTAAGACTCTTGAAGAGGTGGCAACAAGTCGCCAACTTGCATCTCGCAAAGAACAAAAACCTGCTACTGTGGTTGAGAAAGAACAGAATTATATAGAGAAACAACTTGTTGATTTCGAGCAACATATTTGGACTGCTCCTGTGGACTCAGCCGAACTTGCTAAGAAAGATTCTATCGCTGCAGCTAAACAGAATAGTTCAAAAACAAGACGAACAGTAGAGAAGGCATCAAGAACAAATACTCGTAGTACTGCTCGTGCTTCTCGAAAGAAAGAAAAATCTCCTTCCTCAAGTGGTAGCTCAGGTAATGCACCACGCGTGTCAGTACGTCGTCAGCGTCACTAATTCGCATATACAGAGGTGCTCAGTATTTATGAATTGATTATTAAGTAAAAAAAATATTTATGTCTTTAATAATATGTCCAGAATGTGGTGTACATGTTTCTAATAAAGCGAAACTATGTCCAAACTGCGGATATCCTAATCCTGGTGGAAATCCGGAGATAAAGGAAGAAGATGTAACTTCTAATGCTTCAATACCGTCAAATGATAAAACTGAGCAGATTAACGAACCTAAAGCGGATTCAAATCAATCTGTTTCGAATCCTCAGGTGCTTGAGCAACCAAAAGCAGAAGATACTTCAAACAAAGAAGCCAATTATAAATATAAGTATAAACCACGTCGCAATACCAACAGAACATGTTGTTGGGTGGTTATCGTTCTTATATTATTATTTATTCTTGGTATATTGGCAATAGTGTGGATTTCTGCTGCAGCTATCAAGAAATATAATGGCAATACGATAGAAACTATCACAACAGAGGAAAGTGAATACGATCCGGATTATTTTGATAAACCAGATCACAATGACGATGATGTGTTTTTATTTGATGACGATGAGGAAGATGAAGATGCAGAAGAATCAGTTGATGATGATGCAGAATTAGAAATGAAACAATCAGAAGGTGACACTCATTCTTCGATTTCTATTTCAAAGAATCATATAAATATAAAAGTGGACAAGGTGGTGCCACCGTCATCAACCGAGTTGCCAACGAAACCTTCTGTGTCACATGACTCAAAACCAGCTAATACACACAATTCTGAACCATCAGCAACAGATGAACCAGTAATAGAAAGTGATTTCCAATAACAAAACAGCCACCCTCAGGGTGGCTGTTTTGTTATTTATGATTGCCAATTTTTAATTCTCAATTGTGGCTCTATCACCTATTGCGCAGCAATATCCTCAAGGAAATCGAATCCAGTTGAAAGTTCTAAGGAACTATGCTAATTATCAATTATCAATTCTCAATTGCGCTCTGCGCCCTGATTTTCAACTCGATATCACATCAAAGGTTTTAGTTTTTCGGCTTTAACTTGAGCACGTGTTTTAAGATTGAAATGCCACCATTCAGTATTGAGAACCTTGAAACCACCCTCAGCCATTACAGTACGTAGTAACTGACGATTTCTTACGGCTTCGGTTGTAATCACTTTTTTGCTTAACATCTCGTTCTCGTATTTAGGTTGAGAAGCCAATCCCATAAAATCGACTTTAGTTCCCATAGGAATGGTATCTCCTTTAGCATCACAGATACTTATGTCAACAGCAAAACCATAGTTGTGCAGTCCGCCTCCGTTAGCAGGATTGCTTACGTATATGTTTTTGGATGTGCCTTTTACCACATTCCACATTTTCTGTTGGACAGACATCGGACGTGTAGCATCAAAGATAATCAAACTATATTCAGGGTGTCGTTGCTTCAGTTTTGCCTGAGCTTTCTTCAATGCAATGGCAGCATCGGGATGTAGGTAAGCCTCTTTGAGATTGGTGTATAGAATCTTACCTGTGAAATTATCCGGACGTGTGTACATAAGGCTTACATGTATGGATGAATCCACATCGTGTATGTTGACAAATCCTTGTGATTTGATTCGGTCAGACAGACTTTGTGCCATGCAGGTGCTACAGCAACATAATCCGAAAATAAATGATATTAATGAGTTTCTATTCATGATGTATGTTTATTGAAGTACGATTCTAAATTGAGTAAATGAAACCACATTTCCATTCATGACTTAATGCTTTTACGTTGTTAAAGTATTTATAGTGTGAACATCGTCTGTAGTATTCATATTCAATATTAAAACGTATGTTTTTGTTGAGATTTACAAGTCCATATATTGATTGTGTGAAGATTAAGTGATGTCCTTTATCTCCCATTGTATTTATCAATTCCTTGTTTTCAATTTTGTGTATGAGTTTCTCAGGTGAATACCCATTAGGAGTGAACAATTGCATTATGTATATGCTTGTTCCAAAAGATGCTTTTTGATTTAATGTGAAATGCGCAGTGTTTCTTATGCTGTAGCCAAGACCATAATTATATCTACGTACACTATAGTAGTCGGAACTGCTACCTCCGAAAGGAACGGCACTTAGCATGAAATCATTAAACAAACAAATCTTGTCTGTCTCGTGTTGTGCATAAACACCTCCACCGAAACTGACAGCCTCACTGATTAATGAGAAATTATGTGGTTTGGGACTATTCTTTGAGTAGTGGTCCACATATTTTAGGTTTTGATACAAACCGAAATCGAAACTCCATTTGTCAGAATTCTTTATCTGAATATCGGCTAATCTTCCGCTAATCTCAGCAAGACCTATCGTAGGGTGGTTTGAATCGATATTAGCTAATAACGATATGCTGAAAAGATCGAAAGGTTTGGATTTGCCCCCGTCTGATGAGAAACGTTCACCATAATTAAAATAGAAATCAATATATGGAACATATAAATTATCACCATTACCTCTTTCTTCCTTCATGTTACGATAACCAAGTCCCATTTCAATAGAATATGGTTGTGGCGCATAGCGTTTTCCACGTGAAGGACTAACTCGCCACATCTCTCCTGATAATATACGATCTAATGCACGTACGGGGTTTAATGCAATGCCCACCATCTCGCGTATTACTCGATTAATTCCTACTTTTGAGTCGTCTAATATTATATCAGTAGCCCTGTTTGTGACTTCTCCTACAGCAGCACCTCCAATACCAGTTGAAAGCATATCGTTGATGGCAGGTTCGTTGGTCTCACACATATATTCCCATGTAAAACTTCCCAAAACAGGGTAAAACAATGACGCACCATAACTCAGACCTGCATTTCGTGCAGCATTATAGCACATGGCACCATGGTAGGGATGTGCAAATTGATTGCCAGAGAAACTATCGTTGTCCCATACTGGATTATTTGAGAAGTGTTTGTGTAAAACATCATGAGTTATTTCTGAGTATTCACGTGCTTGTACAAATCTGTCCCAAGCCAGTACGGCCACATCAATACCAATATCAGTATATAGGGCTTTCCAAGGATTCGGTTGTATAACGACTAAAGTGTCAACACCAACAAGTTTTTGTTGGTGCATAATTTTACCTGTTACTTTATCTACCCAGACAGAATCTTTATGTAATGACAAGCCATTCTTGTCAGAGTTGATGCTGTCAGTCAATAAAGTATTTGCCTCACTTGGCAGATTTGTCAAAAGTGCAATAATAAAAACTAATATACGCAATATTTTGGTCGGCATTTTATAATAGAAGGTATTTATATATAATAATTTATCAAATTTATCAGTTTTCCTTAATCTTTTTACTATAAGCATATAATATGGTTCGTTTATTCAACTCTGGTTGGATAGTTTCCTCTTTGTTCTTCAAAACTCTTAGGCGATTTCTTGAATTTCATGCTGTCGTCGATTAATGTCTCAGGAGTGAGTTTTGGTGCGACAGGCAGATCTATCTCAAACGAGCGCATTGCAATCTGAATCCTTTTTGATTCATCTATCGAATTGTCACATGCAATAAAATGTTTTACAGCCATGATTGCTGTTTTGGTGGCATTTAATTTGCCATTAGCTGAATATCCGGCAATATGTGGAGTGGCAATATCTACTAATTCAATTAATTCAGTGTCCACGTTAGGTTCGTTTTCCCACACGTCAATCACGGTATTACTAATCTTTCCTTCTTTTATCGCTTTTTTAAGTTCGTTGCCATCAACCACACCTCCTCTGCTGGCATTGATGAATACAGGTTTTTTCTTGAGCTTGTCGAAAAACTCTTTATCAGCAAGATGATATGTTGCATATTTACCACATTTACATAAAGGCGTATGAAAAGTAATGATATCAGCATTTTCACAAATGTCGTCAAGTGTGGTGAATCCCATACCGGCCTCACTTTCTCCTCGTTCGGCACGAGGTGGGTCACACATTAGTACGTTTAATCCCTCTTTCAGACAATCCTCAACAACTAATTTGCCTACATGTCCTACACCAATAACTCCAATTGTTAATCCTTTTTGGAGTTTGTTCAAGACTTTTAAAGCATTATGAACATATGTACACACAGATTTAGCATTGCATCCAGGACAATTTGTCCATTTTATCCCAGATGACTCACAATAGAATGTATCTATATGGTCATAACCGATTGTCGCCGTTATTATCAGTCTTACCTTAGAACCTTCAAGAAGTTCTTTGTTGCAGTTGGTACGTGTACGGACAATCAAGATGTCTGCATCCTTTACATCAGCTGCAGCGATTTTTGCACCAGGTAGATAAATGACACTATCGGCAATCTGTTCTAAATATCCCTTTATGAAAGGAATCTTATCATCAATGACAATCTTCATTTTTGCTTTAGTCTCTCAGAATGTGTATTTTAGTTAATAATACTATTAATAGTTTTGCAAAGATACAAATTTTAATTAATTGATGATTGATAATTGAAAATTATTTTGTGCATCCCTGAGGATATTGCTTTGCAATATTTATTCTTTTTATAACTTCGTTAGAAATCTTGACGAACCGAATACAGAGATGTAAGTTTACTTACAATCTATGTTGAGGTGAGGATTAGATTATGTAAATCTCGGACTCTTCGAGTCTGAAATCTTTATTGAGGAAATCTTGACGAACCGAATACAGAGATGTAAGTTGACTTACAATCTATGTTGAGGTGAGAATTAGATTATTTAAATCGAGGGCTCTACGAGCCAGAAATAGGCAAGTTGTAAACAACTTGTTGAGATTCATTGATTATGAATAATTATCAATTATTGCGCTCTTGCGCCACATTTCTAGTTCGAGGAACTTAAGATTTACATAATCTAATCCTCACTTCAACAAAGTTTAAGAATGTACTCTTATCTTTGTATTCGGTTTGTCAAGGTTTCAGGCTTTAGCCATAATGAACTAATATTGCACAGCAATATACTTTCAATTTTCAACTTAAGAAATGTTAGTAGTCTTAAAAATAGGTAATTTATTTTGTAGTTCACTCAATTTGCACTAACTTTGCACAAAATTAGTATATACAAGATAACTACAAACCAAAAAGATATGATTTATTTCTTTCAAACGCCACAAAGTAGCATCATTGCAGTGGGTATGGATCATGAACCATCAGATAAAGAACGCAGTGCACTTGAGTGGCTTTTTTCGGGAGCAACTTTCTTGAATGAACAGACACTTGACGGTAAGTTTATAGGTCCTCGTCGTGAAATGATTACTCCATGGAGTACAAATGCTGTGGAAATTACTCAGAACATGAGTATTCAAGGAGTACAACGTATTGAAGAGTATTTTAAGACAACTGGAGAAGGCGATTCAGATTTCGACCCAATGCTTCAACGTAAGTATGACGGACTTGATCAAGATATATTTACAGTAAATATCAAACCTGCTCCAATTCAATACATCGAAAATCTGGAACAATATAACGAACAAGAAGGTTTGGCTCTAAGCCCTGAAGAAATGGAATATCTTCATAAGGTTGAGGGACAACTTGGACGTAAATTGACCGATTCAGAAGTGTTTGGTTTTGCTCAAATCAATTCAGAACACTGTCGCCATAAGATTTTCGGCGGTACATTCATCATTGACGGAAAGGAAATGGAGAGTAGTTTGTTCTCAATGATCAAGAAGACAACAAACGAAAATCCAAACAAGATAATCTCTGCATATAAGGATAATGTTGCTTTCTCACAAGGACCAATCGTAGAGCAGTTTGCTCCAAAAGATCATAGTACAAGTGATTACTTTGTTACAAAACCTATAGAGTCAGTAATATCTCTTAAGGCAGAAACTCATAATTTCCCAACAACAGTAGAACCATTCAATGGTGCAGCAACTGGTACAGGTGGTGAAATCCGCGACCGTATGGGTGGTGGAGTTGGTTCATGGCCAATTGCAGGTACAGCTGTGTATATCACAAGTTATCGTAACAGCAGCAAACCACGTCATTGGCTTTATCAAACACCAGAACAGATCCTTATCAAGGCATCTAATGGTGCAAGCGATTTCGGAAACAAATTCGGTCAGCCTCTTATCTGTGGTTCTGTCCTCACTTTCGAACATCAGGAAGAAGGAAAAGACGAACCAATGTATGGCTACGATAAAGTTATCATGCTTGCTGGTGGTGTTGGCTATGGAACTAAGCGCGACTGTTTGAAAGGTACACCACAGAAGGGTAATAAGATTGTAGTTGTTGGTGGTGATAACTATCGTATTGGTCTTGGTGGTGGTAGTGTAAGTTCTGTAGATACAGGCCGCTATTCAAGTGGTATTGAACTTAACGCCGTTCAACGAGCAAATCCTGAAATGCAAAAACGTGCAAATAACCTTGTACGTGCGTTGTGTGAGGAAGATGTGAATCCAATCGTGTCAATTCACGATCACGGAAGTGCAGGCCACGTAAACTGTCTGTCTGAACTTGTTGAAGAATGTGGTGGTACAATTGATATGACTAAACTTCCAATAGGTGACAAGACTCTTAGCTCTAAAGAAATTATTGCAAATGAGAGTCAGGAACGTATGGGACTTCTTATCGATGAACAACATATTGAACATGTACGTAAGATTGCAGAACGTGAACGTGCTCCTCTATATGTAGTAGGTGAAACTACTGGAGATGCTCATTTTGCATTCGAACAAGGTGATGGCGTACGTCCATTCGACCTTGAGGTTGCTCAGATGTTTGGACACTCTCCTAAGACAATCATGCGCGATGAAACTGTAGAACATGTATATGCTGATGTTCAATATACAGCAACTGATATCCAAAAGTATCTTAAAGATGTATTACGTCTTGAAGCAGTTGCATGTAAAGACTGGCTTACAAATAAGGTTGACCGTTCTGTGACAGGTAAAATAGCTCGTCAGCAATGTCAAGGTGAACTCCAACTTCCATTAAGCGACTGCGGAGTTGTTGCTTTGGATTATCGTGGTAAGGCTGGTATTGCAACAGCAATCGGTCATGCTCCACAAGCAGGACTTGCCGACCCTGCAGCAGGAAGTGTATTGTCTGTGGCTGAATCTCTCACAAATATAGTATGGGCTCCAATGGCAGACGGAATGGATAGTATCAGTCTTTCTGCAAACTGGATGTGGCCTTGTCGCTCTCAGAAAGGTGAAGATGCTCGTCTTTATGCTGGAGTTCAAGCTCTTAGCGATTTCTGTTGCTCACTTCACGTAAATGTACCAACAGGTAAGGACTCGCTTTCTATGACTCAGAAATATCCTGATGGCTCAAAAGTGATTAGCCCAGGAACAGTGATCGTAAGTAGTGGTGGTGAAGTAAGCGATATCCGTAAGGTTGTTGGTCCTGTTATTAAACCAGTTGATTCAGTACTCTATCATATAGATTTCTCATTCGATAATCTAAGACTCGGAGGTTCTGCATTTGCACAAAGTCTTGGTAAGGTTGGCAGTGATGTTCCAACAGTAAAGAATCCAGAATATTTCCGTGATGCATTCCTCGCAGTTCAAGAATTGGTAAAGAATGAACTCATTCTTGCTGGTCATGACATCAGTGCTGGTGGTCTTGTTACCACATTGCTCGAGATGTGTTTCGCAAATCAGAAGGGGGGTCTTGATATCAATTTGGATAAAATCGCAGAGAAAGACATCGTTAAGGTTCTGTTTGCAGAGAATCCAGGAGTTGTAATTCAGGTTGCAAACGATAAGCGTGAAGAAGTTGAGGCATTGCTTAATCGTGATGGTATAGCATTCGCACTTATTGGAAAACCAGTTGAAGGTCGTAGTCTTAATATCGGTAAGTCTGTTTCGCTCAATATCGATGAAATGCGTGAAGTGTGGTATTCTACATCTCATGAACTTGATCGCAAGCAAAGCATGAACGGAATGGCAGACGAAAGATTCAAGAACTATAAGAATCAGCCAATCGAACATAAGTTTAATGCAGACTTCACAGGCAAATTTGCACAATATGGTATCAGTCCTGACCGCAAGGAAGGCGAAATTCGTCCAAAGGCTGCAATCATTCGTGAAAAGGGTACTAACGGAGAACGCGAAATGGCATATAGCCTTTATCTTGCAGGATTCGATGTGAAAGATGTGATGATGACAGACCTTGTAAGCGGACGTGAAACTCTTGAAGATATCCAGATGATTGTCTTCTGTGGTGGATTCTCTAACTCTGACGTACTTGGAAGTGCTAAAGGTTGGGCAGGTGCATTCCTTTATAATCCAAAGGCAAAAGCAACACTTGATAAATTCTATGCACGTAAGGATACATTGTCTCTTGGTATCTGTAATGGATGTCAGCTCATGATGGAACTTGGATTACTCGGAGCAGAAGGTAAGATGAATCATAACACATCTCATAAGTTTGAGAGTGGTTTCGTTTCACTTCAGATCCCTCAAAATGATTCAGTTCTCTTGGGAAGTCTTAGCGGTAATAAACTCGGTATTTGGGTTGCTCATGGAGAAGGTCAATTTAACTTACCTCTTCCTGAGAATCAATATAATATTGTTGCAAAATACAATTACGAGGGTTATCCAGCTAATCCAAACGGAAGTGATTATAATGTAGCCGGATTAGCATCAGCTGATGGACGTCATCTTGCTATGATGCCTCACCTTGAGCGTGCTATCTTCCCTTGGCAGATGGCAGATTATCCAGCAGAACATCTTAAGGATGATGTCACTCCATGGATTGAAGCATTCGTAAATGCTAAAAACTGGTGTTTGAATCATAAATAAACAACATAAATTATTTGCGCGCTAAGGATGCTATTTACCGGTACTTAGCGCGCTTTTTATATGATACAATTCAATAAAGGAGACCGACGCGCAATTATTTTTCTTGCGTCATTAATAGTTATATCTTTGATCGTTGTTGTTGTCTCTGGTATCAAAAACGATGAGTCTGCCGAAAATAATACGGATTATGTTATGAAATCGTCTGATTACCAAGCAGTAAAACAAGATAAAGATGCGCCGAATCAATCTCGGACAACGATAGAAGCAAGATGCTTTGATCCAAATACAGTGGATTCTGCTACATTGATCAATAATGGTCTGAAACCTTATCAGGTTCATGCATTCTTGAGATATCGTAGTTCTGGTGCCGTATTCAGAAAACCATTGGATATATCACGACTGAACTGTTTGAACGATGATGATATCGACCGTTTGTTGCCGTTAATCAAAATAAGTAATCAATACTCAAATAGAAGAGTGAAATATCCAATTGCCAAATCATCGGGATATAAGACAAAATACAATAAATCATACGAAAACTATAACTCATATAAATCAGAAAACGATAACCATTCAACATATAAGCAACATATATTTGAGAAAGATAATAAAACAAATACCTCAAATGTTAACAGAAAATTCGAATCATTGACGTTGGTTGACGTGAATACAGCCGATACAACATTACTGAAACGCATACCAGGAATAGGAAGTTATACAGCAAAGAAAATAGTTAGTTTGCGCTCTCAGTTAGGTGCTATACATTCCATAAAACAATTGGCATCATTCCCCCATATGTCACAAGATGTTTTAGAATGGTTGACTATCTCTCAGCAATCAATACAGAATATAAAGAAAATAAACATAAATACAGCCACATTTAACCAGTTGCGCCAACATCCGTACATCGGATATGATCATGCACGCGACATACAGCGATATATAAATATATATGGTAAGGTGAGAGATGAAGAACAACTTCTTTCTGCAAATATTTTCCAACCGGAAGAAATGAAATTATTATCCCCATATCTTGAATATTGATTCTTATTATAACTTCGTTAGAAATCTTGACGAACCGAATACAGAGATGTAAGTTTACTTACAATCTATGTTGAGGTGAGGATTAGATTATGTAAATATAGGACTCTACAGAGCTAGAAATCTTTTGAGTACAGATTCCTTTTTATAAGATTTGATGTTGTTGGTAATGAAAAAATGCTTATCTTTGTCATTTGAATAATAAGATTATACTTATAAATGAAATACAAAGAAAATACACTTGAGGCTGTTGGACTACTTAAACAGCTTGTTGCAATTCCGTCGCTTAGTCGCAATGAAATTAATGCAGCTAATCTTATAGAAGACTTTCTGAAAAGCAAAGGCTGTATTACTAACCGAAAGGGTAATAATGTGTGGACCCTTTCTGAGGATTTTGACAAAAATAAGACCACAATTCTCTTAGATGCACATATAGATACAGTGAAACCGGTAAATGGGTGGGTGCACGATCCATTTACTCCTGAGGAAACTGAAGACGGCGTTATTTACGGACTTGGAACCAATGATGACGGTGGTAGTTTGGTGTCACTTATGCAAGTGTTTCTTATCGACAGAATAACTCGCTCGCAACAGACGGATTATAATCTGATTTTTCTTGCCTCATGCGAAGAAGAGGTTTCTGGACAAAATGGAATAGAATGTGTTATCCCTGAATTGCCCGAGATAGATTTCTGTGTGGTTGGAGAACCTACGAATATGCAACCGGCAATTGCAGAAAAAGGACTTATGGTGATTGATGCCATCGCTCATGGTAAGGCAGGTCATGCTGCAAGAAATGAAGGCATAAATGCAATATATAAGGCTATTGACGATATAAACTGGGTTAGAAATTATTGTTTTGAAAAACAGACAGATTTCTTAGGACCAGTGAAGATGACAGTGACGATTGTCAATGCAGGTTCATTACATAATGTGATTCCCGACGAATGTAAGTTTACTATAGATGTGCGTTCAAACGAATGCTATTCAAATCAAGAAATACTTGATGTGATAACAGAAAATCTGAACAGTGATGTAAAAGCCAGATCAACTCGTTTGAATTCTTCACGTTTGGATGAAAATCATCCATTTGTTGTGCGCGCTGCGGCATTGGGACTCAAACCATTTGGCTCTCCTACACTTTCAAATCAGGCACTTATGCCATTCCCTTCAGTAAAAATCGGTCCGGGGGATAGCGCACGTTCTCATACAGCTGATGAATTCATAAAAGTGGCAGAGATTGATGATGCAATCGACAAATATTGTAAACTGATATTAAATAAATAGAAACTCTTTTTATGATAAAGAAACTAAGTCTTATTATAGTCTTGTCGCTGCTATTGTTCTCTTGTATGATATCGCGACTTATGTATTAAGATTACTTCTGACATCTAAAAGATATTTTAACTCTCTTGTTTATTTTATAAGATAATCATATGTGGCGTTTTTATCATAACAAGGTCACTTATGGTTTCTTGTTAATAAATTTCGTTTTTTGTGTACGTTATTCACATATAATTTGTAACTTTGCAATCTAAACAATAATAAAATAATAAAAAGATTATAATATGAATAATACAGATTGGTCAAGTCTTGGTTTTGGCTATCACAAAACCGATTACAATGTCCGCTGTTACTATCGCAACGGCAAATGGGGAGAAATAGAAACATGTAGTGAAGAAACAATTCCACTCCACATGGCTGCTACATGCTTACATTATGGTCAGGAAGCTTTCGAAGGATTGAAAGCATATCGTTGTCCAGATGGTAAAGTGCGTGTGTTCCGTATGGATGAAAACGCAAAGCGTCTTCAGTCAACATGTCGTGGTATATTGATGCCAGAAGTAAGTACTGAATTATTTTGCGATATGGTTCGTAAGGTGGTGAAGTTAAATGAAAAATTCATCCCACCATACGAAAGTGGAGCAACTCTGTATATTCGTCCTTTACTTATTGGTACAAGTGCTCAGGTAGGTGTACATCCTGCATCTGAATATCTGTTCCTTATGTTTGTAACTCCAGTAGGACCATACTTCAAAGGTGGTTTCTCTACAAACCCATATGTTATCATCCGTGAATTCGACCGTTCTGCTCCATTAGGAACAGGTATATATAAGGTCGGAGGTAACTATGCTGCAAGTTTGCAAGCTAACAAGATGGCACACGACTTAGGTTATTCATGCGAATTCTATCTCGATGCTAAGGAAAAGAAATACATGGATGAATGTGGTGCCGCAAATTTCTTCGGTATTAAGAATAATACATATGTTACTCCTAAGTCAACAAGCATCTTGCCTTCTATCACAAACAAGAGTCTTATGCAACTTGCTGAGGATATGGGTATGACAGTAGAACGCCGTCAGATTCCAGAAGAAGAACTTGCTACATTCGAAGAAGCTGGTGCATGTGGAACTGCTGCGGTAATTTCACCTATCGGAAAGATCGACGATCTTGAAACTAAGCAATCTTTTGTTTTCTCAAAGGATGGCAAACCAGGTCCGGTATGTACAAAACTTTATAATAAGCTCCGTGGAATTCAATACGGAACAGAAGAAGATATTCATGGTTGGACAACAGTTGTAATAGACTGATACCAACTTATATAGATACCATAACCCTAAAGAATGGGAAAAGGGAAATTAGCAAAATTCGCCGATATGGCAGCAAATCCGCTCGTGGTGGAGTGTCCTTATTGGATGCTCCAACACGAGGGTTTTAATTTAAAAGGGAAATGGAATTCAGATTTCTTTAAGAATGAAAATCCCATCGTCTTGGAATTGGGTTGTGGTCGTGGTGAATATACAGTTGAACTGGCACGACAATTTCCTGATATCAATTTCATCGGTGTTGATATAAAAGGTTCTAGAATGTGGCATGGTGCAAAGATCGCACTTGCTGAAGGAATGAAGAATGTGGCATTCCTCAGAACCAACATTGAATTTATTCATGAGATGTTCGGAAAAGATGAAGTAAACGAAATTTGGCTAACTTTTTCTGATCCACAAATGAAAAAGCCTACAAAACGCCTTACCTCAACTTTCTTTATGGAACGTTATCGTCATTTTCTTGTTGATAATGGTATCATTCATTTGAAAACCGATTCCAACTTCATGTTCACTTATACCAAACTGATGGCAGAGAAGAATGGTCTGCCTATATTGGCACAGACAGATGACTTATATCATTGTACATCTGACTTTGTGAATGAACAGTTATTGGGAATACGTACCTATTATGAACAGATGTGGCTTGACAGAGGCTTGACTATTAAATATCTGAAATTCCAACTTCCACAACAAGGTAATCTTGAAGAACCAGATGTTGAGATACCTGTAGATGGTTATCGCTCATACGACCATGTAGTTGTAAGCACGGTTAAAACCCGAAAATAAAGCTTGTCGCTCAGTTTGTTGACTGACAGTATATATAAAGTTACCCTAAAATTAATATTTAATATATGAAAAGAGTCAGATTTATCTTATGTTCACTATTGATACTGCTTTCATCTGTAATGTACGCACAGATGGAATCACCTGTTACAGTTACTGTAGAGACAAAAGACATAAGTGCCACAGAAGCTATGCTCATCTTTAAAGCCTCAATCGAAAAAGGATGGCACATGTACTCTGTGGATGAGGTGAAATACGGCCCAACACCTACAACCCTGAAAATCGAACAAATTGAAGGTGCCACTCTTGATGGCAAACTCGCTCCTCAGGGCGCTCCTGTGAGGGTTTATGATGAGATGTTTCAGGCTGAGGTGTCTTATTTTGAACATTCAGCGGTGTATATCCAGAAACTGAAACTTCAAGATAAGCATTATAAGGTAGTGGGATATCTTGAATATGGTGCTTGCAACGATCAGAGTTGTATTCCGCCGACTAAAACAGAATTTGATATCACGTGTGAAAATACTCTGACTGATAAAAAAAAAGATGATACTGAAGACGAAACGGAATTAACCGATGACGTGTCACCTGCAACGGATGCTGATTCGGTAGTGTCTGAAACTCATGAGGATACGATAAAAGTAGATACTCTTTCTTTCTCAGAAATATCATCAGATATTCCTTCGGTTCCAACATCATCTCCCAATAATATATTGAATATATTCTTGATAGGGCTCGTAGGCGGACTTCTCGCCTTGCTGACTCCATGTGTATGGCCAATCATACCAATGACAGTCAGTTTCTTCATTAAACGAACAAAAAATAAGACAAATGCAGTGACAGAGGCCATTGTATATGGTGCGAGTATAGTTGTCATTTATCTTGTATTGGGACTTGCTGTGACAGCTGTGTTTGGTGCCAATGCTTTGAATGCAATGTCCACCAATGCTTGGTTCAACATATTTTTCTTTGTATTGCTTGTAATCTTCGCATTATCATTCTTCGGATTGTTTGAATTGCAGTTACCAGCATCGTGGAGCACAAAACTCGATAATAAAGCAGAACGCTCAAGTGGGTGGCTTGCTATTTTTTTGATGGCATTCACTCTCACTATTGTTAGTTTCTCGTGTACAGGACCAATAATAGGTTTTCTGCTCGTAGAGGTCGCAAGTGAGGGACAGTTATTCGGACCGGCTGTAGGTATGCTTGGTTTTGCTCTCGGACTTGCCGTTCCGTTTGCGTTGTTTGCCATGTTCCCAAACTGGCTTAATAAGATGCCTAAGAGTGGTAGTTGGATGAATACGGTAAAGGTCGTGTTAGGTTTTATCGAACTATTTTTCTCATTAAAATTCTTCTCAGTTGCCGATCTTGCATATGGATGGCACCTACTCGATCGTGATATATTTATTGCGTTGTGGATTATTCTGGCATTAGCTTTAGGGGCTTATCTCGTAGGATTATATCATTTTCCGCATGAGACTAAAGCTAAGAAGGTGGGATGGGTACGATGGGTACTCGGACTCCTTTCTTTTGCTTTTGCATTTTGGATGATTCCTGGTTTATGGGGTGAACCATTAAAGGCAATAAGTGCCTTTACTCCACCAATGAGTACTCAACACTGGAGAAAGGTGAATAAAGAAATAACAGCACATGCCTATGATTATAATGAGGGTTTGGCTATAGCGAAGAAAGAAAACAAACCTGTTATCATTGATTTTACAGGGTATGGATGTGTTAACTGTAGAAAAATGGAGGCTGCTGTATGGACAGATCCCGAAGTGATGCGTATCTTGCAAGATGAATATGTGTTGATACAACTTTTTGTCGATGATAAAACACCATTGCAAGAGGTTGTTGAGGTGGACGAAGGAAACAAAACACGTAAACTGCGTACTATAGGTGATAAATGGAGTTATCTTCAAAGTAGTAAGTTTGGTGCAAATGCCCAACCTTTTTATGTGTTACTCAATCCATATACAGAGCAGCAATTATCAGCTCCACACGGATTTGATGAAGATATAGATCATTATATCGATTTCCTAAACAATGGTATTAAAACGATGAGAAAATAAAGAATTGTTATATCTTATCATTTCATTAATAATGAGTCAATAATCAATCAAAATAATAAAAACAACTAATTAATAATTTAATTTATGGAAGAACAACAGAAACAACAACTTCAGATAGAACTCAAAGAAGAAGTAGCAGGGGGAGTATATTCAAATATGGCTATAATAGCAAATACAAGTAGTGAATTCGTTTTGGATTTCGTGTCTATCCTTCCTGGACTCCAAAAAGCAGAGGTGCGTTCACGTATTATTATGTCGCCAGAACATACAAAACGATTGCTTTTTGCACTTCAAGAACGAGTTGCCAGTTATGAACAGCAATTTGGACCTATAGATTTGCACCAACCTGAAAAGAACGAACAATCAGGTGGACGTACCATCGCTCCATTCGGACGTGGTGGTGATGCATAGTCTTTTTTCCATACCAGAATAGTACGAAAAATTGCAAAAAACGACTTCGATTCATGTTTTTTTTGTAAATTTGTATAATATACGTACTAACGATTAGCGATTTCTTTTAGAAAACTTGTTATCATCGATATGGCAATGTTTCTAAAGAAGTCGCATTTTTTATGCGAAAAGTTCTACCGAATACAATTTTGTTAATACCCAGATTTAACTATAAATAAAGAGTTGGTTAATGAAAAACAAAAAAAAAATGCTGAAAACCGATTATTTACCTTAAAGCGATAAAGGCTAATTACCCCTTTTCGGGTATTGTGCCAGAGTGTGAAATGCTATAACTTTGCAGCCAGATTCATGACAGAAATAATAATAAAAACTTAATAATATAATTAAGATGGAAACATGTGTATTTTTCGGTTCCTCAACAGGAACATGTGAGGATTTGGCTAATCGTATAGCCTCAGCTCTTGGTGTGGATAGCGCAAATGTATTTAATGTCGCTGATCTCACAGAAGAAATAGTTAATAAATATGATCGTCTTATTTTAGGAAGTTCAACATGGGGATGTGGTGATTTGCAAGACGATTGGTTTACTGGAATTGAAACACTCAAGAAGATGAATCTTTCTGGTAAACAAGTGGGATTGTTTGCATGTGGTGATGCTTCAAGTTATGGCGACACATTCTGTAATGCCATGGGTACGTTATACGATGAACTACAAGATACAGGTGCTACATTTGTCGGTACAGGATTCTCAACAGAGGGTTATAGTTTTGATGATTCCACTGCTGTACGTGATGGCGCATGGGTGGGTTTGGCTCTCGATGAAATCAACGAAGACTTTAAGACTAACGAACGTATAAATAACTGGGTAGCAACTCTTTGATTGCTCCCATTGTCTTAATCATATTCTATATATGTAGTATCATAGGTTATATACAATTAACCCGATTTTTAATCCGAATAATAACACAAATATTTTTATAATGAAGATTGATAAAATTGTTGCTCGTGAAATTCTGGATTCTCGTGGCAACCCTACGGTAGAAGTTGATGTGGTTCTTGAAAATGGAGTATTAGGTCGCGCTGCAGTGCCATCAGGCGCAAGTACAGGCGAAAACGAAGCTTTAGAACTGCGCGATGGCGATAAAGGACGTTTTTTAGGAAAAGGAGTTTTGAAGGCTGTTGATAATGTCAATAATATTATTGCTCCTGCATTAAAAGGAGAATGTGTTTTCCAACAACGTGCAATCGACTATAAGATGTTGGCATTGGATGGAACACCAACAAAATCAAAATTGGGAGCGAATGCTATTCTTGGTGTATCACTCGCTACAGCACAAGCCGCAGCTAAAGCACTTAATATGCCACTTTATCGTTATATAGGTGGTGCCAACGCATATACTCTACCAGTTCCAATGATGAATATAATCAATGGTGGTGCTCATTCAGATGCTCCAATCGCATTTCAGGAGTTCATGATCCGTCCGGTCGGAGCATGTTCTATAAAAGAAGCCATACGTATGGGAGCAGAAGTATTTCATAACTTGGCTAAATTACTAAAGAAAAGAGGACTTTCTACAGCCGTGGGAGATGAAGGTGGTTTTGCTCCAGCGCTCGATGGTATAGAAGATGCTTTACAAATTATATGCGATGCCATAAAAGAAGCCGGTTATGAACCAGGTAAGGATGTTAAGATTGCCATGGATTGTGCTGCTTCAGAATTTGCTGTGGTTGAGAATGGTAAATATTACTATGATTATAAGCAACTGAAAGATGGTAAGCAGAAAGATCCGAATGGAAAGAAACTCTCTGCAGAGCAACAAATTGAATTCCTCGAACATCTGATTACAACATATCCTATTGACTCAATTGAAGATGGACTTGATGAAAACGATTGGGACAATTGGGTTAAACTAACAGAACGTATTGGCAATCGCTGCCAGTTGGTAGGGGACGACCTCTTTGTAACCAATGTGAAATTCCTACAAAAAGGAATCGCCATGAAGGCTGCAAATTCAATCCTTATTAAGGTAAATCAAATAGGTTCACTTACAGAAACATTGGATGCTATAGAGATGGCTCATCGTCATGGATATACAACTGTTACTTCTCACCGCTCGGGCGAAACAGAAGACACAACGATTGCAGACATAGCTGTAGCAACAAATTCTGGACAAATCAAGACCGGTTCAATGTCACGAACTGATCGTATGGCAAAATATAACCAACTTATACGTATTGAAGAAGAGCTTGGAGATGTCGCAAGATATGGATATCAAAAAATAAAATCGTAAAATTTTTGTAAGAAGATTTCATAGCAAGAGAATTATATTTAGAATAAACCAAAGTGATGTCGCTTCATTGTGAAATGAGGCGACTTTTTATTTGTACAAATCATGAATTGTCAATATTTATACTTAACTTTGCACCCATGATTGATTATGATATACTTAAAGGAAAGAAAGTTGCATTTTATACATTAGGATGTAAACTGAATTTTGCTGAAACATCTACCATCGGCGAGATGCTTTTCGAGCATGGTGCTGTTGCGGTCGGAAAAGGAGAGAAAGCCGATATATGTGTCGTGAATACATGTACTGTGACCTCTGCTTCTGATAGTAAGTGCCGACAAGCTATTCATAAGATAATCAAAGCGAATCCTGACGCATTTGTCACAGTTACAGGCTGTTACGCACAGTTGCAACCTCAAACCATTCAGAATATTCCAGGAGTAGATCTTGTGGTAGGGGCTCAGAAACGTAATGAACTATTACCGCTAATGTGTTATATGATTGCTAACAAGGAGTGTTCTCAAGATTCATGCAGTCAGCAAATTGGTTCAAACACCTCTGATGACTTCTTCCCTTCTTGTTCACATGGCGACAGAACTCGCTATTTCTTGAAAGTGCAGGACGGATGTAATTATTTCTGTACATACTGCACCATTCCTGTTGCACGAGGCAGAAGTCGCAACGGAAGTATAGAATCAATGGTGGCTCAAGCACAGAAAGTGGCAGAAGAGGGTGGTAAGGAAATCGTAATCACGGGGGTGAATATCGGTGATTTCGGAAGAACCACAAAAGAGTCCTTCTTCGACCTGATTAAGGCACTCGACAAGGTTGACGGTATTGAACGTTACAGAATTTCGTCAATAGAACCTAACCTTCTTACCGATGAGATAATAGAATTCTGTGCGCAGTCGGAACACTTCATGCCGCATTTCCATATTCCATTGCAGAGCGGATGTGATGAAGTGCTGAAACTCATGCATCGTCATTATGATACTGCGTTGTTTAGACAAAAAGTTGAACGCATAAAACAACTTATGCCACAATGCTTCATCGGTGTTGACGTGATGACAGGCACAAGAGGGGAAACTCAGGAGTATTTTGATAAGGCATATGATTTTATCGAAAGTCTGCCTGTTTCGCAACTACATGTGTTTACTTATTCGGAACGACCAGGAACAAAAGCTTTGCTAATTCCTCATGTGGTGACTCCTGAAGAGAAACATGAAAGAACGCAAAGACTATTGGAACTATCGGAACGTAAGATTCACGATTTCTATGCACAACACATCGGTACAACTGCAAAGGTGTTGATGGAACACACTTCCAAACGCAATCGTCCGATGAATGGGTTTACAGAAAACTATATAAGAGTTGAGATGCCAAATCATCCCGAACTCGATAATAAAATAATTGAAGTGACACTCGGTGACTTCAATGAAAAAGGTGATGCATTATGTGTAAACTTGCAATAGTTATTTTAAACTGGAATGGAGCAGACATGCTCAGACGTTATCTACCTTCTGTAATCAAGAATTCTCGAGTTGAAGGTGTTAAGGTCGTGGTTGCAGATAATGGCTCTACAGATGATTCCATAGATGTGTTGCGTACATGCTTTCCATCTGTGGATTTAATCCTTCTTGATCAGAATTATGGTTTTGCGGGTGGTTACAATAACGCATTAAAACAAATAGAAGCAGAATATTATTTGTTGCTTAACAGCGATGTGGAAATCCGACAGAAAAACTGGATTGTGCCAATGTTGGATTATATGGATCTTCATCCAGAGACATGTGCTTGCCAACCAAAACTCATGAAACTATTTGCTGATAACACATCGTGCGACAATTTGTTCGAATATGCGGGTGCAGCTGGCGGATATCTTGATAAATACGGCTATCCGTTCTGTCGAGGACGAATATTTAATACAATAGAACAAGATAAGGGACAATATGACGATGTTGTTCCAATACATTGGGCAACTGGCGCTGCATTGCTGGTGAGAAGTAAGTCTTATTGGGAAGTGGATGGCTTGGACGAGAAATTCTTTGCTCATATGGAAGAAATTGACCTGTGTTGGCGAATGCGATTAAATGGTGGTAAAATAGTGTGTATCACCGAAAGTACAGCATATCACCTCGGAGGGGCAACACTCAATCAAGGTAATCCACGAAAAACATATCTCAATTTCAGAAATAATCTAATTATGCTATATAAGAATCTGCCTGAAGACAGATTGAGAAAGGTTATGCCAATACGCCATATCCTCGATCTTATAGCATCTGCGAAATTCCTTTTGTCTGGAGATTTCGGCAATATGAAAGCCGTAATCAAAGCTACATTTGCATATCGTAAAATGAAAAAGGTGTACAGTAAACAGAAAAAAGCAGTACAGCTAAATGGCGATAATTTGTCATCAAACTATTTGAAACCATATTCCATTCTTTGGCATTATTATGTAAAAGGTAATAAAGTATATTCAAGTCTTCCAGAAGACTGATTGTATTATTAGTTATATTATTGTCATATCAATTGCTCTATTACTTTGCTAATTTCAAGGCTATCTCTAAATTAAAAGAAGTAGTTGAAGTATTAGCACTTAAAAAAGTTCATATATTAACAGTACATGTAGAAAATGCGTTAATAAAAGAACTTTTGTTTAGTCGTTTCTATTTTCGTATATAAGTGAAATTTTTGGTAATATATTTGCTATTTGTATTATATCTATTCTATTTATTATCATCCATGTTAAACCTCGTATATTAGAACTATGAATAATGGAATCTTGGACCTATAAGTTGTTAAAACGAATAATATAATGCTACCGATTATGGCACCTCAGACAATAAATCATAATCTATATGATATATTTCTTCAAAAAAATATATATAGTTTGTGATAAATGTGTTTTTTTTACGACTAATAGGTAAAAAACGGATTATCACTAATCTTTTTAAAATAAAATGCGACGTAATTAAATTTTCATAAGCAAATATATTTAATAAACAGAATGGACAAAAAGAATCAAGAAGAATTTCTTATAATAGTTAATCAATTTCAACGAATTATAAAAAAATATTGTATTATCTATGGAAATGATATTATGACGTCAGAGGATTTATATCAAGAAACGTTATATAATTTATGGAAAAACTATTCTTCCTATAAAGGACTCTGTAAGTTAAGTACATGGGTATATCGTATAACAATAAATACTTGTATAAACTCAATACGATTAAAATATAAAGAAGGAAAACAGTTGGAACTCGGAAGTGCATTAAATATTTGTGACGATGATAATGTAGAGAAAAGGGAAAATAAAGAAATGTTACTAAATATAATCGGACAACTATCTCTGATTGATAAATCAATAATGTTGCTTTGGCTTGAGGAAAAAAGTTATAAAGAGATTGCAGAGATTATAGGATTGTCAGAAACAAATATTGCTACCAGGCTTAATAGATGCAAAATGAAAGTTAAAAGTATGTTTAATTTAATGAAATAATACAACTATGGATAATTTTAATGACATTAAAAATGTGTTCAACGAACTTGTTGACATTGACAGTGGAATAAAGATCTCTAATGAGGATATTTTCAGAATAATAGAGGAAAAGCGAAAAAAAGACTTTCTGTCTTCAATCATTAAGAAAAAGAACTACGAACTGATAGTTTCTGTAATTGCTATGATTGGACTGCTATTCTATCAAGAGTACAGAGGGTTTGCTTCACTTCTTACTTTTGTACCAATGGAATTTGCGTTATTTCTTTGTTTTATTCAAAGTTTTATCCAATCCAGAATCTTAGCAAAACTTCAGTTCACAGATACCGTAATCTCTTTCAAAACAACTGTTGACAAATACAAAAAAACGGTGTATATCTTTAGAGTTGTATTGTATATCTTAGTTGCATTGATTGTTTTCTCTATTCTATTCAATGAAATGGTATATTCCTTAAAAATAGTAATAATAGCCTGTGTCGGTCTAATTGTTGGTCTTTGTTTCATAATAAAAAGTATCGCTCAGGAAAATAAGGAGTTGAGAGATTTAAATGAAATCAACTCATGATGTATGGATTATCTTAATCAACATATGGGTAATGTATTTATAATCATTGCCCATTTTGTTCGTTCAACACTTTCTTATTATTCGAGTATTTTGTTACATAACATTGGGCATTTAACGACAATCCAAACGTAACTTAATGCATATATGTAATTATGACATTTTAAGAATTGTTGCACATTCACTTACTTGTTCATTCATATGGTTATACATAATTATATGATTTTTGGTAGATTAATCTTCAGAATCATTAATAATACAACATTTTTTAAATTATTTGTTGAAAAAAACGGAAGTTAGATTTTTTTTCTTTATATTTGCCTACGATTTGCTTTTTAAGCATAATTATACAAGTCTTTATGGTTCAGAATCCTAACTTTTCTTTTACCGTGAGTCTTACCCACAGCTTAATCATGTACTTTGTTTATAGCAAATAGTCATGAGAAAAGTCAATAACCAATTGTAAAATAACAACCTTGGCAAAAATCATAGTGATAAATGCCACCAAAATATATCCAAACAGATATGAAAAATCAATATTTTAAGAAAAATAGAACGCATTTATTGTGTATTCTACAATTATTGACAATAATCATATTGTCATCATGTGGCTCATCAGAGAAGAAATTAGTCGTAACCTCTTTTCCAATTGATGAAACCTTGAAACCTGCTCGTATTGCGAGCTTAGACTCGTTACCATTCATTTATTCAGTAGCAAAGATAGATGACAAATATGTGTTTACATGTAAAGGTGATTATTGCTTTTATGTGACTGATTCTCAATTTAATCCTCTTTATCCCATGGCAGCCCGTGGAAACGGACATGAAGAATGGATTGCCCCTTTGTTAATGCGTCAGACTGTCAATGAGAATAGTGTGGGGTTAACTTATTTATGGGAACGTGGCACTTCAGATTTATATAAGACAGAATTGGCTAATAGCCGAAAAAGAATACATTGTTGCGATTTCCGTGATACAGGACTTAAAGGTGTGTCATATTTGTTTGATCTGAAAGACGGAAAATATGCGGGTGCTACTTATGAAGAAGATTGTCAGTTCTTTGTATATAACAGAAAAGATAAACAGATTGAATATAAGGCACATCCCGAGGGGCTTGTTCCTGAAGCAAAAGAATTACATCCAAGTGTGTTACAAACAAGGTCAATGATGGATAATGATATGCAACGTGGGTTTGCTTGTAGTTATTTTGCTTATCCAGTAATAGTTTTACGTGATATGTCAGGTGATATTCGTAGATTTATTCAGATTGGTGAAGAATTGCCTGATTATAATGCAAATAAGGAGGCTAAAGACTTTTTTGTTGATGTTTGTGTAACATCTAACCGAATCTATGCATTGTATGAAGGAGAAGAAAATTCAAATGAAAGTCTTGTGATGGTATTTGATTGGGACGGAAATCCGATTGCTAAATATCATATAGGTCGCTCTTATGCGATTGCTGTAGATGAAGATGAGCACCTTATGATTGCAGTTCTTGACTCATCGTCTGAAGGAAATGAAGTGGTAAAATATAACTTAAAAGATTAGTAAAAGTGTTATACTGAGAGCGATTGCTTTTGAACTATAGACAGCACGAGATAATACCCGTTTTGTGTGCCTTGTTTATAACAAATCTTATAATAAATGCCCGTTTAAAGGCGTCTATAAAGTGTTTTGATTTGTTGCATTTAATGGGTAATATCAATAATTTCTTATAAAAAAGATAATGATTCTTACATTTTTCGAACATGAATTTGGATTTAATTATTAATTTTTTTACTTTTGCCCCGTTTTTCGATTATAGCACTCATTAATGTTGCATAACGAATTATTGTTCGCTTTAAATCGAAACCTTTCTTTTGCAAAGATATTGCAATAAGAAGAAAAGAAGTCAAACTGATTTGTTGGGAAGAAATGAAATAAGATTTACTTTTTATAGGTGAATTAAATCTTTACAAATTTCATGTTGTGCCACATTGTTTAATGGGCATTAAGAGTAAATAAATATCACTACTATAATAGAGTTTTTTCTATTATGTCCTCAGTTCATTTTAGTTCGGGGGTGTCCCCGAGGTATGTCTCAAATCGAGATCTACCATTGCCTCGTCTTAAATGCGATAAGAATTTAAAATGGTTTCTTATGCGTATTTCTTATGGAAGAGAAAGGCGTGTTTATGAATATCTTAAACACCAAGGATTCGAAGTTTTTTATCCCACATACGAAAAATCTTATGAGGTTGAAGGTAAGAAATGGGTTAAAACACTTAGTCTAATTCCAAATGTTTTATTCGTACATAGTAATGAAGATATGCTTAAGCAATATGTAGGAAAAGAACCGTTCCCGTATTTTCATTATTACTATAAAACATATACTGAATCATCTGTTGGCAATAGTTGTACGGTAAAGAAGAAAGCAATAATAGTTCCAAATAATCAGATGGATGAGTTTATTAAATGGTATAATACAGATATTGAAGATAAACACTATTTAAATGTTCCTTTCAAGTTTAAAATTCACGATAAGGTACGTGTGACAGATGGACCTTTCAAAGGCTTAATTGGAAATGTGGTCCGATTCAAAGGACAGACTCGTGTAGGTATTAATATTGATGAGGTCGGTTTCATATGTACTAATTATGTGCCGAAATCATTCTTAGAAAAGGTTTAAATGCATTATTTATATGATATCATAGTTGAGAATCTTTATTCCATCAAAAGACATCTTACGAGAACAATACTTACTGGCATCGGTATAGCTTGGGGTATGTTCATCTTGATTTTACTTTTGGGAATAGGAGATAGTTTCCGTAATGGTGTCCTCCGTCTGTTTGACGATTATGCTTCAAATAGTGTGTGGATTACCGCAGGATGGATCGGAAAATATGTGCCTAATGGAATGGAGGTTGGAACACAAGTGAAATTTAACGATGAAACGATAAACAATCTACGACGTGAATTCCCTGAGATTGAACATATCAGTGCTGAGATTGCTTTGAATGATTTCTCACAGATAATCCGTAATAATAAAATAGGAAACTTTAAAATATCAGGGATATACAATGACTACGATGTAATTAAGCAGATTAAATTATCGGATGGAAGATTCATCAATATTGATGATATAACGAACAAAAGAAGAGTTGTAGTAATTGGTGAACAAGTCAGGCACTGTTTGTTTGGAATGGAGGAGGCTGTCGGACAGAATATAGATATTGACGATGTCCCTTTCAAGGTGGTTGGTATAATAGATAATAATACCATCATGGGCGGAACCGACGAAAACTCTATTTATATGCCCGCAACGACTGCTATAAGTACTTTCAGAGTCCTTAATGAGTATTCACGAATAGGTATGTTGGTTAAAGAATCCGATGAATTTAACTCTTCTCTTGATAAGTCGCTTAGAAATTGTATCAGTCGTACTTTATCATTTGATAGTGAGGACTATGGGGCAATTTATATAAATAATGTTCAACTTCAAGTGAAGGCGTTTAACATAATGTTTGATGGAATCCGTAATTTCTTATGGTTTGTCGGAATATGTATCCTTTTGTGTGGCGCAATTGGAGTCTCAAATATTATGTTATTGGCTACGAAGGAACGGACCAAAGAATTTGGAATACGAAAATCACTGGGGGCTACAGGTAAATCAATCATGTATATGGTTCTGAGTGAGAGTATTATGATAACTGTGGCTTTTGGATTTATCGGAATATGTCTGGGGTATTTATCATTAGCGGTATTTAGTCTTATAAAAGATTTTCTACCTGATGATATGAACGAGATATTGGGAAATGGCAGGGTGGATTTCTCTGTCGTATTCTTCGCATTTATAATACTTTTGGTTTGTGGTATCACGGCAGGCCTGTATCCAGCTCATAAAGCATCACATGTTCAACCAATTAAAGCACTTAATCAAGAATCATAGAAATGAAAAAATCAAATATATTAATAGTTGCACTTGTTATTGTAATAATTGTAGTGTGGATGTTATCCGCAAAGAACTCGCATTCATCAACTAATAAGGAACAATCTGTAACACCTGTTTATAAAGAATTAATTATCAAGAAAGACATATCGGGTAAACTCTATCCCGAAATGGAAATTGGTGCAAAATCTTCTGTTTCTGGTACTTTAGAGGAATATTATGTGCAGATAGGTGATGAGGTTCATAAAGGCGATAGGATTGCAAAGGTAAAGGTGATTACGAATGCCAGTCAACTGGAAGAAGCACACACGCAAGTTGAAAATTATAGGATTCAAGGCGAGAAACTCAAAAAGATGTACGACCGAAATCGTATATTATATGATAAGGGCTTGATTGCGGCTTGTGATTATGAGGCGTCAGAATCGGCATATCTTGAAAATCAGAATAGGTATAATGCGGCAGTTAATCAGTTGCAGATTATCAATGGAAATGGCAGATTGTCAAATGTTGTAGTTGCCCCATGTAACGGAGTTATATCATTGTTGCCATTGGAACAAGGTGCGTCTGTTATGGAAATAAGTAACTATAGTGAAGGAACGACAGTGGCACAGATATCACAGAACTCCCGATTTGTTTTTAAGAGTAAAGTGGTTGAAGAAGATGTTATCGGATTGCATAAAGGAATGAAGATTCCCGTTACAATATCATCATCAGATCATACTGTAAAGGCAGAACTTTATAAAATCTCAACTGCTGGAAACTATGATGAACATAGGGTTATGAAGTATGAGATACAAGCTGTATTCACTCCACCAACAGATGTTACTATATTCTCTGGATTCTCAGCATCTGCTTCTATTGTGACAAAGAGGAAAAAGACTTTGACTATTCCTTGTGATTATGTTACATTTAAGGGAGACTCAGCTTTTGTTACTATCAAGAAAGATGGTGAGGACTATCAGCAATATATACGCATAGGTGACTCCGACGGAGAAGTTTATGAAGTATGTAAAGGTATTGATACAAAAAGTAAGATATATAAATAGTTGAACAATAATAGTTAATAGTATAGAAAATGGAAAAGAAATCTAATGAAATGATTAAAGGATTATTACTCACAGAGAAATTTCCTACTCGTGCCTTGATAATCTATTCTTTGTTTGTGTTGCTTTGTGCTATATTACAAGCACCAATCACAGGGAAAATTGCAGCTATAAGTATTCAGAATATGCAGTTGGACTCAGCTCAAAAGGAGATGGCAATGAATATGGTAGAAAATATGGGGATTTTTACTATCATATCCTCATTAATTGGTGCTGTAGTAGAACTGCTTATTAGTAGTGCCCTCCTATATTTATCAGCCAAACTAATAAAAGTGGAAATAAGCTATAGTAGGTGTGTGATGCTATTAATCCTTGTCGCTGGCATCATGCTCTTGGGTGACTATCTTTCTATGGGAATAAATCTCGTTCGAGGGGTGGATCAAATAAAAGAAATTACAGATGTTTTCTGTACTAGTTTTGCTTATATGTTTGATATTAAGGGCGAAACTCTACCATATAAGATGTTGGTATTCCTGAATCCTTTTACAGTGATAGCATTCGCTTTTATGGCTTATTGCCTCAAAACAGTGTATGATGTTCCTGTCGCAAAATCAGTGGTTATCTCTTTTGTATTCCTTTTTGTATATGTCTTATTCCAGGCATTAATGATTAGCTTCTGATTTAGGAAAAAAGAGTGTTTGATACAAAATGATTCGATCTAAAGAACATATTAGTCTTTTTATTGCATTGACCTTGTTGGTGTTGTATTCTGTAGTTACATCATTCACAACGTCAATATGTGTTCAGAACTCTTTGTGTCGAACGATAGGGATTGCAGTTGTTGCTTTTTTATTGCCAGGTTTACAATATTTATGTAAAAGATATATTGATATAACAAAGATCGGGATTGGTATTAGCATCATTGCAATATTGTTGTTTGTATGTAGCATACCATTCTATATGGCATTTGTTTCTATTCCATCTTATGTGGAATTAACAGATCTTTCTCAGTTTCGTAATCTATATGCTCCTTTGGGTATTTTATCCAATGACTGGGTCGGTATTCAGTTGTTGCTTACTGCTTTCTCGCTTGTTGCACTGATTAGATGCAAAGCCTACGAAGATAAAGCTAAGGAAAGGATTCACCTCATAGCTGTATGCCTTGAGATATTAAGCATAGTGATGACCATGTCTCGGTTGGGCTGGATATGTGTTGGATTGTTGCTATTTGCCTTGGGATGGTTGGCATATAAAAGAATACTGAAAATCCACAATTATGTGATAATCTGTTCTGCTGCTGTCTTGGCCTTAATATTGTTGGCTTTTCTAACACCAGAAGGTGTGATTTCAACGATTATTCAGTCGGATAGCCATTTGGAAAGCGTCAATGGGAGGCTTCGGCAATTAGGGTTGGCAGAGAAAATGACAATGCGACAATTGTTATTTGGTATAGGCTTAGATAATTTTGCATTATTTAATTATGCCAATAGTGAGTTCTCCTTAGTGTCGTCGTTTACCGGAAAGGCCAATTTCTGTTTACTCAAGATATTGGTGGAATGCGGAATCTGTGGCTTGTTGATATATGCCTCATTGCTCGTAAGGATAATATACTCTTTAATCAAATGTTGGAGAACGAGTGAGTCAAATGAACGAAATTCAATCATTGTATTGTCAATAATCTTGTTTCTTATCCTATTGAAGGAATGTAGTTTTTCGTCAATAACTCATAGCAGTTATCATCTGTTTCTCTTCCTTTTACCTTATGTCGTTAATGTACATAAGACAAACGAGGATAGTGACTACAAGAAAAGTATTATAGGAATTTCAAGTGTCAATATATTATGTATAATTATATGTTTGGTATGTTCACAAATAGATAATTTTTCTTTTGGTAAGAATGTTCAGTCTGCATATGTTTCGGCTTCACCATTAAAGATATCGTTCTCAGATATGAAAGTTGAACGAAAAATAAATGATGTGGAAGAATCTGTTGAATATTATCATAAGGCAATAGAACTGAACTCCTACGATGCGTCGTGCTATCATAATCTTGCATGGATTTATTATAGTAATGGACAATTAAATAAAGCAGCTAATTGTATTCATAAAGCTATAAACCTGAATAAGGATAATCCATTGTATTATGTTGTCAATGGATTATTTGCCGAAGAATCGAATAAACAACTCGCGATCAGCCAATACACGAAAGCAGTAATGCTAAATCCATCAATATGTTTCAGTAGGTTTTGGAAAGACCTTTCTTTACGTCATCCCCAACAGGCTAAAAAGATAGTCGATAATGTAATAAACGAAATTGAACCTATTGCGGAAACAAATCCAAAGATAATGGCAAAGTTGGGAATCCTATATTATAAGAGTGGAAGGAAAACCCGAGCAAAATATCCTTTGGAAACAGCTGTAGAACGTATGCCAAACCTTAATCGTGTATGGTTATACCTGTATTTCTTAGAATCAGACACAGATAAGAAAAAGATATACCTGAATCGGGCAATCTATCTTAATCCGGCAGATAACCTACCATGCTATATTAAATACCACGAGAAGACATATTTGAAGGAAAAGACTTATTACGAAAGTATAAAGGGCAGATTATATCCTTATATCAGGATTGAGCATGATTACATGCCAAGTGATATATATGGTTATGTGATGAGTCCATGCCTAAATGATTAGAAAATAAAAAGTTTTATTACGATATATATATATTAGTCGACGAATATTATATCCAGACCAGACTGGTAAAAAGGAGAGGAATCGAAAATCTATAAGAGTAGATAAACACAAATTATTATTTGACATGAATTTTTATAATGATTTTATGAGAAGTAGAGAAGTAGAAGCCGGTGAAGGCATGGTACACAGATGGGTTCAATTTGCTATAGCTGCAGCAGGACCAGTATTGGCATCTTGCGCTCCAGCTCCATCAGAATTCCGTAGACCTGCACTTTAATAGTAAAAACAGTATTTAACATTTCAGATACAGGATGGTCGGAGAGTGTATTTCTCATTACATCCTGTATTTGTTTTTGGAATTTTAATATGAAAAGAAATTATAAAAACGATACCCCCGAAAATACCGTATTAAAAATCAGACGAATTTTAGATAGTCTTAATATCATAACTTATGAGAGCTCTTTTGCACATCCTTATGAGAATTACTATTCTAACAGATTGCAGTTGATTGATACTCAAGGGGGATTTGGACAAAATGGTAAGGGTACCTCTTTAGAGTATTGTTTGGCCAGTGCATATGCCGAATTAATGGAGAGAATTGAAAATGGTTTTTTCTTGGGGCTGACAAGTATTTCTTTACCATTTTTAAGTATGTTACATAAGAAATACGGATATTATTTCTTTCCAGATGAGAAATATATTTCTTATGATGAATTTTTGGAACTACCATCAGAATTTCTTGATGATATCTTTTCAGGGATTTCTGAGACTGAAAGAAGAGAATTGTTGCGAAAATATTACAAAAGAATACAAGAAAATGGAAGTAAAGGGGTTGTCTCAGTACCATTCTATGATTGTTTAAATCATAAAACAGTGTATCTGCCTTATAATTTCCTATCAGTATTAACAGGCTCTAATGGAATGGCCGCAGGAAATAATGCTTCAGAGGGCGTGTTCCAAGGTATGTGCGAGATATTAGAGAGATATGCCGCCACCAAGGTCTTCCATAATATGTTAACTCCTCCAACAATTCCTGATGAATATCTGAATAAATTCCCAAAACAAAAGAAAATGATAGAAGAACTTTCACAAGACGGCTTCTCCGTAATTGTTAAAGATTTCTCTATCGGAAAAAAATTACCAGTTGTTGGAGTAATAGTAATCGATTCAGCTTCTGACAAATATAGAATGAATATCGGTTGTGATACTTCTTTCGAAGTTGCATTGAACCGAGCTTTGACAGAAGTATATCAAGGAAGTAAGAATAGGGATGATATTCTGAAGATTATGTTGGATGTTCCACATAAAGAATATGATTATTTCCTTGATGACTCTGAGGAGTCTTTAAGAAAAAGAGATGCTGAGATCACTCAGTTTAAGATAAATGGTTGTGGAAAATATCCATTTAGTCTTTTCGGAAGTAATGAGAGTTATGCTTTCGACCCAGATGCTTTTGTTGAACATAAAACTTACGAAGAAGAGGTTAATTACTTATTAAACCTGTTCAAGACATTGGGACATAGAGTTTTTCTTCGTAATACATCGTTCCTCGGATTCCCTGCATTTTATGTGTATGTTCCTGAGTTGTCTGCATTAGGTCAGAAATTAGGACATGCATCGGGATCAAGTATGACTATCGACTCATATTTGCGTTGTGATGACGAAGAAAAAATCTTCTTAAACTTTGAGAACTTATTTACTGATACAGATGTCATGCGTAAAATATTGGATATGTACGCTAATAAATCCGCTTATCATGATAATAAGGTTTCAAGTCTGTTGAAACTTGAAATGTCTGATGGCTTTTATTGGTCAAAATTACCATTATCATATATTTTGATTATCTTGGCATTTATTCTTAAACAATATGATGAGGCAATCTTCTTCCTAGAGAGATATAGGGCTACAATGCATTTAGATAATGATGAATACTATAATAATGTAAAGAAATTCCTTACATATAAAAAAGAAGGAAAATCAGACGATTTCATCAGTAATAATATTAACAAGGATATCATCAATGGTTTTGCCCACGATACATTAATTAATTCTGTTGAATATCCTTCATGTCCAAATTGCGATGAATGTAAGTTATACGAGGGATGTATAACTGCTAAAAAAATCTCTGTATGGCAACGTATTGCAAAGGAAATGAGTTTAAATACAGTTGATCAAAAGGCCACATTCGAATATCTTAATAAATAATTAGCCTGAGTCCACTTATCTAAGTGGACTCAGTTAATAAAATACATTTGTTTCTCTTAGGTGGACTTTATTATTTCAGATTTTAAGGTCGTTCCTAAATGATATTTATCATGGATGATGGATTTAGACCATCCTGCTCATTGTCGTATTCTCAGGGTATTATGAAGAAAAGGAGTAAGAAAATAGATGTGATACTTCTTACATCTATAGTATTAGTAATGCTATTATTTGACCAAATAACTAAAATATATGTAAAAACTCATTTCTATTATGGTGAGAGTCGTGAAATAACAGATTGGTTTTATTTAGCATTTATCGAAAATAATGGGATGGCTTTCGGAACGCAAATCCTACCAAAATCATTGTTGACAATAATAAGACTTTCTTTCGCTTTTTATCTTATATGGTATCTGTATATAATGCATATAACCAAACATAAGTTCTGGTATTTGTGCTCTGTGGCTTTAATTATTGCAGGTGCATTCGGTAATATTTGTGATAACATCTTCTATGGTAAATTATTTACCTCAAGTGGAATGTATGAGGTGTCTCAAATGACTTTTTTTGAGGCGGATAGTTCTCCTTGGTTTTATGGAAAAGTAGTTGATATGTTGTATTTCCCTCTTTTAGAATTTGATTGGCCTATGTTTTTGCCATTTATAGGAGGTGAACATTTTATCTTCTTTAGTCCGATATTTAATGTGGCTGATGCTGCAGTAAGTTGCGGGACTATAATACTTTTATTATTCTATCCTAAAACATTAGTTAGTAGTTTTAGACTTATCGCATTGATAACAAAGCATAAACTACGTAAACATGTAGCATAAAAATACTGTAATTTCTATATAAGAGATTCCATATAAATATATATGGTGATTCATGTAATAATAAGTGTGTTACTCTTATGTATTAACAAATAGATTAAATTAATTACGATATATATATATTAGTCGACGAATATTATATCCAGACCAGACTGGTCAAAAGGAGAGATCCAGAAAATCTTTAAGAGTATGGTTATTTAAAATTGAAAATCAAGATGAAAAATTTTATCAAAAAATGTAAACAGACTTATAAGGCATTAACATCTCAAAATGACCTCGCATTAGGTATTGCTTGGATTCCTGTTATCATCATCGTTGTCGTATTGGTATGTATTCCAAGCTCATGCGAATAATCATGAAGAGATATTAATATCTAATATTTCTATACATTAATGGTTCGACACAAGGCTTTATGGTGCATACTATACTTGTGTCGAACATATATTAATTAACATATATGGGGAAAGTATTGTTAATTGGCTTTTTAGGTGGAATTTTAATTCTCATATCTAATACTATAGTTGTTAAGACGATAAAACTCTGTCTTTATGGAAAAACAGTATCTGAACATAATACTTCGCAAGTAAAGACAGCCAAAGTAACTATTGATTTAGCAAAAAAGAGACTTATACCATTGTATTTAGTATTGGTGATATTAGAAGAATATTTATTTAGATATTTGCTGTTTGGATATTTAAGTAGTATCTGGAGTTCTTTGATCTTATCTGTATTA
>JAIKZH010000028.1 GCA_024682395.1 Bacteroidaceae bacterium
ACAAAATATAGGTATTTTTACAATAAGCAAAGCGTTCGTTCACAAAATTCAATATATAAAAACACTGAAATACAGCATAGTTAAAAAATTTTACACATAAAAACACTTGTTAATGTTTACAAATGTGTAAATGTTTGAAATAAAACTGATTAAATATTTCCTAAAAAAACGCATACCTTTCCCCTATTTTGCAAATACAAAAAGATATACTACCTTTGCATCGTAAGAAATTAAAATGATAGCTTAATACATAATATTAAAAGAATTGAGATGAAAAAAGAGCTGAACGAAATGTGGGATGAGTGCGTCAAGATTATCCGTGAAAATATTTCACAAGAACAATTCAACACAATCTTTGCCAGCATTAAACCGAAGTCATTTATTGAAAACAAACTGATTCTAACAGTACCTGATAGGAGTGTTTACGAATCAATTGAAGAACACTACCTTGATCTAATGACTAAAGTAATCTTAAGTGTGTTTAATAAGAACGTGAAATGGGGGTATAGTGTACAATCTAGCAAAAAGGATAATGCTAATGACAAAACATCCAACACATCAAATCAAGTTGCAGATAACACCAAATCTGCTGCGGAAGAATTAAATTCACAACTCTTCCCTCGTTACACATTCGATAACTTTATCGAAGGAGATAGCAACAGACTTGTACGTTCTGTAGGATTGGCAATTGCTAAAAATCCAGCAAAGACATTTAATCCATTATTTATATATGGACCTTCTGGATGTGGCAAAACACACCTCATTAACGCTATCGGTTGGGCTGTTAAACAACAACACCCTAACGCAAGAGTTTTATACCTGTCTGCACATTTGTTTTATGTGCAATACACTGATGCTGTACGACAAAACAAGGTAAACGACTTTATAAACTTCTATCAAACAATAGACGTTATTCTAATGGATGATATTCAAGAATTATCTGGTAAAACACAAACTCAGAATACATTCTTCCATATATTCAACCACCTACATTTGAATAACAAACAAATAATATTAACTGCCGACAGACCTCCTATCGAAATAACAGGATTGGAAGACAGACTGCTTACTCGATTCAAGTGGGGACTACAGGCTGAGATCGAAAGACCAAACAAAGCTCTTTGCAGATCTATTATATATAATAAAGTAAAGAACGAAGCACTGCCTATTCCAGAGAATGTATGCAACTACATCGCTGAAAAGGTTAATGGAAGTGTTCGTGATATCGAAGGAGTTATCAATGCTCTCATGGCGTTCTCTGTTGTCTACAGATGTGAGATCACCATGAAATTAGCAGACAAAGTGCTTCCAAAATTCATTCATACAGACGAAACACCACTTACAATTAAAGATATTAAACAAGGTATCTGTAAACAATTTAACATCAGCGAGTCTGAGTTAATATCACAAAGCCGACGCCAACCGCTGGCACAAACAAGACATATTGCAATTTTCTTAGCAAGCAAACTTACTAATATGTCAAACACACAAATTGGCGAAAATATGGGAGGAAGAAACCATGCAACTGTTCTTCATTCTATCAACTATGTGAAAAATCTATGTGAAACAGATACTAATTTCAACAAACAATTATCTGAAATAGAAGAACAAATTATACGTAACAGATAAGAAAACATTCATTCAACTCATTTATAATCCACTCTCAATTAATTTTCAGAAGGTCGTCCGCGTGGTCGGCCTTCATTCTTTTTTGGAAACTTTTAAATATAAGAACAAACAACAATTTTCTTTTTGGAAAACTTTTTACATAGTACACAAATACTAAATCACTATTAACCAAGTACTTATAATTTTAAAATGGGAAACTTTTCAAATAAAAGCAAAATAATTATTAAATAATTTGTTTTTTCAGAAAATGAATATTAGATTTGCAAGAGAAAATAAACAATAAATATAACGACCTCTTGTTTGTTGACTATAACAATATTCATACTCTTTAGAAAATAATAAACAAAAAATACAAGTCCTTATGACAGAAACAAAAAAATACACATACGATGAAGCATTAGAATCTTCATTAAAATATTTCGACGGCGATGAATTAGCAGCTCGTGTATGGGTAAACAAATATGCGATGAAAGACTCTTTCGGAAACATATATGAACAATCCCCCGAGGACATGCACTGGAGAATTGCCAATGAAATAGCACGTATTGAAAATAAATATGCCCACCCTTTGAATGCTCAAGAAATATTCAATCTTCTTGATCATTTTAAATATATCATACCAGCAGGAAGTCCGATGACCGGAATTGGTAATAACAACCAAATAGCGTCATTGAGTAATTGTTTTGTTATAGGATTAGATGGAAATGCAGACAGCTATGGAGCTGTTATAAAAATAGACGAAGAACAAGTACAGTTAATGAAACGACGTGGAGGAGTCGGACACGATCTCTCTCATCTTCGTCCAAAAGGCACACCTGTAAAGAATTCAGCATTAACCTCAACCGGCTTAGTGCCATTTATGGAACGATATTCTAATTCCACAAGAGAAGTTGCACAAGATGGGCGTAGAGGGGCCTTAATGCTTTCTGTATCAATAAAACACCCTGACAGCGAAGCATTCATTGATGCAAAAATGACAGAAGGAAAAGTTACTGGTGCAAATGTCAGCGTAAAAATAAGCGATGAGTTTATGAACGCTGCCATTAAAGGACAGAAATTCACACAACAATACCCTATCGACAGCAACAATCCTATTGTAAAGAAAGATGTGGATGCGAGTCTTTTATGGAAAAAGATTGTTCACAATGCTTGGAAAAGCGCAGAACCTGGAATCTTATTCTGGGACACCATAATAAAAGAATCAATTCCTGATTGCTATGCCGATTTAGGATATAAAACTGTTTCTACAAATCCATGTGGGGAAATTCCATTGTGTCCATATGATAGTTGCAGACTTTTGGCTATTAATCTATATAGTTATGTTGACAATCCCTTCACAGCTGCGGCTCAATTCAATTTTAATAAATTCAAGAAACATGTACATATTGCCCAACGAATCATGGACGACATCATCGATCTTGAATTAGAGAAAATTGAACTTATACAAAAGAAGATTGAGTCTGATCCTGAAAGTGACGAAATTAAAAACTGCGAACGTCATCTTTGGGAGAAAATATATCAGAAGAGCAAAAAAGGCCGTCGAACAGGAGTCGGAATAACAGCCGAAGGAGATATGCTGGCTGCTTTGGGACTAACATACGGAACACCGGAAGCCACATACTTCTCGACTGAAGTACATAAGACTTTAGCAGTAGAGGCATATCGTAGTTCGGTACAAATGGCAAAAGAACGTGGCATGTTTGAGATTTATGATGCTGAACGCGAAAAGAACAATCCATTTATTAACAGAATCAAGAATGTGGATCAGAATCTTTATGATGAAATGGTCAAGTATGGCCGTAGAAACATAGCATGTTTGACTATTGCACCTACTGGTACAACTAGTATTATGACTCAAACTACATCGGGAATAGAACCAGTGTTTATGCCTGTATATAAACGTAGGCGCAAAGTTAATCCTAATGACACAAATGTGCATGTTGATTTCGTTGACGAAACAGGTGATAGTTTTGAAGAGTTTATTGTATATCATCCTAAATTCATAACATGGATGAAAGTTAACGGATTTGACACTACAAAAAAATATACTCAAGCCGAAATTGATAATCTGGTACAGAAATCTCCATATTACAAAGCTACAGCAAATGATGTTAACTGGCTTGAAAAAATAAAAATGCAAGGAGCAGTTCAAAAATGGGTCGACCATTCTATATCAGTAACAATAAATCTTCCTTCTGATGTTAGCGAAGAACTTGTCAACCAGTTATATGTCGAAGCATGGAAAAGTGGATGTAAGGGATGTACTGTTTATAGGGATGGTAGCAGAAGCGGTGTACTGATTGCCACAAAGAAGGAGACGAAGAAAGAATCAGAGAACAAATGCGCCATGCCTCAGGTAACAGAAATTCGTCCAAAGAGTCTTGAATGCGATGTTGTACGTTTTCAAAACAACAAGGAAAAATGGGTCGCATTCGTTGGCTTGCTTGATGGATATCCATACGAGATATTTACAGGTGTGCTTGACGATGAAGACGGCATAGCTCTTCCTAAAAATGTGGTTAAAGGACATATAATCAAGAACTATGACGAAGATGGTACAAAGCATTATGACTTCCAATTTGAAAACCGTAGAGGATATAAAACCACAATAGAGGGGCTTTCTTCTCGTTTTAATAAAGAATATTGGAACTATGCAAAACTAATCAGCGGAGTCCTAAGATATAGAATGCCACTAACTAATGTAATACGCCTTGTAGGTTCCTTACAATTAGAAAACGAAAGTATAAACACTTGGAAAAACGGTGTGGAGAGAGCATTAAAGAAATATGTACAGGACGGAACTAAAGCAACAGGACAAACATGCCCAAATTGCGGACATGAAACGCTTGTATATCAGGAAGGCTGTCTTATTTGTACCAACTGCGGACATTCACGATGTGGATAGATAAACAATTAATCGTATAGAATAACATGGATATAATATTAAAGGATATTAAGTTATACGCATATCATGGAGTTTTTCCATTAGAAAACAAAATCGGAGATTGGTACACAATCAATCTCCGATTAACCACAAACAATATCAAATCAACAATCACCGACGATATTAATGACACTGTCAATTATGGTATTGTGTTTGATATCATAAAAGAAGAGATGAACATTCCGTCAAAACTTATTGAACATGTTTGCGGAAGAATTAACCAACGTCTTCTCAACACTTTTCCAATAATAGAGTCTGTTACAATCATTGTTCTCAAAAATACACCTCCTATGGGAGCGAATTGTTCTGGCTGCGGAGTTGAACTATCAACGTCCCGAAACCCTGAATAAACATAAGATATTAACTATCAATATTTTGAGAACTAATTGTTAACTATTCATCATCTTTATCCACCATGTATTTCTTCTTCATAGAAACAGCATAAGGATTCTTTACAGCACGGTGGGCTGCTGTTTGAACCGTTTTCAAATCCCACAAAGAAAGACCTTTTGGATAATAACGATTTCCAACAACTTTCTTATGAATAAGACATTCAAACCAAGTGCATGCAGCTATATATCGACCAATAATCAAATCCAGATGATATCCATCACGGGTTAAATTGTTACCAAGATATGTACTACGTGCATTTTGGATGGCTGTACCACTTGGAATGATATCGTCAATTTTATAGTCGTTCATCACCTTCTTACTTACCTCCACTATATTTTTATACATTATATTTTGGTTTCTACCATAATACTTGAAACCTGAATGTGTTGAATTTGGAGCGTAAGCCCATGTTTGATGAAACAACACTTTCGCATTAGGATTGAATAAACGTATTGAGTCCAATAGTTCCTGAAGTAAATCATATGTCTCGTACTTACCAGAATCATGACTCGCTTGCTGAACTGTTATATAATCCCATGGTTCATCTTTAAGAGCATCTCTAAGAGCAAAATTCTTAGTTTCTTTCTTATCACCGTTTAATTCAATTTTTCTGTAGGCATAATCATGTTTATTTCCTCTTAAACAACTTATATGGCGTTCAATGGAACAACCAGGTATAAACATATTGCCGATAATAATTGATCTGTCTGCAGCAACACATAACTCATGTAGATTTTGTTCTACGGCATCTTGAGAAAAGCTATTACCAATAGCTAAAACGCGCACAATTCGTTCCTGGGCATTGGCGCCTGATACCCAAAGTGACAACATTATCAATGTCATCACTTTAAACAGCAAATTTTTATTCATACTGCAAAGTTAATAACTATTCATTAAATTATATACTTCAAGAAACAATTATTCAATAATTATTTCTAATTTCACTATTTATTCGTAACTTTGCACTCTATAAGAGGTAACAGACTTATGTCTGAAATAGAAAATAAACAAACATAAATATACATAAACAATGGCAACAATCAAACCATTCAAGGGGGTACGTCCTCCAAAAGAATATGTCGAGAAGATTGAAAGTCGTCCATACGACGTACTCGATAGTGAAGAAGCAAGAGCTGAGGCTGGAGACAACGAAATGTCACTCTATCACATCATCAAGCCTGAGATCAATTTTCCACAAGGAACAAGCGAATACGACCCTCGTGTTTACCAAAGTGCAGCTGAACATTTTCAGATGTTCCAAGACAAAGGTTGGTTAGTTCAAGACGAAAAAGAACAATACTACCTATATGCACAGACAATGAATGGAAAAACTCAATACGGACTTGTTGTCGGCGCATATGTAAATGACTACTTGACTGGAGTTATCAAAAAGCACGAACTTACAAGAGCTGACAAAGAAGAAGACAGAATGAAACACGTACGTGTTAACAACGCAAATATAGAGCCTGTGTTCTTCGCATACCCTGATAATGATATTCTTAATACTCTTATCTCAAAATATGCTAAAAGCGAACCTGAGTACGATTTCATAGCACCAATTGACGGATTCGGACATAAATTCTGGGTTATAAGCGATGATAGTGACATTGCTACAATCACTGAAGAATTTAAGAAAATGCCAGCTCTATATATCGCTGACGGGCACCATCGTAGTGCTGCTGCAGCATTAGTTGGAGCTGAAAAAGCAAAACAAAATCCAAATCACAAAGGTGACGAAGAATACAACTATTTCATGGCTGTATGTTTCCCAGCAAGCCAACTTACTATTCTTGACTACAACAGAGTTGTACGCGATTTGAATGGTATGACTGCTGACGAATTTCTCAAAGCACTTTCTAAAAACTTCATTGTTGAAGAAAAAGGCACTAATGAATATCGCGCACAAGAACTTCACGAATTTTCACTATATCTTGAAAATAAATGGTATAGTCTAAAAGCAAAAGAAGGAACATATGACAATAGCGACCCTATTGGAGTACTTGATGTTGATATCTCTTCTCGTCTTATTCTCGATGAATTACTCGACATAAAAGACTTGCGTAAGTCTAATCGCATCGATTTCGTCGGTGGATTACGCGGACTTGGAGAACTTAAAAGACGTGTTGACAGCGGAGAAATGAAAATGGCGTTAGCTCTCTACCCTGTCACAATGCAACAAATAATGGACATTGCTGATTCTGGTAAAATCATGCCACCTAAAGCTACATGGTTTGAACCTAAACTCCGCAGTGGACTTATTATCCACAAACTCGACTAATGTCAGATACATATAAAACTATAAAAGGTAATGTTGAAGGAACTTACAGCGAAAAACGCAGTAAGTTCCTTGCCTTTGCCTATCATGTAACATCAATAGAAGAAGTCAAAACCTATATTGCACAAATACAAAAGAAATATTATGATGCCCGACATGTATGCTACGCATATATGCTTGGACCTACACGAGAGAATTTTCGTGCAAACGACAACGGAGAGCCATCTGGTACTGCTGGGAAACCAATACTCGGACAAATCAACTCATACGAACTCACAGATATTCTTATCGTAATAGTTAGATATTTCGGAGGTATAAAGTTGGGGACAAGTGGATTAATTGTCGCTTACAGACAAGCTGCTATTGAAGCACTTGAAAATGCTGAAATTATAGAAAAGACTGTTGACGAAGATATTGATATTGAATACGACTTTGAAGCAATGAACAAAGTTATGAAGATAATCAAAGATCTTCAACCACAGATAATCAATCAAAACTATGATAATCTCTGCACAATGACTTTAAGAATAAGAAAAAGCCTTATGCCACAAATGAAAGAGAAACTTCTAAAAATAGAGGGGTTACAGATAACCACAAATGACTAAATCCTTTTATAATAATAAAAAGAGCCTAGTATGCACTAAACTCTTTTTATCAAAAAACACTAATATTCTTTGTTCTATTATAACCAATATTTATTCTACCACAACTCTCTTTTTGAAATATAGTGGAATCTCATTCTGTAAATAGCTTTTTGCTAAATCACTATTTGAATTATTACGCTTGAAAAGATTTTCAGAGCCTTTTTCTAAGCATTCCATTGATACTGTATTATAATAAACAGGTTCAGAAGATTTATGTTTTTCATAAACCATTGTTATCAAATAATACTTAGTACTATCAATATTGTCAGATAAAAGAACCTCCCCTATTGGAAATACCTTAGTTATAGAATCTGTTTTATGAGCATCTATGTATAAATAAAAATAATCACTCGATGCAATCACCATTCCTGTACTATCTAACAAATAATGTCTTAGTTTAATGTCAGTATTATACTCATCATTATTTGTAAACTTAGTCTTAAGTGATATTGACGCATTTCTTGAAACAACACGACCTGATTTATTAATTTTTATATCATTCAAGAAAAATTTAATGCCAACGCTTTCAAATATTAATGAACTGCCAGTATTGTCAGACTCATCCTCAATCATATTAGTGACAATATTCGCATCATTATTATACATCTCTGGTTGGAAGGAAACAGACTCAAAACCATTAAATATATTAATTCTATCAGAGTTAAAATCTGAAAACAATCGTGCTCCCAGCATATCAACACAAAAAACTGACATGAAAGACACAAGAAATATAAAAATACGTAATCTATTCATTGGTATATACTTTAATTGACAACAAAGTTATAAATAAAATTTCGAATAATATATAATAAAACGAATATTTAATAATAAACACATGTAGTTTTATAATGCATTCAGTCTCCTATATGACAAAGGCGAAAAACCCGTTGTCTTTTTAAATAATCTGTTGAAATACGAATAATCATTAAAACCTAAAACATATGCTATATTCTTTACTTGCATATTACTCGTAAGAAGTATCAATTGGGCTTTCTCTATTTTAAGTTTATTAATATATTGAAGAGGAGACATCCCAACCTTTTGTTTAAACAAGCCTACCATATATCCTCTTGATAAACAAGAGATATCAGCCAATTCATCTATTGTTATAATATCATAAATATGTTCATGGACATAATCAATTACTTTCATGATTCTTTCATCTTGCATCATCTGTTTGTCTTTCACATTAGACATAAAACGAGATAAAAATACAAGATTTATTCCACGAATCTCAATACGATTAGCTATATCATGATGTTTTAATCTTCTTATATCATCAAGAAATGTTTTGCGATTATCATATAATGAAGGATTACTGCTTGGTAAGGCCTGATCGGGTAAGAGATTACAAATACGTTTCATCAGAAATAGATCCTCTTCGTGAGCATCAACCTCAAATGGAAAATCAAACTTCTCAAATAAAGAAGTATCATATTCTCTCTCTTCATATACATGGAGATAATAATGACAGAATTTACCGTCACATTCATAATCATGTGCAATATTAGCAGGAATAATATATAAATGGTTAGGAGTTAAAACATATTTCTTATTGTTCATAACAATCCTTGCAGAACCTTCCGTTACAAGATATATTCTGGAAAAAGGACTTTGTACATTTTTCCAATTCCAGTCGGCATTATGAACAGCATATCCTACATTTAATGTCAATAAATTAATCTTATCAAGTGATATAGTCATAAGATGCGATTTTTTATAACACAACCTTTTTATTTATGTAGCAAAGTTATAAAAAACTTTGAACTAATTGAATGAATCTTTAAACATTTTTAGTAACTTTGTAATGTTATATACAAATAGCGTATGATTACGCTAATTAATAATTAAAGAGACCATAAAACATGAAAGAATCAGTTCATGCAAACAATATAACTCCTTTTATAGATACAAAAAACAGTATTATCTGCTTTGATGCAGACGACACCTTATGGGATGATCAAATATATTACAATAAGGTTGAACATGAATGGACACAAATAATGAAAGATTATGGAGATGAAAAGTATTTACATGATGAACTTTATAAAACAGAAACGAAAAATATGCCAATAACCGGATATGGGCCAAAAGCATATTGTCTATCTGTTATCGAAACCTCATTAAAAGTATCAGACTATAATATATCTGGAGAAAAAATCAAACAAATTTATGATTTAACCACAAGTCTTCTAATTAATTCAACAACACCCCTACCTGGTGTAAAAGAAACATTAGACGTACTATCAAAGAAATTCAAACTAATTTGTCTTACTAAAGGAGAAATTTTGGATCAAGAACACAAATTAATAAAATCAGGACTGAAACAATACTTCCAACACCTTGAAATTGTATCTGAAAAAACAGAAAATACATATCTTAATCTCTGCAAATTGAACGGAATACATCCTAATGACTTAATCATGGTTGGGAACTCGTTTAAATCAGACATCGATCCAGTACTGAAAATCGGTGGATGGGGAATACATATTCCACACAAAACAATGTGGGCATACGAAAGAGTTCAAGAATATAAACACGATAAATTAATCGAAATAAACAATTTCAGTTCTATATTACATTTAATAAAACAATAAAACTCATGGCTTTTATTTTCAATTGTTCACATGAAATGGCATTATCAGCCAATAAAAGTGAATATACCCCACCTAAAATTGTAAAAAGAATGGAAGAAGATTTAAAAGATCTTTCCAGTCTTTTACATGAAAATACTATAGATAAAGATATCAAAGTGTGGGGATGGAATAAAGCCATTAAACACCAACTTATTAAAAAGGGGTATGACTTAGACTTAATGCCTTCAGATGAACAGATTGAAAACATAAGATACTTTGCATCACGCAAATACGCCTCTATATACAGAAACAAACTAGTTATAGAAAAATATAAGAATTCATTTGTCGAAAATGAAATGCAATTCATTACAGACATTAACCAGTTAGAATACTCAGACATCACATATATAACTAAAACACCATGGTCTTCGAGTGGACGAGGAATAAAAATCGTAAACAACAAAGAATTCCCGACTCCACCATTCCTTATAGATAAATTCTATAATAAGATCTTAGATTTTGCATTCGAATACAAAGTAACAGATAAATATGTAGAATATATCGGAATCTCAGTATTCAAAGCATCAACAGATGGAAAATATAAATATAATTATGTATTGCCACAAACGGAACTGAAAACAATAATCATTCAACAAGGAGTTGATAAACAAATTATTGATTATTTACAACAACAACACAAAATCTTACTTAAAAAGGAACTTATAGGAAAATATAAAGGTATTGTAGGCATAGACATGATGGTTGTAAACGAATCTGATACAATAAAAATACATCCATGCTTAGAACTAAATCTTAGAATGAATATGGGAGTTCTTGCAATAATGCTATACAAACAGTACGGAGATAATTCATATGCATGTATAGGAAATCCCAATGGATTTCAAGCAATACTTGATAAAAATCACTTCTACATTAAATATAACAAAAGGTGAAGA
>JAIKZH010000071.1 GCA_024682395.1 Bacteroidaceae bacterium
GGTGACACGGAGTTTCTGACCTATCTGGTCGTAGGCGTAGGTGGTGACGGTGCCGTTTGGATGATGTACGGTGGTTACTTGTCCTACTGGGTCGTAGTCGTAGCTTACTCGTATGTCTCCATCGTCGGCATGACGGATGCTCTCGCGGTTACGGCCTTTCTGGATGCGTTCGGGATTTTGTTCCTCAGGGAGTTCCGATGCTTGCCTTACTGCGCTGTTGCGTCTGAGGAATGGTTGTTGTTATCGCCACACTATTTTATGGTTGAAATGTGTGGCGGTTATGTTTGTATGCTTAGTTGCGTAAGATTTCGTTTCATCATACGTTTTATAGTCACTCTTCCTGTCGAGCCTTGACTTTTGTGTGCAGCGATGTCAATGAACGTTTTTACAATATCGTTTTATTGCTATTCACACCCGAGAGTTAAGTGAAACTATTCATATGTAATCGTTAAATCTGCTGCTATTGGATACTTATCGTAGGGCCATCTGTCAAGATTGCTATCTAACATGATTGCATTTCGGACATTAGGGATGTCACAGCTATCACCCCGAGCAACACTATAAATATCATCTAAAACTTGAATGTTACCTCCATATTTATCTTTAAATTTCATCAATTCTGATTCTTTTGTTTGCTTAAATCTACCTTCTATGCCATAAAGTATAACAGTATCGCCGTTAAAGTCCCATATGTGGTCAATACATAGAGTTCCAAATCCACCATACAAATTACCCCTAACATTGGGTTTCTTATACAAGACCTCGAATTTGCTAATGTTTGAATCATAAAATTCAACCCAATCGTCAAGCAAGAATGATATACTTACCGAAGATACCTCAACATTCCCCTTTTTGATATGACATATTCGAATTTCTGGCCATATAAGCCACACAAATGAGACTAATACAGCAATCAATGATGATATCTTTATTGTTCGCCAAAGTATTGTCCTTCTATCTCTCATTATTATATTCTTATTTTTTACTTTTAATATTTATTTTTTTCCAATACTCAAAACCTGCATTTATGCCAGCTTGACTCAGAGGATTCTCACCATAATCTATAGTGTTTTGCATCCTCTTTTGACCTAACTTCATATTGTAATATGATTCAACTGGATCATGTCCAGACTCTCCACTCAATAAATGAAAATCCAAAAGAACATTCAGAATCGTGCCAAATATACTATTACCAGTCTCATTATATTTACCATATCCATATTGAATAAAATCGGAAGAAACGGAACTTCTTGCCTTTACTATTCCTGCTCCAAAATTGCCTGCATCTCTTGCTGAGGCATATTTTCCAAATAATAGTGAGCCGTAACTAATATTACCATTAGGAGTATTACCTTTGAAATTCCATTTACATTCTTTTTTTGATCTTGCATTGTAGGCATATGATATTAGAGAAGGATTTTCTTTTATCAATTCATTCACTTTTATTGTTGCCCAATTAGAATTAAAATCAATTTTCGCTCCATCTTGAACTTTCAATATTCCTTTTTCATATGCACCATAATCTGCGAATCCGAATGGAGTCCAAGTTTCTCCCATCTTTTGATTTTCGTTTCTTGCGAGAGGTTTGCCATTAACAGTCATTGTTTTACTATCAAAGCCTCGTAAATCAGATTTATTATGTCGATAAACGCCTAAATCATCATCATCATAGACAGCTACAACTGTTCCATCGTGGGCTGTATGCGTGCTTCTACCATCACTATCCACCAACTTCACAGGATTACCCATACAGTATGTATATGCACTTACATCTGAATACTTCTCTGTAAGAGGATCAATTCCATACCATACAGAGGTGATTGGTTGCATATATCGTGCCCCATAATAGTATAAGCCTGTTTCTTCGTCAAGTTCTTTGCCGTTGAACTTGTATGGAAGGTCTTCTGATGATGAATGTTCATCAACTAAAAGTTCACCATATGGCAGATATGCTGTGTATTGAGTGATGCGTGCACTGTCGTCGGTAACATAACTTGTACTTCCTAAATGGTCTGAATGATAATAGAACGTTTCTTCGGTTGATTCGTTATCTGGGATGAAGCCATATCCTGGTTGCACTTCCTCTGGTTGGGATGCTTTCTCCCATGCTATTGGGGCACCTGGGGCGGTGTTAGCCTCGGTGTTCTTCTTCACGTATTCTGCCCATTCGGCTGGGACACTATGGTCGCCAAGGTTTTTAATTATCGTATTATAACCTACTCCTGTATTTTCTGGGTCACCGTATGAGCCCTTCATCGTTGGGATGCCTGGGGCTATGCCGAGTTCTCTGTAATAGTCTTCCTTCTGAGACTCTATCTGATTTAATCGCTCTGCATAATCTTGCTGACCTGCTGTGATAATACAGCCGTTCATGCCATAGACATTATTGAAATGTCCACTTCCGATTCTTGATGCTATGCGTTTACTTCCGATAAAGTAATGCTTTGTAAAGCGGTTCTTGCTTACACTGATGATACTTGCCGGATACAGCGTGAATTCATCGGTCTCGTGGAACGTGATGCCTTGAGGTGCACCATTGATATATACTCCCTCCATCGTGCCGTGACTCTTTACGATACGTTCACCTGAGTGATTGTATGTATAGCGGCTGGTCTTTCCGTTATCGGACAGTACCATCAGACGATTGTCTTCATCCCAGTAGAGTTCTCGTGTCTCACTTGTGGAGTCGTTCTCCACAAGGACGGGATTACCGTTGGCATCGTAGCCTATGTTTCAAAGAGCTCTTTTTATTTTCCCCACAAAGGTACAACTTTTATATTGGTTGTACAAGTTTGTGGGGAAATCTTATTAAAATATCTTCTATTATTATTTTTCTAGTGGAGTATTCCATTTGTTCGCAATCTGAATAATGGATTTTATATGATTTATATTTCGATGACAATATCATTTAAAAGCCCCATGTGCCCTTAAGCCTCTCACCTTTACGAGAACTATAAAAGTCGCATACATTACTCTTATCAGTAACACTAAATATTCTTTTCACCTTTTGGGGTGGTAGAGTAACTACTTCTATATCATGTTTTTCTTCCATTTCACTCTTTGATGCCCAAATAAATATTACATTTGGAGAATTTTTAATATCGTAATCTATATCTATTTTCTTTAAAAATAATTTATCTTCATTGCAATTAATTTTATAAAATGCTCCACTTGATGGATATATAAAAATCGAATCGTTGTTGAAAGATATATATCCATTAAAACTTCCATTGAAGCCCCCTCTAATTTCGCAATGCACAAGACAACGATCTTGATCTATTTCATCGTATCGTAATCTACCATAATAAAAATCCATCCAATAATCTCCAAAACTCCTACTTTCTACTTGTGTCACTGTGCATTTATCATTACTATAATATGTTATAGTGCGCTCTACATCAAAAAATGATGTTTTATAGTAAACATATGCAAACGCAGCACCAATGGATAATACGAATAGTATGAATGCCGCAAATAATACACAAAAAATTTTTTTCATCTTTTTACTTTTTTTGTTTTTTTATATAATTATATCCAGCATCTATTCCTTGTTGACTAAGTTTATCTTCTCCATGTATCATTTCCTGAATATGGTGTATTGAGATAGTTGCGTACAAACTAGATAATAATGGGTTATTTGTCAGTTCTTTAATTGACAAGCCTAAAAGCGCCACATCTGACATTACAGAAAAAGCAGATGGAATCATAAGATTATCGTGTTTATTGTATGTTCCATATCCATAGTCAAAAAATGCTTTAGGCAAGTTTGATCTTGCTGCGACTATTCCAGCTCCAAAATTACCGACATCGCGTGCGGATGCATATTTACCTAACATAAGAGAGCCATAGCCATCATGTGCTTTAACATTATCACCTATAGGCGTATGACATTTAAAATCCCAGTCACTTTTTCCCCGAGCCCTAATAGCATATTCAACAAAATTCGGATTTTCTTCAATAATTTCGGATATCTTTTCAGTTCCCCAATTAGAATTAAAATAAATTCTCGCTCCATCTACAACCTTCAATATTCCTTTTTCATATGCATCATAATCTGCGAATCCGAATGGAGTCCAAGTTTCTCCCATCTTTTGATTTTCGTTTCTCGCGAGAGGTTTGCCATTAACAGTCATTGTTTTACTATCAAAGCCTCGTAAATCAGATTTATTGTGTCTATAAACGCCTAAATCATCATCATCGTAGACTGCTACAACTGTTCCATCATGGGCTGTATGCGTGCTTCTTCCATCAACATCCACCAACTTCACAGGATTGCCCATACAATAAGCATATGCACTTACATCTGGATACTTTTCTGTCAATGGGTCGATTCCATACCAGATACTTGCAACTGGTTGCATATATCTTGCACCATAGTAATACAAACCTGTTTCTTCGTCAAGTTCTTTGCCATTGAATTTGTATGGCATATCCTCTGAAGATGAATGTTCATCAACAAGTAACTCACCATATGGCAAGTAGGCAGTGTATTGAGTTATGCGTGCACTATCATCGGTGACATAACTTGTACTACCAAGGTGGTCTGAATGATAATAGAAGGTTTCTTCGGATTCGTTGTTGTCAGCAACATATCCATACCCTGGTTGTACTTCCTCTGGTTGGGATGGACTCTCCCATGCTATTGGGGCACCTGGGGCGGTTTCCTTCTTCTCGTTCTTCTTTACATATTCTGCCCATTCGGCTGGAACGGAGTGGTCTCCGAGGTTACGGATGATGGTATTATAACCAACGCCTGTGTTCTCTGGGTCACCGTAACTTCCCTTCATCGTTGGGATGCCTGGGGCTATGCCGAGTTCTCTGTAATAGTCTTCTTTCTGACTCTCGATTTGGTTTAATCGCTCTGCATAGTCTTGCTGACCTGCTGTGATATTACAGCCGTTCATGCCATAGACATTATTGAAATGTCCACTTCCGATTCTTGATGCTATACGTTTACTTCCGATAAAGTAATGCTTGGTGTAGCGGTTCTTGCTTACAGAGATGATACTTGCTGGATACAGCGTGAATTCATCGGTCTCGTGGAACGTGATGCCTTGTGGGGCTCCGTTGATATACACGCCTTCCATTGTGCCATGACTCTTTACTATACGTTCTCCTGAGTGATTATATGTATAGCGGCTGGTCTTGCCGTTATCGGAGAGTACCATCAGACGGTTGTCTTCATCCCAGTAGAGTTCTCGTGTCTCACTTGTGGAGTCGTTCTCTACAAGGACTGGGTTACCGTTGGCATCGTAGGTATAGTGCTCATGCCCTATCTGGGTTGGTGCCGTTGGATGACGCTGGTCGCCATACTGGTATGCCATGTCGTAGGATACGGCTGTGAGGGATGAATCTACCTGCTGACTCTTCATCACTGGCATGCTCATATGGTTATATGACATGCTGAGTGTGTAGCTGGCGTTCTTTGCCTTTCCTGTGGCGGATATCAGACGATTGAGGTTATCGTACTGATATGTGTGATGACTTGCACCACCCAACTTGGATTTACTGTCAAAGAGCTCTTGTGGATCTACAGCGTTGCTTATGCCAAGGATGTTATCTACTGCATCGTAGGTGTAACGATTGTGCATGAGGGAGTTGTCGCCTGAGGTGAGGGTCATCTCCTGAAGACGCTGACGCTCATTATCATACGTGTAGCGGGTCTCGGTGCCGTTGCCGAGCTTGGTATAGACGGTGTGACCTTCCTTGTCGTAGCCTATCGTTTCTACTATAACGTTATCGGTACCCTGTTTATTGCTTGAAAGGCCATTTATTTGTCCTGCCTCGTTATAATGGTAGGTTACGACCTCGCCGTCAGGGTATGTCATGGTGCGTACGCGGTTCCAGCTATCGTACTCTGCGCCATATACATAGGTGCGGATATCGGCTGTACTTGCCATCACACTGCGGACGGTCTTGATGACTTCACCCATCTTGCCATAATAGTAGGCTTCGCCTCCTGAGGCGTCTTCCACGAGGGAGAGTCTGCCGGCACGGTTGTACTTGTCGCCTGGGGCTCCGTAGGTATATGTCACTCGGTTGAAGAGGTTCTCTGGGTAGAGCACTTCACTCAAGCGTTCATAGTCGTATGTGTAGGTTATCGGTGCCTTGTCGGAGATGGTCTCCTTCAACTGACTGGTGAGTTTGCTGAGGAGGTTACCTGCTGCATCGTATGTGGTGGTCACTTCACCTGCATCGGGATGGGTGACACGGAGTTTCTGACCTATCTGGTCGTAGGCGTAGGTGGTGACGGTGCCGTTTGGATGATGTACGGTGGTTACTTGTCCTACTGGGTCGTA
>JAIKZH010000061.1 GCA_024682395.1 Bacteroidaceae bacterium
ATACAGAAAATTTCTATAACTTTGTCCTTGGTAATCATTGTTATTCTATTTTGTAATTTGTTGATTTTCACCCATAAAAATACAAAATAATAGCAAGATTACCAAATTTTTTGAGCTTTTTCTTATCCCGAACTCGCGTACTTATACGTTTCTGTTATGACATGTTATGTACATTAATCTTAACGCATATATCCGGCTCCCTTCTCATAAGTCTTTCTCTTGTTGTAAATCGAACAATAATGGCATTAGATATTAGGTAGGTTGATAATGGGGCTATTGATGATAACTCTGTCGATAATGTGGCCGTAGATAATAGGACAATCGATAATAGTAGGGGAAATATGAACTTAAATGAAAAGTTATTACAAAATAAAAAGTATCAGCCACTAAGTGCTGATACTTTTTTATAGATTGAAGGAGTAGGGCAGAGCCACTTTCCTTTTGTTTATACAATTACGTTGTTATTCTTGTTTTTTGTTTGCAGAATAAACAATCTTAAGAGCATAAGCCTTACGCAGTGTTTGTTTGACATCTGTTATGACGCCCATTGGTGTTGCGTGGTCAGCTTTAATAGAAACAGTGTAGAATGGCTTTTCACTTTCAGCCATATCTGCTCTATCTTGCATGATAAAGTTGTATACATTCTCTTGACCATTACCTTCTTGATCGGCAAATTTATCGTTTATCTGGATTCGTGTACCGTCTCCATATTGTGAACGATATTGATCATTTGGTCTACCGATGTATAAGAATGATGTACTTGACTTACGTGCAAGTTTTTCAAGCTGTGTTCCAACTGGACGATCAAACTTCACCATTAACGTTACTTCACGCATTGTTGTTACCATCATGAAGAAGAACAACACTGAGAAGATAAGGTCAGGTAGTGATGATGTGTTCAATTCGGGCATCTCACGGCCACCGTCTTTATTAAATCTACTCATACTTAATTTACTTTTCCGTATTTTTTAGGCTCAGCTTCTGAAATCTTCATTGGATACACCTCGCGAATTGCGCTCTTTTGCTTCTCTGTCAAGAACTCGTATTTGCAGTTGAATTCTTGTTGTGATAATTCATCGCGAAGTTCATTGTATGCAGCAACAAGTTCGTCCTGAACCATGAAGTAAATACCATAGCTTGTTCCACGGTCTGATTGCACTGAGATTACGTGGTTTTCAGTAATCATAAACTTCTTGTTGAGAAGTTTTACAGTGTGAGGTTTCAGCTCTGGAAGGTGTGGATTGTTATCCGCATTTTTAATGAATTCTTTAGCTCTTGGTCTCACATCTTGTAATGCAGAGTATTCATCACCAATCATAAGTAAGTTGTCTTTACTTATTCTTATGTTAAGAACGTTACGCTCTTTTACTTTAATCTCTACATTTTGGTTCTCCTCTGGTGGTTTTGGCAAGGTACGACTAAGACCTTGGTCTGTGTCCATAGAGGTAGTCACAAGGAAGAATATGAGCAACATGAACGAGATGTCCGCAGTTGAACTAGTGTTCAATCCTGGCATTTTTCTTTTCTTTCCCATAGCTACTCAATCAAATTAATTATTTTTTAAGACCATTAATGAGACTGAATATAACAGAACCCAATGCTATTACAAGGAGGATGATAATAGACCAAAGACATGCGTCAGATACGATAATCTCGTTTGGTTCGCACCAGTCTTTGTTGTTAATCAACCAGTGTTCATCCTTTACAGATGCTCCGTAAATAGCACCAATTCCTGTTGTAAGAATTGGAAGTCCCCATGTGTAGAGATATGATTTGTTGAATCCCCACTGCTTTACGTACATGCAGAAACTGCAGATTGCAGAGAGTGCACCTAAAACTAAGAGTGAGATATTCCATACAAGCAGTACGTCAAGGAATTGCGGATCGTACATCTTTGGGTTTTCTTCCCAAGCTCTATCAAAATTGATAAAGAACAAGATGAACGAAATAATGCTGATACCAATCAGTACATAGAATACATATTTTGAAATTTTCTCGGTATTCATTATTTTATACTTTTTATTTGTTCTTGTTTCAATTTTTACTCTTTTCTCGTTTCTAAAATGTGCTTATATTAAGCTTTCTTTGCGTTATATTTAGCAACGAGGTCTAAGAGTGAAATTGTTGTATCTTCCATTTGTGCAGTGATGCTTTCGATCTTAGCAAGGATGTAGTTGTAGAACAACTGAAGAACAAGAGCAACAATGATACCGAAGATTGTTGTGATAAGGGCCACTTTCATACCTCCTGCAACGACTGTTGGAGAGATGTCACCAGCTTTTTGGATATCGTCGAATGCCTGAACCATACCGATCACAGTTCCCAAGAATCCGAGAGATGGTGCCATGGCGATGAAAAGTGTAATCCATGAACAACCTTTTTCCAAGTTAGATGCTTGAACAGCTCCATATGCAACAACTGCTTTTTCTACAGCGTCAGCACCATCCTTAAGGCGCATAAGACCTTGGTAGCAGATTGAAGCGATTGGACCACGTGTGTTACGGCAAACATCCTTAGCCTTTTCTACATCGTTATTATCAAGTGCTTTTTCTACGTTTACAAGCATGTTTCTTGTTTTAACATCTGAAAGAGCAAGATAGATGATACGTTCAATGCAGAATGCAAGACCTATGATAAATGCTAATGCAACTGGGAACATCCACATTGCAGAACCTTCGATGAACTTAGTCTTGAGTTGCTTGTACATACCAACTTCTACAACACCTTCATCGTCTGTAGCAACAGGTGCAGCTTCAGCGCTATCTACCTGCTCAACAGCAGCAGAATCAACTTGCTCAACAGCAGCAGAATCATTAGCTTCTTCGTCTTGAGCTAAAACAGATTGAGTCATTCCTAATGTGAAGACTCCCATAAGTGCAATAATTGCAAATACTTTCTTCATTGTTTGATTGAATTTTTAAGATTAATACTTTATTTGTTATTATTTTTTGTTTTTATCTGTTTTTTGTTTCTCTCTCTTTATTTGTTTCTTTTTTATGCGGAGAGAGGGGGATTCGAACCCCCGAAACGCTTTTGACGTTTACACGCTTTCCAGGCGTGCCTCTTCAGCCACTCGAGCATCTCTCCATGGGCATCCCTTTGAGCGTATAACTCAAAAACGGTTGCAAATTACAACTTTTTTGCGAGTTATCAGCTAAATCAGCAACAAAAATACGCATTTTTTTTGTTATAGTAAGCATTTCTGCGTATTTTTCTTTGTTTGAGTTGCAATATTATCTATTTCGCACTCATAAATTTCAGATAATCGGGTCGCGGTTGATACTATGAACGAACTCTCATTTCTTTTTCCCCGATGGGGAACTGGGGCTAAATAGGGAGCATCGGTTTCAAGTACAATTCTTGACAACGGAACTTCTTGTTTCAGTACTTCTGGTAATGTGGATTTCTTGAATGTGACAACTCCTCCAATTCCTAACATAAAGTTTGGAAAACTAAGTAGTTGTCGCGCCTCTTCTGCAGTGCCACTAAAGCAATGAAACACCCCTCTAAGATTGTATTTACGGTATTTCTCCATTAGTTCAATTAAATCATGATGCGCATTGCGTACATGAATCATTAGTGGAAGATTAAATTCAATTGCCCATTGTATCTGTTGTTCAAATGCTTCTATTTGTTGGCTTTTATATGTGTCGTCCCAATAGTAATCGAGTCCTACCTCGCCAATGGCGCAAAACTGTTGTTTATTACTTTTGTCATTCCTATTTTCTACGAGTATTTCGTGAAGCCTATCCAACTGATTTTTATAGTCTTCTTTCACCTCTTCAGGATGTAGTCCAATCATAGGAACGAGATAATCCTCATGCTCTTTACAGATATTAAGAAGATTGGTCATTCCTTCCAAATTGATGGCTGGGATAAGTATTTTCTCAATATTTGCTTGTTTGGCACGTGATAATACGCTGTTGAGGTCTTCTTTGAATTCTGGACCGTCAAGATGGGCATGAGTGTCTATCAGCATAGGATATGTTTATTTGTTTCGGGTCATGAGCCAATTAGCGAAGTCGATAAGTGGCTGTTTCTTAGCGTCTTCAATATTAACTTGGCTTAAATCATTCAGTGCATCGTTGAATAATTCTACGATCTTGTTATTGCAGAGTTCTTTTATATTGATTTGGTCGTATATCTCAGTTACGCCTTTGATTTTTTCTTCAGGAACATATTCTTTTGCATTAATCCAGTTCTGCAATACTTCTTTCTGCTTATTATCAGCTAATTGCAGTGCATTGATTAGCATGAATGTCTTTTTATTGCACAGAATATCTCCTCCGATTTTTTTGCCAAATACGGCTGGGTCGCCATACACATCGAGAAGGTCGTCTTGTAATTGAAAAGCCAATCCTATTTTTTCTCCGAACTTATATAGGTTTTCAGCGTCGCTGTCGGTTGCTCCGGCAAGTTCTGCGCCTATCTTTAAAGCACATGCAAGCAACAATGATGTTTTCAGACGAATCATCTCCATGTATTCTTCTTCTCTTACATCGTTTCGATTTTCAAAATCGACATCATATTGCTGACCGTCGCATACTCCGAGAGTTGCATCATTGAATGTCTTTAATGCTTTTGCTTGGCTCTCAGGTTGAAATCCATAGATATTTTCTGTGAAAAGTTTGTAGGCAGTTATTAGCATGGCGTCGCCAGAAAGAATAGCAGTGTTGCTGTCCCATTTCTTGTGGACGGTCTGAAATCCTCGTCTCATGTCTGCATTGTCCATCAGGTCGTCATGTAAGAGTGTGAAATTGTGATATGTTTCCAGTGCGACTGCTTGCGGAAGTATCTTCTCAGTATCTTCTTTATATAAGTTATATGCCATTATCATTAATAGGGGTCTGATTCGCTTACCTCCAAGCGATAATACATATTTTATTGGGTCATACAGCCCTTGTGGATTTTCAGGGTAGGGCAGTTGTTTTATATATTGTTCAATACTATTGAGAATCTTGTCTTTATTCTTCATAATACAAACCTTTTGTATAAAATAAAGGTATGTCATGAATAAAACATATATGACACACCTTTATAAACTATATATTATTGAAATTTAATAGCTCTATTGTTTTATGACAATCTGAAACTAACTGGTGCTGTGAATTTTACACGTACAGGTCTACCCATGTTTCTTCCAGGATTCCATTTTGGCATATTCTTTATAACACGTAGGGCTTCTTTGTCGCATGAAGGATCGAGAGATTTTACAACCTTTGGATCTACGATTGAACCGTCTTTGTTGACAACGAACTGTACAACAACTCTTCCTTGAATGCCTTGCTCTTGTGCCATTGGTGGGTATTTGATGTTTTCGCTCAAATATTTGAACAATGCTTCGTCTCCACCTGGGAATGTTGGCATTTGTTCTGCAACAAGGAGGGGCTCATCTTCGTTACTTCCAGGGTTTTCTACCGCAGGACCTACTGATACTGGACCAGGATGTGCGACAGCTACAGGACCAGGAGTTGCTTCGTGTGTATCTTCTTGAGATTCGATTTTTTCCTCCTTGATTTCTGTTTTATCGTCAACAATATCTATAATCTCAACAATCTGCGGAACATTTGCTGGTGGCGGTGGTGCCGCAGTGAATATTGGTTGAGTAATAGGTGGAATTTCCTCGTCTGGCACAGTTGCTTGTACACTGTACACAGTGTCTGTTTCTTTGTATTCGTGTGTTGTCCACTCGAATGCAGCAAACATAAGTCCCAAGGCAACAATATATCCAAGTAATAGGCTCGTGCCTTTTTGACCTTCCAGGTCTGCTTTTTTTGATTTTTTAATTTCCATAGGTATGTTTGTTTTTTATTTTTCTTCTTTTAAAAGGATATGATTTTCCATTCGAGAGCAAATGTACTACTTTTTTTTAATACAACGGCTATTTATTTATGTTTTTTTACAAAAAAACTTATTTTATTATATTATTGATATCAATTGTAGTTTCATTGTTTGCAATTGACCTAATATGTATGTCGCGTTGTGGAAATGGAATTTCTATATCGTTTTCGTTGAGAGCGGTGTAAACTGACTCGCGGATTTCTGCTGTGAATGCGTTTTTTTGGTCAACTAACATCCATGCTCTAATCTGAAGATCTACACTGCTGTCGCCGAAGTCGCTGACAATAACTTCGAGTGTCTTATCTGGTGAGACGATAGGTCTTCCGTCAAATTTCTTTTGGCACAATGGTGTTATTGTTTTCAGTATAACGTCACGTACTTTTTGTATATTACTTCCGTATGCTACTCCAATTGGAATCTTTACTAATTCGTAACTATGATTTCGTGTTAAGTTTTTGAAGTTCTTATTAAAGAGCGATGCGTTGAGGAATGCAATAACAGAACCATCGAGTGTGATAATTTGTGTTGACTGGTAAGTTATTGATTCTACCTTACCTTGTATTCCGTCGCACTCAATATAGTCGCCAACGCGCAAACGTCCGGTCATGAGACTTATTCCGTAGAAGAAGTTCTCCAAGAGGTCTTTCATCGCAAAACCCATACCGGTTGCTAATCCGGCGAAAACTATTTCTATTCCACTTGGTGGAACTTTTAGGAATTTTAGAGTGAAGATGAAATAAGTACCCCAAACAAGTATTGCAATGATATTTCGTGCAAGTGTCTCGTTGAACTCTCCGCCTCCTTTTTCGAGTGCTTTATGTGTGCGATACAGTTGATATACTGTTCTTATTACATAATTCAGGTATCTGAAGATGAAGAAGCATTCTATGATGATTCCCAATTTCTTGATTGATATCTCCAAGAATCCTTTTAAGGCATAGTTGTGGTCGAATATCTCCTTACATTTGGCAGTCATCTCGAATACATCTGCCGACATGTATATAGATGTTATTATTGACAATAGGGCGATGATAGGGATTAATGTCTTTATTATAAAGTCGTATGCCCATGTCTTATGTATGAACTGTCCTTTCTTGATTCTCTCGATTAAGACTCCATTTCCTTTTTGCAATAGTAGCTCTTTTCTTCCAGAGAATGTTCTTTCGCTTACAATAATTTTCTTAGTCAGTATATTCTTCTCATATATTTCTAAGAGGTCATATACGCATGTAATGGTTTGTATTGCAGCAAGTTGGAATGTCCACCAGATAATAATCTGTACAGCCATGAGGGTGAATCCTGCAAGTGAGCACACGCTGGCAGTGACCATTACAGTGAATGATATACTTGAGTATGTAAGATCAGCCAATGGCAGGTTGTGTCTGCTTTTGCGTATTGCATAGAACTGCCATATAGTGAAGCCAATCAAGATAGGTGGGCATATCAAGTTTACCAGATTGTTTGGTATAAGCACTATTCTAAAGAATATGATTATCAGAGCCATACAGAGGTAAGGCATATATATTCTAATGCCGTCGCATGTCTGTTCGGCTTTCAGACGTATAAGTAATGATATGAGTAGTGCTTCAATTAACCATGAGAATGTCATCATGAGGTCTGATGCCATGATGAATAGGTTAAATGACAGGTTTTGTTTTACAATTGATAATGCAACCGCAAATATTAGTACTCCTAATGCGAGTACGCATGTGTTGCGTTGGTATTTCTTGAATGTGTCAGGATCGAAATTTATCCTGTTATTCTTAAGTCGATGTAATATTTTCTTTGAGAATTTTGTTTTTCTCAGTAGGTATGGTATAAGTCTGATAAATATATTACTCAAGATGGTTGCGATGAATATATATACCAACATGAATATACTTACTGCAAGAATGATAGGTCCGCGCCATTCGGATTTACCTTTCTTTCCTTTTCCTAATGGACGGTATTTAAAATCTACATCCTTTTGAATCAAAGGAATTTGTCGTGGAAGTTGCGATAATATTGTCAGATAATTTGATGTACCATCTTTGAAAATACTTTGTTGTAAGTCTTTGTAGCGTTGTTTTGTATAGTTGTTAAGGTTTTCAACCTTATTTGTAACAGCTTTATAGTAATGGTGGTCTTTATCAATGTTGATGAGTATGCGTAATAAGTTGTTACGTATGGCTTTAGCATACATAATACATTCCTCACGGTCTTTTTGCTCTTCTTTCGATAATGTGAAAGGGGCTTTATGTTTGATAAAAGTAGTATCTCCTTTTATTGAATCGATTTTTATCTCTGTTAGTCCGTCTTTAAGATATTTCTTATGATTTTGTTTTTTAATCGTTGATGGTGGAAGTTCTTCAAGTGAGGTGATAAGACTATCGTATCGTGCCACTTCTCCCATTATGTTTTTCTGTATCTTCTCATAAGGAACATTGTTCTTATTCAGTTCCTTATATAGATTAGATGCTTCTGTACATGCGTATGCAAGGTCTAAGGTAAAGTCTGTTTTTTGTGAATAGAGAATAAGGCTGATTTGATCAGCTCTTTTCATGAAGTCAACCAATTTTTGATGTTGAGCCGCACTTCTGTGGCTATATTGTTGCATCATGAATTTTTGGTTTCCGTATGTGTCTTTTAACTCGAGTTTTAATATCCCGAGAGTTTTTGACAGGTCTTTTTCCTTTAATACAGCATGTATTGGAAGTACCGCTATGAAAGTAAGCAGTATGACAGATATAATCTTTTTTATTACTTCAGATTTGTAGTTAGTCATTTGTAATAAGTTTCTTTAGTGCGTTGTATAACTTGTTAAGGATAATTCTGATTTTATTATTTTGTCCGATTTCTTCACTTATAAACTCAGCATCTCCTACGGTGTTTGTTAGTTCTTTTGTGTCATCGTTGTCATCGTCGTCTTCGTTCATGTAGATATCAAGTTGTTTATGTAGATTTTGTTTTATATCTATCAGTAAACCCTTGAAACCTTTATTGCGTCTGAACCGATTATATGCTTGTTTCCTATTTATGCAGAATAGGATGAATCTGTGCCAGCATCTTATCAGTAGTTGCCAAATGATTTTGGATAACTTAATCAGTCCTTGCCATATTTTATATAATGTAGGACGTAAATTTATCAGTGCGTTCAGTGTTGCTTTCAGCAACCATATAATTCCTCTCCAGATAGCTTGTAACAGCCAGACAAATGCTTTTGTGATGTATATTGCCATGTCTTTGAGCCATAGCTTGAATTTCTTTACTTTGTCTTGTGTGCTGTTTGAATTCCAGAATACGATAATTCTGGATATTAGAGCCATGAGTAGGGCTATTAATAACTTGATTATCTTTAATATAAGGCGGAATGTCCTGACTAAAAACTTGAGTATGACTTTTAGCAGCAGAATACTTATTTCGCTAAGCATCTGTAGCCAGTTTCTCTCAGAAGAAGGCCTGTGTCCACTATTGTAACTCATTGGTTTTTATTCGTTCCCTCAATAAAGATGTCAAATTTTCTGCAAAGGTAGTTATAAAATATAATTTGACAATAATTTATGATGTAAAAAAATGTTTATTTTTGAATTAGCAAACAAGTGTGCCATTTTATCAATAGCACACTTGTTTATTTATGATAGAATCTATTTGATTTTTAATGTTTATATAAATCAAAGACCTTTACCATGACAATGTTTGAATTTCTTTCCTGAACCACATGGACATAAGTCGTTTCTTCCAACTTTTGGTCCATTGTTTTGTATTGGTGCTGTTGGTTGTGCTGCACGTGTGTCGGAATTGGCAGCAGCCTGCATACCTCTTTGTGTTTCAGAAGGTTGACTGAGGTCTTCCTTTGATTCTACGTAATGTGGCTGTGGTTGCTGTTGTTCTTGCTTTGGTGCTTGATGTACCTCTTCTTGATTTTGCATAGGTATGTTACAACGCATAAGCACACTTATTGTTCCGTCGTTGATATTATCAATCATTCTGTCGAACAGAGTTACTGATTCGATTTTGAATACAAGTAGTGGATCTTTCTGCTCGTAACTTGCATTTTGTACGGAATGTTTCAGCTCATCTAATTGACGTAGATTTTCTTGCCATGATTCGTCAATTTTCTGAAGCAGTATTAGTTTTTCAAACACAAGGAATATGTTCTTTGCTTCTGCTTCGTATGTTTCTTTTAATGGAACGGCAATGTTATATCCTCTTTTACCATCAGTTAGAGGAATGATAATGTTCTCATACATAGAACCTTTTTCCTCATAGATGTTTTTGATTACTGGCCATGCTGTATTTGCAATTCTTTCTGTACGTTCTTTGAATTTAGCAAGTACTGCATCGTAAGTCAAATCCAAAAGTTTATTTGTATTTCCTTCGAATTGTTCAACAGTGAAAGGTACTTCCATTGCGAAGATTCTGATGAACTGCTCATTGCATCCTTCGTAATCATTGTTTAGAATGATTTTCTTTATACGATCCCAAATTATGTTAGAGATATCCATTCCGATACGTTCTCCCATAAGTGCATGACGACGTCTTTCGTATATTACTTTACGTTGCTTGTTCATCACGTCGTCGTATTCGAGGAGGCGTTTACGGATACCGAAGTTGTTTTCTTCTACTTTCTTCTGTGCACGTTCTATAGATTTGTTGATCATTGGGTGTTCAATCATCTCACCTTCTTCAAATCCCATTCGGTCCATGATCTTACTGATACGGTCTGAAGCGAACAGACGCATAAGTTTATCTTCGAGACTTACGTAGAATACAGAAGAACCTGGGTCACCTTGTCGTCCGGCACGTCCACGCAACTGACGGTCAACGCGTCGGCTTTCGTGACGTTCTGTACCGATGATAGCAAGACCTCCAGCTTCTTTCACTTCTGGTGAGAGTTTGATATCTGTACCACGACCTGCCATGTTTGTTGCAATAGTCACAATACTTTTCTGTCCAGCGTTTTTAACGATGTCGGCTTCTCTTTCGTGGAGTTTAGCGTTCAGAACGTTATGTGGTATCTTTCTCATTGAAAGCATTTTGCTGAGCATTTCAGATATTTCAACCGATGTAGTACCGACAAGAACTGGTCGTCCTTTAGCTACCAAACGTTCAACTTCTTCAATAACAGCTTTATATTTCTCACGATTAGTTTTGTAAACTCTGTCGTTTTGGTCGTCACGGATTACAGGTACGTTTGTTGGAATCTCAACTACATCGAGTTTGTAGATGTCCCAGAATTCACCAGCTTCAGTGATAGCTGTACCGGTCATACCTGCAAGTTTGTGATACATACGGAAATAGTTCTGTAGAGTTATAGTAGCATAAGTCTGAGTAGCATCTGTTACTTTTACTCTTTCTTTTGCTTCTACAGCTTGATGAAGTCCATCGCTCCATCTACGTCCTTCCATTATACGTCCTGTTTGTTCGTCAACGATTTTTACTTCTCCGTCCATTACAACGTAGTCGTCGTCGATTTCGAACATAGTGTATGCTTTTAAGAGTTGTTGCATTGTGTGTACACGTTCGCTCTTAACAGCATATTCTTGCCAGAGTTCGTCTTTCTTAGCAACTCGTTCTTCTTCGCTAAGATTTGCATTCTCTAATTCTGATAATTGTGATGCGATGTCAGGTAAGATGAAGAATGTGTCGTCTTTTACGATATCGGCAATAAGTTGGTTACCTTTATCTGTCATTTCAACAGATTTCATCTTTTCATCGCAGACGAAGAATAACGGATCTGTAGCTTCAGGCATACGTCTGTTGTTATTCTCCATATAGATTTCCTCTGTTTTGAGGAGACCTGTCTTTATGCCTGGTTCTGAAAGGTATTTGATGAATGCTTTATTCTTAGGGAGTGCTTTATATGCGCGGAAGAGTGAAAGGAAACCTGCTTCAATATCTTTTTGGTTATCGCTGTCGATAAGTCGTTTAGCTTCAGTAAGATATTGAAGTGCTTGTTTTTTCTGTGCTTCGACAAGTTTTTCGATATACGGACAGAATTGTTCGAACATCTGAACTTCGCCTTTTGGTACAGGACCAGAGATAATCAATGGTGTACGTGCATCGTCAATAAGAACGGAGTCAACCTCATCGACAATGGCATAATTATGTTTGCGCTGTACAAGATCTTGTGGGCGCATTGCCATATTGTCACGTAAGTAGTCGAAACCGAATTCGTTATTTGTTCCGTATGTTACTTCTGCTTGATATGCTCTTCTTCTGTCTGCTGAGTTTGGCTTATGTTTGTCGATACAGTCAACATTCATCTGGTGGAACAAGAAAATAGGGGAGTTCCATTCAGAGTCGCGTCGAGCCAGATAATCGTTAACAGTGACAACATGAACACCGTTTCCTGTGAGGGCATTAAGGAATACTGGTAGGATACTTGTTAATGTTTTTCCTTCACCAGTCATCATTTCTGCAATCTTTCCTTGATGGAGTACAACACCACCAAACAACTGACAATCGTATGGGATCCATATATTAGGTGCCCCGTCGAATACTTCGTGTATAAGAACTTTGTCGTCTTTGATTTCAACAACACCAGGGTAGCGCAGTACAGCTTCGCGGTCGAAGTCGGTTGGAGTAAGCGCCAAATCCTCAATGGTTTTAGCTTCTCTGAAACGTCGGCATGTATCTTTCACGATAGCATACACCAGTGGCATTATTTCGTCAAGTTTTTTATCAAAAACTTTTAATACTTCTTCTTCTAACTTGTCAATTTTTTCAAAAAGAGGTGCTCTGTTTTGTATTTCAGTTTTCTCGATTTGATCTTTAACTTCTTTGATCTCGTTGCGTAAATCTGCAGCAGCATCCTGAATGTCTTGTTTCAGTTGTTGTGTTTTCTGACGCAATTCATCATTTGACAATGCAGCCAAAGTTGGGTAAATATTATTAACCTCCATAACAAATGGACGTATTGCCTTGATGTCTCTTTGTGCTTTATTACCAAAGAGTTTGGTCATTAAATCATTGAATCCCATGTTTTATATTAAGTTTTATTGTTTCGGTATTATTTTTTGTTTTGCAAAGATATGAAAAAAAATTATGTTTACAATTACTCTAACCAGCAAAATCGATGCCAATGGTAAAATGGCAGTATTAAGAGTTTGTTGAACTAAAACAATTGTCAGTATGAATATTATAATATCTGCCAATATGACGTATGACAGAATTTTTGTCTTTCGTTTTATTATGAATGGTATTGTTATGTATGCCAATGGATTGAATAGAATTACAAGGTAGTTTGTGCTGACTCCTGGATGATCTGAGAAGAAAAACAGGAATGAGATAAGCAACCCTATGGTGCCAAAACAAAATGCGAGTACGACATCAAACCACTTGAAAATTTTCTTTCTTTTGATTTCGTAGCATGTCAGTAGTATTGACAACAACAATAATCCGGTAGTGAAAATAAGTGCTGTGTGGCTTTTGTCTTCTTTTATGCTGGTATCATGCTTTACTGGGCATGATGTGGCTAACACCAGATTTCTTGTTGTGTTATCGCGATTATGTATAACTGCTTGACTTACTTGTTCTTGAAGATTTGATGGAATGAACATCTGTTGTCTTTTGCTTAGTGGTTTGTCAATTTCAGTACCAAGAAGCATGTCTATCCCAAACTCAATCCAGTTGTTGACAGATGTGTGTTTACGTAATATTTCACGTGTTGTGAGATTTGTATATGACGATTCCCCATATTGGACTTCTCCGTCTATAACTCTTTCAATCATGTCACGTGCTCTGGTGGCGCAATTGTCGTATAACCAATTATATTTGTATAATCGATTTTCTGGAAGAAGATTCTCGAAAAGAAGTGCTTGTATCTGTATTTTTTCTTCAGGTGTGAGATTTAATATCTGTTCTGTAACATTTACGTTACGTTCATTATATCGTTCAAAGAAGAAATCAGCAGGTTCTGCTCCCAGTTCATAGAATGTCTCACCTTTTACAAACTTATATATAAAGTTTTCGGTTTTATAATTGAACATTCCATAATTGAACACAATGTCTCTTCGGTTTTGTGGGTCAATCACGCGTATTGCAGTATGTCCGAAGAAGGCATGAATTTCTGTTCCTGGTGAACAGGTGATAAGTGACACTTGTATGTCTTGTCCTGATTGTTCCACGTAAGAGGAGTCGTTTTCTTGTGCATGAACAAGATTCGTACATAACAACATATTAATAATGAAGGCAAGCACCTTCATTATTAATAATCGCATTGGTATATGTTGTTTAAGTGTCAATGTCTGTGTGTGATAATCTGTTGATTATTAGATGATAAATAATAATTCTCGGTATTTAGGCAATGGCCACAATTCGTCATCGACTATAATTTCGAGTTTATCAACATGAGTTCGTATTTCTTCGATGAGAGGTGCCACTGTGTCATGATATGCAATGGCTCTTTCTCTGTTAGATTCAATCTTGTTTGCAACTTTACGTGCGTCAATCAGTTTTCTAACATGTTCTATTATGAACGACTCATGTTTTGCAATATTACGTATTATTGCAATATTGTTGCTTGACAGTTCTTCTAATTCTGCATCATTGAATATCTGTTTCATCTTTTGCACATTATCTAACAATGATGTCTGATAACGTGTTACGATTGGAATAATATGGTTGATACATATGTCGCCGAATATACGTGCTTCGATTTGTACTCTCTTGATGTATGTCTCCCATTTTATTTCATTGCGTGCCTGTAACTCAAATTTATTCATTACATTCATGCTTTCAAACATTTTGATAGATTTTTCGTCAAGATATCTGTCGAAGATGATAGGGCAACTGCTTTCACAGTCTAATCCGCGTTTTTTAGCTTCCTCTTTCCATTCTTCACTATATCCGTTTCCGTTGAAACAGATTGGTTTACAGTAAACAATGTCTTCTTTTAATACTTTGAGGATCGCTTTTTCTTTTACCTCACCTTGTTCTATCAGTTTATCAACCTTTGTTTTGAAATTTGTAAGAGCTTCGGCAACGGCAGTGTTCAATGCAATCATAGCACTTGCACTATTAGCCTCAGAACCAATTGCTCTGAATTCGAATCTGTTACCAGTGAAAGCAAAAGGTGATGTTCTGTTTCTGTCGGTGTTGTCAATCATCAATTCAGGAAAAGAAGGGATATCAAGTTTCATTGATGTCTTTCCTTTCATTGTGATATTTTCATCGTTGGCTTTTTCCACATGTTCGAGCATGTCGGAAACAGTTTTTCCAAGGAACGAACTGATTATGGCTGGTGGGGCTTCGTGGGCACCTAATCTGTGTGCGTTGCTTGCAGAAAAGATACTTGCTTTAAGAAGTCCGTTATGGTCATATACTGCTTTTAATGTTTCTACTATAAATGTGACAAATCGTAAGTTGTCTAAAGGTGTTTTACCTGGTGCGTGTAGTAGAACTCCAGTATCTGTAGATAATGACCAGTTATTATGTTTTCCAGAACCATTGATTCCTTTGAATGGTTTTTCGTGGAGTAAACAGCGGAACCCATGTTTTCTTGCAATTTTTTTCATGATAGACATGATTAGCATGTTGTGGTCGATTGCAAGATTACATTCTTCGAAAATTGGAGCAAGTTCAAACTGATTAGGGGCAACCTCATTGTGTCTTGTCTTACATGGAATACCTAATTCTAAGGCATGTAATTCAAGATCGCGCATGAAATTCTCTACTCGTTTAGGAATACTTCCAAAATAGTGGTCGTCCATCTGCTGGTTTTTAGCAGATTCGTGTCCTAATAATGTGCGTCCTGTCATAATTAAGTCTGGACGTGCACTATAAAGTGATTCATCGACAAGGAAATATTCTTGTTCCCAACCGAGGTTAGTTTTTACTTTCTTAACCTTTGGGTAGAAGTATTGTGCAACAGCAGTTGCTGCTTTGTCAACAGCAAACAATGCCTTTTTTAGAGGTGCTTTATAATCGAGCGATTCTCCTGTGTATGAGATGAATATAGTTGGAATCATGAGCGTGTCTCCCATGATAAAGACAGGAGATGTTGGATCCCAAGCAGAATATCCACGTGCTTCGAATGTAGAACGAATACCACCTGATGGGAACGAACTGGCATCAGGCTCTTGTTGAACAAGGAGTTTTCCTTCGAATTTCTCAATCATACCTCCTTTTCCGTCGTGTTCAACAAAACCATCATGTTTTTCAGCAGTGCCTTCTGTGAGTGGTTGGAACCAGTGTGTGTAATGTGTTACACCCCATTGCATTGCCCATCGTTTCATTCCGTCAGCAACAGCATCTGCGATTGTAAGATCGAATGGAGCAGCATTGTCAATTACATCGCACATCTTTTTGTAAACATCCTCTGGCAGAAATTTATGCATGGCAACTTTTCCGAAAACCTTTCTTCCAAAATATTCAGAAGGACGCTCTTCTGGTTGTTTTATTCTTAGAGGCTGTTTTTTGCAAGCCTCGTTTACCATCTTGAATCTTAATGATGAGGTCATATTTTATCGTTTTATAATGTGTTTGCAAAGGTACGAATTTATTGACAATTTACAATACATTTTTATTCTAAATACTTAATTTAGTCTATGAAAAACAGGTTTCGTGTGTTTTGCGCTCAAGTGGTTTACCTATGATTGTCGATGTTTGTCCTTTTTATGTGTTATGATCTTATCTTTTTCTGTTATGCAAAAAATATTGATGTTGGATGTGGGGCTTGGGTGTAAGTAGGCTGTTTTATTGTATGAATAATTCTTCGGGATATTGTATGTCTGTGAGAAACAGTGCATTTGCAGGTACACTCATACCGGCTGAACATCTGTTTTTTTGTTCGATAATATTCCTAAAGTCTTCTATTGTTATTGCTCCGCGTCCCACATCAAGTAGTGTCCCGACTATTGCACGTATCATGTTACGAAGGAATCTGTCGGCTTGAATTGTAAAAACCCATGTTTCTTCGTTTGGGAATAACAAATTGTCATTATCGTAGTTGGGGCTCTCTTGTGAAACTTTTTTCCAGCAAGCACTCATTATTTTGCAGTTATTGTTTTTTACGTCAGTATGTAATTTTGAGAAACTTGTGAAGTCGATATAATCAAACAGACATTGTGCAGCCTCGTTCATCTTGTTGAAGTCGATAGGATAGGGTGGACAATATGAATAATGCTGCATGAAAGGTGTTCTGCCTTTGTGGATAAAATATTGATATGTTCTTGCGGTGGCACTGAATCGGGCATGAGCCTCGTTGGTTACTGCGCGCACTTTAGAAATTGCAATATCTCGTGGAAGTATTCTGTTGAGTCTTTCTGTTGCTAAATTGCATACTTCGTGTAAATTTTTATCAGCATTGCTGAATATGCCTGTGTTGTCGTTGTCGAAGTGTGCAATCATCATTGCTGCATGTACTCCAGCATCGGTACGTCCAGCACCCACAACTTCAGTTGTAGTTCCACAGATAATACTTACAGCTCGGTTTAGTTCAGCTTGAATACTATTTCCGTTAGGTTGTATTTGCCATCCATGGTATTTCGTACCATCATAACTTAAATATATAAAATATCTCATATCATTATCTTGCTGTTAAGTGGAAACATGCTTGTTTGCGTTCATATTTTACGTAGCACAATCCTTCGTTTTTTAGGTCAAACAACACTTCAGCCAATACTCTTTTCATATTGTCATCGTATCGTGTTGGTTCCTTTTGATTCATACCAATAGGCATGAATCGGTTATATGTGATATCTATGGTTGTACCATATTGGTGGCACGATTTTGAAACAGAATTGATGTTTCCTTTTTGTAGTTCTTTGATGTCTTCATCAACACGCAGTACAGATGTAACGATTGGAATATGTGGATACATTCCTTTTTTCATTAATGAGTCGATAAAATTAATACCTATGGTGTTGAGAAGTTGTTGTGCCTTAGGAACAAGATAAGGTTGTGAGTGTGTAAGTTCCTCGATATGATAATATGGAGTGTAATTTATATTTGACAACTCGTGTTTTTTTAATTTGTTATAAATCTGTTTTCTTTTTGATAGTGGTTTTATACCTATTCTTTCGGCAGCGTCCAGTTGTACGTGGTTGCTGTCGGAAAAACATTCGTCATATGACCAGACTTTACATTTCACCAATGTTGGAGTGTCTTGTATTTCGATATTTAGTTGTTGTATAGAATCAACTTTGTTGCAGTTTTTTGTTGTTGTAGTGACATTTTGATAGTCATTATTCGATTTAAAAGCAGCAACAGTTTTTGATTTGGCAGATATTACTTGAGTGTGTATAAATAAGTGATTTAATGTAGCCAATAGTGTTACAACTATTGTGAAAGTGATGTAAAATTGTTTGTTTTTGTAACGCGATTTTTTATCAGATTTCATTTTCTGTTGGAGTTTTATGTTGCAAAGTTAATAAATATTTAATAATATCCAACCGTAATAAGTCAAATGTTTGGTTTTTAGTTTTTCTCTTTCATTAATTTTCTGTAACTTTGCTGCGGTTTACTAAATACATACAATAATGAATAAGGTTTTATTGATGGTTATTGCAGTTACGTCGGTAATTGTAAGTTGTAATAGTAATCTGTTAGGTGATGGAATGCCAACAGATGGTAAGGCTCGTTATGCATATGCCGATAGTAGTGTATATGATGGCGAATGGAAAGCAGGAAAACGTTCTGGCCATGGTGTAATGATGTGGGCTGATGGTAATAGTTACGATGGGGAATGGAAGAATGATAAACCAAACGGCTCAGGAATATACAAATGGGCAAACGGAAACAGTTTTGATGGTGAGTTCCGTGATAGTGTTCCTTGTGGTAAGGGAAAATACACATGGGCTGATGGCTCTTATTATAAAGGTGAATATAAAAACGGACATCCAAATGGTAAAGGCAAATATCTTGCAAAAGATGGTTCAATGAAAGACGGAACTTTCAAGAACGGCTATCTTGAAGGTCAAGGCTCAGCCATCAATGAATTTGGAGAGAAGTACACAGGTGTATTTAAAAAAGGTCTTCCAAATGGTAAAGGTACTATGGAATATCCTGGTGGTGATCAATATACAGGTGATTGGGTGAAAGGTAAAAGAGAAGGACAAGGTACTTACATTTATTCAAGTGGAAGTCGTTACACAGGTAGTTTCCACAATGGTTGTGCTAATGGCTATGGTAAATATACATGGAAAGATGGAAGTGAATACGAAGGTGAGTGGAGAAATGATATGCGCCATGGTTATGGTAAGTTATTAACCTCAGAAGGTGAGGTATATGAAGGTCAATGGGTTAATGATGAATTCGCAGAATAATCATTGATAATTGCAAAGCATGTTATGGAAGTAAGATGTAAGGTTTGTAGATTCAAGTTTGATATTCAGTTTGACAATACACAAACTGAGATGGTTACTTATTGTCCACGTTGTGGTACTCCTCAATTGGTTTCTGAACATCAACTTGCAGAATCGTCTAAGCAATCTGTTGTGAAACAACCTGCAAAAATTAATCGTACATCTGAGTTTGAAGACAAGAAACAAGACTTCGAAATCGCAAATAAAGATAAAGCAGTTGTAGTTGAGAACACAAATAAGGATACTGCTCCAACTCCTCGTGCATCACTTGATGTTGAGGCTTACACTCCAACAACTACATCTACAAGTAATCTCACTCATAATATTTTCACGATAGTAATGCTGATATTACTTGGTCTTGCTGTCTTTTTTGCATATAAGTACTATAAGCATCAGCAACTTGTTGATGAACAAGAAAATCAGAGTATGGAAATATTCGGTGGAAAAACCGTCAATTGAAGTTGAAAATTGAAAGTTGAAGTTACTCAGGGGGAACGAAAATAATTATCAATGATCAATTATCTCTAAGTTTGCAAAGGATTGTGGCAAAGTTTTACAACAAGATTAATAAGATAAAAAATGCGACAGATTCCGTTTCTGTCGCATTTTTGTATATATTTCTAAGTTCTTTCAATAAACTATGTGCTTTGAATAAAGTTTTGTGAACTTTACACTGGTTCGTTGAAGTATAGGTAGCGTTTGATACTCTTTTTAGGAGTTTTCTCAAATTCTGTAGGCATTACTTTAAGTCCTACCAATTGTTCATATGCAGGAAGATCTGCATTGAGTTCTTTACGAACCAATTCAAGTGTTTCACTCAATGAACCATTATTTTGTTCTAACAATTTAACTTCATCTGGATCTAAGTAAACTAAACCATATAATTTACTATCTTTTTGTATAACAACACTTTCAGAAACGAGTTGCATAGCATTTAACTTGTCTTCGATTTCTTCAGGATATATGTTCTGTCCAGAAGGACCTAATATCATGTTTTTGCATCGTCCTCTGATAAACAAGAATCCATCGTTGTCGATAATACCGAGGTCGCCAGTGTGATACCAACCTTCGCTGTCGATGGCTCTCTTTGTTTCTTCCTCGTTTTTATAATATCCAATCATTAAGTTGTCTCCTTTGCAGAGGATTTCGCCTACCACATGGTGAGGATCTGGAGAATCGATTTTAACTTCCATTCTGTCCACAGCCTTACCGCATGAACCGCTTTTTGCTTCTTTCCAGTCGGCAAATGAGATGAGTGGTGCACATTCAGTAGTTCCATATCCTACAGTGTAGTTAAATCCGATTTGATGTAATAATGTCTCGACATCGCTTGAGAGTGAAGCACCTCCGATAATGACTTCATAGAATCGTCCACCAAATGCGTTTTGGAGTTTTTCGCGAATAGAATCGCGTATCTTCTTACTTATGACAGGAAGTCTGAGTAATGTTTTTATTCTGATATTGTCCAACTCAGGCATAATCATCTTACGTACAGCCTTTTCAAGAATGAGAGGCACAGATATAATTAATGTAGGTTTGATTTCTGCCATAGCAGTAAATATGACAGTTGGACTTGGAATTTTAGTGAGGAAGTAAATATGAGTACCATATGTGATTTGTGCTAAGAATTCGATAGCCAAACCATACATGTGTGCCATTGGCAATATACTTAGCAATACAGCGTCCTTTCGACATTTACGTCCAATGTGTTCTTCAACGAATACAACATTTGACCATAATGATTTGTATGGAAGCATAACTCCCTTAGAATTACCAGTACTACCTGATGTGTAGTTTATGAGCGCAAGGTCGTTTGCGTCTGGTTGATAGTAATTTACATCTTTAGGAGTAAAATCTTTTGGGTATTTTTGTCCGAAAAGAAGGTTGAGTTTTTCATAAGCCTCTACAAGACCTTTATTAGTTTTTGTACGAGGAGTAAAAGTATCAAGTTCGATGATTATAAAATCAGTTTTTTCTTTACTTTTCAGATGTATATTTGTAAAAAACAGCTTGCTTTCAGAGTGTTTGAGGATGTTAAGCATTTGTTCCTCTGTGAAGTCGGGTAGGATAGGAACTACAACAGCTCCATATGTGATAATGCTTAAGAAAGCAACAGCCCAATTCGAGCAGTTTTTATTACAAAGTGCTATTTTGTCTCCACGCTGTATTCCAGCTTCTTCTAACAAGATATGGATTTTCTCTATTTGTACAGCTAAATCCTTATAGCGTAGAGATATTCCTTTATAGTCGGTCAAAGCACTTTTTTCCCAATTGTTTTTAATGCTTTGTTCGAGAATACTAATATAATTCTGCTCTAAATTATTCATAAATTGCTCATTTTTTCAAATTTCATGCAAATTTACGCAAAAATTACAAAGTAACAAATTATAATTAGATATATTTATAAAAAAAATGCAAAATACAATAAATATGATTATAACACATTATAATAATAATATAAATAAAAAGCGGATATGTTCTTTTATTGAACATATCCGCTTAAATTTATTCTAATAATTTATTAATTATAAACTCATCAATTAGAATGCTACGTATGCACCAAATGAGATTGAGTTATCCAAACCTAAGTTGAAACCATCAATCTTAGTGTCGTAGAACTTGTAGTGGTTGTAAGAGAAGTCACCGATGTGAGCAACTAATGACACCTTCTTGCTGATAGCGTATGCTAAACCTGGGTTGAATCCAATTCCATAAGTATTAGCATTCTTATCTTCACCTTTATAGTGAGTACTTGTCCAAGAAAGACCACCATCTATAAAGAATGACAAGTTGCCAGTCTTAGCGAATGTATAACGAACATAAGGCTTAATGCCAACAGCGTTAGCTGTACCACCATCTTCAAGGTGAGAATACTCTAATTTTGCAGCAACAGCCCAATTTTCGTCTAAGTTATAGCCAATTTCAGGAGAGATTGTTACATTTGACAAAGTTTCTTTATTGCTACCGCCTTTGTAAGTTGTAGAGTTGAAACCAAGTTCACCACCAATCCAAGCTTGTGCATTTGCTGTCATAGCACTAGCTGCAATAATTGCAGAAAGAATAATCTTTTTCATCTATATAAATATTTAAAAACTGCCTACTCTTTTATAAGGTTTTCGGCTTCTCCTATTTATTAACTCGTTGCAAAGGTGATGTTTTTTTGAATATAAACCAAAAAAAAACGCATAAAAACGCCCTTTTTACCCATTTTCTGGCATTTGAATAGTAAAAATTGCACATTTGTTATATTTTGTGTGAATTATTTTACCCTTCCTCCAGTGACCCAGCATCGTTGAAAGTATGGTGTATGTAAATTATCGATAACAACACCTCTACTGCTACTGGCATGAATAAACAGTCCGTTTCTTAGATATATTCCTGTGTGATTGATATTGTCGATAGATTTATCTTCTAATGTTGAGAAGAAAAGTAGATCACCTTGTTTTAATTTGTGTTGTTTGATTTTTTTACAATCAAGAGCAAATTGGTCGGCACTTCTTCGATGTAGTACTTTTCCATATACATTTTTATATATAGCGGCATTAAGTCCAGAACAGTCAACTCCCAATCCTTTTATAGTTCCACCATATTTATAAGGCGTTCCAATCCATGATGCAGCTTCAAGCATTAAATTCCAGTTATCATCTTCTTCGATATCAAAACCTAATTTATTTCCTGCTCTTACCAACTCATTTATATTTGTTCCTTTATAATATATAACTTGTTTTGAGGTTGAGCATGAGAAAGGTGTAAATATAATAAGGCATACGACAAATAATAAATAAACATTTATTTGTTTGCTTGTTGTCTGGTGTATATGGCGTATGTTCATATTATATTAGAATATTTTAATCCCTTGTTAATCTACAATATATTTTTAATGGCGTATTTTTTATGAGTGATGTTCGAAGTATTTTTCTATTTCATCCATTACTTGTTTACTATTTTCTGACGTGCATGAGATGTCTTTTATTATTTTACCTTGTTCAAGAAGTATTACTCTGTTGCATATATCCAGTGTGTGTAGAATATTATGTGATGAGAATAATACTGTTGCTCCGGTTTGTTTATTATAATCAGCCAATAGTCGTTTCATTGTTAGTTGGCTTGATGGATCCAAGAAGTTGAATGGTTCGTCGAGAATCAATAGTCCTGGAGTGTGCAACATAGCAGCGGCTATTCCAACTTTTTGTTGATTACCAGCCGATAAGTTTCTTAACAGTTTATTTTGTCCGAGTATTTCATCTCCAAGAAAATTTTCAAGAATTTTTAGTTGCTTGTTTATTTCCTCGTTATCGATGTCGTTGATTTTTCCGACAAAGGAGAAGAATTCATCAGGTGTAAGATAATCGATTAAGAATCCGTTATCAATATATGCACCGGTAATATCTTTCCAGTCTTCGCATTTGGCAGTGTTAAAATCATTGATAAAAACACTACCATTTTTATCGACTTTCAGTAAATCGAGTATTATTCGGAATAATGTGGTTTTTCCAGCACCATTGTTTCCTACAAGTCCGATGATTTCTCCAGGATGGATTTCGCATGAACTTATATCGAGTGCTGTTTTTGTCCCGAATGTTTTTCTTACGTTATTTAGTTTTACGGAAATTTGCCATGTTTTCATATCTTCGATTCATAAGTCGTTTATATATATTTTTCAGCCATAATGGACTAATCACAGTGCCAATAACACCGATTGAACACATGATGGCGCCTGCTTTGTCTTTATCAAATATGTTGATGAGTAAATACATAATTCCCATAGGGATGAAAAGTGCAATCATTGAAACGATCATTTGGGCTTTTGTATTCACTCCGTTTTTAGTCAGTTTATGATTTAAGTGTATACTATTGTTGTTATATACAGCTAATTGGAAGATGAAAGGGTATATGACTCCTGTTGTAAAGAACATACATCCGAGTATTTGCATTAATGTGACCTTACCTTTTATCAGAGGGGTTATAATGAATAATATTGGTATAATTAGCATGATGCAATTGAAGATATATTTTGCTTTGAGCAAAGAAAGGATTGATTCTTTACGACTCATCAGTCCGTCCATGTAGTTACCTTCAACACACATTATGTTTGTTTGAATGATAACTCCAAGACAAGCAAAACAATATACGCAAATAAAAGTTTTCATTACTCCAGAGTCGTAAACATCAGTGAATGAGAATATGCTGCATAATAAAAGCATGCATACACATCCTCTAATAAATTGTTTGCGTACTATTCGGTTGCGTATTGTTGATTTGATTTCAAGTTTAATATATTCTCCAACCTTTCCAAAATGATTTAGAATTGAGAGATTAATAGGTTGCAGATTCTTAATCCTTTCAGTTTTAGCAATTTCCTGATATATCAGTTTGTGCTGGAGAGGGATGTTGATAAAGAAAAATGCGATTATAGCTCCAATCACAGCGATAAAACATATTGGGTTTAGATATATGAAACCATCAATGAATGATATTGATGCATTAATTAAGAAATCGTCATGAATAATTCCGTAGAAGATTAATACTGCATATATACAGCATGGGATGAGTATATAAACACTATGATGATGCATTAAAGTGCGCCAAAACAGATACCAGTAACTATTAAATACAAACATAAACCATATTCCTATTATGTATCCGGCGAAGTTATAGAAGGATAAATATGGACGCATATAAACAGTAAGAATTCCGAATGGAATGAAGAAAAACAGCCAGAACATATTATATCTTCTGATTCCCATTCTGATTAGGAATGTGTTTATGAGAAATTTAATAGGGATGGGTAATAGTTTGTATGGTTTGATTTCTTGAGCAGGTGTGTCTTGAACGATAAATCTCAGAAAGAAATCGGTCATAAGAAATAAAATAAACAAACCGTTTACCCAATCATAAGCTTCACGGTTTGTTTCTTTAAGTCCATATGCAAGCAATACACCTAGTATGCATAGATATATAGCCCAAAAGATTGCGATAATGTTGGTAATGATTTTGACAGCCTTGTTTCTTTCAAACATTGGATGTCTTTTTTCGGCAATCTTTTGATTTCTGCGGATAATTCTGAATAAATTAATCTTATTCATTTTTGTATTATCGCTATGAATATATTATGGTGTATTTATGTATCGTATTCTGTATGCCTATATGATAACAATGTTATGTAAGGCGTAACAGATCAATAATAATCGATTTATTGATGTAATGACAGATATTTTTCTGCCTCCATCGCTGCTTTACAACCACTTCCAGCTGCCACAATAGCTTGTCGGTAGAGTGGGTCGGCTACATCTCCTGCAGCAAAGATGCCTGGCAGATTTGTACATGGAGTATTATCTTTTGTTATAATATATCCTGTTTCGTCTGTCTCAATCCAAGGACGGAAGATGTCAGAGTTTGGTTTGTGACCGATTGCTAAGAAGAATCCGTCTATTGCCAAATCATATCTTCGTTCATCGGCTTCTCCTAATCTGTGTACAAGGTGAGCCCCCTCAACTCCGTTTTCTCCATAGAGTCCTTCGGTATTTGTTTCGAAAAGAACTTCTATTTTGGGATTATCTATTACTCGTTGTTGCATTATTTTTGATGCTCTGAGGTATGGCTTACGTACAATCAGATATACTTTCGATGCTAAACCGGCGAGGTAGCATGCTTCTCCACAAGCGGTGTCTCCACCACCTACAACAGCTACGGTTTTCTTTCTGTAGAAGAATCCGTCACATGTGGCACATGCACTAACTCCGGCTCCCATATATTTCTTTTCATCGCTGAGTCCAAGAAACTTAGCACTGGCACCAGTTGCAATTATAACAGTGTCGGCTTCAACTTCAGATTGGTCGTCGAAAGTAAATTTATATGGTTGAGAAGACAAATCGCTTTTTACACAGATTTTTTCACGAATTTCCACACCGAATTTAGTGACTTGTTTTCTCATAAGTTCCATCAAGTCTAATCCTGATAGTTCTTCGGGATGTCCTGGGAAGTTCTCAATTACATCTGTAATTGTGAGTTGTCCTCCAGGTTGGATTCCTTCATATACTACTGGTTGCAGATTAGCGCGTGATGCATATATTGCAGCAGTATATCCTGCTGGTCCTGAACCGATAATTAAGCATTTTATATGTTCCATATATTGTACATGTGGTTATGTCTGATTATTGAATAGTATAATGATTTTTTTATTATCTTAAATCAATAATGTCAGTATTTGGATATTTCTGTTTATTGAACTTGAATGCGCTGTCATGTTTTTTTTGAGTGCCTTTTTTGTATGAAGTCACTTTGATTTCCATGTCACCACTTTTAGCATGCATCATTTTTATGTATTGTATCTGATATGATGTCTTATTTACTCTTATGATCATCTTTGAGATTGATGATTTTTGGTTAAGAGCAGTTAGGATAACCTCATGATAGTCTTTTGCTGATTTTCCAGATTCTATCTTAAATCCAGTTTTATATATGTTCAAGAAAGAATATGGATTGATCTTAGCAACCTGTTGTGGGGTAGGGGTTGTTAGGTTCACTTCATCATTATCTTTATTAAGTGACCACATGTTTTTTCCGTCAAACCATATTTCCATGTTTGACATCTTATTGTGGAATTTATTACCTTGTATAGTTATTTTTCCACTTTCACTATCTTTTCCAACAATGATATTATAATCTACATCGCAATATGGAGCACTTTTAAAAGATCTTGCAGTTTTGTCAAGTATGCCCTTTGGAGTGATGGCAAACAAAGATATTGCTATTAAGTTGCAGATAACAGAGAAAAGCAATCGTTTCATATAGTTACTTATCTTAAGTTTTCTAATAAACGTTCTAATGTGTTCATATCTTGAATCAGCACTTCTCTTGGTTTAGCGTTAATTTGTGCTCCCACGATACCTGCTTTTTGTAATTGGTCCATGAGTTTTCCAGCACGGTTGTAACCGATAGAGAAATTACGTTGTAACATAGATGTGCTTCCTTGTTGTGTAGATACAACTAAGCGTGCACATTCTTCAAACATAGGGTCAAGGTGTTTCATGTCGGCATCGTTACTTCCTGCTCCTACATTTTCTCCGTCGGCTAATGGTTCAGGAAGATATGCAGCATGAGCATAACCTTGTTGTTTACTGATATATTTACAGATATTACTTACTTCAGGAGTGTCAACAAATGCACATTGTACACGTGTTGGATCTCCACCATTAAGATATAGCATGTCTCCTCGTCCGATAAGTTGGTTTGCTCCCGGACGGTCTAAGATGATACGTGAATCCATCATTGCAGCAACTCTAAATGCAATTCGTGCAGGGAAGTTTGCCTTGATAGTTCCAGTAATGATTTGTGCAGTAGGTCTTTGTGTAGCAATAATCATGTGGATACCTACGGCACGTGCGAGTTGGGCGATTCTACATATAGGTAATTCGATTTCTTTTCCTGCTGTCATAATCAAATCACCGAACTCGTCGATTATTACAACATAGTATGGCATGTATTCGTGTCCTTGTAGTGGATTAAGTTTACGTGCCTTGAATGCTGCATTATATTCTTTAATGTTACGAACTTCAGCCTGTTTGAGTAGGTCGTAGCGTGTATCCATGAGTTGACAAAGAGAATTAAGTGTTTTAACCACTTTCTGAACATCTGTGATGATAGGTTCTTCTTCTTCCTCAAGTTTTGCCAAGAAATGGTTTTCGATAGGGTTGTACACGCTGAATTCCACTTTTTTAGGGTCCACCATAACTATTTTAAGTTCTGATGGGTGTTTCTTGTAAAGCAGAGAAGTGACAATTGCATTAAGTCCCACAGATTTACCCATACCAGTTGCACCAGCAACCAAAAGGTGAGGTGCTTTGGCTAAGTCGATCATGAAGACTTCGTTTGTGATTGTTTTTCCTAATGCACATGGCAGATCCATGGTTGATTCCTGATATGTTCTGGAATTCAGGATACTTTCCATGGAAACAATGCATTTCTTTTTATTTGGCACTTCAATACCGATAGTTCCTTTTCCTGGTATTGGTGCGATGATACGAATTCCTTCTGCTGCAAGACTTAAGGCGATGTCGTCTTCAAGATTTCTAATCTTGCTAATTCTCATACCTTCTGCAGGAGTGATTTCGTATAATGTAATTGTAGGTCCAATTGTGGCCTTGATACTGCTTATCTCAACTCCAAAGCTATGGAGAACATTTATGATACGCTCTTTATTTGCGTTTTGTTCATCCATATCAATAGTTGGAGTGTTGTTTTCGCCTTTATTCAACAGACTGAGAGCTGGGTATCTGTAGAATTCAAGGTCTTTCTTAGGGTCGTAAGGTGTATTTATGTCACCTCGTTTAATATCTCCTGAAGCAGGAGTTGTAGGAGCTACGGTGTCAACTTGCATGCCGATATTTGATGACAATGGAGTGACAGGAGATTCTGGAGTTGCTATTGTGGTGTTGAAATTGATAGTACCATTGACTGGTTGTGGTTGAATATCAATTGTGTTGTTTGATGTGTTGTTTGAATTGACTTCGTTTGTAGTATCTTCGTTTTCCCCATCAGTATTATCGCTGTCATCGCTCTTATCGGTAATGATATTCAGTTTTTCTTTCTTTTCTTCTTCAGTGAAGTTGATTTCTTGTGTCTTAGGATTCTCAAATGATGTAGGGTCAGGTTGTGTTTCAATTATTTCATCATCAGTTTCCTCGTCTTCGTTATCGTTGTCAAATTTCTCAGATAATTTGTTTCTTAGAATGCCGAGACGTTCCATTCTGAAGAAAGATTGAATGATCATGATAGTTTTTTTGCTGAAGTAAATCAACAGCAATATAGCCATAAGAGTCAATATACCATATACCCCTGGCTCGCCGATTATTGCAGTCATGAGGTTGATGACATATTCTCCGCTTTTACCTCCGATGTGGTAGAAGAGATCTCCTATAGCTGTAATATCCTGTCCGATAGCACTTAATGTCCAACTTAACCAAATCATCATAAGTCCGAGGAGAATGAACATTCTGATTGCTCTGATTTTGAATGAACCAAGGAATTTTACTCCTAACATTATCAAGTAGATCGGTATGATATATGATGCCAATCCAAAATATCCGTCAATGAAGTTGAATGCCATTGAAGCACCGAAGGCACCGCAGACATTGCGTGCACGAATATTATGTTTTGTCAGTTGTTCGTAGAATTCGGCAAAGTTGCTATTGTCAATCATACTATAGTCGGATGCGCCAGAGTACAGGAATGATGTGAAAGCCGAGATCATATATATAGCCATGAAAACCAAAAACAATCCAATGATGGAACGGGTTATTTCCCATTTACCAAGGCCATTGTTTATGTCAATGGTTTTCTTGCCTTTCTTTATACTATTTTTATCTGTTTTTTTAACCATATTAACTCACGGGAGAAATATTTAAATATTGCTAAAGTTTATAGTTGATCAATTTTGGATGTTTAGTGCGAATAAGTTTTAATTGGTTTAGTACAATTGTTTATTATACTTTATCAGTGGCTGTTATCTTATATGTTTATAGTTAACATCAGTTAGGATTGTGTCAGCCATAATATTTCTGCTACAAAATTACATTTTTTTTTTAAGATTGCAAAATATAAATGTAAAATTTGTATGATGCAAATAGAGCAATTTGTATAGGCCTCTTGTAATAATTATTTAAGAAACAATGTTTATTTGTTTATCGGCCTTTCTTCTAACCTTTATTGATGTTTTTTATAAATAAATGTTTGTGGTTTAGTCGTAAAAATTCCAACTTATACCAAAGTGTATAGTTGCAGGGTTGATTGGGTAGTTTGGTCCCCAGAAATATCGGCCTGTAGATTGATTAAGATGATAATACTGAACGTAGAAACGTGTGCGTTTCAGGTCGAAATTTGCATATACGCTCATTATTGGGTAGTTTCCTATTTTTGTCTTTTTATAATTATTCTGTACCATAAACTGTCCCATCACTGGAGAATAATCTGGTGCATAGTACTTTGTCCAATATTTTATATCGCCTCCTAATTCACAAGTAAGCACTTTTGCTATCTTGAAATTGATAAATAGGTTGTGATATAATGATAATTGTGGTAGAGGTAGAATGTCTTTCTCGCTTGAGGTTTGGTAAGTTATATCATTTTCAATATGCAGAATGCCGAATTTGAAATCTTGTTTCAGATTTGCGCAGAAAACCTGTATATTCTTATTTGCTTGCATTGGAGTTATATTGTTGCTGGTAGTATAAGTGTTGTCGGGTAGGGTATATGCTTCTCCAGTATTTTGGAAATACATATAGTTCTTAATATTTTCTATTCCTACGTAAACTTTTGTTTTGGTATGAGGTACATTTATTGTTCCTTCGATTCTGGTTTTCATCTCTTTATCAAAATCATCATAATCCCACCATGCATGTTTTGAATGATAATGTCTCATGTAATAGTTTGGAGTCTTATTGAGAACAAAAGCATTTAAATTTACTTGTGCGGTGTCGCCGAATAAAGGAATATTAAATTCTCCGTGTCCTTTTATATTGAAATCTCCAGAATTTTCTCCAGTTAAAGTGTATTCACCATCGATATTGTAGTGGATAAATTTGCCTTGAGTTCTTATGAGTTGTCCTCCGATAATCATATCATTTTCTTTGTGGCTGTTGAATATCTGGTTATTGTTTGTGTAGGTTTCGTCCATTATTTTGAATGTTTTGTGATCGAAACCGATATATGCATTTAATCCAGCTGCAGCATATTTGTTAAATCCTTCTCTAAGTGATAGACCTACGATATTTTTAATTTGTGAGTATGATGTTTTATCGTGTGCTGAATCGCCAGGGAAGTACATGTAAGTATGATAATCGTCTGGTGTGTTGTATGCAATGTATGAACGTTTCATATTTTGCATATGAAAGGTGTGGAATATGCTTGTAACAGGCACAAACACATCATGAAGGTTGGTTGAGTCGCCTTGAGTTTGTGTAAATCCAATATTGTATTTGTGATTTAGGTGAATGATGTCGTGGTCTTGTCTTCCCCATGTTCTTGATAACCATGTGGGTATGTCGTCGGGGTTGAGACTTTTCTTTTCGTTTTCAGGATGAGTGATGTATGATTCGTTTAGGATACCTCCATTCTCTGATAGTTTCATGTGATTGTGTGTATAGTAGAAATGCAGGTCGTAACGATTGTTTATGTATGATACCCAACCTGTTGTACCCATATGTGCAGTGGACTGGTTAATGTAATAACCTTGTCCGTAGATATAGTCGAACAACGCTCCATAATTGAATTGTTTGCCGGCATTGCTGGTAAATGTGACTTTTATATGGTCGTCTCCGTTGGTCTTATCTCCGCACCATGTGTATGTGGCGTTAAGAAACGGTGATTTTGTGTTGTAGAACTTGAATTTTGAAGTTGGTATATAAAACTGATCGAAAGGATTTATAAATATAAAATCCTCATTATTAGTTCTTTCTGTGTAAATTCGATTAAGACGTGGTGAACCGAAATTACCTAAATGGTTGTAGTGCCCATTAATCCCTTCATTTAATCCATAGTTTTGGAATTGATGATGGAGAGTATCTACAATTGTTGGTGTGCGGTTCCCATAAATATCGTCGATATTCCATGCATAAATATCAACAGGTACAATTTTTTCATGTTCTTTTTTCTTGTCCAAAGAATCTTCGTGAATCATATCCTTATCGGTGTTAGCTTCTAACTCTCCGATTATTCGTTGTGCAGATACTATTGATGAAATAAAAAATGCAGCGAAGAAGGTTATGATAAATCGTGACATGAAAATAATTAACTTATTGATATTTAATGATTACTCAGTTTTTGTGAATAGTTTTTATTGTCTCTGCCCCTGAATCCATATGGTTGGCAGATTTTAGAAAAATGTGTCTGAGACGTTGAATTTTGTTGGTTTGTATGTAGAGGTTTGATATAAATTTGATATAAAACCATGTGTTGAGTTCTCTAAAACATAAATCTTAGGAAGAACTCAACTATTTTTAGTGCTAATGCACCGAAACCAATGCTGAAAAAGAGAATTTTTTGTTCAGGAAACACAAAATAGATAATTATTGCAGCAATAAAACCAATAATAAAAACGATATTGAGTATTTTTCGTATTGCAGCAATTCTATTGCCATTATGTGTACTGAGAGGTTTTCCTTTATGAGTTTTTTTCTTTTTCTCAGCTTCTAACGCTTCGGCAATTATTTTGTCAATTTCATCTGTTTTCACAATACTGGTGTTTTGGTTTTATTAGTCTCTTTTATATCTAAACAACTTTTAATTTCGTTTATAAGTCTGTCTTTAAGATCAATGGTTTCATTACGGAATTTAGCACATTTCTTTATTGGCTTTCCTTTTTTGTTGAATGCCTTTTTGTCTGAAATCCAATCTTCTGCGTTGAGTTTTTCAGGAGTGTCGCTGAAATTATATATATATGATATATTACTCATCTTAAAAGATATTTTATCTTCAGAGATCTCAAGATCTAAGAAATAATTGATAGTGGCAAAGTCGCTTGAAAGAGCACTGCTGTGAAATACAAGTTCTTCATTTCCAGTGCATTGTATTGAATGATTCTGTTGATTTACAGAAATAACGGCAGCGTCTTCATAGTTTTTGAAGAACAGACTGCTTGGCCAAGCGCCTCTTGAAGTGTTTGGCATATAACGCAGATTGGCCCAACTTATGAGTTTTTGATATACTTGATTATTGTCTTTGTTATTTGTCTGGATTTCTTCCTTGAACACAATTCTGCCTCTAAGTTCAGGTACGGTTCCTTTCTGATACTTTGGATTTTCTGTTGTATATTTGGTGTTTTTATTACCAAAAAGCGTTCTTTGCGCATTTGAATTAATCGCAAATGTTAATGAGAGTAATAAAATAAATAATTTTTTCATACCTTTAATTTGATTAATATTAATCATTATTAATAATTTTTGCAAAGGTAATAAAAAAAAGCTATTCGTGATTGTCTGTTAACATTTTTTTATTTATTGCTAATTTTCAATCATCAATTCTTTGTAATCAAGTGTGGTAATGCCATATGATTATCAATAAAGAATTATTGTTTGCTGTCTGCAAGTGTCATTAAAGCAATGTCGTATTTCAAAGGATCGTTTTTGTCCCACCTTTTGAATATGTTGGTTAATTCCTCGCATGCTTTCCATGTGGGTTGTTTGTTTTTCAAGATGTCTTTAGTTTGGTGACACACATGCACATCCATTATTGCATATAGGTCTTGTTGATTTCGGCTTTTCCATATGTTCATGTCGGGCACATTCTTTCTTATCATCCATCTAAAGAACATACATACTCTTTTGCATGCTGATTTATTCATGGTACCAACTTTTGCTGGTTCTAACCATCTGCATACTTCTGCAATTGCTTGTTGTGTTGTAAGTTGGCTTAGGCGTTCTTCCATTGTAGAAAAGCCTTGTAGGTTTTCTTTTATGTTTCTGCAAACCTGTTTAAATGTGTCAACGTTCAGAGTTCTATAAACACACTGGTTTTTAGCGTCTTTATATGAATCCTCGAAGAGGTTGTTAAAGATGAATTCTTTTGGTTTCCATTGCATTTCATCTTTAATCATATGTAGGGCGGTGGGTATAAAGACTTTTCGTGAGCCCCAACTAATCATTGCTATCATCAAAGCTCCGATTTCAATGTCGAGCTGTGAATCAGTGTGTTGCATAAGTTGATATACCACACCACAAGGGTCCACTTGTTTGAAATTCTCGACATTGAAATCGTTGTATATACTATCGAGTAGTTTTTTTGTAATCATTTTAAGCTTTGAGAAATTATTCTTCTAAATCATTGAGCCATTCAGCATATGCAGCATCGCTTGGCATATGCCAATGTGTTGGTCCCAATGTAACAGAGCCTACTTGAGGTCCATCTACAGAACAAGAGCGTTTGTATTGTTGTGAGATAAATCGGCGGCAGAATGTTTTCAGCCAGTGTAAGATGGTTTCGTCAGAATAATCTCCTTCGAATGCAAGTTTTGCAAGATATAGTATTTTTGCAGGGCGGAATCCATTTCTGATTGTGTGGAAGAGGAAGAAGTCGTGCAGTTCATATGGTCCGACTATATCTTCAGTCTTTTGTTTTATATTTCCGTCGCTGTCAGCTGGAGTTAACTCAGGACTTATTGGTGTGTTAACTATATCGAGCAATGTCTGTTTTGTAAGTTCGTTTGCATTATTGTTAGCATACCATCTTACAACATGTTGCATAAGTGTTTTAGGAATAGAGCAGTTTACGGCATAGTTTGACATATGGTCTCCGTTGAACGTACACCATCCTAATGCAGTTTCAGAGAGGTCGCCTGTTCCGACAACAAATCCGTTTGTCATATTGGCAACATCCATGAGAATCTGCGTTCTTTCTCTGGCTTGTGCATTCTCGTATGCAACATCGTGTGTATCAATGCTATGACCAATATCGCTGAAGTGTTGAGTACATGCTTCCTTTATAGATATCTCTCTAACGGTGATGCCAAGTGATTCCATAAGGTTTACTGCATTTGAATGTGTGCGGTTACTTGTTCCGAATCCTGGCATTGTTATAGCGATGATGTCTTTCTTATCACGTCCTAACTTATCCATAGCCATCACGCTTGTGAGTACGGCAAGGGTAGAGTCGAGTCCACCAGATATACCGATTACCAAGGATTTGGCATTTGTGTGAACGATTCGTTTGATAAGTCCGGATACTTGGATATTAAGGATGTCTTTGCATCGTTGTTCCATAGTACCATCCTCGGTGATGAATGGATTTTTGCGTATAGGATAAATAATCTTATCGTCAGTGTCTAATGACATTGAAGATATTGGGAGTGTGATAAGATTATTGCTGTATTTTGCATTAAATGATTCAGATGTTATACGTCTGTATCTAATCAGTTCAATATCGACATCAGAGATAATAAGTTGCTCTTTCATTGAGAATCTCTCAGATTGAGCCAAAAGCCGTCCGTCTTCATATATTAAAGCGTTGCCTGCATATATGGCATCGGATGTTGATTCACCGAATCCGCATGAAGAATAAACGCATGCACAATAAGATTGAGTTGTTATTGCGCTAAGTAGGTTGTTTGTTGTTGAGTATGAAGAAACGAGTTCTTTAGCCGCAGCCAGATTAAAAATGATTTCAGCGCCATCTTGTGCTAATTTGTTTATCATAGGTACTGGACTGGTGATATCGTTTCCGATTGTTATTCCCAATAGAATGTTATTGGTTCTAATCAGAAGGTTTTTGTTTACAGGTATTGTCTGTCCACAGATTGTTGTGGTACAAGTTTCAAAATCGTCTTTTGGTACAATTGCTTGTATTTTGCCTCCCTGTATAACCAATGCTGTGTTAAGCAATGTGGAATTGATTCTTAGAGGCATGCCAATTATACTGACAATGTTTAGTGAACGTGTGAAATCCAATAAACTGAACAATGCTTTCTCGCAGCTTGTGATAATAAGTTCTTGTGCTGTTAGATCTCCGCATGTTGCACTTGAGATACTGAGTTCGGGAAAACATATAATTTGGACACCTCTTCCTTCGGCTTGAGCGATTAAACTCTCAATCTGTTGTACGTTGTACTTGCAATCCGCAACTTTTACGAGTGGAATTGCTGAGGCCACTCTAACGAATCCAAATCTATTCATATTAAAACCCTCCTAATTTTTAAAAATTAATTAAATTGTGTTTGTATTGTGTTGTGTTGTTTATTTATTTTACGAGTGTTTTCATCTGCAAAGTTACATCTTTTTTTTAAAGTGTAAAACTTTAAGTTTAAAAGTTCTCGTTATTTATTATTAAATTCTTTCGATTTACGTCTAAATAGTCTTTTCCATGAATCGAAATCTTTCTGATAGCTAATTCCAATTCCTTGCGTGTTAAGTGTCGCTTTAGTGAAATATCTATCGTTTGTTTGATTATATGCTTTGATGTATGTATTTCCGTTTTCAGAGAGTCGCCATCTAACATCAAAGTCTCCAATGAAGTTTGCTCTGTTTGTCAGTGTGTTGTCTCTGTATCCGAAGTTTCCATTTATTAATAATCGGTCATTGAGGAGGGTACCCGATAGTATTCCTTCTATGTCGAGGTCGTTCCATCCTTTTTCTCCTGTAGCGAGTCCAGTACCAAAATTCCATTTGCTATTTGTTCCAATCACATTTGATAGCATCTGGTTTATTTGTCCAGATATGGTTGAAGAAAGCAATGTGTTAACAGCACCGGTTGTGTTTGATTCGCCTGTGGCTCTGGCGTATTCATTGGTGTAGAAACGTCCGAGTCCTAATAAATAAATCATTTGCATATTCATTTCTTCATCAGTACTGATGAGTGAGCGAACCAACTGTCGTGTCTCATCGTTGACATTTGGCATCATTATGTCGAACCCGAAATTCATATTACCCAAATTACCTGTGATGTCAAGAATACAAATCACTTTGACTTTTGGATTCTGGTTATATAATGTAGTTCCTGTTAGGTCGTTTAATGGCACAGAATTAATTGTATGGTTGCATAACAATCGGATGTTGGCATCAAATGGGTTGCCATTGAACACAACATTACTTGTTGGCTGTATATCAAGATCGCGATATATTATGTCTTGAAGATACAGACGATACTTTCCTTTTTGTATTTGGTAGATTCCGTTGAGTGAGAACGGACTCTTGTTGTGATAATGTGCTAATAATGTGCCAGTTCCAAAGGTTGACATATAACCATCTTCGACATTGTCCATTCTTAATTTTATTTCACAATCAGGAGTGATATTGATGATGATGTCAAAGAAGATGTCACCTTTATAAGATGGTTGCATTGTAGTTGCAATGTTACTTTCGTTTGTCTGTACAGCCTCTTCTTTGTTGAATGAGAAATCAGGCAGATAATTTTTGTGTTCTCGTATTTCCACAAAGTTTGAAGACGATATAGCATCTGGTGTGGCTGCATCATATGCAAAAACAGAACCAGGGCATGGAGTGATTTCAGCATTCATCCTGAGAGGGTGTCCGTCGGCTCCATGAAGGTTAAGTGTGCCGTTTACAAATACGGTTGCTTTGAATTTATCGGAATTAAATTCTTTCTCGTCATATACGCAAATATCGTTGAACTTTATGTCGAAATCATATTTAAAGTTCTTCATGTTATAATGTGAGAGAGTTCCGTTTACGACGGCAGTACCACGTTGCCCCTCATCAGTTAGTCGTATGTTGTCGAAACAGAATTGATGCAGTCTTAGATGTAAACTATCTTCAGGATTGATGTGATACATTGTTCCTGTGGCATTTAAACGTAGATTTACATCAGCACTTATATCACCCACAATATTCACATCGTTGAGTGGACCGATAACATGAATTTCGCCGTTGGTAGAACCTGTTATATCTCGGAATGTGGAGCCTAAGAAACCATTAAGGAATTCAGCGTTGGTGTTATTTGTGTTAATCTTTAGGTCCATTTGTTTGGTTGCAGGTGCAACATATCCAGATATATCGGTTGCTCTGTCAAGACCTTTGTAATTGTCAATGATATGTCCAAGAAGGTTGATTCCTTTGTTTTCTTGATCCCAGAATGCTTGTATGAATCCAGTTCCTAATCGACCATCCTGTAAATACATATTATTAATTACAAGATTTGCACTTAAATGTGGACTTTTATTCAATGCGGCAGCAACCACCACCTCTCCAGAAGCCAGACCTTGAAGTTTTACGGCTGTGAAGTCTACTATGTCGGTGATATATGCAATTTCAAGATTATTTAATTTTGCCTTTACTGTATCGTTAGCCGATTCAGAGACAGTTCCATTTAAGATAATATATTGTTGTGTCTTGTTATTATTGTCATTGTTTGCAATCTTAATATTGTGTAGGTTGATTTTCTTGTTAAATACAGTAATGTCAGCAGGGTGTATTGACCAAGTTGTATCGTTGATTGTGAATTGTGATTTGTGTAGATGTACATTAGTTTTTAGTTTGCCCAAACTGTCGGCGAACTGAGTTGTAGCATATACAGTACCTTCCTCGTCCCATTTCACGAGTGTATGTAATTTGTTGTCATGGGCATCAACTGATAGATGCAGTTTGGTAGGATTTCCTTCCTCTTCTTCAGCTCTTGTGGTATTGATAGTTGCGCTAATTAGGTTTTTGTTTGAATAAACGATAGCACGAGTATCTGTAAATATTTTGTTGTTGTTAGAGATGCTTGGGGCATCGATAGTCATATACAGAGAATCACTTTGAGTGTTTATTCTTCCTACTATATTTATAGGTGATTTTATTGTATATCCATCAGGGATTAACTGCTCAGTGATAGGTGATTGACTGAGGCTTAGATTAAAATCGAAATCTTCGTTTAGGTTAGGAGATTTATCCGACAATGCAGGAATATGTTTAGCCAGCAGATTTTGGAAAGAGTCCTTTATTTTTTCGATTTTAACGTTTCCTTGTATGTTTGCATCAATTCCGTCAGTATTTAGGTTTATAGTCTTATATCCGTTTAGATTTCCTTGGAGTGATGCATTTATATTTTTTATAGGGAATTTTATTGATGGTATATTAATGTCTGCAGTGTCAATATGCAGTGACATATCAATATCTGTGTTTGCAGTATTGTATATAGCTTCCAAATCGAATCGCAGAGCATGATCTTTTCCTTTTATGCTGCCGTCTAACACATTTTTAAGTGATGTGACGTCTATATCGATATTGTGATAGTTTTTTCCGTTATATTCAAACTTATCAATACTTCCAAGCAGTGTTCCCTGTGGTATTCTGTCTTTTACAAGTTGAGCATCAACGTTTAGATTAAACGCAGTTTCTCCAAATGATTGATTATTAAGTAATTTAGATAAGTTTAGCTTGTCGGTTGTGATGTTACCTTTTAAATATGTGTTATCAGTGAAGTTGATATCCATATCAATTTTTCCAGCATCAGTGAGCATATAACCATTGCTTATTATTTTGTCGTTTGATGCTTCTAAATGTCCTTGATATTTTATATCGCCAATATTATTGATTATATCAGATTTTAGAGAAGGAGCAATTAGTGACAATAACTGCTGTTTTTCATCGTGTTTTATTGCAAAATCCTGTATATCAGCATTTATTGTTGCGTTGTTCTTTAAATCAGACACATAAGCGTCCATTTTTAGGCGCATTAGGTTATCGTCGGAGTGTATATTGAAATTGTTTATGTTTATATTGTCTTGATCACCTTTAATTGTACTTGAGAGATAAAGGGGTAGGGTGATATCCTTCAGATTAGGCATTAACGCACTGAAATCCGACGGAGTGATATATGAATCGTAGATATATGTGTTATATGAATAAGTTTGATCTGTAGTGTTGTAATCAAACTTTAGAGTGTCCAGATATAATGATGATTGAGGAGCTTTAAAATTGAAATCAGTTACGATTCCATGTGTCTTGTCTGCATTGATTTTTGCAGTAAAATTCTTTAGGATAAATCCAGAGTTGTTTTCTTTGAAATTGAATCGGCGTATAACTATATCGATGTTGTCGTCGGTAAGTTCACGCAACGATAATGTGGCATCAATGTCGTTAATGTCCAAGTGGTTGACATTGAATTTGTTAGATGTGTATTTCTCTGAGAGAATGTTATATTTTATATGTCCACGTCTTAGTATGAATGTGTTGATGTTTAAGTGGAGAGGTGTTGACTTTTCATTATCATTACTAAGAGCGTCAATAAGGAATTGGTAATTACCTTCAGATTGTGGAGTGCGTTTGTAAAGATTAGCTTGTAATCCGAACAATTGCGCACTTCCAATGCTGATTTCCCCTTTTAAAAGTTTTATTATGCTGATTTTAACAGCAGTTCTGTCGGCTTTGAGTAAGTCTTGTCCGCTTTTGTCTTTGATATTGATGTCGTCAATGATCAGTCTGTTTAGAAAACCCACATTTACTTTTCCAATGCTGACTTCCGAACCGATTTTATCAGACAAGGCATCTGCAATCCAACTTCCTAATTGGTTTTGAACTGCTGGAATGTTGACGAGTATAATAAGGCATGTATATAGAGTTATTATGCCTGTAATTATACCTTGGATTATTTGTTTAATTTTCTTGATAATGCAATCATCTTTATCGCTGTAACAGCGCATTCATCACCTTTGTTTCCCAACTTTCCTCCAGCACGATCAATAGCCTGTTGCATGTCGTTAGTTGTGATAAGTCCATATATTACAGGTTTAGATTGTGTTGCATTAAGTTGTGCCAGTCCCTGTGTTGTACCTTGGCAGATGTAATCGAAATGTGGTGTGTCGCCTCGAATTACGCATCCGATAGCTATTACAGCATCCACATCGGTCATAGCCATTTGTGTGGCTCCGTAAATCAGTTCAAAACTACCTGGTACAGTTTCTACATGTATGTCTTGTTCTTTTACTCCGTGTCTATAAAGAGTATCAAGGGCACCTTGTAAGAGTGCCCCTGTGATATTTTCATTCCATTCGGCTACTACAATTCCTACTTTCATGCCATTGGCATCGGGTACAGAATTAATGTCGTAGTCGCTTAAGTTATGGTTTTTTGTTGCCACTTGTATAGTGTATTATAATTATCAATCAGTTTGTTTATTTTGCGTTCTCGATATATTTATCTATATCATTAGCGATTGGAGAACGGAAATATTTGTTTTTGATTTGTTCGTAGAGTTCTACGGCTTTATCTTTTTGGTTGATAGATTCGTAGAGTTCGCCTGCTTGCAAAAGGAAGATAGGAGTTACAGCATCGTTCTCAGACATTTTTGCAGCCTCAAGAAGTTTGTCGATACCTTTTTCTACATCGCCTTTTGTTGCGTAGCAGTTGCCAAGAGCAGCAACAGCAGATGGTGAGATGATTTCGTCATTTTGAGGAGTAAATGATTCGAGCATCTTAATAGCGTCGTCAATCTTGTCTAAGTTATAGTAGCAAAGTCCGGCATATGCTTTAGCCAAATTACCAGTCTTTGTGCTTCCGTACTCATTTATGATTTTGATTAAACCTTTGTCTTTTGCATCGCTTCCGTTAAGGGCTTGTTCGTATTGGTCTTGACTGAAAGCAGCTTGACTTTTAGCAATGTATTCTGCAGCCTCGGCATTTTGATTCTTTTGATGATTATTCCAGATAAAGATACCGGCAACAATAACGATAATTACTCCAAGTACGATTAGGATAGTTTTGAGGTGCTTTTCAATGAATGCTTCACTTTTTGTGAGTTGCACATCGAGTGCCAAAGCGTCGTTTTTAGAATTTTTGTTCTTAGCCATTTTTATTATGTTTTAATTGTTTATTTCGATTTGTTTTTTATTGGTTTGTTTTATTGTCTATTGCAGTTCTGCACATTTAGATTGCAAATTTACGTTTTTTTTCTTTAACAACGAAGAATTTCATGAAAAAGTTTGAAAATAGATACTTTTTAGTATCATACCAGTGTATAACAGACAAGCGATGACAGTTGTGATGCCATCGCTTGTTTTTTGAAGATTAAATGAGTTATTTTATGATACTTATACTTCTTTGTATGAAGTTGTTGAGTGCTTCGCCTTTCAATAGACCATTTTGAAGAAGGGCAAGGTCGATTAATTGATGTATTGTATTGTTATCCTTAGCATAATCAGCAAGAATTGCAGTTCTCTTGTTTTTCTCAGCATCGATATCTTTGCGTGTTTGTTCAAGATTGTCTTTGCTTTCCTGACTGATTTCTTCCCATTTCTTACCTTGTTGTTCTTGTTCTATTACTTGTTTGCGTGCATCAAGACCTTTTAGTTCCATTTCTATAGGTTTGAGCGACTCAGCTGTTGCAGATTCTCCTTCTTCAAGTATTTTCTTGATGAGTGGGTGGTCTGTGTTGACAACAATATTCATCATGTCTGGCATTTCGCCGTAGAATGACATTCCTGGTTGCAGTTTTGCCATTTCCTTCATACGGCGCATATATTCGCTTTGTGTGATGGTGATTGGAGCCGATTCTGCACCCATTGCTTGTGGTTCGACGTGGAATTCAGTCTTGTCGATTTTTGGCAATTGTGTTTGGAATAGGTCGGCGAGGATTCCTCCGTTATTGTTGTCTTGTGATTGGTTATCTTCCTTTTGAATCAAGCGATTGACAGTGTCGGAGTCAACTCGTACGAAACGAGTTTTTTCTTGTTTTTCCTCGAGCATGCCAAGCATAGCTGCGTCTAATTCGCCATCCATGAGAAGCACGTTATATCCTTTGTCTTGTGCAGCTTTGATGTATGTGTATTGTGCTTCTTTGTTTTGTGCATATAGATAGATAACGTTGCCGTCTTTGTCGGTCTGTTCAGTCTTAATCAAATCACGATACTCGTCATATGTAAAGTACTTACCTTCAGTGTCTTTTAGAAGTGCGTATGACTTTGCCTTATCGTAATAATCTTGTTGAGATAACATGCCGTAGTGGATAAAGATCTTTATGTCATCCCATTTTTCTTCGAATTCTTTGCGGTCTTGTTTGAAAATAGACTGAAGACGATCGCTTACCTTCTTAGTGATGTAAGTTGATATTTTCTTCACATTGCTATCGCTCTGCAAGTAGCTACGGCTTACGTTAAGAGGGATGTCTGGTGAGTCGATCACACCATGGAGCAGAGTGAGGAAGTCAGGCACGATTCCTTCAACAGAGTCGGTTACGAACACTTGGTTACAGTATAATTGGATTTTGTTTTTCTGCAATTCAAGTTGGTTGCGTACTTTAGGGAAATACAGAACACCAGTGAGGTTGAATGGATAGTCAACGTTGAGGTGAATCCAGAACAATGGTTCATTGCTCATTGGATAGAGTTCTCTGTAGAAATTCTTGTAGTCTTCATCTTTCAAATCTGCTGGTTTCTTTGTCCATAGCGGATTTGTGTTGTTGATGATGTTGTCTTCGTCAGTTTCAACTTGTTTGCCGTCTTTCCATTCTTTCTTTTTGCCGAAAGCGATATTAATTGGTAAGAAGTGGCAGTATTTTGTAAGCAATTCTTGGATTTTGTTTTCTTCAAGGAATTCCTTACATTCATCATCTATATACATGATGATATCGGTACCACGTTCTTTCTTGTCTGCTTCTTCGATTGTGTATTCAGGACTTCCGTCGCAAGACCATTTAACGGCTTTGCTTCCTTCTTTCCAACTCTTAGTGATGATTTCCACCTTTTTAGAAACCATGAACGAGCTGTAGAATCCCAGACCGAAGTGTCCGATTATTGCGTTTGCATCTTCTTTATATTTATCAAGGAAGTCGTTTGCACTTGAGAATGCTATTTGGTTGATATAGTTTTCGATTTCTTCTTCAGTCATACCGATACCACGGTCGCTTACAGTAAGGGTTCCGGCGTCTTTGTTGATGCTTACATGGATTGTGATATCTCCCATGTCTTCTTTCATCTCGCCTCGTTGTGCAAATGTGCGTAGTTTTTGTGTTGCGTCACATGCGTTACTTACTATTTCGCGAAGAAAGATGTCGTGATCACTATATAAGAACTTTTTGATTACGGGGAATATGTTCTCGGTTGTAACCCCAATGTTTCCTTTAGACATAATGTTATGTTGTTTTTTGTGTATTTTTTTGTTTACGAACAAAAGTAAGCAAAGATGATGCCATTGAGTAATGTACTGACATAATGACAATATCAATTTAGAAACAAAAATATATGTAATTTGATAACTGGTTTGTTTTTCCTTTGTAAAAGTAATGATATATACAATAAATGTAGTACCTTTGTTGAGGATAACAAAATATTACACTTAATTATTAACTTTCAAGCTTTTACAATCCTTTCCAATGAAAACATCAATAGTTTTTATTCTATTATTTCATGTGTTTTTGAACGTTAACGCACAATTTATGTCTTCTCCTGCATTTCCGGGTGCAGAAGGGTTCGGACGTTATACCACAGGCGGTAGAGGTGGGGTGGTTTACCATGTTACTAACCTTAATGACTATTGCGACGATTCAAATTATGGTACAAAAATATCAGATAGCGACTCACGTGCTCAAGGTACTTTACGTTATGCGATACGACAGAGTGGTGCACGTATAATTGTGTTTGATGTAGCAGGTACAATCGATTTGGTATGTCCATTGAAAATAAAGAATGACAATGTGTCAGTATTGGGACAGACTGCTCCTGGAGATGGTATTTGTTTGAAGAATTATACATTTAATATCTCAGCCAATAATGTTATTATACGTTTTTTGCGTTGTAGGATGGGAGATGAGAAAGCAACTGAGGATGACGCAATGAATTCATATCAGAAGACGGGCAACGAGAAAAGTAATGTGATTATTGACCATTGTTCTTTATCGTGGTCAACAGATGAATGTGGTTCATTTTATGGAAATCGTCAATTTACATTGCAATGGTGTATCTTATCAGAATCGTTAAGACATTCTGTTCACGACAAAGGAGAACACGGATATGGTGGTATTTGGGGTGGTGAAAGTGCCGCTTTTCATCATAATCTGCTTGCACATCACGATAGTCGTAATCCTCGATTTGATCATGGTTATGTCTCAACATTATCAGGACCAGTAGATTATGTTAATAATGTGGTGTATAATTGGGGCAAGAATTCTACATATGGTGGTGAAAACAAACCGGGTTGTGAGGCGAAGAAGATAAATATGATAAACAACTATTATAAACCGGGACCATATACAAAAGATAGTGTGAAGAAAGCAAACCTATTATTGAATCCGACCACAAAATGCAGTAATTGCAATAGCAGTAATTCATCGGATGTTGTTCCTGGATTATTCTATTTAAGTGGAAATTATGTTAATGGACAGTTGGCAGCAGTCAATACAACCAATCTTAAATTTGACAGCAACTATAATCTGGATAAGTTTAATGATAATTGTGTACTTTCAAGCCGAGCCTTGTCTTCATCTCAGGATTTTAACAAGTATAATACCATTTCTGTGCATTCTGCAGCCGACGCATATAATAAGGTCTTGCAATATGCAGGAGCGTCGCTGAGACGTGATGTTGTAGATGCAAGTGTCTGCGACGATGTGGAAAAGGGTATTGCAAAATTTCATGGGAGTAAATATGAAACACTGGGATTGATTGATACTCAGACCGATGTGAAAGGTAATAGAACATCAGCTTGGCCAACTCTTGTGGGAACATCCATTACCGACAGCGACCGCGATGGTATGCCCGATTCGTGGGAAGAAAACAATGGCTTAAATCCCAATGATGCTTCTGATGCTAATAAATACACGATAGACAATACAAAGAAATATTATACCAATATAGAAGTTTATGCAAACAGTTTGGTCGAGGATATAGTAAAGGCTGAACGTGCTGGGGCTACAAAAACATTTGAGGAATATTATCCTCTAACAAATTCCAATGGAGACGATATTCAAGATGACGATGATATTCAAGATGACGATGATATTCAAGGAGATGGCTATGAAATTGGTGGATCGGAACTCCCAGTTACAAAAGGACTGAGTCTGCGCTTTTATTCATCCGATGAGATAAATGCAGCCACTACATCAAGAGTCTATTGTAAGAATTTCACAGTTGCAGCATCATCAGAAAAGAGTGTGTCAATTGCGGCAAGCAATAAAGTGATCGAAGGCAAGTCCTTCTCATATTGTTTGAAACTTGGTGGCTCAGGCACTACTAACGCACGATATGTCTCTTTTCCCGTGAAAGGTAATTGTACTATTAAGGTGTATGGAATAAGTGCAAATTCTGCTGCAACCCGTTCGCTGGTTATTTCATGTGGAACAAGTCAGAATGAGACAGTGTTAAAAACCGATTTCTGTGTTTCATCCTCATCACCAGTAGCAGAAACATATTCGTATAATGGTGGGGCGACAACAATATATATTTATTCACCAAATAGCGGATATAACATATATGGAATAGATGTTTGTTATTCAAATACTTATACATGGGATTTCGTTAATTGCAGACCATCAACACTTTCTGCAGCCAATTTTCAGAATGGAAATACAGGTAGTCTGGTATCAACAGCCGATAACAATGGTGCAAAAGTAAATCTTAACGTGGTACAGACTGGGAAATTTGCTTACCGAAGTGCCAGTGGCGATTGTCAGTTGAATTCAGGTACAGTATTCCGTATTCCAATACAGTCAGTTAAAGATGTGGTTTCAATAGAATTTAGTGGCAATGCCGTAAATACTTTTGTGCATAATAACAGTATGACTGCCAACTCGTCGGTGCCTGCGTCATATTCAGATTTAGCACGCGGTTATATGGAATTTATTGTTAATGGCGGTAGTTCATACATTAAAAGCATCACACTTACCCAGTATGACTACGAGCAGATCAATCCCTCTCTTGCTATGTTTACATATAATGGAAAACGTTATGATGCCTCGGAAATCTTCTCTCAGTCGGGCGAAAAACCATTAAAAGGCTGTATATCAATAGGAATGGATGAAAATTTACCTGATAAAGCATCGGATTTCACAAGCGTAACCACAGCATGCGGCGTGGCAAGGATAAAAGAAATAAAGAAAGTGTCCGATTTAAGAGGAGAAGTGACCATATCTGTCACAAATTATGGAGACGAGGCAACCTATGTTCTGTCTGTGATAAGAGTAGGTGAGTCAGAAAATGGTTATTATATGATACCGGCAAACGACTCACAGTATTTCCTTTTAGCCTTAGCAGCAGCAAATGCATCAACAGAGGGACGTAAATATCTGTTTTTGCCAAATGGAACTTATGATTTAGGTACAACAGTGTTGACAGGCATCACGTCAAACGGAATATCATTAATAGGAGAAAGTAAAAATGGAGTAATAATCAAGAATGCGCCTCCTGCTTCTACCGAAAGTATTGACAATACAGCAACCATATGTAATTCAGCAACAGGGACATATCTTCAGGATTTGACAATTCAAAACGCTTTGGATTATTATGCCTCAAACAATGGTCGTGCCGTAGCATTTTGGGATAAAGGAACCGAAACCATATATAAGAATGTGAACCTTTTATCATATCAAGACACATATTATACTAATAGAAATTCGGGTTGGTATTATTTCGAAGGCGGCTCAATTCATGGCACGGTTGATTTTATTTGTGGTGAAGGAAACGCATATTTTCGTAATGTGAACCTGCATTGTGAACAACGTAACACATCCCAAACTGGTTCAGATTGTATAACTGCAAATTCCTCAGTCTCAACAGATAAAGGATATGTGTTTGATGGCTGTACGATCACAACCGATAATGTGCCTGTGGTCAGTCTCGGACGTGCATGGAACAATACACCGAAGGTGGTGTTTATGAATACGGTGGTTTCAAATCCAAGTGATTTCTCCTTCAATAAGTCGTCAGATATCAGCCGATGGACCATTTCAGGAATAAATACAGTTCCTGCAGCCTTCTGCGAATATAATACTCGCTCACTTTCAGGTGCTGTAATCTCACCATCATCAAATATTGTGACATTTAAGTCGGACGCAAACAGTGTGGTGAAGGAAACGATAATTAATGCATCTCAAGCGTCACAGTATGATTATAATTCATTTTTTGACACATATCAATGGAATCCGTCGTTGTTAGCAAAACAATTATCAGCACCATCATCTGTTACCCTCTCTGGCTCAACATTATCATGGAACTCAGTTCCTCAGGCATATGCTTATGCAGTAGTCAAGAACGGTCATGTAATTGCAATAACAAAGTCATTAAGTTATGAGATTGATGATGTCGATTCAGATTATGCAGTACGTGCCGCCAACGCAATGGGAGGATTTGGTGAGCAGTCCAGTCAAACAAATGTAATTAATTCACTTTCACCTATTAAAAAAGAATGTAAGGTGTCAACTACATATAATTTGAATGGGCATCCTGTTAATAAAGCATATAAAGGCATAGTTATAAAAAATGGACAAAAAGTGTTGATAATTGATAATTGAAAATTGATAATTATTGCGTGGCACCTGAGGATATATTGCCTTGCAATATTGGTTATTTTTATAACTTCGTTAGAAATCTTGGACTCTTCGAGTCAGAAATCTGATTTGAGGAAATCTTGAGTTCTTCGAACTAGAAATGAAAGCATCAACGATGCTTTTAAGATTACGTACATATTATCGTACCACCATCACTCAATTATGAATTATTACAAGTTACTTGTAACTTGCCTATTTTTGGCTCGTAGAGCCCAAGATTTCCTCCATAAAGATTTCTAGCTCGTTAGAGCTTAAGATTTGCATAATCTAATCCTCACCTCAACATAGATTGTAAGTAAACTTACATCTCTGTATTCGGTTCGTCAGGATTTCTAACGAAGTTATAAGGCTATTTCAACATATCTTGATATGTTAGAATAATATAATATACATTGTGTAATTTTTAACTTAAAATGAGTCAAAATCAAGGTTTTTTAATAAAAATGTTAATTTTTTTGCATTTTTTTGCGAAAATATTTGGAAGTCTGTTTTTTTTTTTTGTTTTGCACTGGATTTGTGTTTTGACACAATCAAACAAGTCTTTATGGTTTTGAATCAATGTTTTCTTTACCATAAGTCTTACCCAAAAGCTTAATCATGTCCCTGCGTTATAGCATGAACCATGAGAAAAGTTAAACACCGACTATAAAGTCAAACCCACGGCAAACTTCTATATGAAAAATGCCAATCAAATCAGAAAAAACTAAAAAACATATTTTCGGAAATATGCCATTCTCAATGCATGGGGAATGGAGAATGACCACGATGGTCATAAATAATAATTATTTATAAACAAAATTAAAGTAATAAAAGTAATATGAAAAATTATATTAAGATTCCTGTATGTGCAATAGCATTTGTGGTAGCAGGTTATGCGGGTGTTAAAACATATCAGTCTTATGGAGTAAACGAAAGTACATTAATATCTGCCAATGTAGAAGCATTAAGTCAAGATGGAGGTGATGGCGCTCAGGTGGGAGCCGTGAGCTTGATTCCGCAAGCTTTAAAATTTCTCGTAGAGAAATTTGGTCCTAGGGCTTACTCTGTTATAAAGGAACTTATTAAATACTATACATATGAAGAGATAATAGAAAAGGTTGAGGAAATGTTTTCAGAATCTACATATAATGGTTGGACTGATACAGGTCAAACGCAACCTGTGTCGAAAACAACTATAGATCCTAAAACAGGTAAAACTACGATAGAAAGATATTATAAACACTTATATATGTGTGAAGAAATCAAAGGTGATAAAGATGATGTTTGTAAGTTAGGAGAAACTAAATGGGTGTAATAATCCATATAAATAATTAAAAAAGGCAGACACAGAGTTTTGTCATTTGCTATTTGATAACTTCTGTGTTTGTCTTCTTATTAATAAAATAAAACGTTTAAATAGGACAATCATGAAATATACAATATTAAGTATAATGTTATGTACGATATGTTTATTTATATCATGTGCAGAGGAAAAAGACAATGCTTTTGGTGATTATAAATCAGTGAATATAAAAATAGATCCGGAAAATATTACTGAACCACTGGAATTTAATCAGTGTACGATAGATTCAGTTTGTCCTATATCCTTACCTGACAGTACAACTAATTTCTTGCCAACTAAATTAATGTTGAAGAATAATAAGATTTATCTATTAGATTCGGACATAACAAAGACTATTTTGGTTTTTAACCTAAATGGTACTTATTTATATAAATTAGGTGAGCGAGGCCGTGCAAATGACGAATATATTGGTGGTCCAACAGATTTCTTTGTTGATGATTATGGAATAGTTTATGTTTTTGATGCGAGGGCTCAACAAATAAAGATATTTAAGGAAAATGGACATTTCAATGGAAATCTTGGAGTTGGTGATTATTTCATTTATTCCTTTGGATTACTTAATAATAAAAGGTTGCTATATTCAATTGCAAGTACCAATGAAAATGAAGAAGATAAGTCTGCTTTAATCAGTTGTGATTTAATTAGTAGTGATCCAATGAAATTATTGGATTTTAAAGAGAATTATACTTTTTGGCCTTCAAGATTTACATTCTTTTCGAACGAAAACAGATTGTCGCATATTCCGCTTTTGTCTGATTCTGTCATAGTTTTCAAGGGTGATTCATTGGAGAAAATCGTTCATTTCGATTTTGATGGAAAGTTTATGAGGACGGAAAAACCTGAACTTGTTACACATAGTGGAAGTTTAAAAGACATAATTGACTATAATGGTGTGCAAGATTTAAGGAAATATCAAGAAACAGAGTCTCTTGTGCTTCTTGAATATAGTTATAAAAATCTTGCAATGATTTGGCTCTATAATAAACGTACAAAACAGACTTGGAATCTTAACAATTTATTTGAAGAAGGGACTCTAATTCCAACATTGACATATTTAAGAGATAACCAGATAATAGCTTTAATAGAACAGGAAGATGTGGATTTATATCAAGACTTGTTAAAAAATCCGACAGAAGAATATAAAAAGACATTAGCTAAGGCACCATCCCAAGTAAGAGATGTGCTTGAGGGTAGAATAAAGACTCCTGCTCTCTTTTACATAACAGTAAAATAGAATTATGCGTAATAGAATAATATTTATAATATCCTTGTTGTGTACTCTGTTATTATATATAGGATGTAAATCCCCAGAAGAGAAGATAGACGAGATTATAACCCAAATGAAATCAAAACCAGTGTCGATCCCATACAGTCAGATGTCATGCTGGATAAATGATACAATTCAGAAAAGTCGTCCTTGGGAGAAAACGGCTCAACTAAAACTGGTTGTGTTTACCGATTCATCTTCATGTTCAGAATGCACATTAAAAAGAATGTATCTATGGAAAGACTTTGTAGAGTTAGAACAAAAATACGATAATCGTTTTTATCTAATGTTTATCTTTCAGACAAAGAAAGATGTCAAAGTTCCTATAATGGCAAAGTCATTTTATTTGACAGAGCTTAATCATCCGATTTATGTTGATTCAAAGGATGTGTTCAAGAAACTTAATCCTCATCTTCCAGAAGGAGAAAAGTTTAATGTGTATCTTCTTGATGAGGATAATAACGTGATTCTTGTGGGCAGTCCTTTATTTAACACT
>JAIKZH010000011.1 GCA_024682395.1 Bacteroidaceae bacterium
TGTTTACCTCGGCAAACATCACCCTTGAAGTTCCTTATAGGCTGAACCAGAAGAACTGGAGGCCTCCTCTGTGGGCTTACAAGAGGTACAGAAAGAGATTTGAGACGGTCTTCTCCCAACTGAACGACCACCTGATGATGATACGCAACTATACCAAGCAACCACCTGGCTTTTTCACTAGAATGGCAGCCAAAGTCGCAGCTTTCACGATGTTGCAGTATTTCAATCTTCTCAATCATAAGCCTATCGGACAAGTTAAATACGCTTTAATTTAATTCAACCAACGAGTATATCACTATAAATGCCATTTATAATAGTAAAACCTTGTATCCTATTCAAAACAACTCTATTTAGTAACAAACAATACATTTAAATGCATAATTACATTTTAAGATTTTATTATATTATTATCCACTAAACATTCTAAAGCATCTATAACTGATGATTATTTATGGTATAAACATGCTTTCTTTTTAGGTAAAACATAGATGATTATAATTGTGGTTAATAGTTTGGCTGACAACAATAAATATCAATTTATAACATTAAACGAATACACATTTAATCTAATGTTAAGGTTCTATCATATTTATCCTCAATTGTATATACCCCAAATCTTTTTAACGGTTTGCGCAACAAATCAAAAAAACGTTTTGATAATGACCTGCGATTTTTCCACAATGGGGTGTTTTTCCAGATTGTTTGATCACGATATTTAAAGAATTCACTTTTAAAGGGATGAGAGCATCCTTTACTCCATGGTTGAGGACCACATAAATGCAAAATAATTGGTTTTGAAATTGCCTCTTTTAAATCTTGCTTATATTTAAGATATTCAAACAAATAAAAACGCTTATGGTAAAAAAAACCAGATTGAGCATTATATTTAAGAGGAAGATATTTTTTAGATGATTGAAATACTGAATTCAAGACATCTTGATCATATAATTCTAATTTTGATGAATGTTCTGTCATTAATTCTCTTATCAGAACCTCTACATTGTTATTTCTCCAGAAATCAAGATTCATCATAATCACGCCTGCATTATAATATCCTTTTTCTGAACTATATCCTAATCTATTATAATTCTGTATTCTTCCCTCTTGAGCATCTGGGACACCAGCTATTCCATAATTTGAGATATCTATTTCCCATAAATCACTTAAATCTGCTCTTATAATTATGTCGCAATCTAAGTATAATATCTTACTAACATTTTGCGGTAGATATTTAAATGCAAATAATCTATAAAATACATATTTGGGATAATACGAGCATGACATGCCCGTAGAAATATTAATATCATTATCATCAATGATTATAAAATCAATCTGATTACCAAAAGGAGTAACAGTTTCTCTTAACTTATTCTTATTCTCTTCTGTAAATGAGTTATCAGTTACAACATAAAAATGTAAATTGCTTTTTTTATTATTGACACAAGCGGAGTAAAACATTACTCCACATGGCATAGCATAATTATCACTTGGTGTAGATAATATATTAATCATTACTTATTACTATTTTAATGTATTCTAAAGATTCGCGCGTTTTATTCTTAATAATTTTATTTATGTGGGAATACTCTTGTTCTGTTACCTTTATTTCATTTTGGATAGGAAATATTCTATCAACTGCATCAAGAGATTGTAACAAATCCATATATCTATAATCCTGTTCATCACCATATGCAAGAGCATATAAAGGACGGTTAAAAATTAATGAGAACGCAACGCCATGAAATGATGATGTTATTACAGCACTTGCATTCCTTATTAAAGCGACGTAATCAACTGGGGCATATAAAAGATAACTCATATAAACCACTTTGCATCCTATTTTATTTGCAAGTTCTTCCGCTCTTTGCTTAACTAATTTTGGATTTAACTTATATGGTCGAGCTGCATATACAAAGATATAAGGTTCATCTGGAACAAATTCACTTTTAAAACTATCCCAAATACTCATAGGTGCGATTAAAGTTGGATCTATATGGCTTTCAACCTTGTGAGTAAGAGTATAACTATTATTCATATACTCTGCCACTGTTCTTTCTCTAACAGAAATTAATGAGAATTGCCGTAATGATTTCTCAATAAACTCTTTCTCGGTCTTGTTCAGACTATCAATTGATGTACTAGCTGCATACGATATAATCCTAGCATTATCCTTTCTATAAAACTTTCCCCAGAAAATAGGATCTTGATGCTTAAAAATATTCCAATTCCAAACTTGATCACTTCCTATGACATATACATCAAAATCAGAAGGTATTGAATCTATGTTACAGATTGAGGTACAATGTAAATATTCGGTTAAAAACTTATTAAAATTATTATTTTTTTTAATTTGATTCTTTTTATCATTATGATAATTATACACGCTACGTAAATGTCCGTGAAAAAGCAAGCTCAACAACTTCGAAAAAGAATAATGTGGTCTATTTGAGCTTTCCACTTCTGATTGCTGATAATTGATGACCCATACATCATGACCTAACGACTTTAGAACCTCTTGCAATGCATAGCACTGTAATACAGCCCCGACGTTGATTGCACGATGAACTGTTAAAATACCTATCTTCATGACTTTATCTTATTTATTATTCGCTGAATAGCATGCGCATTTTCTTCACCAATCAACTTTTTGATTTTATCTTTTCTTTGATTTTCTTTTGATTTCACAAGACTATTTATGATTTTCAAAGCATCACTTTCGTTTTGAGTATCTGTGAAAACCTCAAATAACATTGGACGTCCCATCAAATTAGGATTTAGGAATCTATCACAAGTATTACTAAATGATTCTTTTGTATCTGCAGACAAGTATTCAAAACCTAAATCTTCTGCATAATGTCGTACTAAAGTTGGGGACTTTCTACCATAATGTCCGGCTGCCGAAATATACATATCGGCCTCATCGCCTAATAGTGAAGCAGGATGATGATATAACTTGAATTCACTTCCTTTGGCATTGTTTAGTAATAAAATCCTAATATTATTACCTACATGGCGATTGCCTAATACGTTCATGTCATAAAAGAATGCCAAATCGCCAAAAATGCCAAAATGAAGTTGCTCTGGATTTGCCAACGATGAACCAATCATAGAAGAAACACCTCCATCTATTCCGAATCCACCTACATTAGCATAACAATCAATGGATTCATCTATATTAAAGAAATTCCATGAACGTAGTGAATTGAGAATTCCAAAGTGTATCAAACTATTCTTTGGCATTTTGGGAGCCATAAACCTTGCTATCCAAATGTTTCCAAAGGGAAGTTCTGGAATTAGGTTCAATGTTTTTTGATATTCATCTTGACATTGTTTATAATTGTCATCTATTGATATAGATCCATATTCTTTTTCTATATATTGAGAGAAGAAGTTGCTCTCAGACATCTCAAAGACAAAACGAAGTTTCTTAAAGGTATCTTTTATTTTACCATCTTCATTTACTCTCCAAACTTCTTTTGCATGCGTACCTACTCCCAATTGGTAATAGTTTCCAGTAATTTCTCCTAATTGAATAACAATATCGTAATCTAAAAGGAAAGAATGATTCCAATCTTGGGAGCCTAATAGAGCTGCCAATATCTTATATTTTCCATGATAATTACTGGTATGATCACAAAATACTACAGAGTTGTGTTTTGCGCAAAAGGAGTCTATAAATAACTCGACTTCTTTTGTAAACGATACATGAGAGCCTATATATATTGCAACTTTTTTATCATTTGGCAATTTAGGAAGTTCGTCACCATAACAAAAGCGATCAATCACTCTGCAAGAAGGTATTTCTTTACAAGAGAAATCCGTATCATTCACTTTCTCGAGATTAATATGAACTGGTCCTTTGCCATGATGATTCAATTCAAGAAGAGCTTTGTTTACCTGTATCATACAATCCCATGCATCATTATCACAATCTACTGTTCGTGCCAATACACTAATTTTAGCAATATCATTAGGTAATGAGGCACGATCAATCACTTGAGCAATATCATGACCGACTGCTGTAGTTCGTTCTGTTGATGTAATTGCAATGACTGGTAAATGACGATAAAAAGCCTCTGTCAATGCTGGAATATAATTTCGAGAAGCTGTTGCGCCAGTACAACTTAAAACAACAGGTTCTCCAGACTCTGCAGCCAATCCACATGCCATGTATGCAGCAGATCGTTCATCGGCAGCAGAATACATCTCGAAAAATGGATCTCGTTGCATACTTACAACTAAACTCATATTCTGAGTACCAGGAGATGCTATAACTTTCTTAATACCCTTTGATTTTAAAAGATATAAGACTATCTGTGCATTACGCACTTGTGTATAATACTGGTTATTCATTTATCGTCTATAATTTATGGATTTTCCTTCGTTACATACAATAACTTGACCATTAATAATATTGGAAACGTCTGATAATAGGAAACTTGCTATTTGCGCAATCTCTTCTGCAAAATACACACGTCCAGTTGCTTGAGAAGAAAGTGATAGATTTCCATTGTTAGTATACCCTGTCATATCAGAAACTGTCACACCGGGAGCTATCGCATTAACACGGATACCTTCATTAATAAGTTCATTCGCTAAACCTTGAACAAGAGTATTAACAGCAGACTTTGTTATCCCATAAGGAAGGTCATCTGCCATCATACTTCTTTCAGAGGAGACAAAAAGTATTTTTCCATTTTTTAATTGATTCTTTTCAAATCGTTCTATAAATCTCTGAGATAGAAAATAACCAGATCGAAGATTAGTGTTAATCTGAATATTAAAATCATCCAATGTTACATTACGGATATTTCCTTCATGATGTGATACACCTGCATTGTTTACTAAACAATCTAGTCCGCCTAATATATTCCAAGCCTCATCAATAAATGCGCTAAAAGACTCAACATTTTGAACATCTAATTTTAAATATGAGCACCCTATTAGGTTTGCACTATCCTTTAATACATTCTCATTTCGACCTGCTATCAAAACTTGAGCGCCTTCATCTACAAAACATTTTGCCATTGCACGACCAAGTCCGCGTCCACCGCCTGTTATTATTATTTTTTTGTCTTTAAGTTTATTAGATGGTTCTAAATATGCAATAGTAGAATTCGTATATTTCACAGGCACACCTGAAAGAACATACTCTAAACCACGTTTAATATATGTTTTTATTGACATAATAATATTATTTCTAATTTTGTCTATTTCTATCAAATAATAGAGTTTTAGACTATGAGTATATTTATATTATCACATTATAACCATGAAAGGTCTTACTAATATCGGTACTTAATCCAATAAACATATGCTTTTACATGTATGTCAATATGCCTATTTTCTATCGACTTCTAAAAACTTCTATTAATCATTCTTTGAACATTTGTTTCATTATATTGATATAAGATCATCACATTGTAGTTCCTCAGCCACAGCCTTGTTTTTTAAGGATTACGAGCTAATATTACAACTTTAGATCCAGAATCCACAGACTTTTTAGCAATTGCGAATCCTATACCACTATTCCCCCCTGTAATCATTGCGGTCTTGCCTGCAAGTAAGTTATTATCAACGTCCTTTATAATAACAGGATCACGTCGAATTATTTTTTGAAACAAGGCGGACTTGATACCACTTATGATATTATTAAATATTGCTCTTATAATATTCATATAAAAATAAAACCTTTGGTATATAATATTATTAATTATATTATTGAATATTAACTCTTATTGTTCTTTGTTTAATGATAAAATAACGTCCTAATTTGAATTTTGAAAGCAGAATAAGTACAAAGATCTTTATGTTGAAGATCTTGTTATTAATCAAATCCTTTAATAAATCCTGCTTTAATGATTTATTATAGTTAAAAGAATGATTCAACATGTTTTCAACTCTAATTCTTGCAACCTTTCTTGCTATTTCCGTTCCTTTATATTTTTGAGCATAATACTGACGACACATAAATGCGCCATAAATAAAATGCGCTCGTTTATAAAAATCATTACTATGACTCGCAGACTCCTCTAATAGCCTATAACATCCTATTACTTGTGGTATAAAGAAAACCTTTGAATAATGCATGAAATATAACCATAAAGGAACATCTCCGAGCACCCAAGCAGGATCATTCTTTATAGAGTCCAAATACTCATAATATAAATTCTTTCTAAAACAAGTTGTTAATGTTGGGATTTGACTACTTGAACTAAATAATTCAATCATTTCAGTTTGTTTTCCCCATATTCCAATAGTTTTTTTATCATTCTGGGAAAAAATATCAGCTTGAGAATATACTAATCCGCAATCATTATGCTCATTTAAATAATTCACTTGTAATTGTAATTTATTTGAATCTGTCCAATAATCATCTCCTTCACATAGAGCAATATATCTACAATTTTCTTCCCATTCCTTTAGATATGGGGCTTTTGATTTCCTTATACTATTATGATTATATTTCAATAAATATACTGCAAAATAACAATTATGATTTGTTTTATGACGTGCAAAGGTTAGTATATAGTCATCTGTTTCTTCGTTTCTAACGATATTCGTATCCTCCAAATCAAAATTATCTTGAAGATAGTTTCTAATCACATCTTGTTCCCCATCTGTACTTGCATCATCCATAATAACACATACATAAGGGAAATCTGTGTTCTGCATGCAGAAGCCATTCATTGCATCCACTATATAAGGAGCATGATTGAAAGTTGCACAACGAATGCAAACTATAAAATTGATATCAACTCTATCCATTTCAGTTTTTTCTAATCTTTGAGATTATTTTTCTCAATGCAGGTACAATAATACCTTTCACTTCTAAATATTCAGATGTTTTAATTTTCTCATTTAAAACAATAAAGAATGTTATTCCAAGTATCAATTGAAGAGGAAATATAAATTTTGCAACTTGTATCCAGTTCTCGCCATTCCAAACGACATCATATATTAAAACAGGGATGAAAGCGATAAGGGCAGGAATAAGGGCAAGAAAGAAACTTGGCATAATATCTTTTATCTGATTACGAATGCTGTAGTTTAGAAGTGGGCCTGAATAATAGGCATTAAGATAATATGAGATAAAACCAATAAACACACTTCCAATAAGCATCCAATAGATGCTAACGAATATACCAAGCAAAAGTGGGCCTATAGCTATGATTTTCTTAATAATTTCCAACTTTAAAAAGAGATCGCTGCGTCCTTGAACTTGAAGCATATTTAGATTTATAGCATGAAGAGGATATAGCATACCACTGAAGCAGATAATTTGCAGAAAAGTAGCCGATTGTAACCATTTTTCTCCAATCAAAACTAAAATCATAGGTTTTGATACTGCTGCCAACATAAGCATTGATGCAAAAGTTATAAGCATCGTGGAGCGTATAATACGACGATAGCCATCTTTCAAACGTGTACGATCATCTTGGATTTGACTAAGTACAGGAAAACTAACACGCTGTACTACCCCAGTTACGTTACTTGACAATATATTACTAAACATAGTAGCACGTGTATATTGTCCTAATACAGCGGGGGCATAACATTTTCCGATAACCATTTGATAAGTTTGTCCCCAAGTGGTATCAATAATATTACTTACAAGCATTTTTGAACCATAACCAAAGAGTTCATGAAAACTTGTCATTGAGAAACTAATACGTGGAAACCATTTATTATAAAACCATAATAAACAGGTTGAAGTTATATTTCCTACAAGTTCCTGAGCCACCAATGCCCAAACACCCCAACCAATAAATGCTGTTGTTATACCTACTATGCCACGTACAATTGATGATATAATAGTAATCTTTGTTTGTGTTTTGAAATCAATTTGTTTAGTTAATCGTGTTCGTTGTACCATAGCAAGAGCCCCTATTATTAGGCCTAATGAGGACACACGAGTTAGAGCAATTAGTTCCTGACGTTCAAAGAATTTAGCAATAAGTGGGGCACATATAAACATCACACCATAGAGTAGGATGCTCATTCCAAGATTAAAGATAAAAACTGTATTATAATCATCATCTGTTACATCCTTCTTACGTATAAGTGCGCTGCCAAAACCAGCATTAATAAAACATCCACATATAGTTGTAAAAATTCCAATCAGCCCTAAAAGGCCATAATCTGCAGGAGATAATAAACGCGCAAGAATTATGCCCACTACAAAAGTCACGGCATAACCAGCCACATTATCCACAGCCGACCAACCAACACCTTTTACTGTCTTATCTTTTAACGATTCTGACATTTATATAATATTTAATATATATCATTATATCCTTACTACATCTACTCCATTAAAGAAATCTTCTATAATTCGCACAAAAGATTCTGATACGTTACTACCTATATTTGAAAATTTCTTTACCAAACGCTCATTCTCCAACATAAGTTCAGAGAATTCTGCTATTCTAAAATATGGGACTTGTTCTGCTCCTACTGCTCGTACTGCATCACTTGATTGCACTGGACCAACCGTAAAATTAATCATATTCTTATAAATTGAACACTCTGTATTATTAAAATCCACAAATCTTTGTAAATCTGAAAGATTATTGATAAATATTAATTAACCTATAATTTATTACTGCTTATACATTTCATAATGCTAGGACTTTCTCCATTAATAAACGATTCCCATGCACTTCTATCTCTACAAAACCTTCGCGAGCATAGAACATTCTCGCATAAGTATTATTTTTTAAAACCTCAAGTTGCAATAAAGCAAATACTTTATCTTGTAACTCTTTATATAAAGACATAAACATCATATGTCCCACCCCCCTATGTCGCGCACTTAGATGAACCACAGTTTGAGGTATGTATGCAAAATTCGCTTCATAATTTAAATAGTAAGCAATAAAACCTAATTGTACCCCATTATCTGTTGCAAGTACAAAATAAGCATTTTGACTGAGTTTCTCACTATAAGTATCAAAATTCAGTCCTTCATGCAATGGAATATCGGAAGAATCATCAAAATATGCCAGGAGATTCAACACTTTTTCTTTGGAAAGTTTTATGCCTACGCAAATATCCATTACTCCACCTCTACATTTATAAAACTCTCGATATCCTTGATTACCTCAAACATTTGATCCATACTCTCATACTTGAGAATGAATTCACCAATGCAATCTTGAGCATCACGGAATCTATGAACCTCATCTCCAACATGCAAGTCATTAACGAAAGCAACAAGGTGATTTTTCTCGAACTCAGAATCGTATGATATTGACTGGAACTGGCCTGTTGCGTTGGAATGAACCATATAGTTAGACCAATAACCTTTGATTGGCATTTCCTTCTTGCCATTAAGAATAGAAAGATCTATAGAATCACCTGCTGCTGCCTGTATTACCCAAGTAACCATATTTACGCCTGTAGCATATTCTGTTACCTGAGGAATAAGAGAACCGCCAGAACGAGCTCCTAATTCGAGAAGATAAACCTTATCATCCCCACCTACAATAGCCTCTACATTATAAGCATTACTCTTCATATTGAGCAGAGTCATTATGCGTTGAAGTTGTTCCTCTAAATCCTCTATATATTTATGATCCATCTGGAAAGGCCAACATTCGCCAAGAGGTGCAAAGTCCTTATCGCAATTTGGGTCATAGAACTCATTTCCAAGACAATGGAAAACCAATTTCCCATCCACAGAAAAGGCATCACCAGAAATCTGATGTCCTTTCTTTACTATAAACTCCTCTATTAGGAATCGTTTTCCTCGAGAATAGTGTAGCGCATCTTCTACAAAAGCCTTCAGCTGATTTTTGTCGGTCATTTTATTGATTCCCTTACTTCCTGAAGAATCAACAGGCTTTACCATTACTGGTAACTTAAATTCATCTATATGTAAAAGTGCCTCCTCATAAGAGGTAAAGCCCATAGCTTTAGGGCAATTAAAATTATTCTCCTGAAGGAATGCACGGAAAAGGTCTTTATTTGAAAGTATTTCTACAGACTTGTATGGAGAAGTAGGAAGTCCAAGTTTTTCACAGACATAGGCTGCTGTTGGGGCTGCGGGATCAGAAGCATAAGCAACCACACCATCTACCTTCAGTTCTGTAGCAAGTTTAAATACTGCATCTTTATCTGTGGTACTAATGTTATAGTATTCATCGGCAAACTGATGTCCAGGATTGGAAGGAAGATAGTCTGCTGTTATCACATAATAGCCAAGTCGTTTTGCCTCTTTAATTGCATATGTTTGATAGAGCGAACCACCCAGCATCAATAATTTCTTCATAGTCTTATAATGAGTCTGCGTATTTTACAATTCGACGAACACCTTCACGAAGGATTTCTTCATCAAGAGTAAAGGCTATACGTATATAATCATTACATACTTTTCCGTATGTAATTCCTGGAACTACTGCAACATGAGTTTGTTTAAGGAGGGAATAAGCAAAATTTACAGAGTTCATTCCTGTTTCTTTGATATTTACCATCATATAGAATGTTGCATCAGGAATAATCGCTTTCAGTTTTGTACTCTTTTGTATTTCCTCTACAAGTGCATTCCTACGCTTTGCAAATATTTTTGCCATTTTAGCTGAATAATCCTTGTCAAGGCGAAGGGCTTCCATTGCTGCATATTGTGATGGTAATGGAGCACATGCAGCCACATTTTCTTGCAGTTTTGTCATTGCAGATATAATCTCTGGTGAACCAAGCGCATAGCCAATTCTCCAACCTGTCATGCAAAATTCCTTCGAAAGGCTGTTGATATACAGGGTACGCTCTTTCATGCCTGGAAGAGTAGCAATGCTCTTTGGACGCTTTGCATTATCATACACCAGACACTTGTAAACCTCATCAGTTATGACATACAAATCAAATTCCTTTGCGAGGTCTGCCACGCCCTGAATAAAATCCCAAGAGAATATTTTTCCAGACGGATTGCTTGGAGTATTAAGTATAATAAGTTTTGTGTTATCTGTTATTGCGGCTCGTATTGCTTCAATTGAACAAGTAAGTGTTTCTACTCCATTTGGATCTGTCACTATAACAGGAACGCCATGACAGATTTCAACCATTTGCTTATAATTAACATAATAAGGAGCCGGAAATATCACCTCATCACCATCATTGAGCATTGAAGACAATGCGAGGAATACAGCTTCCATAGCACCTACAGACACTATTATCTCAGTCTGTGGGTCATATTTAAGATTTTCTTTACTTTCGCAATAGCGAGATATTACTTGGCGAAGTTCAAGAAGACCAGCATTTTGTGAATAGCGAGTCTTACCACTTATAATTGCGTCACAACCAGCGAGTTTAATTCCGGTAGGTGTTTGAATATCAGGATCGCCAAGGGTAAAATCTATAACATCATTATATTTCTTTGCCTCATTGAAAAGTTGTCTGGTCAATGAAGGCTCAATTGCAGATATAACTCTTGATAATTCTTTCATGACAAATTCTTGTTATACAATCAAATCAAGGATACGATTAACATCGGCATCAGAAAGTAAATGATGCATCGGGAGACAAATAACACTATCTGCCATCTTATGGGCATTTGGAAGATTTGATCTATCTGCACCTTGACATCCTTTATATGTACTGAACTCCGAAATAAGTGGATAGAAATACCGTCTTCCAAGCACCTTTGCCTCTTTCATCTTTGCATATAATTCGTCACGAGTCATGCCGTATTCTTCTGCATTAACGAACATCGGCATATATGAATAATTATAATGAAGATTGTCGTTATTGAATGTTTCCTTGAGATATGGATAGAATGAAATTCCTTTCACATCTTTAAGTGCTTCATAATATGTCTTTGCTACAGATTTACGCGCAGTTATAGCAGAATCCACCTGTTTGAGATTTAAAAGTCCATAGGCAGAACGCATTTCATCCATCTTGCTATTGATACCTGGAGCTACTACTGTTGTTTCATTATGGAATCCAAAATTCTTTAAATCATCTATTCGTTTCTTTGTCTCAGCATCTTTTACGATGAGTGCTCCTCCTTCAATGGTGTTATATACCTTTGTAGCATGAAATGAGAGGGTACTCATATCGCCTGCATTTAATACACTTACTCCATTTTCTTTCACACCGAATGCATGTGCAGCATCATAGATAACCTTAAGCCCATATGTATCAGCGATTTCTTGAATACGTTTTGTATCACAAGGCTTGCCATATACGTGTACAGGCATGATGGCTGTAGTCTTTGGAGAGATTGCAGCCTCAATCTTTTCTGGATCCATATTACCAGTTGCAGGATCAACATCAACAAATACTGGTTTACAACTATTCCACCATATAGAGTGCGTTGTAGCGACAAAACTATATGGGGTTGTGATTACTTCTCCTGTTATCCTCAATGCTTGTAGAGCTGTGAGAAGTGGAAGTGTACCATTTGTAAAAAGACTTAAATAGGATACACCTAAGTAATCTGCAAGTTCTTGTTCCAATTGTTTATGAAACGAACCATTATTTGTAATCCATTTATTATCCCAAATCTGCTGCAGCAGAGAATGAAACTCATCTAAATCGGGAAGTAAAGGTGAGGTGACAGTTATTATATTTTTATCCATAAGAAAGCGAAGGGAGGCGCAAAAGCGCAATTGATAATTGAGAATTAGCGTAGCTCCTGAGGATATTGCGTTGCAATATTGATTTTTTTATTGTTTCACAAGAAATCTTGACGAACCGAATACAGAGATAAGAATTTATTCTTAATCTTTGTTGAGGTGAGGATTAGATTATGTAAATCTAGGACTCTTCGAGTCAGAAATCTTAATTGAGGAAATCTTGGGCTCTATCGAGCCAGAAATATGACAACGGAGTTGCAATTGATAATTAATAATTAAAAATTATTGCATGGCTCCTGGGAACTTTCAAGTTTCAACTTGATAAGATTATTGAGGGGATCTATATAGTTTTATATTTTAGTTTCTTTATATAATAAAAATAAAGAGAGATAATAAAAGCTGCGCTTCTATTATAACAATTAAAATACAGACTTAATATAAATGGCTGAAAAACAACTCTTTTATAATTTGTCGCAGAATGTGTTGCTTATCCTTTTTCCACGGCTACGCCACGACCCTCCCCATAGAAGGCCTAAACCATCAACACATATTTTTGCAAAGATAATATTATTTTTTGACATATCACTTTACTATAATAATGTTTATTCACTTTTTTTAAAAAAATTTTAACATGAATATATCGTCAAAGTATAAAGCCCAATAAAAATTAACTATTAATTTATATGAAAATGGCGAATTCATCGAAAAAAATACATGTTGTTAAACAAATCCAGTTAAATTTAAATGGTTATATAACTTAGTTAGAAATATGGTAGCCTTGCCATAATTACATATTATAGAAGGGGATTATTTATTGCAAATTAACTCTATGATTCTATTCATTTCATCTTTACCATATCTTTGATCAATAGGAATGGCAAGACAATTTTGCACCAATTCTTTTTCTATCATATCAGACTTTGTCCATTCAATGACATTAGGCCAATATGTAGCAACAAAAACTTGCTCCTTAATTAGATAGTCTCTTAAATCTTTATCTGTCGTCCAATACGGATAGACCATTGGGCATTCAAATGTTATCCTATCCGATATGGCTAATAGATTTGTAGGACCTAACATGCTATGAAGTTGATTAAAATTCATTAGTCTTTGTTTCTTAATGAAATGCAAATCTACAGAAGTTAGAATCTTATTAGAGATTGTACTCATCTTGGCAAGAGGAGAAGTCATGATTTGACGACTAACATCTTTAAAATCATTATAACCATGTACTGGAGGAAGTTCTAAGCGTTTTAAAAGATGATTACATCTGTTGTAAGCAGTACTTTGTGGAAGTTCCTTTGAATAATCTTTTACAGAGGTGACCGCTATCCCCCCATCGGGCATACCCATAAACTTACGAGGGCTATAAAACTGATGGGTAGCATAAGCTGGACAATAGAGTGCTTGAGCATTATCGATGATAATATGGTCTTCATATTGAAGAGCGATTTGTTTCACATATTCATCTTTTATACCAAAGTAATTTGTATATAATATATATTCATCATCTTGTAATTGTACATCTCCATCAATTTCAAGATTCTCATTTATAAAATAGAAACTATAAGGTATATTCAATCGCTCAAGTGGCAATAGAATTGCATCACATGTGTAATATGGTATAAACAAATGTGAAACATGACCTAACCCACGAAGTATATACTCCAGAGCATGTCGACCACTATTGAGGAGGACTGCATTATCATGAAGGGCGAATTCTTTCTGTGATGGGAATTCCCACTCAAAATACCCCCCAATTGGTTTAACTTCTCTATGTGTATTCTCTTCTCTCATTTTACATCAAGAAAGTACAACCTTTACATATTTATCAATATTGGCAATAATCTGATTTAATTCTTTTCTGGTTTCAGTACGTAAGAATAAAGTACCTAAAGAAGTGTTTGCACCCGTAAATGGGGCAATGTTATCCCCTCGTTTAACTATGATTCTCTCATCCTTAACATATTTCTTTCGAAAATCAGCATCAACATTAACCGACATTAGTTTTCCCTTTTTATCGGAATGAAGAATATAATTACACCATACACCATCGTATTGGGGAGCAGTTATATCATCAAGTGGCATAAAGAGTGATTTCATTATTTCGTTACGAATAAGACTCTGATCTGCTGCCATATCTTGCAGTTCCGCAATACGATTACCACCTCCACGAGGAGAAACCTCCATAATGTAGGTTTTACCATTTGGACACACACGAGACTCTACATTGTATATGCCAGTTTTCACTTCAAGCAAGGTAAATAAACGCTGAAGTTGTTCATTAAGATCCTCTTGATGTTGCTTCTCCATCGTCGTTGGCCATATCTCTATAGCTGGCACATATTGATTAACAGCGTTTGAGTCAAATAATTGATCAGAGTAAGTTGGATATACTAATTTCCCATCTACAGTAAAGATATCCGCACTTGATTGTGCACCAACCATATCAAGAAAGTCCTCAATGATAAATTGTTTTGAGATCGAATAAGAAAGTGCGAATCCAATCGCCTGAACCAACATATTCTTATCATCTACTTTGGTTACACCTTTACTCCCAGCAGAATCAACAGGTTTCACTATAACTGGCCAATTAAAATAATCGACATCTTTTAATGCATCCTCTATATTATTGTATCCTTTAGCATTTGGACAGTTAAAACCATTTTCTGAAAGAAATTGACGAAAGAGATGTTTATCTTGAAGGATACATGCTGATTTATATGAACATTGAAATGGAAGTCCCATTTCCTCTGCGACATAGGCCGCAGATACAACTCCTGGATCTACGCCAAAAGACATTATCCCATCAATTTGTAATGCTTGAGCTTTTGTTAATACTGCATCTTTATCAATTATACTAACATTACAATATTCATCTGAGTACTTATGTGCAATATTATCTGGCAGATAATCGGCTGTTATTACATAAACACCCAACTTATGTGCTTCTTCTATTATTGGAAGAAGATAAGATAATCCACCAAGGAGCATTAATTTCTTTTGTTTCATCGGGTATTTTATAATCAAATCGAGTATTCTACTAAACCATATATACTAAATATCATATATCGTATAGGTAAACACAACATGCAACCTACGATATCACTGACATTAGAGAGGACTTAAACCGCTGCTCATAAGTTCTTTTAGATTCCAATAATCTCTTCACTATCTTTTTCATCGTAAATTCATCTTGCCTCATATATTCCAAGTAATCATCTCGTAATATCGCACTATGAATTACATCGTAGAATCTACCATTCTTATAAACTGATTTTCGAGCCACCCCTTCTATCGTATTTAACATCGCTTCGGTCATACACAGACTTGATTTATTTTCATTTAGACATGACCCATAAAGACGATTCAATCCACATTCAATAAAAACATAATGATAAAGGAATAAAAAACATTCAATGCACGCGCAACCATCTTGAAATGAATGGTCGCCAATCACAATCCCATGAAAACATGCACTTTGGTTAGTCTTATCTATATTTGATAGACTTATCCAACCAACGATTCTTTTCTTATCGTCATTAGTACAAACCGCCCAAAACTTGTATGTATCATGTTGTCCCATACAGCCATGTAACCACCGAGTTGCTTCCTCCTTTGTAAACGGATGATACTGGCCTACAATCAGATGATTTAGTTTTTCATCATTCTTGCATTGATAGATAAAATCTATGTCTCTTTCCTCAAATTCACGAAAACAAACAATATTATCCATAAAAATGATCTTTTTGTCATTTAATAATACAAACTGATTATCCCAGTCAAATACTATCTTATCTCTTACAATATCTAACCATCTTAGTTATTGGTTTAAGATTCCTATGATACAATAAAAACAATCTATATGGGGACGGAGACATCATAATAAGATACGACATCTTGTTATAAACTCCAACTACTTGATGTCTATTAATATGATATTCCCTATATTTATTCTTGATATTTCTTATATATTGCTTTTTCTCTGTTTTGGTTATATCAGACAAAAGAACAGATCTAAGTGTCCCTGTTGTTAAACATACAAAACTTAGAATATATAGCAAACCTTGAGGTATATTTTCATCACTATGACTGCTTCTAAAATCTGCAAGTGTGTTAAACACACCTTCTATAGCCATCTGTAAATCATGGATCATAGCTGGTGTCTTCTTTTTATGTGATATCGACATTGGCCTCTGGGTCCAATTATATGTAATAGCATCTAAAACGGCTACTTTATTTGAATGTAATACAACATTAAAAGTGAATATAATATCCTCATTAAACTTGAAATGGGTAGCGCAATAAATATTATTACTTTTTAGCCAATCAAGACGATAAAGTTTATTCCACATGGTTATAGGGAACCATTGTTTATCCTTAATATATTGTTCAACATAGGTTGAGAATGCATACTTTCCTTGAATCACGGCAGAAGGATATTCATAATTGCGTATTAATTCGCCACATTCATCAACCATCCTAAACGATCCACACACAACATCGGCATGAGTTTCATTCATTTTACGTCCAAAAAGTCCTAAAGTGTTCTTTACCATAGTATCATCACCATCAATAAAGATAATTGCATCTCCACTGGCTTCTTGAATACCTGTATTACGAACAATTGATAAGCCCTTGTTGGTGTCATGAACAACAAGACGAGTATTTTTTTCAGGATGTGAGGCAAAGATCTCTTTTACCACCTCTCTACTATTATCTGTACTATGGTCATCTACAACAAGGATTTCGACATCATCATAATTTTGCGCCATAACAGACTCTAAACATTTTCTTATATCAACTTCCTGATTATAACAAGATATAGCTACAGTTATTTTCATTGTTTCATTACGATATAATTGACTAATAGATAATTAGGTTTATTTTAATTAAAAAAACACAAGTCACATCAATGTCCAATAAAGTGATATACACGAAAAAAGTAGACTACCTCGTGTATTTAATTTTGCTACAAGAAATATTCTTAATATAAAGAAGTAATGTAGCCGATACGATGCGCAATAATTACTAAGAGAATACTGATATCCTCTACGTAATATACCACACAAATTCATCTTTTAATAATTTAAAAGAACCACAATGGACAATACTGATTTTTTATAGTCGAATAAATCATGTTTCGATTGCAAAGATAAATATTATTTTTCAATTCTATATCAGAAAACTGCAAAAAAGTTAGTTTTAAGAACAGTTTGTAAGTAATCTATATAAAAAAGGCAACTACGTCATAATTATTAACGTATAATTGACATTTGACAATAGAGAGTAGCCCTTGAGGAGCAAGGTTGTAATACAAGTGATAATTAGACAATAAGTTGTAATTGATAATTGATAATTAATAAATTATTATTAACTTTGCAGTCACAATTAAATTGCAATTAATAATCATAAAAAAATATGAAGAATTTTGTTAAAGAACTGGAATGGCGTGGCATGATTCACACCATGATGCCAGGAACAGAAGAACTGCTTGAAAAAGAACAGGTTACAGCATATCTCGGCATCGACCCAACTGCAGACTCATTACATATCGGACATTTATGTGGTGTGATGATGCTCAGACATTTCCAACGTTGCGGACATAAGCCATTAGCTCTTATCGGAGGTGCTACCGGCATGATTGGCGACCCTTCAGGTAAAAGTCAGGAACGCAACTTGCTTGACGAACCAACTCTTCGTCATAATGTTGAATGTATAAAGGCTCAGTTGTCTAAATTCCTCGACTTCGACAGTGATGCTCCAAACAAGGCTGAGTTGGTTAACAACTACGATTGGATGAAAGACTTCACATTCCTCGACTTCGCACGCGACATCGGTAAGCATATCACTGTAAACTACATGATGGCAAAGGAGTCTGTACAAAAACGTTTGAACGGAGAAGCTCGCGACGGATTGAGTTTCACTGAGTTTACTTATCAGTTGCTTCAAGGTTACGATTTCCTATACCTCAACGAACATAAGAACTGTAAACTTCAGTTAGGTGGTGCAGACCAATGGGGCAACATCACTACTGGTAGTGAACTTATACGCCGTATTAATGGAAACGAATGTTTTGCTTTAACATGTCCTCTCGTGACAAAAGCTGACGGAACAAAATTCGGTAAGACTGAGAAAGGTAACATTTGGTTGAATCGCGAATATACATCACCATATGTATTCTATCAGTTCTGGATGAATACAAGCGACGAAGATGCAAAGAAATACATCAAGATTTTCACTTCACTTGAACAAGACGAAGTTGAAGCTCTTATCGCAGAACAAGATGCAGATCCAGGTCAGCGTCCATTACAAAAGAGATTGGCACGTGAACTCACTGTAATGGTTCACTCTGAGGAAGATTACAACATGGCTGTTGAGGCATCACAAATTTTGTTTGGAAAGGCAACAAAAGAAGCTCTTCTTAAGCTTGACGAACAAACATTCCTCGATGTATTCGACGGTGTTCCACACTTTGAACTTTCACGCGAGATTCTTGCTGATGGGATCAAAATGGTTGATTTGACCACTGAGCACGCACAGATCTTCCCTTCAAAAGGTGAGATGCGCAAACTCACACAAGGCGGTGGTGTAAGCCTCAATAAGGAGAAACTTCAAGCATTTGACCAAGTAATAACTGCCGACGACCTTATCGACGGAAAATATCTACTCGTTCAAAAAGGTAAGAAGAACTACTTCCTTATTACATTTAATTGATCTTTCATAGTTTAAATAATCAATGTAGGGGTGTGTCAGAAGAGGCACATCCCTTTTTGTTAATAATTGACAATCAGGCAACGGGGTTGCAATTGAGAATTGATAATTATTTCGTTGCTACTGAAAATCAACAGCTTTCGACATAATTATCGACTCATAATGATATTGCTGCGCAATATTGTTTTTTTTATAACTTCGTTAGAAATCTAGAGTTCTTCGAACTAGAAATCTTAGTTGAGGAAATCTAAGGCTCTACGAGCCAGAAATAAGCAAGTTGTAAACAACTTGTAAGAAAGGACAATTAATAGTTATGCTTGTAATCTTAAAAGCATCCCCGATGCTTTCATTTCTAGTTCGAAGAACTCTAGATTTCCCCCATATAAATTTCTAGCTCTTTAGAGCTTAAGATTTCTTGTGAAACAATAAAAAACAACATATCTTGATATGTTTAAATCATTGCATAAGCAATAATTATCAATTGTCAATTATGAATTATCAATTGCAACAAGTTGCTCATAACTTGTTGCCTTTGTTAATTCCTTTTTATTTATTTGTTGATTATTGTTTAACATATTAAGACATAGCGCTAAAGCGTAATTGAGAATTGATAATTATTTCGTTGCTCCTGATGATATTGCTGTGCAATATTGATTATTTTATAACTTCGTTAGAAATCTTGACGAACCGAATACAGAGATGTAAGTTTATTTACAATCTTTGTTGAGGTGAGGATTAGATTATGTAAATCTTGGGCTCTACGAGCCAGAAATATGGCGCTGAAGCGCCACGGTTTTAACTTGTAGCATTATTATTAGGTTGAAAAAGAAAAAATATGTATTTTTGCCAAAGAAATAACCATTTAATTAAAAACAATTATTATGAGAAAGAATTTATTAATACTTACTTTAACTTTGATATCAAGCAGTTTATTTGCAGCTTGTAATATGAATAATCCACAAAACTCATCTAATGTAACAAAAAGTGAGAAAGAAATCGAAATCAACGAAATAAAGAAAGAGCAGAACACTGCATCTATTAGCATTGAAACGATAAACAAAGCATGGGAAAAATACGTTGAATTCGAGGGTATGAACATCTCTCCAGAAGAATATATATTAAAAGATATTGATCATGACGGAATCTGTGAAATTATAGTTCGTGGAGGTGGAATAAATTCAATATTCACAGAATCCAACGGAAAATTGTCGCTTATAGCTAAAAGTTTCGGTGAATACGAAAGTTTATCTATCACAGAAGATGGATTCGTGTGTTTACTTCAAGAAAGTGGACGAAGTGCAGACTTATTCAAAAGAACGTATTTTCATATAAAGAAAAGCAAAATCCATACAATTCTTTGTCATTCTGTGGACTGCAACGATGACGATGAAGAAAACACATACACAACGTACACCCTGACAAAAGGCACAAAAGAGACAAAAGAAATCTCAGAGAAACAAAGTATCAATTATATGCCTTCATTCGAGGAACGTCCAATCAACTCATTAACTAAATGGACTAAACTACAAAGGTGAAGTCATTAGCGGATTGTATTCTGATCTTTAACGTATTCTTCCACCATCTTCTTACCAACATCAAAACATTATTTCACGAATAAGATAAACAAAAAAACATAAAAAAGACTCACCTACATATGCCCCTGTTGACTTATATTTAATGGATATCATAGACTATGAGTTTAGAAGAATACATAGAAAACACTTTGAGATAGTTTGCACTTTGTGCATTGACTTTGTTATCGTCTTGAATCTGGCTGTTAGTAAACTTCAACCATCTTCATTCAATAACAATTATTATCCTAACGGATTGAAACTATCACAAAGAAAAACCAAGAAAAAATTAATCATT